>JBHGBE010000099.1:0-14499 GCA_041946855.1 Phycisphaerae bacterium | reverse complement strand
CTGAACGAGGGGCAGGATTACCAAACGAAGCCAAAGTTGCCGGAAATCAACATCACCCCACCCTCGGCCGAGCCGGTCAAAAGGCAAAATCCCGGAACGAACCCGAACATATATGCGACTGGGTAATCTGGGTAAGATGGCGTCGGGGCCGGGATTGGGTCTGCCGAGGGATGCGGGGCGCATCCGCCCAGTCCTTGCGTTCGATCCTTGACGTACTCGCGGCCGACTTGGTGCCGCCGCTTGCTCTGGCGGTAGTAAAGCTCGCTATCGACTACTCATCTCTCGACAACTGGTCGTGAATCCGCGGCTCGTTCTTCTTGAGAGGCGCCTGGAAATTCGGCTTCTGCATCCCGGTCTGCTCCGCGGCGCGGCTGACGTTGGAGTTGTTGCGGCGGAGGTCGTCGAGCAGGAACGCCTTCTCCGCCTCCAGCTCGGCCTGGTCGCGGAGCACCTTGCGCAGCTCGTTCAACTCGGCGGTCGTGGCGCAGGCGGTGGACCCCTCCAACAGCGGTCCGGGCGGGCGTTAACAGCGTGGGTTAGAGCGGAGGTGCTATGGCGCGCAGGCTGGCGGTCCGGGCCAGCCCGCCGCGACTCAGCGCCTCCAGCGCCGCTATGGCCCCAGGCTCGCGAAACCTCGGCCGCGTTGTACTCCACCGGGGCGCAGCAATTGTTCCGCCTGGCTTGCCGCGCCGCGCGCCGGGCCGTGCGCCTCTGGATTTCCTACGCCCGCTCGCCTAATCTCCGGCGCGTCGCCTGCACGCGCCAGATCGGAAAGGAGATCCAGCCATGCAGATTTCGGTCGTGTGGAGCCAGTCGCCCGGAAGTGGAACGGTTGAGGTGCGTAACGGCCGGCTGAGCGGATTGCGCATCGTAGGCGGGCCCGGCAGGGCCAGCAGGTCGGCGTTTGACATACCGGCCGGATCGCCCGCGCGGCTGGTCATCGCGATCGACCGCGAAATGGTCTCGCGCGGCGCGCACGCAACGCTGGTCACAGTGCGCGGCCGTGCGGCGGAGTTTTCGTTTTTCCCGCGCGACGTCCTGGCCGGGCGGCCGATCTGGATTCCCGATTACGGCGTGGCCGTCACCACGGCCGGCGACAAGCGGAAGTACGCCCAGATCGCCGAGGCCATTCGCGCGGAGGGCCTGATCGGCGACGCCCAGCGATTCGATTCCGAGCCGGAGGAGAGCTACGAGGCGGCCTGTGCCCGCAACCGCGACCTGATGTGCCCGACGTGGCTAGGGCTCAGCCGCGACATGCGGATTTTCCGCGTCGGCTACGAGCCCGAGCGCGGGTGCTGGGGATTCGTGCAGCCCTGCTACCACTTCCCGGCTCAGGCGGTTCCGGAGTCGGACAACAAGCCAATCAGCATCGGCTTCTGCATCGGCCCGGGCGAGTCGTGCCGGGTCAGGATCGACCGCTGGCTCGACGAGAAGGTGCTGCCGATCCTGCACAGCCGGCAGGTGGAAGACGACGTGACGTACGACTTGACGGCCTTCGCCACGCTGGAGACGCGGCCGATCAGCCTGAAGAACCTTCGCGGCTCGGACTGGCGGGCGGTCTACCCCAACTGCTGCGGGCACATGCTCAAGGCCGACGAGGTGGCCGCGATGAAGCCGCTGCTGGACGCCGAGATGCACGGCCGGGAGGAGGAGACGGTCTGCTGCATCCGCGTCGAGGCGGTCAACACCGGGCGGACGCCGCGGTATGCCTGGTTCAAGGCGCTGCACGGCCTGAACGCGCCGACGCCGGCCTACGACGGCAAACGCGGCTTCTCAAAGATGGGACGTGACACGCAGAAGGTCTTCGGCGTCAACCTGCTCGACGGCCGGCCCATGCCGCAGGCGGAGATGGCGATTCTTCTGCCGCCGGGCGGCAAGGCCGTCGTTGACATGCTCGTGCCGCACCAACCGCTGCCGGAGGCGCGGGTGGCGAAGCTGGCGAAGATGAACGTGGCCGAGCACCTGGCCTCCTGCCGCGCGTTCTGGAAGGCCAAGCTGGCGGCGGGCTCGCGGATTCACGTGCCCGAGCCGGCCGTCGACGAGCGCGTCCGCGCGGGCCTGCTGCACCTTGATATCGTCGCGTACGGCCGTGAGCCGCGCGGCAGCGTGCTAGCCACGATCGGCTGGTACGCGCCGATAGGCTCGGAAAGCTCCCCGATAATCCAATTCTTCGATTCGATGGGCTGGCACGGCCTGGCGGAGCGCTCGCTGAACTTCTTCCTGGACCGCCAGCGGTCCGATGGCTTCATCCAGAACTTCGGCGGCTACCAGCTTGAGACCGGCCCGGCGCTCTGGAGCATGGGCGAGCACTATCGCTACACGCGCGACGACGGCTGGGTGCGGCGGATCAAGCCCAAACTGCTCAAGGCGTGCGAGTACCTGCTGGCGTGGCGCAACCGGAACAAGCGCGAGGAGCTTCGCGGCCGGGGCTACGGCCTCCAGGACGGCAAAGTGGCAGACCCGGATGATTTCTTCCATTCGTTCATGCTCAACGGCCTGTCGTACGTGGGCATCCAGCGCGTAGCGGAGATGCTGGAGAAGATGGATCCCGCCGAATCCCGGCGGCTGGCGAAGGAGGCCCGCGCCTACCGCGACGATATCCGCACGGCCTTCTACAAGTCGATGGCCCGCAGCCCCGTCATTCCTCTGGGTGACGGAACGTGGGTGCCGTCTGCGCCGCCGTGGGCCGAGTATCACGGCCCCGTCTCGCTCTACGCCGACGGCGGCGATTGGCACACGCACGGCATGTTCGGCGGACGCGACTCGCTGATCGGGGCGCTGTACCTGGTCATATCGGAGGTCCTCGACCCGCGGGAGATCGGAACGACGTTCCTGCTCAAGTCGCACCAGGCGCTCTTCACCGTCCAGAACGCGGGAATGAGCCAGCCTTACTACTGCCGGCACGACTTCGCCCATATCCGCCGTGGCGAGGTCCGGCAATTCCTCAAGACCTACTACAACCAGTTCACCGCATTGCAGGACCGCCAGACTTACACCTTCTGGGAGCACTACCACTTCGCAAGCCAGCACAAGACGCACGAGGAAGGCTGGTTCCTCATGCAAACGCGGTGGATGCTGTGGCTGGAGGAGGGAGGGGAGCTGGCGTTTCTTCGCGGCATCCCGCGCCGATGGCTGGAGGGCGGCAAGGAAATCCGGCTCGAAAATGTGGCGACGTACTTCGGCCCGGCATCTTTGCACGTCAGATCGGATCCCTCCGGCGGAACGATCACGGCCGAGGTCTCATGTCGTGGCGGCCGTCGCCCCAAGACAGTCACCATCCGGCTTCCTCATCCCGACGGCCGGCTTCCGGTGCGGGTCGAAGGCGGGCGGTTCGACGGCGGGCGCGAGACCATCCGGATCGCCAACTTCCGCGGCCAGGCCCGCGTGACACTGACGTATTAGGCCCGCCGCGCCAGTGTGCAATCTTCCGGCGCACCTGCCGTTTGGCAGGACGTTCCCGTCGGAATTTCCCGGAATTCCTGTAATGCCCCCGCGCGTGGCGGATCATACACGTGCTGGGCCGGAGAGGTCCTTGCCGTCCGAGCGAGACAAGCAGATAGAAGAACTCTTCGCCCGGTTTGCGCCAGGCGTGGGGCGGTATGTCCTGGCCCGCCTCGGTGACGCGGAACTGGCGGAGGAGATCACCGCGCGAGTGTTCCTGACGGTGGTCCGCAGGTTCGAGCAGTGCCGCTCTTCCGCGGCCGGATGGCTGTGGGCGATCGTGGCCAGCGAGATTGCGAGACATTTTCGAGGCCGTCGGCACGAAGAGGTGCATGACGGCTTGGCCGCCGCGTCCGATCCGCCGCCGGCGCAGGTTGAGCGGAAGGAGGCGCTGGCCGGGCTCGCGGAGGCCCTGGACAAGCTGGCCCAGCCGCAGCAGACGCTAATCTACATGAAGTACTTCCAGCACATGTCGAACCGCGAGATCGCCGAGTCAACGGGCCTGAGCGCGTCGAACGTGGGCGTAATGCTCCACCGCGCGACGCGGCAGTTGCGGGAGATTATGGAACCATGAAAGAGGACTCGAAACTCGACAGGCGCGATCTTACGGAAGGCTGGCCGCAGGATGAAGGCAACGAAGACCTAGCCAACTTCGCCGAGCGCCTGGCGGCATCGCCCGGATTACCCGCCGGGGCGGTGGAACGGATCGCCGGCGCGATGGCCAAGGAGATGCAGGCCCATCCGCGTGTGGTCCGCGCGTGGTGGGTCCGTGCGCTTCGGACGGGCCTGGCGGCGGCCGCGGCCGTGCTTCTCGCGACGGGGGCATACTTCACGTTGCGGGGCGGCGGGACGACTGAGCACGGCCGGCCGCCAGTTTCCCATGCGGCCGTCACGGATAAGTACGCGGTGGCATACGCGGGCGTGCCCGCGCCGGCGGCGCCGCAGGCCCCGCTGATAGGGACCGAGCCGTATCGAAGTCTCATTGAGTCGACGAAATGAGCCGCCCGCCAGGACGGCTCGCACGACAGGGCAATCTATCGGGAGGCAGATGATGAAAACATCCAGCGAGTTGCGGGCGTCCTTCCTGCTGGCCCTTATGGGCGCCGCAGTGTTGTCCATCTGTGGGGCGGCGACGGGCCAGGACAATGACCTGCTCGCCAGGGCTAAACAACTTGTGGTCGAGCGGGCGGATGCGCCGTTGCTCGTCGGCATTGCGGAGATGTACCGCGCGGCCGGCAAGACGGCGGAGACCAGGGCCGCCCTTGAGCGTGCGCAAACGTTTAACACGGCCGACAAGGACACGGGCGCGCGATGCGCCGAATATGCTTGCTGGCGTCTTCTGCCCGCGGGCGCGCGGGACTTGGCTGCGTTTCGCGCCGGGGCCGTCGCGCTGAAGGGCGCCGTGCCTGAACGGCCGTGGGCGGGCGTGTACATGATGTGTCTTGCCGCGAAGGATGGCGACCGCAATGCGCTGCTCGCCGCGGCCGGAACGCTCAAGGCCCCGGAGTCCTTTCCCGACGCCTGGGCGGAGAAGTGCCACTTCGATCTGCTGACGCGGCTCGGCCTGTCGCCGGCACGCGCTGGTCTGGCGGTCATCGTGGCCCGCGACTACCAGCCCCTGCACGCCCTGGGCGATCTCGACAAGGCCCTGACGCGCGAGGCGGAATTCCTGAAGTCTGGTTCGCGTAGTGCCGAGGCCGACAAGTTGTTGGCTTCTCGCGATTCTTTGCGGACCGCGTACGCCGGCGCATCACGCCGGCTCGTCGAGCGGCTCTTCGCTCTGAACCTCCAGGGCCAGACGGCCCAGAGGGATGAGCTTGCCGCGAAGTTCGCCGCGATACCCTACCTCCAGGACCGAGCGGCATTGGCCGATGTCTTCCGCCGCCTAAACGAGCGGCAGGCATGGACGCTGGTAATCCAGCCGCTGATGGAGTCCGAACTGGAGCTGATCGCCTCCCCGCCCGATCTGGCGAAGATCAAGCCGCCCCCGCCGGCCGAGCTCAAGGTCCAGGCGCAGGGCAAGTCGGTCCAGGGGGGAATCGCCACCTACACGGGCGCGGTCAAGGCGACGCTGGGCGGCCTGGCGATCACGTGCGACAGCCTGGCGGTCGCCGCGGACTCAAGCGGCAGCGCCCTGCTCACGGGTTCGGGACGGACGAGCATCCGCGGTATTCCCGGCATCGAGACGGCCGAGGCGGACCGCTTCACATTCGGCACGGAGACCGGGACTTTCTCGCTTGCCGGCGCCATTCGTCTGCACCGCGCCGCGGGCGTGACGAAGCTGAGGGCGTGCATGGTCGCCCCATCCGGCGAGGTCCGTGACGCCAGGAGCCTGCTGGACGACCTCGCCGCCGCGACGGACGTCGAAGCCAAGCTTGCCCTGCTTCCGAAGATCGCCGCCGCTTACACCGACGAGGAACTTTCCGACGAGGCGAAGTACCTGATTGCGATGAGCCTGCTGCGTCCGCAGCTCCAGTGGCGTGCGTACCACGTTGCCCAGCAGCCGGACGTGAAGGAGGCAGAGAAGGTAGATGTTCAAGATGAAGAGGCCGACGTCAGGGAGATCGGCCAGGACCACCGCTGGCAGGAGGCCCATGAGGGCGAGGCGTGGATGCTCGACGCCGCCCAGCGGCAGGCCCTTCGCGGGGCCGCCAGTGGGCCTGCATCACTGCCTGGGGGCATTCAAGTCGCCGGGCCGGGGGACCGGTGCTACTGGCGTATCAAGGACCCCAACCACGCGGATGTTGTGCGTGCGACCAGGCTCCTGGGCGCCATCCGCGCAAACGAGGCCGACAAGGACAGGTTCTTCTCCCCCGCGCAGCGGTGGCTGGAGGAGATCGGACGGAACAACACGGTGCTGACGCTCGACGTGGCCGGGCGGTACGCCGGGGGCCAGACAGGCCGTGTGGTGCTGGATGTGCGGACGGCCGACCGCGTCGACTTCAAGCTCTACCGCGTGAAGAAAGCCAAGCAGCTTGCCGCCGTCCATGACCGCATCGGCGAGGACTTCGTCTACAGCGAAACAGATAATCTGGCCGGGGCGATCGATCTGGTCAGCAAGCTGCGCGATGTTCTCAAGATCGCCTCGGATCGCTATGCCGAGGAGCCCGTGGACTTGCCCGCGGAGGACTTGGTCGAGCAGTGGCAGTCGGCCGTCGCGGACCTCAAGCACCTGCCGGTCAGCCGGTGGTCGTGGCGGCACAGGGGCAACTGGCGCGACTGGGACGATTGGGACGAGGATGAGGAGGCGCGGTTCTACGGCGACGCCTGCGAGCAGTATCGCCGGCGCCTGGACAAGGACTACCGGCCGGAGCCCGGCAGCCTGACCTCGTGGCATTGCGACCGGCTGGTCGAGGTTCCCGGCAAGGCGCTGAGCGAGGCAGGGGCGTACATCCTCTTGGCCGAGGCGAACGGACAGAAGGCATACGCGCCGATCCTCGTCGAGCCGCTGAGCATGGTGCTCCGCCGCTGCCGCGACGGCGTGTTCGTCCTGGTGAGCGACGCCGAGGGAAGCAAGCCCGTCGGCGGGGCGGAACTGCACGCCTCGCGGATGCACAGCGAGACGGTTGCGGGGCATCGCGGCCTGACGGATGACCAGGGGGCGGCTTTTCTCCGCGTGTTCGGCGCGGGCGACCGGGCGATCATCGCGGCCAAGGATGGGCGCTTCGCCGTGGGCGGGTTCGGACGGGTCTTCGACGACATCTACGGTTTCAACCGCGGCCGATGGTGGGGCCATGACCACATAAGGAAGGCGCGTGCGCTGGAGAAGGACCGCGCAGATTCCTATGCCTACGCGGATCGCTACCTGCTCGCGGCTTACACTGACCGTCCGACGTACCGGCCCGGGCAGGAGGCGAACTTCAAGCTGATTGTCCGCAGGATGCCGCGGACAGCCGCGAGCGCGCCGGCAGGAAAGCTTCCCGAGTTCCGCGCGGAGGACTTCGAACCTGCCGGCAATCTGGAGTTGCCCAAGGACGGCTCGCAGGCGCGGTATGAGGTGATCAACCCGCGCGGGCGGGTCGTCGCCTCGGGCCTGCTTTCGCTCAACGACTTCGGCACCGCCGCCTGGAAGATGGACCTATCGAGCGAGTCGGCCACGGGGGCATATTCGCTCAGGATCGGCATCGGCGGGGCGCAGCATGTCCTGCCGGAGGTCTTCGCGGTGAAGTACTACCGCCGGCCGAACTTCGAGGTGACGGCCGCGGCCGAGCTGACGCCCCTCAAGGACCGGATAGGCGGCAAGGGATTCCGGGTGACGCTGGCGGGCAGCTACTATTTCGGCAAGCCTGTCGCGGGCGGGGCGTTTGAGGTGCGCCTGGTTCGGCCGGAACAGTGGAAGCCGCTTGCGCAGGCCGCCGGAAAGCTTGACGACGCGGGCAAAGCCTCACTGCTGCTGGAATCGCCGAATGACCTGCCCGGCGGCGACTACTTCGTCATCTGCTCGGTCACCGACGGTTCCGGCCGGACGGTGACGAAGTCCATCTCCTCCAAGATCGAAGGACCGGCGGGCTCGCAGACAAGCCTGTCGCGCCTGCCGCGATTTGTGGCCGCGGGAAGCTCGCTCAAAGTGAACACGGGGGCCAGCCGGATAATCGTCAGTCAACCGGAAGAAGCGGATTCGCGCACGGTGGTAAACGTCTCCGGCGGCGAGGCCACGGTCGAGTTCACGACGGCCGGCTGGTACACGATCCAGGCCGGCGACGAGCAGACGGACATCTTCGCATACGGCGACGGCGTCTCGCCCTGGGATGGGCGGCCGCAGCGGGAGCGCACAAAGGGCGACGAGACGCACGATGCGTGGGTCAACCTGACCGATTACGCCTACGAGGAGGACGGCGATTACGAGGGCCTCCGCTGGGACCGCTCGCAATGCCTGTGGGCGATGTTCGATGCCCATCACGCCACCGTCGGCGGAAAGCTGAAGGTCCTGGTGTACGCCCCTGCCAAGGCGCGGCTGCTGTTTACCATCGAGGAAGCGACGGTGGCCGACTACCACGTCGCCTGGACGGGAGAGAAGGGCGACTACCACGTTGTCGAGATTCCCATCAAGCCGCGCCACGCGCCGAACTTCTACCTCCAGGGCAGAATCATCAATCCCGCCGGATTCGTCCAGAAGCAGGCACGCAAGCTCCGGGAAGCGCTCATCCAGAAGAAGTCCGACGACACCCCCGGCGAGGACCCGCGCTGGTGCCGGGTGGATGTGATCGACCCCAACCCGCCGCAGGCCCGCCAGTCCCTCCGGGTCAGGCTCCAGGCCGACAGGAGCGAATACCGGCCAGGCCAGATGGTCAACGTCAACATGAAGGTCACCGACGCGGCGGGCCTGCCCGTTGCGGCGGAGCTTTCACTGGCGGCCGTGGATGAGAGCGTCTTCTCCTTCGGCGAGGATCGCCTCGGCGTGTTGCCCCTGATGTTCAGCAACCCCCGCCCGCCGCGGACCTACTATCGCAAGACATGGCGGGCGAGCACCGGCGGGGCGATGGCGCACAGACTGATGGCGATGGCCGACGCGCAGAAGGCCCAGATGGATCTGGCCAAGATGACGAAGGACCTCGCCAGCCTACAGGCCAAGCTGGACGCCGTTTCGCTGGAGCGTCCCATCAGTCCGACGGAATTGGGCGGCCTGTTGCCCGTGGCGAGCATTCCACTGGCGGAACTCAGGACTGATTTCCGCGAGACGGCATGCTGGCTGCCGCAGATCCGCACGGGCACGGACGGCTTCGCCACGGCCACCTTCAAGCTGCCGGATTCCTTGACGGCGTATCGCCTGTCGGCCGTCGGCCTGACCAGGCAGACCCAGATCGGCGTAGCGCGGGCAGGCCTGAAGGTGTCGATGCCGCTGTCGGTGCAGGTGTTCCTGCCGCGGTTCGCCGTGGAAGGCGACCATCTCTTGGCCGTTGCACTCGTCCACAACAACACGAAGGAGGACAAGCTGTGCCGTTTCGAGTGGAACTTGGCTGGCGGCACTTGCCTTTTGTCAACGAAGAAGCCGAGTGATGGAGGCGCCGTCCGAGATAAGCTACCTATCTCGGGTTCCATCGCCGTCCGAGCCGGTCAGTCGACGCGCACTGAAGTCTGGTTGATAACGAAGAGGGTTGGCACGGAGAACGTGACATTCAGCGTCTCCTCGGGGGCCGATAGCGACGCCGAGGTCCGCCAACTGCCCATCCAGGCGCTTGGCCGTGCGCGGGACGTGTTCGTCACAGGCACGTTCACGGGCACCACGACGCTGCGCCTGCCGGAAGGCTTCACCGCCGGGCGCGTCCGCCTGACCATCGCCCGCGCCAACGTGGCAAGGTCGCTCGACGGACTGTCGGGCCTGGTGAACTACCCATACGGCTGCGTGGAGCAGACGATGAGCACGTTCCTGCCGGCCGTCATGGTCAAGCACGCGGTGGCGCAGGTGGCGCTGCCGCTGCCGCCGGATGTTGAAAAAAAGCTGCCCGAGGTGCTCGCCAAGGGCCTGGAGCGCCTCTACAACTTCCAGCACCACGACGGCGGCTGGGGATGGTGGGAGAAGGACGCCACCAATAACGGCATGACCGTCTACGTCGTTTACGGCCTGGCGCGGTGCAAGGCGGCCGGCGCGACGGTGAACGAGGATGTTCTCTCCCGCGGCTGCGCCTACCTGAAGCGGGAGCTGGCCGAGGGGACCGTCTCCGGCCCGAAGAACTCCACGGCCGGCCTGCACGTTCCAACCACCGGCCTGGAAGGCAAGCCCCTGGAGGCCCGGGCGTGCTACGCCATCGCACTGGCGGGGCTTGGTGACAAGGCGTGGCTGGAGCCGTTCGCGAAGGAGGCCCTGAAGCTTGAGGGCAACTTCGAGGCGCGGTGCAACCTGGCGCTGGCCTGCCGCGAGGTCGGCCTGGACGAGCTGGGCGAGCGCCTCTGGGCGGGCGCGAAGAAGTGGGAGCCGCAGTACACCAGCGAATTGTCCCTCAAGCTGTCGGCCCAGGTGGTTTTCGGCGCGCCGCTTGCCGACTGCCGCGTCACGGCCGCCAAGCTCCTTGGCCTGCGCAAGGGACTCACGTGGGAACACACTCGCGCCACGTCGTGGGCCATCGAGGCCCTGTCGCAGATGCTGGGGTATGACGCCGGCCCCGCGCAAGCGGCCAAGCGGCTCGTCGTGACGGTCGGCGGCAAGACCGTCATGGACATCAAGGATGCGGAGGAACTCAGGAAGGCGGTGCACTACTTGGACCTGTCCGGCGACGCCGTCCCGCAAGACGCGGCCGTGATTGAGGTCTCCTTTGACACGCAGGAGCCCGTCAACTACGTCATGTCCGCCTCAGGCACGCAGCGATTGGACGCGGTGGAGGCGATAGGCAAGGAGGTCCAGATATCGCGGCGCTACACGGACATCGACGGCAAGGAACTGCCGGCGGTCGTCCGCGTTGGCGACGTGATCGCCGCCCGCGTGACGGTGGAGCTGGAGAAGGCGGCCGACTACTTCATCATTGAGGACCGCCGGCCCGCCGGATTCGAGTTCGCGGATGACCGCATCCGCGGCCAGGATGCGGGCCAGGCGGCCAACGTGGAGTTCCGGGACGACCGCGTCTGCGCGTTCTTCGGCCGTCTGGCGGCCGGCCGCCATGAGATCGTGTATTACCTGCGGGCGGAGACGGCCGGCGTCAGCCACGTCCTGCCGGGCTGCGCCTACCCGATGTACGATGACAAGCTGCGCGGCGAGACGGCGGCGGCCAAGCTGGAGGTCAAGTAGTATCCACTTGGCGCCCGTCCAGTCGCTTTGCGGACGATGCCTTGCCGGCCGTGCCGGCTAAGGCCGGGGATACGTCTGGGTCACTTCGCCGGTTTCGCGCGGACGCGCGACTTGGTGAAGTCCGCCTGGGGGTCCCATCCCGGCGGCCGCCACGAAGGATCGTTTGTGACCCACAATTCGCTTATCTTATGCGGGAACTCCCGCATCTTGGGCGTCAGGCTGATCGTGAGCTTGTGCTTTCCGGCCGACAGCCTGAATTCGTCCTGCGTTCGCGGCCAGGTGTACATCGTCAGCTTGTCGGAGAACCAAAGGTCGTCCTTCCAGACCAGGTAGTTCGTGCCGGACATCGCGCGGTAGGGCGTCCGCATCCGCCACAAGCCCTTGCCGCCCATCAGGTCGTCCAGCTTCACCGGGACGTTGTGCCAGGTGTAGTACGTGTCGGCCGGGGCGTAACGGCACCAGAGCGTGTAGACCCCGCTGACGGGCAACTCAAAGTCCCAACTGATCTCGGCTGGCGGGTCATCCTCGTGCTCCTTGCCCTGGTCGCTCAGGCAGGCGTAAGCGACGTTGTTCTTCGTTTCCTTCGTCAATCGCGTGTCGAGCACGGCCTTCTCGACAGGCAGCGACACCAGCACCGCCCGCGCCACCCCGAGCGTCTTGACCGACACGGCGGCCGGCTCGGACACAAGCCCGCGACGGTTGACCGCCGTCACCTTGTAGACGTAGTTCGTGCCGGGCTTCAATCCCCAATCGGACGCCTCCGCGCCGCTGGTGGACGCAATCAGGTGCGCCTGGTCAGTCGGGAAGCCTTCGTCGGCGCCGACGTAGACGTTGTAGTAGTCGATGTCCGGCTCGGCCGTCGGGTTCCACCAGGCCAACTGCACTGAGCTTGCGGTCACGTTCTTGGCAATGAGGTGTTCAAGCTTGCGAGGTGCGGCCGTGAAGCGGTCGTCGAGCGTCGCGGGGACGTACTTCGGGTCGTTGCTGAGAACCAACTTGTCCACGGCCAGGTCTTCATCGCCTGAGGCCAGCGTGATCTTCGTGGCCTTGGGCGTCTCCATGGCCAGCGGCTTGTCGAGCTTGAGCCACTGCCAAGCCGGTTTATCCACTACGACCTCACCGGCCGGCTTGCCATCGACCGTCACCTGCCACTTGCCGACCTTGGCGGCGGCACGGCAGCGGGCGAACAGATTGTACTGGCCGCCCATTTGCGGCGTCGCCGTGAAGGTAATCGAGCCTTCCTTCTCCGTCTCCAGGCATTTGCGGATGCGGACGTATTGGAAGCCGCTGCACCAGCCGTCGAAGGCGCACCGCGCCGGCGGCGAGAGCTGGGCGAGTTCGGCCTCCAGGTGCAGCGACAGATGCACGGGCGTGGACTTGTCCTGTGGCTCGAAGAGCGTCGCCTCGTTAGACGGGGTGCCCTCCAGGCCGGAGCGCTCCTGGCTGACGACGAGATACCGCAACATCACGCCCTCGGGCGGGTCCTCGTCGGTGAAGCTCTCGCCAACCACCGGCTGACGGGTGATGCGGACGAACGGCCCATCCTTGACCGCCCGGTATACCTGATAGCCGGCGAGCTCCGCGGGGCTGTGGCCGCCAAGGTCGCCTGTGGCGATGGCGCGGGTCCACTTCAGCGCGACCCCGCCGGAAACGCCTTCGGCCTTGAGGTCCTTGGGCGGAGGCGGCTGCTGTGTATAGGCCAGACACACGGCGTTGTAGCCCCACAGGTCGCTCGTCCAGGCCAGCTTGGTGCAGTCGGGGCTGGACCGCACGCCGGTGTTGTTGGCCCAGTCGTTGCGGGAGGTGTTCTGCTGGGCGACCTGGAACACCGTGCCCGGCTCCTGGACGTTGCACAGGATCGCCTTGCCGTGCATGTCGCCTCCCCAGCCGTTGGCGACGTACCACCGGCGGTCGCCGGACAGATGGCCGTAGTCGGTGTTCCACCCGTCCTGGTAGTTCAGCAGGATCTTCACCGCGTCGCCGGGCGTGCCGCCTGTCTCGCCTTCGGGATACGCCAGGATTGCCCCTCCCTCGTAGTGGCTCAGCCGCAGTCCGCCACCGCCGCCGGCGTGCGAGCCGCCGCCCGTCATGGCGAGCCGCGTCTTGCCTGACTCCAGGTCCATCTCCCAAGACTCGTACCAGTAGCAGCGGTTGAAGAAGAGCCGTTTGCCATCGGGCGACAGGCCCATCCCCTTGAGCCTCATCGGCAGCGTGATCATCCGCACCCGCTCGGCCGGCGGCTTGGTCGGGTCCACGACGAAGCAGCACGGCGTCTCGCGCAGGCCCACGGCCACCGCATCCGTCCCGCTGGCGAAGCCCAGCTCGGTAACCGGCGAGGGGTATTTGGAGCGGTCGAACTCGATCTGGGCGACCACCTCGTCAAGCCCCTGGCGGAAGTTGACCTTGTGGAACCGCATGCCCGCCGGCTGTCTGGTCTGCTCGATGCACCATATAACGTCGGGGTCTTTGGGGCTGAACCGGCTGATACCGGCGTAGGGGCACGGCGTCCACGTGCCCGTGGCGAACTCGTACAGCATCGGCCCCCGGCCGCCGAGAACAAGCATGTGCGAGCCGTTGGCGTTGAAGACGCTGTGGACGCTGTCGCTGATGACTGTGGCGCCGGACGTGACGCCCGTTATTCGCCAGATCATCGCGCCTGTGGCCGTGTCGCGGAAGCGAAGGCCCTGGCCGGGGAAGGGGTCCCCAAACGCGGAATACCGCGTTTGGGGGCCCCATTCATCCCGGCGCGGCCGGTCCACGCGCTTCATCACCTCGTAGAGGCCCTGCGTAGAGTTGGGCTTGAGTCCCTCGGGCGGCAGGACGTAGCCCGGCGGGATGAGGCCCTTCTTCTCCTCGGCCGTAAGGTCGCGAACAAGGCGAAGTTCGTCGAGCTTGAGCGTCCCGCCGGTGTTGAGAAACTGCATGCGGAGCTTGATCGGCTGTTTGCCGCGGAGGCTGTCGTACTTGAAGTGCCTGAGGTCCACCACGCGAAGGCCCGTGGTGTACATCACGGGCAGGCCCACGCCGTTGATCATGATCGAGCAGGGGCAGTTCTTCTCGTCGATCTTGGCGACGAAGTAGTGGTACGTGTCCAGGTCGACGCCCTGCGGATATTCCTTGCCGACGTTGGAGAAGCAGTCGACCAGCGGCAGGCCGTCTGACCACTTGGCCTCGCGGCGGCTCTCCAGCGGGGCGGGGAACGTGACGAACACACCGACGCCGCCGACGGCCTTCATCTCCTTGAGGTCCGCCATTTCGCCGCGGTATTCGAGCTTCTTCCAGCCGTCGACGCTGTCAAAGGTCTCCTGCCATCCGATCCTCGGCGCGGTCTCAGCCGG
>JBHGBE010000098.1:0-15092 GCA_041946855.1 Phycisphaerae bacterium | reverse complement strand
CGGTAAGGTCTATCGGCAAATCACGGGTTATTCGGATAGGCTCTTAGCCGTGCGCTTACATTAGTCCGGGTATTTAATCTCCAAAAGTTGGCATCATTCCGGCGAGGCCGACACTAGCAACCGGCGGTCCGCACCGGCGGACATTACCCTCCCAGCGGAAGGCGGAGGAGTCGAACCCCCGGCCAGTGGCCTCGGCTGTGTTCAGGACAGCGGCCGCGCCGCGCGGCTTCGCCTTCCGGGCGCAACAAAAAAGCCGGCCGATCCTGGGATCGGCCGGCTGGTCTTGCTCTTGGACGGTACTTATGCGCAGCGCCACCGGGCGATCCTCGGATCGCTCGATGAACTACTGCGAACATGACCGTCAATCTTCATGCCATTCATTGTACGATCAAGCCCGAGGAAGTAAAGCGCGATTTGCGCTGAGTGGAGACGAAGGGATTCGAACCCTCGACCTGCTGATTGCGAACCAGCCGCTCTCCCAACTGAGCTACGTCCCCATGTATTCACTTTTCTTGCCAAACAGGCCCCGCCGGCGCTGCGGCCGGAAGGAACCGTCATCTGCACATTATAGATATCGGATTTCGCGCCCGAAAGACAAGCAGAAAATGGTCCGCGACGGCCGGCTGAGGCCCGGGTGTCCGTCAGAGCTCCGGCGTTTTGGGCTTGGGCTGGTATTTCTCGATGAGCTTGACCAGGTCATCCTGGGTGGGCCGAAGCTCCAGCGACCTGTGCCAGGCCTCCAGGGCCTTGTCGCGAAGGTCGGTCTTGGAGCGGTCTTGGTTGAACTGGGTCATGAGCACGATGCCCAGTCCGCGGTGGGCGGCCGCGCTCTTGCCGTTCAGCTCCACCGCCTTGGCGTAGGCCTGGGCGGACAGGTCCAGTTCGTTCTGCTGGAAGCGGCAGGCCCCGATCTGCTCGAACGGAGCGGAATCGCCCGGCATCTCGGCGGCCGCCAGCTCGAAGGCGTGTATGGCCCTGGCCCACCGCTGCTGGCGCATGTAGGTCGAGCCGAGGTTCAGCAGGATTCGCGGCTGGTGCGAATCCAGTTCCAGCGAGTCGTTGTACGCGGCGATGGCCTTGGAGTACTGGCCCTGGAAGTCGTAGATAAGTCCGAGGTTGCTGCGAGCGGCGGCGTTCCTGGGGTCCAGCTCGATGGCCGTCTTGCAGTACTGCTCGGCCAGGTTGTCCTTGCCCAGCTCGAAGTAGCAGACGCTGAGGTTGAGGTTGGCGTCGAAGTCGTTGGATTTGATGGTCAATGCCCGCAGGTAGACTTTGACGGCCTTGGTCAGGTATTCCTGCACGGCGTCGACGGTCTTGGCCGCCTCGGACAGGGCCTGGTAGACCACGCCGAGGTTGTAGTGCGGCTTGAAGGCGTACGGGTTGGCCTTCACGGCCGACTCGTAGTTCCGCTTGGCCATCTCGTAGTCGCCCTGCTTGCGGTATATGTCGCCGGCGGCCGTGTATGCGACCGACATGGATGGATCGGCGTTGATGGCGCGGCGCAGCTCGGCCAGCGCGGTCTCGTAGTCCTCCTTGTCCGCGTGCATCTGGGCGTTGACGTAGTAGTCGATGGCCTTGGTCGAAGAGGAGGGCTCCTGCTGACATCCGCCGGTCCACGCCGCCGCGACGGCCGCCGTTATCCAGATTCCGTAGCGAGCAATTCGCATGGTCCTTCCCTGAACTGGACAGGTCGAACAGCCCCTTTGTAGTGCTTGGTGCGGCCGGCGTCAACAGATTTGTTGGCGGCATTGCCCGCCCGCGTGGACGTGTCGCGCCCGGCCGGCCCGACGCGAAAAAAAACCCGGCCATACCCGCGTTCGCGAAGGGGACGGGCATTCATCGCTATACGGGTACGGCCGGCCTTCACAAGACTCTCACGAGTCCTATTGGTACTTAGGCGCGGTAATGGGCCTTCTCAACAGGGGACGATTCTGATTTTTGAGTAGGGAAAAGCCCTACAAGAAAGACTGCAATCGGGCGCCGACGACAATGGTTTGACCTTGCCCCGCGTGTCTGGTGTAATATCGTCATGCTCGGTCGCCTGCGTCGGACAACGCGGTTGGACGTCGGCCTGGCCTTGGCGTTCGCGGGCCTGTCCTACCTTGCATGGGCGGGCGTGGCAGGCCTGGCGAGGTGGTTCGTCCAGGAGATGATCCGGACGACCGAATTCCACAGCATCAAGGTCGAGGGCTGGACAAAGCTGGTGCGGGTGTTCTTCGTCGATTCGGGGTTCGTCATCGACATTGTCGGCGTCGTCTGGATGGTCCTGACGCTGCTGCTGGTCTTCCAGAGCTCCCGCCAGCGGATCAGCATCTCGTGGGCGTGGATGTCGGCCATGCTCCAGTCGTTCGCGGCCGCCGGCGGGGCGATGCTCGTCGGATGGGCCGCGTACCTGCCGCACGTGCTCAGCCCCGACAAGCTCCAGAAGAAGACCTCGCTGGCCCAGGAGGTCAGCATGCGGTCGCTGCCCATCATCATGCCCATCGCCGTGCTGATATGGGTGACGGTGCTGGTGTGGCTGCTGGTGGAGCGGGCGCGGCTCGACCGCCGCGGCCCAACGCTCAGCGACGGGATGAGGACCAACATCTTCCGCTGAGCTTGTTCTGGCGACGGTTGAAGGAGAGCGTGCCCGGCCGACTGAGGTCCATCGCCAAGGAGACGATTACGTGAATCCGCTTCGAGTGGGCCTGATCGGAACCGGCGGAATGGGTATGGGCCACGCGGCCTGCATCGCCGCGACGGATAAGCTGAAGATCGTCGCCGCGGCCGACCCGCACGGCCCCAGCCTCGACACGTTCCGGGCGCACGAAGCCTCCAAGGTGGCGGTGTGCCTTGACGACTACCGCAAGCTGCTGGCGTTACCCCAGGTCGAGGCCGTCATCATCGCCGCCCCCGATTACCTCCACGTCGGCATCGTGCTGGAGGCGCTGGCGGCCGGCAAGCACGTCCTGAGCGAGAAGCCCGCAGCGACGACCCGCCAGGACCTGGAGCGGCTCGAGAAGGCGGTGACAGCCAGCGGCCTGGTCTATCAGATCGGCCTGGAGATGCGCTACCACCCGCTGTCGCGGCGCCTGCGAGAGATCATCGCCGCGGGCACCCTCGGCCGGGTGCGAATGATCTGGTGCAAGGAGTTCCGCGGCCCGTTCCTGTCGAAGGTGGGGCAGTGGATCCACTTCCAGGACAAGACCGGCGGCGTCTTCGTGGAGAAGACCTGCCACTTCTTCGACCTGATGACATGGTACTCCGACTCGCTCCCGCGGCAGGTGATCGCATCGGCCGGCCTGGACGTGGTGACGGACATCTACGGCATAAGGCCGGATGTGTTCGACAACGGCTGGGTCATCGTCGAGTACGCCAACGGCGTTCGCGCCTGCCTTGGGCTGTGCATGTTCGACAGGGCGCAGGAGGGCGTTGAGATGGGCGTCACAGGCGACCGCGGGCGGGCCGTGATGATGATCGAGAAGAACACCATCGACCTGTGCGAGTTCTCGCCGCTGGCAACCGGCCCGCTCTGCCGCAGCGAGGTCAGGATCGTCGTGCCGCCGGAGGTGGCTGCTCTCAGCCACGGCGGGCCGGTGTACTACGAGCTGCTGGACTTCGCGGAAAACGTCCGCGCCGGCCGCAAGCCGCTGGCCGGGCTGGATGCCGCCAAGTGGAGCACTCTCGTGGGTCTGGCGGCCGAGGAATCCGCACGCAGTGGCGGTGTGCCCGTGAAGCTGTAGACGCGGGCCGCGGCAGGCTCGCAAAATGGGGTCAGCCTTGTTACAATGCCGGCTGTCAACGGTGCGACTGGCAGTCCGTTGTCTGGCAATGCCGCAGTGCAAACGCGGGGAATTCCGCCCCGACAGGAAGGACTTGATACATGAAGAGCAAGAAGGCCCCCAAGGCACACGCCCCAAAGGCGCACGCCGCAGAGGCGCAGGCCCCCGAGGTCCTGCCGGAGTTCATCGAGACGGAAGACCAGTTGGATGAGCTGCTGAGCCGGCCGCCGGCGGCCGTCGTGGACCTGTTCCGCAAGCTCGACGGCGACCTGGCCATCGTTGGCGGCGGGGGCAAGATCGGCCCGTCGCTGGCGCAGATGGCCTGCCGCGCGCGGGCCGAGGCCGGCACGAAGCAGAAGATCACCGTGATCGACCGCTTCCCCGACGCGGCCGTGCGCCCGGCCATCGAGCGGTTCGGCGCTCAGACGGTCTCCTGCGACCTGCTGGATGACAAGGCCGTGGCGTCGCTGCCCGATGCGCCCAACATCGTCTACATGGCCGGGATGAAGTTCGGCACGTCCGGCCGGCCGGAGCTTACCTGGGCGGTCAACGGCCTCATCCCAGCCTACGTCGCGCGGCGGTACAAGGACTCGCGGATCGTCGCGTTCTCCACCGGCTGCGTGTATGCGCTCGTGGACGCAAAGTCGGCCGGCTCGGTCGAGACGGATGCACTGGAGCCGCCCGGCGAGTACGCCAACTCGTGCGTGGCCCGCGAGCGGATGTTCCAGTACTTCTCGGCCGCGTTCGGCACGCCGATCGTGCTGATGCGGCTCAACTACGCGGTCGAGCTCCGCTACGGCGTGCTGGTCGACATCGCCAGCCACATCGTCGAGGGCCAGCCGGTCGACCTCACGATGGGCCACGTCAACGTGATCTGGCAGGGTGACGTGAACGCCGCGACGCTGCGCCTGCTGGAGATGGCCTCCGCGCCGCCCCTGGCGCTGAACGTCACCGGCCAGCAGAAGCTCTGCGTCCGCGAACTTGCGACCAGGCTCGGCGAGATGATGGGCCGCAAGGTGAAGTTCACCGGCAAGGAGGCGCCGACGGCGCTGCTGTCCGACGCCTCGGCCTCATTCAGGCTGCTGGGCAAGCCGGCGATGCCCATCGAACCGGTCCTGAAGTGGGTGGCCCACTGGATCGGCCGTGGCGGCAAGACACTCGGCAAGCCGACGCATTTCCAGACAAGGGATGGGAAGTATTGATGATTGCAGATTGTAGATTGCAGATTGAACGGCGCGCCGATGCCATTGGCCCGCTTGACCTCATAGTTGGCTTGCCGTTAGGCACCGTTGGCCATGTCAGTCCGCAGTCTGCAATTGGCAATCCAAGATCATTGCCCCGCTTTCACGCCAGCCGCATATCGCAGGATCTTGGTCATCAGCGCCACGGCCGTGTCGGGCGTGTAGCCTCGGATGCCGTAGAAGGGGTAGCCTACCAGGCCGGCCGTCAGGTCGTCGGGGCTGTAGATGATCGCAAGGCGCTGGCCGGACTGAACGCCCTTTAGCCTGCCGAATTTCGCCGCCGCGCCAAGGGCCAGGGCGAAGTCGCGGCGGTAGGCGACGTGGATGGCGGGGGGGCCGGTGTAAATCTCGTGCCTGGAGGACAGCGGCGCGAATGCGCCATCCGGCACGAGCGGCACGACCTGGCTCTCAACCGACGTGTCGAACTCCCGCGACCCTCCGGCCGCGTCGATGACCAGCGTGCCGCCGGAAGAAAGATAGTTCCTGAGCGCGAGCGATTCCCGCGGCGTGAGCTTGAACGCGCCCGTGCCCGTCATCGCGGCGATGGGCCACTTGGCGGAGTTCAGGTCCACGATGTCCATAGGCGCGGACGTATCCAGCTTGATCTTGTGCCGGTTGGCCACCAGCACCGCCAGGCGCTGCCAGGCCAGCGGCTCGGGGTCGTAGTTGCCGGCATACTTGATGCGGGCAACATTGATCGTCGCTGCCGGCTCGAACGCCGTCGCCTTGGGCCATGCATCCGCCTCGCGCCGGCGGGGCGCGGTCTTGTCCGTCGCGAGCAGGCACAGGTTGGCCAGCGTCTCATAAGCGGGCAGGTTCGCCTTGGTCGGCCCGAGCTGCAAGCCGAGCGAGAGCTCGACGGGCGAATGAATGCTCAGCAGACGCACGCCGTTGGACACGGCCGTCAGCGCCCGCTCGCGGTCGGGCTTGAAGTTGATGCTGTAGACGGGGTGCGTCGGCGGCAGGCGCACCGGCGCGTACTGCGGAAAGAGCCGTTTGTTGAGCTTGAAGACGTCCAGCGAGAAGTCGGCGTTGTTGCACGCGGCCTCGGTGATGATCATCCCGCCCTCCAGCACGAACTGGCGGAGCTTGTCGATCTGCGCATCGCTCATCTCGCAGACGCCCGCGCCGCTGATGTAGAGGATGGGCGCGTCGAACAGGTCCGCGCCCGCGGAATCCAGCCGCACGGCCTGCCAGCCGACCTCGCGCTCGTACGTCTGCGACATCCACGCGGCGAAGTTGGCCACATCCCGCGGCCGCGCATTCCACTTGCCGCCGAAGTCGAGCTTGTTGAGGAGCATCGGCCGCCGCCCGCGGGCGATGAAGATGACGGCGAAGGCCGTGTCGGCCACCGGGTCGGCTGCGCCCCAGCACCCGGCCGACTCCTGCTGCCGCAGGATCTCCGCGGCGCCCTCGGCGTACCAATCATGCCCGGCGATGTACTTCTGCCCGCTGGCCTGGGCCACGCGCTCCAGCGAGAACAGCCAGTAGTAGTGCCAGTTCACGCCGCGCCTGGGGTTCTCGGTGATGTCGAAGTGCCCGCCCAGCCACTTAAGCGCCGCCTCGATTGGCTTGGACGACTCGACCTCGGCGCAGCGGATGAACTGGTCGCGATGGAGGTAGTCGAAGCAGATGTACATCGTCGCCAGCCCGGCGGCCGTCATCGAGCCGTAGGAGGGGGCCTTCAGCGCGCCGGGCGGCACGAGGTAGGCCCAGCCGCCGTCGGGCTGCTGCTGGTCGCGCCAGTGGCGCTCGACAAGCTGCCAGAAGGCCTGCGGCGTCTCCATGTTGACGGCCGTCGCGCCCGCCCAGATGCCAAGGATCGCGAACTGCGAGTTGGAGTTGTCGTACCGGTCGGACGCCTTGCCGCCGCTGGAGGTGTAAGTGTACGCCCCGGTCTTGTCGGCCGCGTTCATCAGCCACAGCACGTCGTCGCGGATGGGCTTGTCGAGCGCGGCGTCCTTGGACGCCTTGAACATGGCGGCCAGGGCGCAGGCCCGCGTGGCGACGGCGTATGTGCCGGTGAGCTTCTGCTTGAGGAGCCAATCGACGCTCTTGCGGATGGCGGGGTCCCTGTGATCGACGCCGGCCGTCAGCATCGCCCAGACGGACAGGGCGGTTCGGCCGCCGAACTTGGGGTCAGTTGCGGCAGGCTCCGCCTTGCACTTGCCGTCGTCGTCGAGTTGATCGCGGAAGTACTGGGTGGCACGAGCGATTGCCTTGTCGCGGGGATCGTTGGACGGCTCCGGGGGTGGGATGATGACGGCCTGCGTGGCCGGGCCTGTTGACGGGACTGTTTCCGGAAGCAGCTCTGCCGGGATAGTTGCAGGCTCTGATTCCGGAGGAGGTTTCGGTTCGGATGACGGCGCGGGTGCCGGTTCTGATTTCGCGTCCGGCGCGGGGACCGGCCCATCGGGAAGTGATTTTGTCTGGCCCATTGCGCCAACGGCGCCGAACGCCAAGGCAGCGCCGATGATCATTCCGCCGAACACTCTACCCAATGACGGCACGCTCATCGTCAAATCCACATCCGTTCATTCTGCAGTCTGCAATCTACAATCTCTTCACTGGCCCTTCCATTGCATCAGGATTCTCGGCGTCTGGAGGTCGTCTATCAGCTTGGAGTCAATGCTCACGCCGGCGCTGGAGTTGGCGCCCATGAGCCCGGAAAGAAGACCCTTTCTCTGCTGGTATTGCACGATCTGCGCGCCGGAGATGTTCGCCAGCTTCTGCGCCCGCTTGATGGCGTCGTCCAGGTAGCCGATGTCGTCAACGAGACTGATCTTCTTTGCCTCTTCGGCCATGTAGATCTTGCCGTTGAACGGCTCGGTCTCCGTGAACTGGACTGTCTTGACCTCGCCGCCGGCGGGCATGGTGGTCGTATAGGTGACCTGGCTTGTCGCGATCTTGCACGCGCCGGCCTTGTTTACCCGGCCTTCCTTCACGATCTTCTCGAACCGGGCCTGCATCGTGTCCAGGACGCCCTGGAGGTGCTTGCGCTGGATGTCGTTGGGCTGGCTCAGCCATGAAAGCTCATCCTTCCACAACTGTGCGTGGCCCGACTTGAGCACCACCGGCTCAATGCCCAGCTTGCCAAGCCCCTTCTCGACGACCATCCATTCCATGATGACGCCGATGCTGCCGGTGATGGTCGTCGGCTCGGCGATGATCTCATCGGCCGGCGCGGAGATGTAGTACCCGCCGCTGGCGGCCAGGTCGCCCATCGACACGACGACCTTCTTGCCGTCGGCCTTGAGCTTCATGACGCCCTCGTGGATCTCGTCGCTGGCGGAGATGCCGCCGCCCGGGCTGTTGACGCGGAGGACGACGGCCTTCACGTCCTTGTCCTCCGTCACCGTCTTGCAGAATTCGTTGAAGCTGCGCGCGGCCTCGTCGAAGATCACGCCGTTGAGCTCCCAGACCGCCACGACCTCCTTCGGATTGCCCTTGGTGATCACCTTCGTTGCCAGCGGGCCGCGCAGCAGCGCCTCCAGGCCCATGTACAGATACGCATTCGCCACGAGCGACAGGATGAAGGCCAGGACCAGCACGTAGGTGACCGCACGCGCGAGCCGCGACTTCTTGTGCGGCTGGCCGTACGGGCAGACGGCCACGACGGGCTGCGCCTGGCCTGCCTGCGGCTGCGATGGCGGGTCGGCGACGGCTGGGAACTGGGCGTTCTGCGGAGAGTCTTCAGCCATTGTGAGGTCTCCTGGTGCCTGTGGATGTCCTTTGTTCGGACGTTCTGATCTGCCTCGCCCGGCGGGGGAGGCATTTGGCAAAGTCTATCATCCCGCGCGGCGAACGTCTCGCAATTCCTTCTGGCCCGCTCGCCGGTCCGACTGTGCGGCGATACAATGGCCTGGCCGCGGACGCGGCGGCAATGAAAGGGACATGCCGGCTATGACCATTCGCATGAAGAACCTTCGCCTTCGGGCGATCATCGGCGTGCAGGACTGGGAGCGGACACGGCCGCAGGAGATCGTCGTCAACATCGCGATCGAGTACGACGGCGCGCGCGCGGCCGCGTCGGACGATGTGAAAGACGCCATCGACTATAGCGCCATCAAGCGCCGCCTGCTGGCCGAGGTCGAGCGGACGCGGTTCTTCCTGCTGGAGAAGCTGGCCGACTTCATCCTGGGCATAGTCATGGAAGACAGGCGTGTCACGCGGGCAAGCGTCGAGGTGGACAAACCCCACGCGCTGCGATTCGCGGATTCGGTTTCCGTGACTGTTGAGGCCAAGAGGTGAAAAGTAGTGCCTGTCCCGACTTTCTAAAAATCGGGACAGGCACTACTTTTCCCTGGTGGCAGTCAATGAACCAGGGAGTCATATCACTGGGTTCGAACATAGAGCCGGAGGCGAACATCGCGATGGCCGTTGAGATGATTGCGGCCGGCCATCGCATCGTCGCCCAATCGAAGCTGGTACGCACCAGACCCATCGGCCGAACCGATCAGCCCGACTTTCTCAACGGCGCCGTGCGGATCGAGACGGCGATGGACCGCGAGGAACTCGAGCGCTGGCTCAAGTCGGCCGAGGAGCAGCTTGGTCGAGCGCCCGGCGGCGACAAGTGGGGGCCAAGAACCATCGACCTGGACCTTGCGGTCTGGAACGGCCGTGTGGTTCATGATGATGTTCGCCAGCGGGATTTCCTCCGTACGGCTGTCCTGGAAATCTGGCCGGACCTGACTATCTGAGAGGCCTGTTCGTAGTGACGCCATAAGGCGTTTCCGCAAATGCCCTTACGGGCACACTACGAGCGGTACCCCTTCTGCGCCTTGAGTTCCTCCATCATCGCCACGAGGTTCTCCGGCGGCACATCGCGAGGCACCGCGTGCGAGGGCGAGAAGACGTAGCCGCCGCAGCGCCCGGCCTCGATGAGCTTCCGGGCGGCCGCGCGGACCTCGGCGACCGTGGCGAACGGCAGCACCTTCTGGATGCTCATCCCGCCGTGGAAAGCCAGCCGGCCGTGGTATTTCTTCTTGATGGCGAATACGTCCATCACCTCCGGCTGGAACGGGTTGAAAAGCTGGAGGCCGATCTCGACCAGTTCGTCGAACAGCTCCGCAACGCATCCGCATGAGTGCATGGACACATACTTGCCGGCCTTGCGGACCTCGCCGAACATCCGCGCCAGCCGGGGCTTGATGAACCGCCGCCAGTGGGTGATGCCCATTATCAGCCCGCGCTGGCTGCCGTAGTCGTCGCCGAAGTAGACTCCGTCGAAGTCCATCGCCAGCGCCTTCCGAACCTGCACAAGGTCGTGCTCGACGATGGCGTCGAGGAACTCATCGACGAACTCCGGCCGTTCGATCATGTCGATCAGCAGGTTCTCCATGCCGCGCATGGTCCAGGCCCGCTCGAACAGCGAGAAGCCCACGTTGAACCAGCGGAAGCGGTCCTGGTTGGCCGCCAGCAGCTTGTCGAAGCCGGCGTACCATTCGGGATTGTTCGCGTCGGGCCAGTTGTATTTCGCAAGATCGGAGGGCTCCTTGATCGGCCACTCGCACGGCGTGCCGATGTCCTTGTCGACGGTGCGGTCCCAGAGTACTCCGTAGACGTCCCGTACGTAGTCGGCGTCGGCGCCCTTGAGGCGGACATCGGCGCCCAGGGGCAGGAAATGGCTGTCGATGAAGTCCGTCAAGTCGTCCTTGCCGATGTACTCGCGGACGCGCCGGGCGCAGTCTACGGTCATGCTCCAGGCCCAGGGGACGTAGGCGGGACGGCGGAAGTTGATCGCGTCGATGACGACTTGTCGCTTGGTCATAGTGGCGGCAATTGTAGATTCCCGGCTCGTGACTGTAAATCATGCTACAATAGCTTCGCCGGATGCGCGAAAGGCCGCTCCCGCTGCCGCTAAGGCGGCGGTGGGGGAGGAAAGTCCGAGCACCGCTCAACCGCGGTGGTGGGTAACGCCCACCTACGCCGTGCTTCGGGGACTGTCCCGCCGTTTGGGACTGTCCCCGGTTTCGGCGGAAGGGACAGTGCCACAGAAAACATACCGCCGCTCGGGCGACCGCGCGGTAAGGGTGAAAAGGTGCGGTAAGAGCGCACCGCGACCGTCGTGAGACGGCCGGCACGGCAAACCCCACCGGGTGCAAGGCCAAGCAGCGACGAGGTCCGGTTGAGACCGTCTGAGTCGCGGGTAGGCCGCTTGCCGCATGATGCGGCGGAGCCCGCCAGCAATGGCGGGCCGAGATAAATGGCCTTTGCCCCGACACGCCCGGCCCGGCGCGTCGGGGAACAGAACTCGGCTTACAGCGCAGGGGCCCCGGCCCGCCTCGGCGGGTCGGGACCCCGCCCGGCCGGGCCTGTGCCGCACAAGCCCCACGAAGCGCGCGGCGCTGGCGCGTACGGAAGCGATTGGAAATTCCGAATCGTCTGCCGTGTCTGGCCTTGATTTGCGCGTGTGAGCTGGTAAACTACACTGCTCCGCACCGCGCGACGGCCGGACGCCGTACAACTGAATAGCTGTTCCCGGGGCGTAGCTCAGCTTGGATTAGAGCGCTTGGTTCGGGACCAAGAGGTCGAAGGTTCAAATCCTTTCGCCCCGATTGGGTTGCACCGCGACCGCCTGAAAGGGCGGTCGCTGTCTTTCCAGAGCAATCTGGCCGACTTGCCCAGCACCATCTCGCCGCGCTTCCGCGACGGCCAGACGGTGATGCGGTCCACGTAGGTGGCGATGGCGTCCCGCGTGCTGTCGTCCCGTACCCCGCCAATCGCTGCCTGCAAACGGTCGAGCAGTCCGTGCGCCCATTTCTGCATCGCCCGCCCGTCGGTGCTGGCGGCAGGCTTCTTGGCCGTGCGGAGTTCCTCCTCCAGCCGTTCCTTGCGTAGCCGAAGCTGCGTCAAGCGGTCGTTGAGCATCGACAAGTTGGCCGGGTCGATGCTCATGGTCAACGCCGTCACCGTGTCGTTGACCTGCTTGAGCTCGCGGACGATGCGTTCGGCATCGGCGGCGATTGGGTTCTGCCTGCCCATCGTTTCGATGAAGCGCTCAACGGCGGCGTCCACGGAGTCGGCATCGGTCAGCACGGTCTCCCGCAGCTTATCGAGCATCCACGCCTCGATTTCTTCGCAGCGGAGGGTCGATGGCGTCGGGCAGATGGTCTCGCCGTGCGAGCGGCGGCCGGCGCAGATGTAGTAGTTCGTCACCACGTCCGCCCTGCCTGGCTTGCGGCCCTTGCGACGCGGGTCGCCCCAGAATTTGTGGCCGCAGTCGCCGCAGACCAGCACCCCGGTCAACAGCCAGCGCCGGTCACGATGTCCAGCCCCGCCGACGGCCGTACTGCGCTTCTTCAGCATGGCCTGCGTCTTCTCCCAGTCGTCCTTGCTGATGATGGCGGGCACGGCGTCGGGGATGACAATCCAGCGGTCCTTGGGCGTCCGTATCACCTTGGCCTCGCCCATTTCGCGCTGGCGCTGCTGCGCCCGGCCGTCCTGGACGCAGTAGAACTTCGCCTCCGTCCTGCGGTTCCACACCAGGTCACCGCAGTAGGTCGGGTTCTCCAGGATGGCCTTGACGGTGGTCGATGCCCAGAAGTCGCGGCACGGCCCGGGAATGCCCTTCGAGTTCAACTCGGCGGCGATGGAGCCGTAGCCCAGCCCGTCGATGCACATCTTGAAGATGCCCTTGGCCGTTTGAACCCGCTGCGGGTCCGACAGCACCAGCCGGGCCTTGCACTCCTTGCCGGGCTTGGACAGCGCTTGGCCGCGAGCGTACTTGGCCTGGAGCTTGCCGTCCTTGTCATACACCTCGCGGACGCCGCCGGGGCAGAAGCGGATGCGGAACAGCACCGCGCCGTCGGGCGCGAGGATTTCGCGGTCATAGCCGTAGGGCGCTGCGCGACCGGGGTCGGACTCGCCCTTCAGCGAACTGAGCTGGCCCCGTAGCACGTTCTGCGACAGGCTGATTGAGTACTGGCGGTTTTGGAACTGCTTGACCGTCCGCAGCACGTCGCCATCGATGCCGTCGCGGGCGAGGTAGTCCTCGGTGACCGACAGCACCTTTACGTTCGCCTTCCGCAGCAGGTAGCGATAGTGCTCGGTCTCGGTTACGTCGCCACGCGAGAAGCGGTCGCTGTTCCAGACGATGACCGCCTTGAAGTCGCCGCGCTTCGCGTCGGCAATCATCTGCTGGAAGCCCGGGCGCTCGTCGGCGCTGGTGCCGCTGATGGCGTCGTCCACGTACTCGCGGACGACCTCATAGCCGTTCTGCTGCGCCCACCGCAGCACTTCCTTCCGCTGGTCGCCGATGGACTGTTCCTGCCGGTCGGTCGACCTCCGCAGGTACGCCACGGCCGGCACTGGTCTCGGTGCAATCATGTTTCTGTTCCTTTCCGGCGGGTCAAGACCGCCGCCTTCAGGAGGCCCAAACCGCCCGAAACATCAAGGCAATTCGCGCCGTTCCGACGCCATAAATACTTGCAGGAAAAGCAGTTATTCTGCTTGGCTTCCGCGCCCCGTCTCGGCCTCATGTGCCCGCTGTCATGGACAGCGGAAAGGAACGCAGCATGCACGCGGAACAGAAGTTGGATATGCGGATTCTGACGGCGGCGCGGGCAGCCATCGACGCCGACCACCGGCTGGAGAACGAGCTGCCCGACCCCGAGCGCGAGCGGCGGGTGGGCATCTACGCCGCCCAGGTGGAGGCCGCCGGGCGCATCACGGCGTGGCTGCCCCCGGCCGAGCCGCGCACCACGTACCGCAGCAGATTCGTCCACGGCGACGCCCTGCGGCCGCACCGAACGTGAACAACCGCCCGGCATGGTGCCGGGCCCAACCAGAAGGAGATGCACATGTCCAAGTCGAAGAAGAGCACGAAGACCAGCAGCAAGAAGGCCACCACCAGCAAGCGGCAGACGACCGAGCCGAAGGCCAAGAAAACCAGCGGCCCGGACGCCGCCGCCAAGGTGCTGGCTGAGGCGGGCAAGCCCATGAACATGAAGGCCGTCGTCGAGACCGCCCTGGCCAAGGGCTACTGGACCACCGGCGGCAAGACGCCCTGGGCGACGGTGTACAGCGCCGTCATCCGCGAGATAGCGGCCAAGAAGGAGGCGTCCCGCTTTCGCAAGACCGCCAGAGGCATGTTCGAGTTGACCAGCAAGTAGCACGTCCACGTCCGTCCCTTCCTCCACCCCGGCCGCAACCGCGACCGGGGTTTCTTCTTCCAACCCGTGCCAACGTGGCGCGTCAGGGCGTAGCCTGGGCGTCGGCGTTCAACTCGGCCACCAGCGACGATAGGTCCAGGTCGGCCATGTCCAGCGGCTCGCCGGTGTCGATGGGGCATTCCTCGGCCAGCAGGCCCTCCGCGACGCGCAGGCCCGCGTCCGTCAGCCGAAGATGGGTGGTGCGTCGCCCGCCGGCCATGCTGTGCCGCTCGATTAGCCCCATCGCCGCCAACTGGACCTGCGCCCGGTGGAACATGACCGTCTCGGAGTTGCTGGGCGGCCCGCCCAGCCAGGCCTCGACGTTGACCGGCACGTAGCCGGCCTGGGCGCGCCGGATGCGGAGGCGATAGTTGCCGCGCTGCATGTACGGCATGTTGTCGCCGCCGTGGAAGTCCTGGGCGGCGATGGCCTGCTGGTCCCGAAGGACGCCGATCAGGACTGCTTTGTGACGCCAGGTCAGGTTCATCCGTCAGTACCTCCTGCTCAGAATGCCCGCCGAGTTAATAAAGAAACAAAGACTTGGTTGGCGACCGTTCCCGCCGCGGTCACCAAGAGCCCTCGCGCCGGAAGGAACCATGCCCGGCATGGCGGCGATGGTGATGTGCGTCCACACCGACGGGCATCCTCCAAGAACTGGAAGATGACCATCATGTCGTAGGGACATGATGTCATCTTCTCGGAGCTTCCGATGATGCCCGTTTCGGTTTCCGAAAGATGCGCCGCCGCCAAACGCGCCCAGATTCCAACATCGCCTTCCAACATTCCAATCTCGCTCATGACCTTGTCCTGTATGTCGCCCTAAGCCATGGCAGCACAACCGATTGCAAGCATTCCAATATCGTGATTCCAACTTCCAATTCTAATTCAACGCCCTCATTCCAATTTCCATTCCAATTCCAATGTCCCTATAGGGACAT
>JBHGBE010000097.1:0-15433 GCA_041946855.1 Phycisphaerae bacterium | reverse complement strand
TCTGGCCAGTGTCTCAGTGCCAATGTGGCGGGCCAACCTCTCAGTCCCGCTACCCGTCGTCGCCTTGGTGGGCCGTTACCTCACCAACTAGCTGATAGGACATGGGCCGCTCTAGAGCCGACAGGTCCTTGCGGATCCCCGCCCATTGACCGCGTGGCCTTATGACCTCGTGGTCTCATCGAGTATTACCCGCAGTTTCCCGCGGCTATCCTCGTGCTCAGGGTACGTTGCCCATGTATTCCTCACCCTTGCGCCACTTTACTCGGCGAGTTGCCCCGCCTTTCTCGTGCGACTTGCATGTTTTAGCCACGCCGCCAGCGTTCGTTCTGAGCCAGGATCAAACCCTTCACTTGATTATCGTTTCCATGCCCCTCACGGGGCCTGAATTCGACGTTAGAGCTTGACGCTGGATGCCGGGTTTGTTTTGGGAGAACCCGGCGGTCGGGCGCTTGCTAAGGGCGCCCGGCTAAGAACTCAAAATCCTTAATAGGGTTCAGGTGTCACGAGGATTTTGAGCTACGGGGTCCCCAAACGCGATACTTCGCGTTTGGGGTCCCCTTGGCCGCCCAGTCGCGGACGGCCTCGGATCTTTCCGGCCCGCCGAGCGTGACCTCGGCCAGCGCGGATCGCTTCCTCGTGACGGCTTCACTGTTTACTTGTCAAAAAGTTCGCACAGCCTCGCGACGGCCTCATCGCCGCCGCGTGAAGCGAGATCGGGGATTCTAATCCACCGAAAACCTTCGTCAAGAAGTTTTTTGAAAAAAACTTCCGAATCTCGATTTTTTCCGTTTTGCCGATGCGCGACGGCGACCGCAGCCGGTCATCGCTGGTCTTGCCGCCGGCCTCATCGCCGGCTTGATCCGCCGTGGCGGACTCAACAGGGCCGCGCCGCGTTCATCAGTCGGCACCCGGCGCCCCCGTCGATAGGGGTTGTTAGATGCACGTAAAGATGTTCAATCTACGGCCAACAATAACTATAGACACCCACTCGCCGCCAGTCAAGCCCCTGGGGGCTGTTTTCCACGATTTTCGGCCACTTTCCGGCCAAAAATCAGTTGCCAGGACACGGGACTTCGATAGCCTTTACAGTCGGCGCTTTCTGCTGCACAATGGCCGGACCCGGTCGTGGAGCGGGCATCCGGTTGCCCAGACAAGGAGACCACGATGGCCAAGCCGATCACCTCCGCAGCCGGCCGTTTCACCGCTGACGGCCGGGCATTCGAGATCGCCGACGTCCGCCTGGAGGGCGTGTGGGACCATTACATCTCCAACGACCGGTACTGCGTGGTCCTCAGCCAGACATGGTGCGGCTACAGCTTCTACCGCTCACGGCCGCTGTACCCGGTATCCATCACCGGCCGCTTCGCCTTCATCCGCGACCGCGATAGCGGCGAGGTCTGGCCCGTCAATGAGCCCTCTGCAACTGCCGGCCAGAGCCCATCTTATGAGCAGCTTCACGGCCTGTCAGGCGACCAGTCTTCAGGCTCGGCCCGCTTCCGCACGCCGCTCGAAACCCCGCCGCTTTCGCGCGGAACCGACGAATTGACAGTAACTTGGGAGCAAGGGGCCGCCGGCCTGGTCTGCCTGCGCGACGGCGTTCGGGTGTCGATGCGGCTGGCAGTGGCAACTCACGACGCCGTAGAGCTTTGGACTATCTCAGTCGAGAACCTGTCCGGCCGCCCGCGCCGGCTGGCCCTGATGCCGACGCTCTCGTTCCACCTGGGGGCGGGAATCGCGATGGCCGGCAACGCGACGGTTTGCTCCTTTACCGACATCGACCGGCCGGCAAAGGCGATCATCGCCCGGATGGAGGGCATCCGCAAGAGCGGCGTTGACAACATCGTGGGCATCTTTGCCAGCGTCGATGGGCCGTCGCCGGATGGCTTCTTCGGCACGCTCGACTCGGCACAGGAGGCGCTGCTGTCCGACTCGGCCCAGGAGGCCCAGGCGTTCGGCGAGGAGGCAGTCGCCATGTTGCGCGTGCCGCTGGCGCTGGAGCCGGGGCAGAAGGCCCAATGCGCGTTCATTGTCGGAGCTGGCAAGTCCCCCGCCGCCGTCAGGAAGCTCGCGGCCAAGTACCGCGGGCAGGATGTCCGCGCGGCCGACGGGGCGCGCATAAAGGAGTTCTGGGATGGCGTCGCCGCCCGCCAGGTCATCCACACGCCGGATGGCCAGCTCGACCGGTTCTACAACTCGTGGCTGAAGTACGAGATGTGGCAGGTCGGCCGGTGGAACCGCGGCGAGGGGCGCGGCTATCGCGACACGCTCCAGGACTCCGAGGGCATGGCCCTGCTTGATGAGGCGTTCGCGTGGCGGCTGATCGAGATGTGCCTTATTCGCCAGCGGGCGGATGGGTGGGCGGTCCGCGAATTCGACGAGACGCTACCGGGCACGACAAGCCCGCGCGACTTCCGCGACAGCGCGGTATGGCTCCCCTTCGCGCTGGACACATACCTGCGCGAGACCGGCCGGGTGGAGGTGCTCGACGGCAGGTACGAATACATGGATGGCGCGAAGGGCACGGTCTGGGAGCACGCCGCGGCGGCGTGCGAATTCCTGATGAAGCACCGCGGCCGGCATGGCCTGCCGCTTATCGCCGGGGGCGATTGGAACGACGCCCTCGATCGCGCCGGCATCGGGGGCAAAGGCGAGTCGGTCTGGCTTGCCATCGCGCTGCACCGCGCGCTTGTTATGCTTCGCGATATCGCCGTGTTGATGGCCGGGCGCGAAGGCGGCCGGCGGTTCCGCACCGCGGCGAGCGCACTGGAGCGCCAGCGCGCGGTCCTTGAGAAGGCGATCCAATCCGCCGGCTGGGACGGCCGGTGGTACCGCCGCGCATTTGACGACGCGGGGCGTGTCATCGGCGGCCGCGCCTGCCGGGAGGGGAAGCTGTTCCTACTGCCCCAGGCGTGGGCGGCGTTTTCAGGCCTGGGCGATGACGCCCGCATAGAGAAGGCGCTCGCCGCGACCGAGCAGCACCTGGCCAACGCCTGGGGCTACGCCAAGCTCTGGCCGGGGTACACGCGTCGCGACATGTGCATCGGCCGTCTGACGGTGCGGGCGGCCGGGCTGGGCGAGAACGCCGGCATACACACTCACGCGGTGACGTTCCGCATGAAGGCCGACCTGGCGCGCGGCCACGGCACCCGGGCCTACGAGACGCTCCGCAAGATCGCGCCCATCGACGGACATTTCACGGCCGGCGAAGCCGACGCCGCCAACGCCCGACGCAATCTCATTCCCGCGGAGCCGCCCTACACGCTGGCCAACCAGCGGATCGGCCCGGAACACCCCGACTTTGGCGCGCACAAGAACCGGTGGCTGTCCGGCTCCGTCTCATGGATGCTGCGCCTGGTCACCGAGGACATGCTCGGGGCCCGCGCCGAGATCGGCGGCCTGCGGATCGCGCCGTGCCTGCCGGCCGGGTGGCGCGAGTGCCGCATCGAGCGCACCTTCCGCGGCGCGGTCTACGACATCCGCATCACGAAGCCCGAGGCCATCGAGCGCGGACGCGTGAGCCTCACCCTCGACGGCCGGCCCGTGCAGGGAGACTTGCTGCCAGTCCAGAAGGCCGGCACGACACATCGAGTGGATTGCGTCGTATCGGCCGCCAATGCGTGATCCATTGGCAAGTAAGGGGCTAGGGATGCGGGACTAGCGACCAGGGGGCTCGGGATCCTGCTGTATCAGAGGGCATGACGATCATCGTGAATCCCGGTCGCCATTCGCTGGTCGCTAATCCCTCAAGGATTGGGCGGCCCGTCGGGCCAGTGGATTGAGCGTTCGGGCGGATGGATGATCCGGAAGACCGGCGCCTTGCCCGGCGAGAAAGGCTCGACAAGTATCCCCCACCGCATGTTCCAGTGGCACGGGATGGAGTCGTAGACGATCATCCGCCCCTTCCAGCCGGAGACCTCGACGCCGTCGGGATTGTAGATGTAAGGCTTGCCGGATGTCGGGCAGCAAGGGCCGCGTGGGCCGGTGGTCGGGCGGGTCGATGTCGCGGGGGAGCCCTTGTCCACGTCAGCCAGGTCGGCGGGCAGCTCCCTGTGCGCGGCGTAGTAGAGCATCAGCTCCGTGCATATCACGTCGAGGCGCTCGGCGCACGGGTCCATGGCCGTGGTCTCCGTGACAGGCCGAGGCGGGGGAGGAGGCTCCGGCTGCGGGCAGCCTGGCAGAAAGGAAATCACGAATATCGAACACGGAACAACGAATAACGAACGGAAACCGGATCGGCTCCTGCCTGTTGGCATCGACATGCGATATTTCCTGTTCGCCATTCTCTTACTTCATCTCATCCTTGTCCGTCAAGGGTTCCGCGTGTCCCGCGAATCCTGGTCGCCGGTGGCCGGCTGGGTGGCGGGCGGGACCTCGATCGCATGGAAGTCAGACTCTTGCGTGGTCGGCGCCGGCCGCGATGTCACGCCGCCGCGCTGGAGGCCCATCATGTGGTCCTCGAACGCGCCCGGCTCGACCGCCTTGGGCACGATCTTCAGCCCGGATATCTCGTCCTCCGACATGCCCTTGAGCTCCTCGGGCTGCTGGGCCACATGCGGCGTCAGGAAGATGAGCAGTTCGGTCTTGGTCTTTTTCTCGTTGGTGTGCTGGAAGAGCAGGCCAAGCAGCGGGATGTCGCCCAGGACGGGGACCTTGTCGACGCTCTTGGTAATCTGGTCCTGCATCAGGCCGCCGATGACTATGGTCTGCCCATCCTTGATTGCCACGCGGCTCTGGGCGAATCGCCTGGCGAACACCGGCGAGCTGGCGAACTGGTTGAGCGGGACGGTCTCGCCTGTCTGCGAGGAAATCTCCGGGTACACGTCGAGGGTCACCAATCCCTGCGGGTTGATGTGCGGCGTGACCTGGAGGATGATGCCGATGGGGCTGTACTGGATCGTGTTGATGACCTGCCCGTTGTCGGTGATCTGCGAGCTGGTGATGAACGGCACGTCCTGGCCGACCATGATCTGCGCCTGCTGGTTGTCCCCGGTGAGTATGTAGGGGCGCGAGAGCACGTCGAGCTTGGACACATTGGCCAGGGCGCGGATGGCCGCGAGCACATGGTCCGTGTTGAGCTTGAAGGTGAAGCCGGTGGTCTGCGCGGCGACGTTGAAGTTCGTCCCGACGGACGTGCCCTGCTTGGACGCATTGAGGTTCATGTAGGCGAATTCCATCCCCAGGTCCAGGGCGTTGGTGTGCGTCACCTCGGCCACGAGGACCTTTATGAGCACCTGTGGAACGGCGCGGTCAAGGTCCATGATGATCTCCTTGACGCGCTCCCAGTTCTTGGATGCGGTGGTGATGATGAGCGAGTTGGTGTCCGGATCAGGCACGACGTAGACCTGGCCGAGCAGGTCGGCCCCGGCTGAGCCTGTGCCCGTCGGGCCGCGAGCGCCCGGCCCGCCGCCGGCCGTGCGGCCGCCCCCTGTGAGCCCTGTCGTTCCGCCGGTCCGTCCGGTGCCGAAGCCGCCGGTACCGAGTCCGCCGGCGCCGAGCCCGCCGGCGCCGCGCCCGCCGCTGATGCCGCCGAGCCCGCCGGAGGAAAGGCCGCGAGTCCCGCCCCCGCCTCCGCCAATCGTGCTGCCGCGCCCGCCCGTGATGCCCGAACTGCCGCCCAGCGGGCCGCCCAGGCCCATGCCCGTGGTCTGGCGCGCGCCTGTGCCGCCGGTCGGCGTCGTGCCGCCCCAGCCGAACGTGGTGTTCAAGACGGACGCCATGTTCGACGCGTCGCCGTTCCTGACGCGGTACACGTACACCGCCTGCACCTCGGCGGGATTATTGTCCAGGTCCTTGACGATGCCCTCGATCACCTTCATCACGTCGGGCGACGCGCTGACCACCAGCGTGTTGGTGCGGTCATCGGCGGAGGCGATGACCTTGACGTTGCGCCCGCCTTTTCCCTCATCCGCGGCCGGCGGGGCGCCGCCCATCGTGAACACGAAGCCTCCTCCCCCTCTGCCGCGGCCGCCGCCGAATCCACCGCCGCCTGCCTGTTGGGTCTGGTCCTCCTTGAAGATGTCCTGTATGAGCCGGGCGGTGCTGGTGGCGTTGGCGTACTTGAGCTGGAAGACCTTGACCGTGGAGATGTCCGCCTGGTGCGAGTCGATGGCCTTGATTATCTCCAGGATGCGGCGGACAGTCGCCTCGGTGGCGGTGACGATCAGCGTATTGCTGACGGCGTTGGTGGTCACGTCGGCCGACGACGGGATCAGCGACGACAGGTCGCTCTTGAGCTTGACCGCATCGACGTACCGTATCGGGATCACCTGCGTGATGATCCGGTCCGACGGCTTGATCTCGTCGGGATTGTTGCCGAACCTGGTCTGGATAAGCTCCTTCTTCGCATCCGCCAGGGACACGATCTTCAGCGTGCGGCCCATGCGGATGGCGGCATAGCCCTTCTCCTTGAGGACCGTGTCGAGCAGCCCGACGGCCTCCTCGACGGGGACGGGCCAGCGGCTCTGGAGGGTGATACGGCCCTCGATTTTCGGCTCGCCGACGATGATGAAACCGGCCGCCTCGGAGAGGTAGTCGAGGACGGTGCGCAGCGACGCGTCCTTGAAGTTGAGCATCAACGGGCCGTTGCCGATGGCCGGGCGCGTCGCGGGCGGCCGGATGATCGACGGCACCGTCGCGGGGCCGGTTGCCGGTCCGGTCGCTGGTTCCGTCGCCGGGCCGGTCGCCGGCTCTGTGGCGGCGGGTTCAGTCGCGCCGGGTTCGGTGGCGGTAGCGGTCGTCGGCTGCGAGGCCGGCCCGGTCGCGGCTTCCTGCGCTGTCGCCGCGCCAAGGCCCACGAGCATGAGGGCCGACCATATCGCCGCCGCGCCCGTCATGGCCATCCGTGGCCGCCTGGTCCTGTCCGTCATGGCGCTAGTCTTCCGTCCCTGTGCTGGGTTCATTGTCCAAGCTCCTTTAGGCGGCGTTTTCGCATCATCTCAAGGATGTCGTCTCCCCCGCCCGCGGGCTGGCTTGACGGCTCCGTGGCCGCCGGCTGCGACTCGGCCGACGCGGGCATTGACGTAGGAGGCGGCGCGTAGTACGAGGTGGAGTAGCTGGGCAGCTTCTCGCCCACCGACACCCTGTGGACCGAGCCGGCGTACTTGTAGTCGATGCTGTCCAGCGAGATGGACATGATCGTCCCGCCGTCGAGCATCTGGCCCGGCGTGGCCCAGAAGGACTCATTCGTGCGCGTGTCCTCGAAGAAGGCGATGCGGACTTCGTCCTGCACGCCCACGCCGGTCAGCAACATGGTGCTGGGCGCGGGCATGCGCATGGGCGGAGACACGGGGCCCATGGGCGGGCGCGGCGGCTGCGGCGGCCTCCTGTCGCGCGAGAAGATGTTCCGCGTCAGGATCAGGTCGTAGCCGGTGGCCTGCGCCGGGTCGCGGGAGGAGCGAACCGACTGGTACTGGTCGCGCGACGAGCGGAACGGCGGCGACTGGTCGCGGCTCGAACGGTACGAATCATCCCGGCCGGGGCGCGAGTACCTCTGGGCCGTCACGCTGGCTGCAAAGGCGCTGATGACGGCCATCGAGATCGCCAGCAATAGCATTGGCCGGCTCATTGCCTGCCTCCTGTCGGCGCCGATGCGGCGGATGCCGCGGGCGCCGGCGTCGCCTTCGACGGGGAGTAGACCGTTGACACGTGAAGCGTGAACCCGAGGTCATCCGCGCCCTCTTTGCGGGCGGCGATCTTGACCTCGGTGACCCGGACCGGGAACTTGGCCGACTCGGCCTTCGTCAGGATGCGGTGAAGGCCCCTCAGCGGCCCGGTTCCGTCGGCCTGGACGGTGATCTCGGGCAGGAGCGTCTTCTCGGTGGCGCGGGCCGGATTGAGCCGCAGCGGCGGCAATCCCGCCTCCTCGGCCCAGTCCTGGAGGGCGTGCATGAGCTGGCTCTCCGCCTCGGCGGCGTCGGCCTTCATGCCGTTCTGCGCCATCTCGCGCCACTTGCGGTCCTTCGAGGCGCGGTTGGCGATGAGCATGGCGTTTTCGTTCACCTCCGCGCTGAGCTTGTCGATCTGGTTGCCGGTCACGTCCATGTGGTCCAGCAGCGGACCGACCGCCAACTGCCACAGCACGAAGACCGCCACCGCGACGATCGCCGCGACGAGTATGTAACGCTCTCTGCTGGAAAGGACCATCGCTACTTCGCTCCGCGGAAATTGAGGTTGACGGAGAACGAGACCTCTTTGGCGCCTGGGCCGCCGGCGCCGGATGGGCCTATCGGCCCCGGCTTGACGTTGGCCATGCGGGGGTCGGACCGAAGGCGGTCCAGCACGTCCATCGCCGCCCTGTCGGTGGTGGCCTTGCCGGTCAGGGACACGTCCATGTTCTCGCGGATGGTCAGGTTGACAGCCCAGACCCTCCCATCCTCCGGAAACGCCTGCGTTATGGCCAGGAGGCAGTCGAGAAACTTCGGGCGGTGGTCGTACCAGCCGTCGGCGAACTTGACGCGGTCTGTTACCTCCCGCGCTTGCTTGACGGAGTCCTTGGACTTGTTCAACTGGGCCTGGAGGCCCGCCAGCTCGCTCTCCTTGGCCTGCCACTCGTAGACCAGGAAGGCCCCGGCCGCGATGACGGCCGCCGCGGCAATCGCCGCCAGCCGCGTGCGCTTCGAGAAGCGGGCCTGCTTTCGCGGGGCCAGGCGGGAGTGCAGGAAGTCGATCACGGGCGCCTGCCCGGCCCCGCCCGCAAGCGCCGCTGCCTGGATCAGCACGCCGCCGGGCGTGCCCGACGAATTGCCGGAAACGCCGATGTCCGCCTCCAGCCCGCACACGCGCGAGGGCATATCCAGGCCCTTGCCGATTGACTCGGCCTGCGACCGCTCCAGGCCGACGCAATCCCAGACCAGAAGCTCGCGCAGCTCTCCCGTCCCCGCGGGCGCGAGGGCCAGCATGCGCCTCAGTTCGCCCGTCAGCTCCGCGACGGCCGGACCGCCCTTCTCCATGTGAATGGGCAAGTGCCGCACCATCCGCGGAGCGCCCGGCGCCTGCACGACCATCTCGACGCCGTGCGGCAGCAGGCAGAGCACCAGCCGGCCGGAGGGCGGGACCTGGCCGTCCGTGGCCATCGCCAGGGCCGTGGCGGAGGATGTGATGCCGGTCAGCGACACGCCCGCCGCCCTGGCCATCGCCTCAAGCTGATCCACCATCCGGCGGGGCATGGCCGCGAGCATCGCCACCACGGGGGTCCCCAACCGCGATGTATCGCGGTTGGGGTCCCCGCCCTTGTCCGAGCCGGATACGGCGAAGTCGAACGCAAGCTCCTGCGGCCCGGAGGCGAACTCCCGCTCGGTGGCGATGGACAGTATGCCGCGGAGCGATTCCTCATCCGCGGCCGGCAGGATCTTCTCCCGCGCGGCCAGCCACGTGGCCGCCACGCCGGCCAGGCATCGCGACGCCGTGAAGCCGCCGCGACGAAGGGCCTGCCTGAGCTCCTTGCCGAGCTTTTCGGGCTGGTCGAGGCCCAAGTCTTTGGAGAACGGCAGCACGGCCGTGTGCAGCACGGCCCGCCCGCCGCCCGAGGGGCCGACCTCGACGGCCGTTATGCCCTGCTCCGTCACCGCCAGCCCAAGCTGTCTGCGATTGGTCAGCATCCTATCGGATGGCCTCCTGCACGGCGGTCTGCGCCCGCGCGAACGAGTCGAGCGTCACGCCCGCCCTCAACTGCGTTATGATGTTCGGGTCCAGCGGCCATCCCAGACGCGTGAGGTCCTGCCTGTAAACGACCTTCGGCGGGCTGGTCCTGGCGTCAACGACGATGACGCATCGCCGGAACGCCCGCCCGTCGGCGGAGACGCTCACGATGTCCGCGGAGAACTGGAACGCCCTGGTGGTGATGAGACTGCCGATGGCTTGCGCCTTTGGCCCCGTCAGCGCCTGGACGACCCAGGCGAGGTTAGTCGGGTCAATCGTCGTGTCGGTACGCTTGGACATCAGCGAGGCGATGTCGCTGTCGGTCAGGCCGGGCAGACAGGCCAGCACCTGCTTGGGCGCGGTAGCGACGTTGATGAGGCCCCTCTGGACGTTCCCGGCGCCGGCGGTCAGGTGGTCGGCGACGCTCTGGAACTCGGTCGCCGTCAGGCCGGAGCGGACGTAGAAGTCCAGCACGCTGCGGAGCGTCGGCACCCGCGCCAGGCGGCCCATGACCTCGCCCGACCTGGCGGAGGAGAAGGTCTTGGTCAGCAGGCTCGCCAGCGCCTGCCGGTTGTTGACGTTGACCCTGGCCTTGCCGTCGGCGTCGGTGTTCGGCTCGGCGCTGTAGACCGTCACGAACGGCAGGATGCCGTAATCCAGAATGCCGTCTCCGCTGGTGTCCTCGCCCGGGTCCAGGACGCCGTTGCGGTTGAGGTCCTCCCCATAGATTATCTGCCTGGTCGCGCCCTTGACCAGGAACAGCTCCTCCACCGTCTCGAACGGCGCCGATTTGCAGTTGTAGGGATCGCTCAGCGTCAGGTAGTACTCGCTCTTGGCCCCGCCCGAGCTTGGCGTGCTGCCGGTGCTGCGCCAGTCGATGATGCACGGCGCGAGCTCGCTGGTCATATCGGGCAGCAGCGACAGCATCGGCAGGCCGGCGGTGTTCAGGTTCACCTTGGACGCCTCATCGGTCAGTCCGAAGGCGTACTGGGTCGAGTCGTCGAAGTTGGGCCGGATGATCCAGAACGCCCCCGCCCCCACGCGGACCAGTTCGCAGGGCATGTTGATGTCCTGCGGCATCTCGCCCACCGCCTCGCCGTACGCCTGGCGGTTGGCCGAATCGACATGGGTCAGCACGTACTGGATGGCCCCCTGCTCCACGGCGTCGGCCTGGAGCGAGGAGAAGTCGTTGGCCGAGCAGACCACCTCGGTCTTCATCGACCGCGCCAGCACCAGGACCAGCCCCACCAGCACCAGCACGATCCACATGGTGACGATGAGGATCGTCCCCTTGTCGCGGCGCGGCCGGCGAAACTTACGCCCATGCCTCATTGCCCACCTCCTGACGTGGAGGCGGTTGAGTCTTGCGCGCACGGGACCAGGATCACCCGCGTCGCGGCGTATGTCGCGTTTTCCTGGAGTTGGCGGAGGCCGGCCTTGCTCGGCGGAGGCTGCAACTCGATGGTCACCGCGACGGCCTTGGGCAGGATGCCCGTCTGGTCGGAGCCCTGAGCGGTGGAGTCCCAGGCGTCCTGCCACGTCTGGCCGTCATAGTACTGGAGCATGAAGGTCTTGACGCCGCGGCAGATGGTCTCCATCCGGGCAACGGGCGTCACCGGCGCAAGCAGATTGGTCGTTATCCTGCGGACTATCGAGAGCTCGCCGGTGTCCGGGGCCTGCTCGCAGGAGTACTCGATCTGCTTAATGTCGCCGATGCCGGTGTCGGGCTCGATGTCAACTGCCGATGCGCACATCACCAGGTCGTCGCCTAGCAGGCCCGGCGTGCTCTTCGCGCTGCGCCCGATGAAGCCGATGGCCAGCGTGTTGGTGGTGGTGTTGGAGGTGGAGCCGGCGCCGGCCGCCGCGGACGCCTTGGAGATCAGCGCCGATTGAACATCCGTCTTGATCAGCTCGAAGGACTGGTTCATCTTCCTGGCCGTCTCGACCGAGGCCAGGGCGCTGGTCCTGCCCCTGAGGGCGATCTGGAGGCTGGCGTAGAGCGACATCGCCAGCGTCGCCATGATGGCGGTGGCGACGAGCATCTCCAGGAGCGTAAAGCCGCCGGTATAGCCGCTCCGCCGGGTCATGGGGTGGTCCCCGTTGAGGTCGATCCCGTGGGAGCGGACGCCGCCGGCACGAGGGTCGTCAGCGTCAGCGTCCGCAGCTTGTTCCTGGCCTGCCATAGGACGGTAACGTCGAGCTGCACGAGCTTGGATCCGTCCCAATCCGAGATCTGCGCCGCCCAGCGGAAGCCCGGCCACTGATCGCCGAAGTCGCCGCCCAGCGTGGCCTGCTGCCACTGCGCGCCGGCCACCAGCTCCATCAGTTTACCGTGGGCCAGCGATGCGGCCTGGGCCTGCTGGCGGGCCGACTCGCCGGCCGTAAGGCACGCCGTGATGCCGCTCATGACCGAAGGCATGACTATGGCGATCAGGGCGATGGTCGCCAGCGCCTCAACGAACGTGAATCCGCGAGCGGAGCGCATGGTCACCTTGCCTCCGACGGGGCAATCACCCGGAACGAATCGGTCGCCGAGGGACAGGTGATCTGGAACACCTGGCCCTGCATGTCGGTGACCGAGATGGTGGCCGCGTCGCAGCGCCCGCTGGGGTAGAACTGGATATACGCCGGCTCGGGCGCGGCCCCGCGCGCGGGCGCCGCAGTCAATGCTGGCCCAACGCCGGGGGTGGGCGTGGGCGTGTAGTACGCCGAGTCGATCCGCAGCGAGACCGCCGCGCCATCCGGGACCTGGTAGCGCTGCCCCATGTCGCCGGCTGGCGAGACGAACTGGCCCGCCTGCTGAATCGTCAGCCAATACTGGCCCGACTTGGCGTCGACGTTCAGCCGGCACGGCAGGCCCTGCGCGATCGCGTGCGACCTGGCGCACTTGGTGAGCGCCACGAGGGAAGTCGCGGCGTCGGCCGCCTGGCGCGAGGTGAAGAAGCCCTTCATCCTCGGCGCGCAGAGGGCCAGCACCACGCCGACCACGATCAGCACGAGCACCAGCTCGATCAGCGTAAAGCCGCCCACGCCACGCCGTATGCCGCGGCCGCTATTTCTCGACCCAGTTGCCAATGTTGTCAGAGCCTCCATCCTGCCCGCTGGGGCCGGTGGAATAGAGATCGAAGTCGTTCTCATGCGTGCCGGGCTGCTTGTACACGTACTCCCGTCCCCAGGGGTCCTTCGGAATGCCCTTGCCCGGATCGAGGTACGGGCCCTCCCACCCGGTGACGCCGCCCGGCTGGGCAATCAGCGCCGCCAGCCCCTCCGATGTGGTGGGGAACCGCCCGCAGTTGACCTCGAAGTTGTTCAGGGCGAGGCTGATGCTCGCGATGTCGCTCGCGGCCGCCTTCTTCCGGGCCTTCTCAGCCTGGCCCGTGAAGCGCGGTATCACCAGCGCCGCCAGGATGGCCAGGATCACCATCACCAGCAGCAGTTCGATGAGCGTGAACGCCCGCCGCGCCGAGCGGCCGTGGAATCGCCTGTGCGATCGCAGTTCCCGTTTGTACATGAGCCCTTACCTCAATGAATGTAATCCTGAAGCGTAAACACCGGCAGCAACATGCCGATCACTATCGTTCCGACGATGGCCGCCATGAGGAACAGCATGGCCGGCTCCGCCAGCGCGACAAGCATCCGGAGGCGGCGGTCAAGCTCCGCCTCGTTGGCGGTGGCCAGGCGGAGCAGCTCCTTGTCCAGCCGCGCGCTTTCCTCCGCCACCGCGATCACCTCGGTCGTCGATGTCGGAAACAGCAGCGGGCAGGCCGCGAGGCTCCTGGCCAGCGACGCCCCGCGCTGGACCTCCTCGATGGAGACGGCCATCGCATCCGCGAGCGTCTGATTGCCAATGGCCTCGCGGGCGACTTTCAGCGCGGACACGAGCGGCACGCCCGCGCCCAGCAGCGTTCCGAGCATACGGCTGAAGCGGACCAGCGCGAAGCGCGAGACCACCGCGCCCAGCGCCGGCACCCTGAGCAGGAACCGTTCCTTGTACCGCTTGCCCGCCTCGGACTTCAGGCCCCTGCGGGCCAGCACGGCCAGCACGACCAGGGCGATGAGGATCGCCAGGCCGTAGTGCGTCACGAACCCGCTGATGCCGATGATGATGTTGGTCAGCAGGGGCAGCGTGCCCTTAATCTCGATGAATATGTTCTTGAAGCGCGGGATGAAGAAGGTCATCAGGAAGATCACGACGACCGTTGACAGCACCGCCAGCACCGCCGGGTAGACCAGGGCGCCCTTGATCTTCGACTTCAGGTCCCGCTCGCGGGCGCGGAATTCCGCGATCTGCGCGAGCACAACGTCCAGGAACCCGCCCGTCTCGCCCGCGCGGACCATCGCGATCTGCACCGGCGAGAAGGACTTGGGCCACCTGGACATGGCCTCGGCGAGGGTCTGGCCGCCCACGACGTCGTCGTGGATGGCCGTCCACTGGGCCTTCGTGGCCGCGTGGGACGTCTCGCGGCTCAGGATGTGCAGCGCCTTGCTGAGCGGCACGCCGCCGGCCAGCAGGTTGGACAGCTCGCGGACGAAGGCCTCGGCCGCGCCGTGCGGCACACGCCCGCCGGTGTGGACGACCGGCTTGGCCGCCACTGGCCCGGCGACCTCGTTGACCGTCACCGGGATCAGCCCCATCTGCGCAAGATGGTCCAGCGCGGCCGCCCGGCTGGCCGCTGGCACGCTGCCTGCCGTGCGCTGCCCGGATGAGTCCATCGCCTTGTATGCAAACGTCGGCATCTATTGTTTCGCCCTTGCGCCTCCCTATCGCGGGAGGCCCGCACGCGGAGGCCTACGTAGCCGCCTCCGGCTTGTGGCCGTTTCCGTTGAGCCGCTCATCCTTGGTGGCCCGCAGCACTTCCTCGAGCGTGGTCTTGCCCTCGCGGACCAGCCGCCAGCCGTCCTGGCGCAGGCTTCTCATCCCCTGCCGCGTGGCCTCCCTGCGGATCTCGCCGGCGGATACCCGCTCCAGGATCATCGCGCGGATGCTCTCGGTAACCGGCATCATCTCGAATATGCCCTGCCGCCCGCGATAGCCGGTGCCCTGGCACTGCCGGCAGCCGGCGCCGTGGTAGAGCTTCTCGGGGAACTCGTCCCCCACCTCCGCGCGGACGCCCTCGAGGTCCGGCAGGTCGTACGCCTCCTTGCACCCGGTGCAGATCAGGCGCACGAGGCGCTGGGCCAGCACCATCTCCAGAGACGACGCGACCAGGTACGGCTCGATGCCCATGTCGACCAGCCGCGTGAGCGCGCCGGGCGCGTCGTTGGTGTGCAGCGTGGAGAACACCAGATGGCCCGTGAGCGACGCCTGCACGGCAATCTCGGCGGTCTCGCCGTCGCGGATTTCGCCGATGAGGACCACGTCCGGGTCGTGCCGCAGGATCGACCTCAGGCCGCGCGCGAACGTCAGCCCGGACTTCGTGTTCACCTGTATCTGGTTGATGCCGGTGAGGTGATACTCGATCGGGTCCTCGATCGTGATGATCTTGCGCTCGACGTCGTTGATCCGCGAGAGGCCGGCGTACAGCGTGGTCGTCTTGCCGCTGCCGGTCGGCCCCGTGACAAGCACGATGCCGTGCGGCAGGTCGAGTATCTTCTCGAATGCCTTGTTGTCGCGCTCGGACATGCCCAGGTGCTCCAGGCCCAGCAGCGTCGCGCCGCGGTCCAGCAGCCGCAGCACGACCGCCTCGCCGTGCAGCATCGGGATGACCGAGACTCGCACGTCCACCTCGCGGGCGGCCACGCGGAGCTTGATGCGCCCGTCCTGCGGCAGGCGCTTCTCGGCGATGTCCAGGTGGCT
>JBHGBE010000096.1:0-15447 GCA_041946855.1 Phycisphaerae bacterium | reverse complement strand
GCAAGATGCCCATGCCACTCACGGGCAAGATGCCCATGCCACTCACGGGCAGGATGCCCGTGCCACTCACGGGCAAGATGCCCGTGCCACGTTGAGAGAGGCGCGCCGTCCGGAGCGATCAGGTTGGCCAGGACGTGGTCGCAGACCTTGACGGCCGCGTCGAGGTAACGCCCCTGCGACGTGAGCGCGAACGCGTGGACCAGCGCCTTGGCCATCCAGGCCTGGTCGGAGAGCATGCCGACGCGCTGGGGGCCGCCCTCCGACCGCCAGTGGGCGAACACGCCGCGATCGTCGCGCAGGTCGGTCAGCAGGTTGTCCAGGACGGCGATGGCGGTGTCGCGCGCGGCCGTGTCGCCCAGTCGCTCGTGGGCGGTGAGGTACGCATCGATCATCATGCCGTTGAGGTCGGCGAAGATCGTCTTGTCCACAACCGGTGCGGTCCGGGCATCCCGTGCCTGGAGCATCCGCAGGCGGGCCCGCTCGATCGCGGCGGCGAGGTCGTCCTCATTGCGGTTGAGCAACCTGGCGGCCTGAGCGATGGTCTTTGTCGCGTGCAGGACATTGCGTCCGGGGCGGCCGTGCATGTCGCCATCGCTCGTGACGTCGTAGTAGTAGATCGCCGCATCGGCATCCGCGCCGGCCGCCTGGCGGACCTCGGCGAGCGTCCAGGTGAAGTAGTCGCCGTCGTCGTCGAGGCCAACGTCGGCGTCCTGGCTGGCGTAGAAGCCGCGCCGCTGCGGGTCAAGCAGCGTGCGGTCGATCCAGGCAATCGTGCGGCGTGCGACGGCGGCGAAGTCGTCGCGGCCGGCCAGGGCGGACGCGTTGGCGTAGATGGCGAGGAGGCCCGCGTTGTCGTAGGCCATCTTCTCGAAGTGCGGCACGTGCCAGCGCTCATCGACGCTGTAGCGGTGGAAGCCGCCGCCGACCTGGTCATGCACGCCGCCGCGGGCGATCATCTCAAGGGTATGGGCGGCCATCTCCATGGCGCTGCGGTCGCCCGACCACGCGGCCGCCAGCAGCGTCTCGACGGCCGGGGCGTTGTAGAACTTGGGCGCGGCGCCGAATCCCCCGTGCGATGGGTCGTACTGGGCCTTGATGGCGGTGACGATCCGCTGGAGCAATGCCGGCGAGACATCGCCCGCGCGGCCGAAGACCTGGGCCTCCTGTGCGGCGTAGGCCGCGGCGAGTTGGCGGCCGGCGTCGGCGATCTTGTCGCGGTTGGCGCGCCAGGCGGCGTCGAGCCTGTTCAGCAGGTCGATCAGGCCGACCGATGCGCCGAACTCGCCGCCCGCCCGCGGCGGAAGGAACGTGGCCTTGAAGAGGATGTGGCCGTCGGGCGTGAGCACGGCCGTCAGCGGCCAGCCGCCCGCCTGGCTGTCCACGATCGCGGGCGAGCGCTGGAGGCGGGCGTCGATCTCGGCCAGCTTGTCGCGGTCGATCCTGACGGGGATGAATCGCTCGTTGACCAGGGCGGCGACCTCCTCGTCCTCGTAGGTCATGCGGTCCATGACGTGACACCAGTGGCACCAGGTCGCGCCGCTGTCGACGAGGATGAGCTTGTCTTCCTTCGCGGCCCGGGCGAGTGCCTCCGGCCCCCAGGCCATCCAGCGTATCGCGACGCACCGGCCGGCGGTGATTGTGCTCATGGTCTTCATCCAGACAATGCTAGGCGTCCTCGGAAATCGAAGATTGCTCTTGCCCCCAACGGCCCAAACGGGGTTATAATACAAGCAAGAAGGACCACGTCTATGGTGCCGCGACGAGCATTCACGCTCATCGAACTGCTGGTCGTAATCGCGATCATCGCTCTGCTCATAGCCATCCTCGTCCCGTCGCTACAGACCGCCAGGGAGCTTGCCAGGCGCATCCCGTGCATGGCCAACGACCGGGCGATGGGGACGGCCGTCAACATGTACGCCCACGACAACGCGGACAGGATCGTGCCGTTCTGGGTGATGATCAACGACAGCAGCATCAACGGCCAGCCGGACTGGGTGTGGAGCTGGGCCGATTTTCTCGTCAAGTACTTCGATGGCAACGCGCGGACGGCCACTTGGCATTGGGGCGACTGGTGGTACGTCGGCCGGCAGCCCAAGAGCGGCAACTACGCGGAGCACGCGCCGACCATCGTCTACTCGCAGATGATGCGCTGCCCCTCCCAGAAGCTCAGCGGCAACTACCACTACGCCATCAGCCGCACGTGGCAGGCGAATTTCACGAGCGGGTGGACCGACCCGAGCCCGCCGCAGACCTTCACCAATTACAGGCTCAACGGCGGCGGGCGCGTGGCCAATCCGCAGATGTACCTGCTGATATTCGAGCCCGCGCCCTACGGCGGGTGGCAGAGCATCTTCTTCGGCGGCTCGAGGAAGTACATCCTGGACACGGTCGGCGGCGCGCCGCACGTCGGCAAGACCTCGAACCTGCTGATGCTGGACGGTCACGTCGAGACGTGGACGCAGGCGCAGATGGCCGTGCCGGGCGCGGCCTATGCGAACAATGGCGCTTACCAGTATCCGTTCCTCGTTCCCTGACGGCGGGGCGGGCGATCATGTTGCGGAAACATGGAGGCCGACACTTATGAGTAAACGACGAGCGTTCACGCTGATCGAGCTGCTTGTCGTCATCGCGATCATCGCGCTCTTGGTTTCCATACTGGTCCCATCCCTCACAATGGCTCGTGAGATAGCGCGAAGGACAGTCTGCGCTACGAACGTCAGGGGCCAGGGCACGGGCATCCAGATGTACGCCGCGGACAACTACGACGTCATGCCGTTCATCGGGACCTGGATGAGCCCCGACCCGAAGACGCACCCATGGAGCCCGGGATACCGCTACTGGGAATGGGCGGACTTCATCGTCCAGTATTTCGACTCATCCGCTCGCCCGTCGAAGACTTCATACGCCAACTGCGTTTACATCTCGGTGGCCAACCAGCCGGCCACGGGCGATTACTACCAGAACCCGCCGATAGTCATGTCGCGGTACATGCGCTGCCCTTCACAGAAGATGACCGGCGGGAGATGGTACCCCAGCACCGGTCCCGACGGGCGCAGCTCCGACCACTACGCCTACAACGGCAATATCTCCTGGAACACGCCCGATCTCTGGACGAACCCGCCCGGATACGAGAGTTGCCCCGGGCCGGTCACCACCGGGGACCCGTGGCCGCCGACGAAGGTATCCAAGGTCAACGGGAACACCATCGCCGCCATCATTGAGCCCCCGTTCGCGTACACGACGTTCAACTACGGGGTCCCGAACCAGTACGCGCAGTGGGTGCCGCACATCGGGACGACCAACATCGGCTTTGTCGACTCCCACGTCGAGACCGTGACCAAGAAGTACATCCTCGACTGGTACGCCAGGTGGACGAGCAGCTACAGGAACGGCGCGCCGTTCAAGCTGTACTGAGTCTGCCCGGCCGCCGCGCCGCACTCGCCGCTGCGAAACTGCACGCACGGAATTTTCCCCGGCATCGTCATTGACGCTGATATGCGCGCGCCGTAAAAGAGTCTTCTTCCGCGCGGCGCGGGCCTACGCGTAAGGGGCCGGCGCTCTTGGAAGACGCGCGGCAGCAGCGATCAAGGAGATGAAGGGAATGAGCACGAACGCGCAACTTGTCGAGGCGACCAACAAGCACCTGATCCCCAACTACGGCCGGCTGAGCGTGGCGATGGTCCGTGGCAAGGGCGCGAGGCTCTGGGACGCCGACGGCAAGGAGTACATCGACTTTTTCGCGGGCTTCGGGGCCGGCGGCGTGAGCGGGCACTCGCACCCGGCCGTCGCGGCGGCCATCAAGGCGCAGGCCGATCTGATCCAGTGCTGCGGCAACCTGTTCACCAACGAGCCGCAGACGAAGCTCGCCGAGGGGATCACCAGGCACGGCTTCGGCGGCAAGGTCTTCTTCTGCCACAGCGGCGCGGAGGCCAACGAGGCGGCGCTGAAGCTGGCGCGCCTGGCCGCAAGCCAGGCGGCGGGCCGGCCGCTGCACAAGATCATCAGCTTCAACAACTGCTTCCACGGGCGGACGATGGGCGCGCTGTCGCTGACGCCGGAGAAGTTCCAGAAGGGCTTCGAGCCGATGCTGCCGGGCAACGTCAAGGTCGACCTGGGCGACCTCGGCGCGGTGGCGGCGGCGATCGATGACCAGACGGCCGGCGTCTTCATCGAGCCCATCCAGGGCGAGGGCGGCATGCACGTGCCGGAGGCGGCCTTCGTGCAGGGCCTGCGGAAGCTCTGCGACGAGAGGGGCCTGCTGCTGGTGGTCGACGAGGTGTGGACCGCGCCGGCCCGCACGGGCAAGTGGTACGGATACCAGCTACACGGCGTCGAGCCGGACGTGATGACGCTTGGCAAGGCGGTCGGCGGCGGCGCGCCGGTGGCGGCGTGCGTGGCCGGGCCGAAGTGGCAGGACGTGCTTCAGCCGGGCAAGCACGGCTGCACGCTGGGCGGCAACCCGCTGTGCGCGGCGGCCGGGGCGGCGGTGTACAAGCTCATCGAGGACGAGGACCTCGTCGCGGCGGCCAAGCGCAAGGGCGCGGCCATCGTCAAGCAGCTCAAGGCCGCGAAGATCGGCAAGGTCAAGGACATCCGCGGCGCCGGCCTCATGCTGGGCATCGAGCTGGACTCGCCCGGCGCGGACGTCTTCAAGGCGTGCCTGGCCAAGGGCCTGTACATCAACTGCACGGCCGAGAACGTGCTGCGAATTCACCCGCCGTGCGTCATAGATGAGAAGACCATCGAGCAGGGAATGGAGATACTGATTGGCGTGCTGAAGGCGTAAGAAATCGATACTGTCGGCGAAACGCTGTAGAATGTAACGTAGCGATGCGGGAGACGCCTATGCACAACGAGTTTACTGCCATCATCGAGAAGGATGGGGATTGGTTCGTGGCATACTGTCCGGAGATTCCCGGGGCCAACGGACAGGGCAAGACCAAAGACGAATGTCTGAAAAGCCTTACCGCGGCGATTGAGCTGATTCTGGAGGACCGCCGTGAGGACGCCCTGCGCGGCGTTCCTTCGGATGCGGAGCGCCAAACAGTCTCGATCCCATGAAACGTAACGCCCTGCTCAAACACCTTCGACGCCATGGGTGCTATCTGAAGAGAGAAGGGGCGTTGCACTCGCTCTGGGCGAATCCTGCGACTGGAGAAATGCAGGCGGTCCCCAGGCACACCGAAGTTCCGAACTTGTTGGCCCGGAAGATATGCCGGGGCCTGTCAGTGCCTGAGCTCTGAAACGAGGGCAGCATGGCGCCGGACTACGCGTATTCCGACATCGCCAGGATGATCGACCACTCGCTGCTGAACCCGACGTTGACGGCCGGGCAGCTAGAGGAAGGCTGTCGGCTGGCGGTCGAGTACGACGTGGCCAGCGTATGCATCATGCCGTACTACGTCGGCAGGTGCGCTGTGATGCTCGCGGGCAGCACGGTCCTGCCGGGGACGACCATCGGCTTTCCGCACGGCGGCCATGCGACGGCCGTCAAGCTCGCCGAGGCGCACCAGGCGATGGCGGATGGGGCGGCCGAGCTGGACATGGTCGTCAATATCAGCAAGGTGCTCAGCGGCGACTGGGACTACGTGCGCGAGGAGATCAAGGCCGTCGTCGAGGCCGCCCACGCCCAGGGGCGGAAGGTGAAGGTCATCTTCGAGAACTGCTATCTGAGCGACGCGCAGAAGGTGCGCCTTTGCGAGATCTGCGGTGAGGTCCGGGCCGACTGGGTCAAGACCTCCACGGGCTACGGCACGGGCGGCGCGACGATAGGGGACCTCAAGCTCATGCGGGCGCACTCGCCGGCGCACGTGCAGGTGAAGGCGGCCGGGGGCATCCGCGACCTGGATGCGCTGCTGGCGGCGAGGGCCGTCGGCGTCACGCGCGTGGGGGCAAGCCGCACGAAGGACATACTGGACGAATGCCGGCGGCGCCTGGCGTAGGCGGCGCCTGGGGTCGGAAAAGTAGTGATTGTCCCGACTTCTAATTCACCGTCAGGTCGGCCACTCGGAAGTCGTCCATGATGACGGTGACCTTGTCGCCGGACTTGACCAGGCCCTTGGAGTTGTCGAAAGAGGTGATGAACCTGCGGTTGGCGGAGGTCCCGCCGGGGGCCATCCGCAGCGGATTGCCGGTCCTGCTCTTGGCGAACTGCTGGATCGTCACCCCGCTGGCCTGGTGGATCAGTGCGCGTTTGGCCGACGGGCGCAGGATCATGGCCGTCCTTTCCGGTATCCACACCACGAATGCTACGTCAACCGCCTTATCGCGCAGGGTGATGCCGGTCACTTGGATGCCGAAGCGGTCGCGCATCTGGGCTATCTGGGTTGTGGCTGCGTCCATCTTGGCGATGATCGCCGCGATCTCCTCGACGGTAGGCTCTGACGACCGCGATGTCGGCCGCGTCGCCGCGGGCTGGAGGGGCGATCTTGTGGGGGTAGGGTAGTTGCGCACGCGCGATATCGGCGCATCGCCGCGGCTTCGCGACGGCCTGGGCGTAGGAGTCGCCTCGCCGGCAGTCTTGTCGCCTTGGCTGGACTTGCTGGAGCAGCCAGCAGTCAACAGCACGAACGCCGCCAGCAGGCTCAGCAGAGCGGACATGACGTTCGTCCTCACGGCTGCGCTCCTCCTGGCTGCGGGTCGCTGGGCTGCGATGCCTGTGTGGCGGGCGGCTTGATACGCAGCAGTTCGATTTCATAGATCAGCGTGGCGTATGGGCCGATGAGCTTTCCCTTTCCACGGTCAAGGTAGGCGCGTATCGGCGGTATGAAGATCCGCCACTTGGATCCCACGGGCATCATCTTGAGGACCTCCCTCAGTCCGGCGATAGGCGGGGGCGTGCCGGCCAGGGCCAATGTCGCCGGCTGGCCTGTGGCGTAAGTGTCCTCGAAGACGGTCCCGTTGACGAGTGAGCCGCGGCAGTTGATCTCGACCGTGTCCGTGGCCGTGGGCACTTTTCCCTGGCCAATCTTGAGTATCTTGTATTGGACGCCGCTGGGAAGCACGTTGACGCCCGGCTGGGTCGTGTTGGTCGCGAGGAACTCATCTCCCTCCTTCCTGTTCGCCTGCCCGATGGCGATCCTGGCCGCGCGCGAGCTCATCACCATTTCGTTGGTGAACGCCTCGAGGACCTGTTTGAGGTTGGCTTCGGGTATGGCTATCTCCTTGCCGTCGACCACATCCCTCACGCCCTGCGCCACCATGTTCCAGTCCAGCTCTACCTTGCGGACCTTGAAGGCCTTGGCCGTCTCGAAGCCGGCCTCGTAGCCGACGATGGCAGCCGGCCCGGTGGCGGGCGTGGAGGCGGGCGGCCCAACCGGGCGCGTGGCAAGGGAGACATCGAATGCCTGGCCGTCCTTGAAGCCCCGAGTCATGCCCTCCAGGTCGATGGGGATGGATTGCTTCTTCAGGCCCCTGGCTATGTGGATCCCCAGCGCGTAGCTGTCAAGTTCAGTCTTGGTCATGGCGCGGGGCTGGGATGATACGGGTTGGGCTACCGTGGGCACGGGAGTCCCCGTGCCCGCCGCCGGCGCTGTCGTCGGCTTGGCTTCGGGCTCCTTCGAACATCCGCTGGCGACCGCCAGAATTGCCACCGCCAAAACGCCCGTCCAAAACAAATCGGCCCTGAACATTGTCTCTCCTTGGGTGGCCCCGATAGCTGCGTGTGCAAGCTTCCCTCCGACGTGCAGACGCGTCATCGCCAGGCCATGGACTACCAAGTACTCCTAATCGTAGGCAGGCAATCGCTACGGAAACGGGGGAAAAGAAACGGGGAGGAAGGATTTTCCTTCCTCCCCGCGACAGCCTTTGGCCTGTCTGTTGTTCGCGTGCGAGGCACGCTATGTTTCCCGCTCTACAAGGTCGTGCCCGATATCGGTGTGGTGTAGGCGGATGAAACGCCTCCCTTGTTGGCGCAGACGCGGAACCAGTACGTGGTCCTCGTCCTCAGCCTGGTGATCGTGCGCCACATGTTGGTGGTCGTCTGCGTGGCAACGGTCGTCCACGGACCGGCCGAGGCGTTGGCCCTCTGGATGGTGTAGCTGGCGATGCCAGGGGTCACGCTGGCTGTCCAACCGAAGGTGATCCTGCTGGTGGTAATGCCGGAGACCGTCGGGTTGGTCGGGGGCGCCGGGAGCTGGGCGGCCACGACGAGGTTCACCGTGTTGGAGTTAGTAGCCCCAACCGAGTTGGCGCACTGGATGCGGTAGTAGTACCTTGTGCCGGCCGTTACCGCTGTGTCAACGAAGGACGACGTGCCCGGCGCGGTGATCGGGAAGAGGGTTCTGCCGGTGGAGAAGGCGGAGTTCGTCGCCCGCACCAGTGTGACGTTAGGCCAGCCCGCGACGTTGTTGGTCCAGTTGAGCAGCACCGACGGCGGGCTCGCGGAAGACGTGGAGGTGGCCGTCAGGCCGCTGGCGGCCAGGGGCGCCGCGTAGTTGAGGACCAGCGGCCTCATGAAGTCGTTCTCCTCGTGCGAGAGCATGTGACAGTGCCAGACGTACTCCCAGCCGAAGTTGGTCAGGACGTTTGTGAGCTGGGCCACGGCCGGGACGCCCAAGGGCGGCGGTATGGGATTGAAGTTCTGCGTCGAGCCCGCCACGGTCGAGGGATCCAGCAGGCGGCTGCTGTTAGGAATCGCGAACGGGAGTTTAGGTGGCGAGGGCTTGAAGGCCACTATGATGTCTTCCATCGGGTTGGTCCGGATCGTGTCTCGCCAGCCCATCTCATCGGGATAGGGAGGCTTCACATCGTTGGTCCAGTCGATCCGGCAGACCACCTGCACGTCGAAGAGATGGAAGTGCAGCGGGTGGGAGTCGACCCCGATGTGCCCTATTCTCCACAGGGTGACCTCGTCGGGGTTGACGATCTCCGTGGGCGGATCGATGTACTTGTTGATGCCGACGACCATGCCCGCGCCGACCGTGGGCGTCAGCGGGTTGGGGGTGGAGCCCAACTGGATCCACATGCGCCCGAACTCCGGATCGAAGCCCTCGGTTATGGTCTTGGGGGTCATGGGCAGGGCGCCCGAGGTCAGTGCGTCGGCCATGGCGCCCATGCCTCCGCCGCCGGTGATGTAGACACGGGGCTGACTGGTATAGCCTGAACCGCCGTTGGTGACAGTGATGGAGCCGACAACGCCGGCCGTCGCCAACATTGCCGAGGCGGTCGCGCCCGTGCCTCCGCCGCCGGTTATGGTGACCGTGGGGGCCACGAGCGTGCTGTAGTTGGAGCCTGGCTCATCGAGAACAATCGACTGGACTTGGCCGCCGGAGATGATCGCCTTGGCAGTGGCCTGGATGCCGCCGGCGCCGGGCGGTCCGATAGTGACTGTAGGCGGGGAAGTGTAGCCCGCGCCCGTGGTCAGGAGCGTTATGCCGCCGCACGGATTGAGCGACGCCACGGCGGTTGCGCCAGATCCTCCGCCGCCGACGATCTGGACGGCGGGCACCGTCGCGTAACCGTTGCCGCCGATTACCGTCTTGATTCTGGTGATCGGCCCGGGCTGGCCGGTGATGTTGAGAGTCTCATCTACGCTCATGGCGTAGACGTTTCTGGTCGCGATTCCCGGGAAGGCGTCGTTATAGAGAAGCTGCGGCACAATGGGCGGCGGCTGCGACTTGGCGTAGGCCTTGGGCAGCGCAGTCTGGAGGGCCGCCAGGTCGAAGTTGAAGGTGGACGTCTTTGTGCCCTTAATGCGGATCTGCATGATGGTGCGCGTGTTGGGGCCGAAGCCCGGCGGGGTGGAAGGCGCGCCGCCGACGGCCGTCTGATCCGGGTCATCCGTATAGTAGTCGTTGATTGGCCAGCCGAACGGTATGGCGGCCGGCGCGTCGTTGTAGACGATCAGGACGTCGCCATCCTTGTAGCCGCGGAGGTCAACCAGCACGTCCGCCCGCTGTGCCGGCATGAGCAGGAGACTCTTGCTGGTCACGCCGGCAAACGGGATGCTCTGCCGGCCGTACTCGTAGTCGATCGGCTGCTGCGGCAGGATGGCGCACTGGGCCAACAGGCCGCCCTCGTTGCCGATAAGTATCCACGGCGGCCCCTGAGTGGTCGGGTCGGGCACGCCGCCGTCGCGGCCGTCGGTCGGCCAGGTCGGATAGGCGGGGTTGATGGCCGCATCCACCATCTTGACTTCAGTATTGGCGAAGGCGATGGCCGATGCACCGGTGCCGGTCGCATCGGTGATGTTGACGGCTGGGTTGGATGTGTAGCCCGAAGCGCCCTGGACGGTGATGCCGGTAATCACGCCGGCGGGGGTGATGCTCGCCGTTGCCGACTTGTACGTTCCGCCGCCGCCGCCCGTGATCGTAACGGTCGGGGCGGAGGTGTAGCCCTGCGAGCCTTGGACGATAATGTCGGAGATCATGCCGTTGGAGTTGGCTGGCACGATCGCGGTAGCCGACGTGTAGGTTCCGCCGCCGCCCGTCAGGGTGACGGTGGGCGGGAAGATGTAGCCGGAGGAGCCATCAACGGTGATGCCGGTTATCTCGCCCTTGGAGACGGTCGCCGTCGCGGATGTGTAGGTGCCAGTGCCGACGATGGTGACCGTGGGCGTCGCCGAGTAGCCCGAGCCGCCGTTGTTCATCACGATCCGCAGCGGGTCGGCCTGGTACAACTGGAGGTTGACAGTCCGGTCGTTGGGAACGCTGAGGATTCTGAACCTGACGACGTCGGGCGGCAGCTCGATGTACGGGAAGGCCGTGCCGTTGACCGTCATTGTGTCGCAGAAGGTCTCAGGCGTGATGCACGGGCTGGGCAGACTCAGCGTCAAGGGGACCAGCGGGGGAATCATGAAAGGCGCGTAATCCCACCTGCCGTTGGGCGTCACGCCGTTGGGGTCGAATATGTTCTCGATCGGCATGTACTCGTGGGACATCCACAGGTTGCCGCCTGGAGCATTGGTCCCGTAGCCCGGCTTGTACCAGTTGGGGTCCGTGACCGAGGTGTACGGAGAGGGCGTGTAGGTCGCGGGGAAGAGGGCCTTGGCCGTTGAACTGAGCGTCAGGGCGTCGTTTACGAAGGTCTTGTCCTCGATGACCAGGGGGATGCCGTAGCGGTAGACGCCGCCCAGGTTGGGCAGGATCTGCGTTGCCGCCGGGTTGCCGCCGGAGACGTTAGTGCCGTCGATCAGGTCATCCTCAACCTGGTCAACAAGGAGGTATGGAGCGGCCATGCCCAGGTAGACGTTCAGACGGGTGATGCCCCACGCGTGGTCGTGCCAGAACATCAGGCGCGCGCTCTGTTGGTTGGTCCAGTAGAGCGTGGCCAGGCCGTCGTTGGGGAGATTGGGCACTTTGCCGGGGCCGGTGCCGATCATGTCTGGCACGTTCACCAGGCTGGCGCCCTTCTGGAGCAGGGGCGACGCGGCCGCCAGTGTTTCGCCGGCCGGCGTGATCCACTGGTGTGGCGTGCCGTCGCTGATCCACGGGCTGCGCCCGCCGTGCAGGTGCGGGATCGTCACGCGGTTCTGGGTGAACTCGGCTCCCGTGACCGGGCTCATGCCCGAGCCCATGATGGTCTTGTCGACCGGGATGGGCAGCAGGCCCGCGGCGCCGGTGGGCAGCAGGTTGCGGAAGATCACTCGCACGGGGTAGCCGTTGCCGGCGACGCCGGCAGGCTTAGTCGGGTCGTAGACCCTGGCGATGATGCAGGGGCCCAGGAACTGATTCACCCCGCCGATAGTGGGGTCGCTGGACTGTCCAGGGCCGGTGCCGAAGGTCTGCTTGTAGCCGCGGAGAGTGGTCGGCGGGAGGTCGGAGTGCATCCTCAAACTGTACTGTGTGCAGGAAATGTCGTAGAGCTGCGAGCCCGGGTAGGTCACGGTGTCCGGGACCGCTATGGGGATATACTGCCCGAGGTTGTTCGCGTTAGCCGCACCCAGGCCGGGCAGCGAATCGACGAACTTCCTGATGTTGGGACTAGTGGCGTAGTTTGGCAGGAGGTAATTGACGTTCGGATTGAACCCGATCCCTGCCGGGTACAACTGGTCGTAGGTCTGCCCCCAGGCCTGGTCCAGACTCATGAATAAGGCCATCGCCCCCAGCAGCAACAACAGCGGCAGCTTCCTTCGCGTACTCATCGTCCTTTCTCCTTAAAAAATGTGCGGAACTAGGATTTCTGACTCTCGACGCGCTTACGGAACAAGACATCATTGAGGCACACTAGGCGCGGGTCAGCCTCGTTCCAAATAGGAGATTCCCCGGATTTGACCTATCCAAAGACCTACATGCTGGTGTGCTCTACCCCATGATGTGTAGAATGTGGCCTTACACCGTGTCTTACGGACAAGACGGCGCCAAGGACGGACCATGCACCCGATGCAAGCCGGAAAGGATTTCCTATGAAAGCCCCGATTCGGACCACTCCGATAGCCATCGTCCTGCTGGCGCTGGCCCCGGCGTGCGCGGCCGTCGCGGCGCAGGAACTGCTCGTTTCGCTTGCGCCGGCGGCCAGGGCCTCGACCGGCCCGGCATCAGGGCCTTCGAGCGGACCGGCCACGTCGTCGGCCCCGGCCGTCAAGGACAACCGCCCCGTCTTCAAGGTCAAGAACGGCGAGGAATTCCTCGGCGCGCTGGGCCCCGACCGCATCATCCGCCTCAAGGGCCGGGAGTACAACCTGGGCGGCATGAAGCAGCGCAAGCTGACCTACGCCCGCTGGTTCCGCAATGGCGACGGATACGAGCTGATGCTCCGCAATCTCAGGAACGTCCGCATCGAGGGCGTCGGCTCGCCCGCGATCCTCGTGAGCAAAGGGCAATATCCGTATGTCCTGCGGATGGAGGACTGCGAGGGCGTCGAGCTGGTGAACATGGAGCTTGGCCGCCTGGGGAACCAGCTTGCCGATGATTCAGTGGTTGTCCCGGTGATGCGCGAGGACAGCTCTGGCGTCCTGAGGATGAAGAAATGCCGCGACATCGCGATGCGCGACTGCACACTGCACGGTGGGCCGCTGGCCGGGCTGGAGCTGGTGGACGTGATCGGCTTTGAGATGGTCGGCTCGACGATCAAGCAAAGCAACGTGCTCCTCAGCGCGGTGGGGTGCGACAAGCTGAGTTTCAACGACTGCGCGTTCACGGACAACGGCACGGGCGCCGATGAGCCGCCGCAATACGCCTTCGACATCCAGGACAGCGAGAACGTCGAGTTCAAGGACTGCCGCATCCGCGACAACCGCGTGGCGGAATCGCTGTTCCAGGTCGTGTCATCCTCCAACGTGGTCATCAAGGGCGGGCGGATCACGGTCAACGTGTTCAAGAAGCTCTCGGAGCCTGATGATGCGCTGACGACCGACAACGTCGTCGTCTCCGAGAACACGCCGCCGCCGGAAGATGAGCCGGAGATGCCCTTCGAGCCGGAGATGCCGCCGAATCTGCCCTTGCCGATGGGAGATTGAGTCAATGGATTTTTCCGTCACCACAGACCAGGCGGGTATGAACGAGGATGTGGCCGTGCTGTTCCCGGCGTTCGCGACGGCCGGGTTCAAGTTCGTCCACTGGTGCCAGCACTGGGCCGGGACGCCGGTGTTCTACGACAAGGCGTTCGCCGAGCGGACGCTGGCCCTCGCGCGGGAGTGGGGGCTGGCCGTCGCCGATATCCACGGCTACAGCGGCCCCGACGAGGGGACGACGTACACGGATGAGCTCTTCCTGGCGGCCAACATCAACCGGGCGGAGTTCGCACAGCGGGTGGGGGCCGACGTGCTGGTGGTACACCTGCCGCTGCGCGGCCGCCGCGACTACCGCAACGCGGCGCCCGCGGACATGGCCGCCGCGGTTGAGCACGCATCCGCCATGCTCGATGCATTGCGCAAGCCCTGCATGGCCTGCGGCGTCCGCGTGGCGCTGGAGAACCTCGGCCCGCCCGCCGACCGCGAGGAGTTCTTCGATCCGCTGCTGGCGCGCTTCGGCGAGGATTACCTGGGCTTCTGCTACGACAGCGGCCACGCACTCATCTACGGCCGGCCGGGGCTGATCGAGCGTTACTGCGAAAAGGGCCGGCGACTGATCGCCACGCACCTCCACGACAACGACGGCACGGCCGACCAGCATCGCCCGCCGGGCGAGGGCAAGGTCGATTGGCCGATGATCATCCGCGCGATGCGGCGGTGCGGCTATGCCAAGGCGCCGAACCTTGAGCTTATCAAGCCCAAGGAGCTGCCGTTGCTGCCGTACTGTCAGCGCGGCTTTCAGCTCATCTCCAAACTGTTCGCGGACTAGCGGCAAGACAGTGAAGAAGTGGCGTGGGCCTCCGGCCCGCGCGTCTCGCGGCCGTCCCGGCCGCGAATTCCACAGGCGGGACGCCTGCGGTACGCACGGGCGAGACGCCCATGCCACTCGAAGGAGAGCGTTGCCATGAAATCATCCGGTTGGGCAATCCTGTTGGTCCTGGCCGCGGGTATCGGTGCGGCTGTGGCGGGGACGTTCGGCGCGCCGGCGGTGACTCAATCGACCCGGCCCGCAAAGGTCATCCAGGCGGAGGAAATCCGCCTCGTGGACGCCGCGGGCAAGACGCGGGCCGTGCTGGCGGTCGAGAAGGACGGGCCCGTCATGTCCATGCTGGATGCGAACGGAAAGGCGCGCGCGAGCCTGGCAATCGACAAGGACGGGCCGGGCCTGGTCCTTGCGGGCGCAAACGGCAAGGCGCGGGCGCGGCTGGCCGTGGCCGAGGGCGGTGCATCCATGGTCCTGCTCGACGCCTCCGGCAACAAGCGAGCGGGCCTGACCGATGGGAAGGAGGGGCTGGCGCTGACGCTCTGGGACTCGGCCGGCCAGCCCAGGGCGGCGCTGGGCCTGGGCAAGGACGGCCCGGCCCTGGCCTTGGCCGATGCGGCGGGCAAGCCCGGCGCGGGCCTGGCGATGACCGAGGATGGGCCGGACCTGCACATGTTCGACCCGGCGAGCAAGGCCCAGGCGGCCCTGAGCGTCGGCAAGGACGGGCCGAGTTTCCGCCTGGCGGATGTGGCCGGCAAGGTGCGGGTAGGCCTGGCCGGCGGCCGGGACGGGCCGACCCTCAAGATGTTCGACGATGGCGGCAAGACGCGGCTCGGCCTGGCCGTCACCGAGTCCGGGACCGGGCTTGGCCTCTATGACACGGCCGGCAGGCCCCGCGCGGACCTGGCCATCGAGAAAGACGTGCCCGGTCTGGGCATCTACGACATGGCCGGAAAGCCGCGCGCCGGCCTGAGCCTCGGCAAGGACGGGCCAGCGCTGGACTTGGCCGGCCCAACGGGCAAGGCGCGAGCCACGGTTGGCGTTTCCGGCGAGCATCCGGGCATGGCCCTGTTCGACGCGGCCGGCAAGCCCCGTGTGGCCGTGGCGGTCGAGAAGGACGGCCCGGAGCTTGTGGTCTCCGACCCGACGGGCAAGGCGGTCTGGACGGCGCCGTGACTAAGAAACTATCTCAAAACCGTTAGTCGGTGCAACCGGCGGTACCAGAACAGAGCAC
>JBHGBE010000095.1:0-15599 GCA_041946855.1 Phycisphaerae bacterium | reverse complement strand
GACCGCCGAGCCGGCCGTGATGATCGTGAAGACCGAGCCCAGGTAGTTCTTCTTGGGGGCGATGCTGACGGACAGGTCGCCGTTGGTCAGGTCGACCGCGCCGGTCGTGGCCAACTGGTTGAAGTCGGTGCCCGGCAGCGTGGCCCCGCCGTTGGCGGCGGTGCTGCTCTTGACGATGTTGAACAGGATCAGGTTGGTGGCTGAGCCTGCGAAGCCCAGCCCGCCCGCGCGGCCGATGCCGCCCGCCGCGCCGCCCGGAAGGAGCGCGCCGCCGCTGACGACGACCGGTCCGGCAAGCTGGCCGGCGAGGTTCAGTTGCCCGGCGGCCACGGTGGTATTGCCCGTGTGGCCGTAGCTGCCCTTGAACTCCCACGTGGCGGCCGAGAGCTTGGTCAGGTTGCCCGCGCCGCTGGTCGTGCCGTAGAAGGCCGTCGGGTCATTGGCCAGGGCGAGCGTCGCGCCGCTGCCCAGGACCACCTTGCCCGCTCCGTTGAGCGTGCCGATGGTCTCGGTGCCCGCGCCGTTGACGTTCATGGTCCCCGTTGCGCCCAGGGTCACCAGCGCGCCGTCGGCGATGTTGGCCACGCCGTTGAGCGTCAGGACGCCGTAGGAATCGACGAGCACGTCGCCGGTCCCAAGGCTGCTGCCGGCCCCGACGGTAAGCTGGCCCAGGTCGCGGATGATGGTGCCGCCGGTGGTGTTGTTGGGGCCGTTGAGGACGACGCTGCTGCCGATCGCGCCGAATATGTTGCCCGCCACGTGGAGGATTCCGCCGCCTGTGATCGTGCCGTTGAGGGTCAGCGTGACGCCGGGGCCGGTTGTGCCAATCGTGCCGTTGCTGTCGCCGATGGCGATAGTTCGCGCCGTGGCTACGCTGTTGGTCCTGGCCATGAGGACGCCGCCATTGAGAAGGACATTGTTGGATGGATCGCCAAGGGCCGCGTCGCGGTCGACCTGGAGGATGCCCTCGTTGACGGTCACCTGTCCGATAAACGTGCTTGTGGCGTTCAGCAGCAGGACGTTGGGGCCGAACTTGGTCAGACCGGCCGCCGCGATGATGGGCGTGGAGATGGTGTTGGGGTTCTGGTTGCCCTCTGGCGTGGAGATGAACGCCTCGACCGGCGTGGCGACGGAGCCGAAGACCAGGCCGCCAAGCCCGCTGATCGTCGGGCCGCCGTTCTGGTTCATGAGGAACTGGAGGCACCCGCTGTCGATCTGGAGGTTGTAGCCCGCCATAGCGATGTTGTCAGTGGTCAGGGCGAGCACTTCGCGGTTGTCCGTTAGGGTCGCCGTGATGATCGTGTTGTTGTTCAGAGTGTGCGTCATCACGATGTCCGTCGGGCCGGCGGCGTTGAGGTCGGAGGCCGTGTAAGGTAGCTTCGTGAAGCCAAGGGCCTCGTCATACCCGACGAAGAACAACTGGAGAGTGGGGTAGTTGTTGGAGCCCTGCTTGGAGACCATGTTGGTGACGACGCCGCCGATGCGGGTCAGGCCGGCCGTGCTCGACAAGACCACCTGCTGCCCGCTGGTGGTTCCGGTAGTGGCCAGGCCGAGGTTGTTGGCGTCGCGGAACCACAGGGTCCCGCCGTTGGCGCGAGTCATGCCGCCGACGACCATGGTGTTCGTGCCGGAGGACCGCAATTGGATGGAATTGCCGCTGGAGTAGGTGATGTCGCCGAGGGTGGTGTAACTGTTGGATCCCCAGCCGGGGTTCGCCTCGAAGCCCAAGCGAGCACCCTTGAGCGCTATCGGCCCGGTCCCCAGGGGAGTGCTGGTGCCGCTGGTGGCCAGGGAGATCTGGCTGCCGACGTTAACGGTCGTTCCGCCGCTGTAGGTCTGGTTGGCGTTGGTCCGCAGGTCGCCTGTACCGTTGAGCTTATTGGACCCGACGACGACCGACCTGGCCGTGCCGCTGTCCACAAGGATGGCCCTGCCGAGGGTCAGCCGCCCGCCGTTGCCGCCAAGCCGGTAGACGTCATCGGCGGCCGGTGCGAGCGTAGTGGAGTTGAAGGACGTGCCGTATCCGCTGCCCGTGGGCGAGTTGTCCGAGCCGAGGTACATCTGGCCGTTGCCCAGCGCGGACAGGTCGAGGGCCTGAGTATAGTTGTCGCTGCGGATGGCCAGGACGCCGGAGGACGAAGGATCGAGGTAGTAAGAGGGCATGATGTTGGCCTGCATGGAGACGCTGCCTAACGCCAGGCTGCTTGCCTGGGCCAGGACCGTTGCTCCGCTGCCCAGGTTGGCCGTCGAGGCGAGGCGGAGCTTGCCGCCGGGCATGACCGTGACATTGCCGGTGCCCAAGGTGGCAGTGCCGCTCATGACGACCTGGCCGCCCAACGGCGAGGCGTCGATGATGGTGCCGTTGGCGTAGGAGTTGTTGGGATTGTAAAGGGTCATCGTGCCGCCGTCGACGACCTTCAGAAGCAGGGGGTTGCCGGCGCTGCCGGCGCCGTCCTGGATGGTCCCATAGATGTTGACCGGCGCCCCGCTGCCGCCCTTGCGGGCGATGATCGCCTTGGCGCCGACCGCCGACTGGTCAACAGTCACCGTTCCGGTAACGTTGATTGGGTTGGCTGTTCCATAGGTTCCGCCGTTGTTGAAGTCCCATGCTGAGTAATGGAAGGTCAATGCGGCGTTCTGGCCGCCGCTGGCAAAGTTGCCGACAGTCAGCGGACCGTTGAGGGCGATGTTCTGGGCGACGGACAAGGAAGTGTAGTAGGTGCGTATGTCCGCGGCGAGGTCGCCGCCGGTCTGGTCAACAGTGACAGTTCCGTTGCCGTCGCCGTAGACGATAGCGCCGGCTGAACCGGAATTCGCTGGGTTGGCCACCAGCCATAGCTGCCCGCCGTTCTGGAGAGTTATCTCCGGCAAGGCCACGGTTACGGCGTCCTTGGCGGGAGCGTAGTAGTCCCACGTGAACCGTCCTCCCGCCACCGTGAGCCTTGTGACCTGGGGAGTGGTGGTGTTGTCATAGACGAATTCGCCCGGGCCCGTCTTGGTCAGCGTATAGGCGCCGGTCGCGGTGATAGGCCCGCGCAGCCAGATGTTGTAGGCCTGGCTGTATTGGCTGTCATATCCTCCTGTTTTGCTGGACACATCCCAGACGCCGTTGTTGCCAAGTTCCAGTCCCGTCCATATCTCAGTTCGGCCCACGGCCGTGGCGGTCTTGGTCAGATTGCCGCTGGCCAGTGTGATCTTGTAGCCCATGTCCAGCTTGGTGGCGGAGTTGTCTCCAATGTAGTTGGCGTAGTTGTTGGAGGCGTAGGCCGTGCTGTTGGAGATGGTCAGGCTGTTGACGCTCTGGTCGCCCGTGAGCTGCACGACGTAGTCATGCCAGCCCCAGACGTTGCCGAACCACACATCCGTAGTGCTGTCTGGCAGGACGCCGCCGGTCCAGTTGCCGGGCGTCGTCCACGTGCCGGATGTGGTCAGCCAGAAGCTGTTGGCCGCGCCGGCCGGGCTGGAGAGGGCAAGCGTGAAGCACGCGACCAGGGGAAGCAACAGGAACAACCGGGGTTCTCTTCGACTCATTTTGCATCCTCCTCTACAAGGTTTCGCGAATCCGGTACGTCCAAGTCACGCCGCGAGGCGCGGCATACGCGCGGGCCTCGCCAGGTCAAACGCTTTGTGCGCAGAAACAGCAGGGCTTCCGCCGCGATGGGGCGACAAAACCACGGTACGGCCAGATACAGCGTCCTCCGGCTGATCCAAACTGCAAACAACGCCTCGCAAGAATACTTGAACAGCGTTCAGTATGCGAATTTTGACGCAAGACCGTGATTTGTCAAGGAAAAACGCGGGGATTACGCAACGCCTCCGTCTCGCGTGGCGGGTCTTCTGACTTGCCACCCAAACGGCTGTCGCAACGCGGAGGGTTCTCAGACCCGCCGCCCCCTGCCCCCGTGACTCAGGCATTACGGGATTACTGCCCGCCGAGCGTCGAGAACGGGTAGCGGAGGGAATAGGCGGCGATGCCGTATTTCGGATCGACGTAGGTTATCCACCACCGCATGTACTTGCCGGTCCACGACTCGACGTGCCCGTCCCACATGACGCCGTTGACGCTGTCCATGTGCGTGGTGTCGAATGCCTGCGAGAAGTACCGCGTCTGCATGCTGGAGCCCCACGACGTGGACCACGGGACGACGGACCAGTCTATGTTGCCCACGCCGTCCATCACCTTGCACAACTGCTGCGGCTTGGCGATGCGGTCGGCGGACCGGGGCTCCGCGGTGTAGGTCCTGGCGCCGGTGCTGTCTATTGACGAGCTCCAGTCGGTGACGCTGTCGTTGTTGAACATGTAGTGGGAGCCCTGCCATGTTCCCCATGAATAGTAACGCCGCAGCGGCCGGGAGGGGCAGTTGAGCATCCTGGAGAACCTGATCCCTGACTGCCAGTACCAGGCCGTGAGGGAGGTCTTCTTGGCGGCGGTGCTCTGGTCGTAGACCCCGTCGGCCGGCTGTAGGGCGACGCTGTCGCGCCCGTAGCTGTTGGGCATGCACTCGCCGTCGATGAACGGGGCGACGCCATCCATCCACCAGCGGACGTAGCCCGATCCGCCGCTGGAAGCGTACCATCCCGTGTCCCAGTAACCCGGCGGCGCGATGCTGTTCCAGGTGCTGACGTAGAGGTGCATGCCCGTGCCGACGCTCCTGAGGTGCTGCTTGCAGACGGCGATGCGGGCCAGCTCGCGCGCGGCCGACAGGGCCGGAACCAGGATGGAGACCAGAAGCGCGATGATCGCGATGACCACCAGCAACTCGATCAGCGTAAAGCCGCGGCTTACAGATGCTCGCACGCTGCACCCTCGGAAAAAGCCTACAAAGTCCATGCCGATGGACAAGTAACCATGCAGTGAATTATACACAGCCGGCCTACGGACGCAAGGGTCTCGGCTTTAACAGCCGTCGGCCCTTGCTAGAACGATGGGCGGCCCGCATGTGGCGCGCGGGGGGGGACGCGCCGGGGTTCACGCAAGCCGCCCGTGTACCGAATCCGGGTTGCCGGCAAAGACTACTTGTACTGCTTTATCCAGTAATCTATGTAGTCCGTCCCACAATAGGGGCAGACGTTCCTTACCTGGGGGCTGGGCTGGGGGCCCATCCCGGGCCTGATCTTCTCCTGCGGCAGGTAATACTTGTGGCACTTGGGGCAGAGGATCATCGGCCAGCACGACTGCCTGGCGCCGCACTTGGGGCAATCCATCGGCTGGGGGCCCATGGCCATGTCCATCCGGGGGCCGGGACCCATGGGCGGTCCCTTGCCGTCGGGCGGGCCGGGCGGATTGGGATCGATGATGAACTCGTTCCCGCAGGAAGGCACCTCGCACTTGTAGTGCAGCTTGCCGTCGCCCTGCACTCCGGTGGGGCCGCTGCCCCTGATGAACTGCTGGTAGATCACCATGACCAGCGCCCCCACGATGATGACGCCCAGCAGGCCGCCCAGGAGGTATTCCGTCGAGGCCAGTTGCCTCCCGCCGATCTCCAGGCGGGACTCGGAATTCCAGATCTGTCGCTTCAGCATCTCTTTCGTCTCCGTGTTCTGATGAGAAGGGATTATCTTGACTGCGCCTGCCTTCAATATCGCATAACAGGGGCCGTCAAGCCAAGGGAATTCCGCTGGCCGTCTTTCCTATACGTCCTATCCGTCCTATTCGTCTTACCGGGTTCCCATAGGACCTATAGGACGCATGGGACGAATAGGACCCATAGAACGGGTATGACCTTCAGGGCACCGTCAGCCCTTCTTCCGGTCGGGGCTCGTCAGGGCCGCCTTCATCACATCCTCGACGGTCTTGACGAACTCGAACTTGAGCTCCTTGCGGGCTTCGGCCGGCACGTCCACCAGGTCTTTGCGGTTGCGGCGGGGGAGGATGATGGTCTTGATGCCGGCCTGCTTGGCCGCCAGGACCTTCTCCTTGACGCCGCCGATGGGCAGGACCAGCCCCCGCAACGTCACCTCGCCGGTCATGGCCACGTCGCTGCGGGCGGGTCTGCCGGTCAGCAGGCTGACCAGCGCGGTGAACATCGCCACGCCTGCCGATGGCCCGTCCTTCGGCACGGCGCCGGCCGGCACGTGGACGTGAACGTCGAGCTCGGAGAGCTTCTTGGGGTCCAGGCCCAGGCCGGCGGCTCGGCTCTTGAGCAGGCTGTAGGCGGCCTGGGCCGATTCCTTCATCACGTCGCCGATCTGCCCGGTCAGCGCCAGGCCGCCCTTGCCCGGGTAGCTGGCGGCCTCGACGAAGATGATTTCGCCGCCGGTAGGCGTGTAGGCCAGGCCTGTGGCCACGCCGGGCACGGATGTGCGGAGCGCCAGTTCGCTCTCGTACTTGCGCGGGCCAAGCAGTTCGGATATGAGCGCGGCCGTGACGCTCCGCCGCTTGACCTTGCCGGAGGCGATCTGCGCGGCCACGCCGCGGCATATCGTGCCGATCTGCCGCTCCAGCTCGCGCACGCCGGCTTCGCGGGTGTAGTCGTCGATGATCTTGAGGATGGCGTCGCGTCCGAAGGTGATCTGCTCGGCCTTCAGGCCGTTCTCCTTGAGCTGCCTGGCGACCAGGTACTTCTCGGCGATCAGGAGCTTCTCGCCTCGCGTGTAGCCGGGCAGCTCGATGATCTCCATGCGGTCGCGGAGCGCCGGCGGGACGGGGGCCATGTAGTTGGCGGTGGCGATGAACATGACCTTCGACAGGTCGAACGGCACGTTGAGGTAATGGTCCTGGAACGTGTTGTTCTGGGCCGGGTCGAGCACCTCCAGCAGGGCGGAGGTGGGGTCGCCGCGGAAATCGGCGCCTACCTTGTCCAGCTCGTCGAGCATGAAGACGGGGTTGTTGGTGCCTGCCTTGCGTATTTCCTGCATGAGCCTTCCCGGCATGGCGCCGATGTACGTGCGGCGGTGGCCGCGAAGCTCCGCCTCGTCGCGCATGCCGCCCAGGCTCATGCGGATGAACTTGCGGCCAAGGGCGCGGGCGATGGACTGGCCCAGCGATGTCTTGCCCACGCCCGGCGGTCCGACGAAGCACAGTATCGGCCCCCGCGATTCCGGCGCCAGCTTACGCACGGACAGGTACTCGATGATGCGCCGCTTGACCTTCTCCAGATCGTAATGGTCCGCGTCGAGGACCTTCTGCGCCTGGTTGATGTCCATGTTGTCCTGCGTGGACTTGTTCCAGGGCAGCTCGGTCATCACGTCCAGGTACGTGCGTATGACGCTGTACTCCGGCGACATGATCGGGATCCGCTCCAGGCGGGCCAGCTCGTGGTTGGCCTCGGCCTTGACGGTCTCGTTCATGCCCGCGGCGTCGATCTTCTGCCGGAGCTGCTCGATCTCGATGGTCTTGTCGTCCATCTGGCCGAGCTCTTTCTGGATGGCCTTGAGCTGCTCCTGGAGGAAGTACTCGCGCTGGGACTTGTCGATGTTGGCCTTGACCTGGTCCTGGATCTTGTTGGACAGCTCCAGGATTTCCACCTGGCGCTGTAGCTCGACGCCGACCCGGCGGAGCCGCTCGGTGACGTCGAGCATCTCCAGAAGCTCCTGCTTGACCGGGATGTCCATCTGGAGGTTGGAGGCAAGGAAGTCGCTCAGCGCGCCTGGCGCGTCGATGTTGTTCAGGACGACGGCCGCCTCGTCGGGGATGTTCGGCGAAAGCTGGATGATCCGCCTGGCGACGTTGCGGGCGTTGACGAGCAACGCCTCTATCTCATTGGAGGGGCTCAGGGAGTCGCTGAGGACTTCTATCCTCGCCTTCATGTACGGCTCCATGCCCTGCCACTCGACGATACGGACGCGGGCAAGCCCGTGGACGATGATGCTCTGGTTGCCCTCGTCCAGGCGGAGGAGCTTGAGGACCATGACGGCCGTGCCGACGGTGTACAGGTCGGCGGGAGAGGGGTCCTCGACGTCGGGCTTCCGCTGGCAGAGGGTGACGAGTATCCGCTTGTCGGGCAGCGTGGCGTCCACCAGCCGCTTGGACTTATCACGGCCGATGGAGAGCGGCACGACCATGCCCGGGAAGATCACCATGTTGCGGACCGGCAGTATGCCGGCCTCGGGCGGGATGGTGAACCGCTCAGGCGGCTTGTCGGCCTCGCTCTCCGACCCGGGGCGGATGATGACCTCGGATTCGTCTTCCGCGGCGATCTTGGGCTTGTTGTCCGATTCCATGTCTAGTCTTTCTTGGGCACGCGGATCCAAAGGAGGCCGGTCTTGTAGGTGGCGTCGATCTCGTCGATGTCGGCGTCCTCCGGCAGGTCCAGCGACCGGCAGAAGGGGCCCTGGTCGATCTCCATAAGGTGGAGCTTTATTGAGCCGCACGGGTTGGGCGCGTCGGGCATGTCGCGGACGCCCTCGAGCACGAGCAGGCCCTTGTCATCGACGTGTATGTCGATCTTGTCGGGCTTGACGCCGGAAAGGTCCACGATGATGTGGTACTGCTCATCATCTTCGTAGAGGTTGATGGCGGGGTTCCACGCCTCGGCCGGGCAGAACCGGTGGTAGTTGTCGCCCAGTGCCCTGTGCATCCACTTGCCCATCCGCCTGGCCATCGACTCGAACTCATCCTCGTGCTGCGCCTTCATCAGGAGCGTCATGGTGCGATTCCTTCCAACGAAGTTGCCGTGAATCGTCCGGGACGTGCGCCTACTGATGTATTCTACCACCGCCGTGATGGAAGCCAAGAGCCTGCTGCCCCGAACATGCCTTTCTTGACAACTTCTCCGCGGCGGCCTACTGTCGGTTCATGGCCGAGCTATCCGCGTTTTCATTCCACTCGCTCGACGAGGTCCGCGAGGCGTTCGCACAGGAGGGCTTTGATCCGCCCGCCGGCGACGACCTGTCCATCCTGGCCACGCCGGTCCGGTACGGCCGTCTGGCGGTTCCCAATCGCCTTGTGGCCCAGCCGATGGAGGGCTGTGACGGCACTGCCGACGGCGCGCCTGGCGAACTGACGCTGCGTAAGTACATCCGCCTTGCCGCCGGGGGCGCGGGGATGATCTGGTTCGAGGCGTGCGCGGTTGCCGGCGAGGCCCGGGCCAACCCCCGCCAGTTGTGGCTGCACGACGGGACGGCCGGGGCGTTCGCGGACATGGTCCGCTCGGCGCGTGAAGCGGCCCAGCAGGCCGGCTGGCCGCGCCAGGCGTACATCCTCCAGTTGACGCACTCCGGAAGGTACTGCCGCCCGACGGACAAGCCCGCGCCGATCATCGCGCACCATTCGCGCGTGCTCGACCCGCGCCACGGCCTGTCGCCGGAATATCCGCTCATTGCGGATGAGCAGCTTGACGCCCTGCCGGGGGCGTATGTCCGCGCGGCCGTGCTGGCGCGGCAGGCGGGCTTTGACGGCGTGGACATCAAGTCCTGCCACGGCTACCTGCTCAACGAACTGCTGGCGTCGTTCACACGGGAAGGCTCCCGCTACGGCGGCAGCTACGAGAATCGCACGCGGATGGTCCGCCAGACCCTCGCGGCCGTGAGGCGCGCGGTGGGCGCGAACATCGAGGTCACCACGCGCCTGAGCGTCTCGGACGCGATCGACTGGCCGTACGGCTGGGGAGTGGACAGGACCGACGCGGCAAGGATGGACCTGACCGAGCCGCTCCGGCTCATCGGAGAACTCCGCGGTGACGGCCTGCGCGGGATCAACATTACGGTCGGCAACCCATACTCAAACCCGCACGTCAACCGCCCGGCGGATGGGCGGATCGCCGGTTCGCCCCCGCCGCCGGAACGGCCAATCACCGGCATGATTCGCATACTGCGCGCGGCCGAAGAGGTCCAACGCGCGTTTCCGGACCTGACGGTCATCGCATCGGGCTTCGCATGGCTCAGGCAGTTTGGCGCGCAGTTCGCGGCCGGGGCGATCAAGGCGGGACTGGTGAGCCTGGCCGGCTTCGGCAGGGGGGCGCTGGCCTGCCCGGACTTCGCATCGGACATCATCCGCGGGGGCGGCCTGGACGCGGGCAAGGTCTGCATCACCTGCGCCGGGTGCAGCCAGCTCATGCGCGACGGCCAGCCAAGCGGATGCGTCGTGCGCGACGCGGCCATCTACGGCCCGCTGCTCCGCGAGGGCCGTTCGAGGCAGAACAAAGGCGCATGGTAACGTGCCAAGGGGCGTGGCCAACCCCGGACCAAAATGAGTAGCGTCGCAAAACGGTCTGGACCATTCCACGATGCTACCGAAAACGGTACAGGCATCGTTCCAGTCACAGTTGCTCTGATGTCTGGGCCACGTGCGGCAAGTTGCGCGGCCTGCGCCCTCCCTTCGTGGAATCCAGGAAATTCTTCGCCGCCCAGTCAAGTGGCGCGCCCTTTGTGCCGATTGTCATTGGGTACGCCGCACATCACAGGCAACTTAACAGGGACGGCAGGCAATGGTGACGATTAAGGATGAGTGGGTGGAGTTCAGCTTCTTCAGGCCTCAAGCGAATCAGGTCCATCTGGCGGGCGATTTCAACAACTGGCGCGAGCGGGAGCTGCCGATGGTCAAGACGCGCAAGGGGTACTGGACGGCCAAGATGCGTCTGCCGGCGGGGGAGTTCAAGTTCCGCTACTGCGCCGACGGGGAGTGGTTCACGGACTACGCGGCGTTCGGGGTCGAGCCTGGCCGGTTCGGGCTGGACAGTGTGGTTCGCGTCCCGGAGGTCATGTTGAAGGTGATCGCCGCCCCGAAGACCCAGGTCGCCGCCTCGGCCGCCGCATGAGCCTCGCGAGGCTCCTATACGTCCCATAAGTCCTATTCGTCCCATGGAAGCTATAGGACAGATAGGACGTATAGGACGCATGGGACCGATGGGAAGCCCCGCTCCTCCATCAGCCGGACGTGGTCTGGCTTGATGCCTGGTCGGGAGCGGATTGTGGCGGGGGGGCCGCCGGCGCGGGTTGAGCTGCTGGAACAGCTTGAGTCAGCGGCGCCTTCTCGGCGCCCGAGCGCAGCTCCTCGATGCGGGGCAGGTCCTCCAGGCTGGCCAGGCCGAATACTTCCAGGAACCGTCGCGTCGTGCCGTAGAGCATCGGCCTGCCCAGCACCTCGGCGCGTCCGACGATCTTGACCATCTGCCGTTCCATGAGCGTGCGGAGCACCTCGCCGCTGGCGACGCCGCGAATGGCCTCGACATCGGCCCGGAGGATCGGCTGGCGGTAGGCGACGATGGCCAGCGTCTCCATCGCGGCCGCCGAAAGCTTCGACTCACTTCTCGCCCGATAGAGCCTGGCCAGCACGCCGTGATGCTCCGGCTGCGTGAGCATCTGGTAGCCGCCGGCCAGCGACTCGATGCGGAACGCGCAGGACATCTTCTCGTATTTCTCGTTGAGGCCGGCGATGATCTGCCTGGCGGCCCTTTGGCCGGGCAACTTGACCACTTGAACGATGCGTGCGGCCGTCAGGGGCGAGTCAGCGGCAAAGAGCACTGCCTCGACGGCAGCGGCAGCGTCTGCCTGGGCGGCCTGCTCGGCGGATTCATCCGCGGACGATTCCTCGCCGGAAGGGGAGGAGTCAGAGGAGGCCTCCTCCTGCTGAACATCTTCGACCACGACGACCTCGTCGTCGCCGGCGCCTTGCGCCTGTGTTTCAGGAGTCGCATGACGGCCGGGCGCGGGTTCCTCGTGTGCGACCTCGGCAGGTGCTGTTGCAGGTTCCTTGGAGTTGTCATCCATGACGTTGTTCCGCAGTAATCAATCGGCCCTGCGTGGTACGCGATCAGTCGGTGCCCTCTTCGACAGCGGGCTTGGGCTGAAGCGGCGGCAGTGGCGGCCTTTTGGATGGAACGGTGGTCGGACTGAGGTCCATCTCGGGCGGACCGGCCGGCTTCGTCGTCGGCACCGGCGTCGGGGCGACCACAACGTGGGGGACGCCCGTCGGCTCCGGCGTCGGGGCCGGCGTTGGGGCCACAGTTGCCTTGGGAGCGGGTGTCGGCGGTGGCGTCGGCAGTGCCGAAACCTCCGGGGTCGGGGCCGGCGTGGGCGCCGGCGTCGGCGCCTCAGTTGGCGTGGGAGTTGGCGCAGGTGGCGTTGGGATGGCCGTTGGCTCCGGGGTCGGCGTGGGCGTCAGGATCGGCGCGACTATTTTCGGCGTCGGCGCGGGCGTCGGGGCCTCGCGGATGATCGGACGTGCCGGCGTCGGGACCTCGCCGCCGCCCGCGATGACGCTGATCTCCCTGACGTCGATGATCACACGGTTGGCGTCGGTGTCGAACTTGGCGTCGCCGCGGATGCCGACGTTCCTGCCGACGTACTTGTCCAGGTCAACCGCGCCGGTCGTACACTGGACCATCGCGTTCACGCGGTTCAGGATGGAATCGTAAACGTAGTAACGCTTCGGCCCGGTCGCGCCGCCCTTGTACAGCCCGCTGGCCCTCAGTATGCCTTCGGCGTCGAACTCCTTTCCCGGCCGGGTTGTTACCTTGGCCGCGGGCAGGTTGACTATCTGGTTGTCGAACTCCGCCTGCTTGGCCTTGCCTTCCCGGACGAGGTCCTCGATCCGCTTGCCCTGCTCCTGGGCCTTGATGATGGCGTTGATGTAGGCGACGTAGTAGTCCTTCCAGGCCGCCAGCTTGCTGTCTGTCACGGTCAGCGACTGGAACTTCTCCAGCAGGCCCTTGTAGTCGGCGTCCTTCTTGGCGACCTCCTCGACGAGCTTGCGGAGATCGTCGGACTCCTGGCCGTAGTTTGGGTTGAAGCTGGGCATCGGCTGGGTAGTGCGGGTCTTGTAGATGGTCACGGTTCCCGTGGCCGGAAAGCGCGCGGAGCGGGGCGTCACTTCGGGGCCGCCCTCTTCGGAGCTGACGTACCTGCTCGATATGAAGAAGTGCGCGCCCGGCGGGGGGGTGATCTTGTAGAAATCGCCGAGCTCGCCGAGAATGCTGACCTTGTCGCCCTTGTTGAGCTTCTTGCCGTGGATGTTCCAGAAGTTCTGCGTCCAGAGGTCGCCGGCCGAGCGGACATAGATGGCGTCGGTGTTGACCGTGCCGGTCGTGCCGCCGGCATCCTTGGTGACGTACTCCTTCTTGATGACGCTGAACGTGCCGGGCACGGGCAGGATCTCCAGCCAATCGCCGGACTTGCCCACGACGGTGACGGTGGATGGCTTGTGGATCTTGGCCACCGCGTAGGCCCGCGCATCGGGTCCCGAGCGGATCTGGACGTCGGTGCCGGTCACCGTTCCGGTCCACTGCTCGGCTGCCGGCCGTGTTGTCGTCTGCGCCCAGACCGCCGCGCCCACAATCACGACGCCAAGAAGAGCGACCGCCCTGGTAGTCATGACATGCTCCTTCTTCCTTGAAAAGCGCCCATGTTCCGGCAGACGGTAGCATTTAGCCGGGCCGGTGTCAACAAGCCCTCAGCGGTATTTCCGGGGGCCAGAAGCGCGCCTGAGTGGTCAGAGCGTCCCTCCTATTCGTCCTATTGGTCCTATTTGTCCTATCAGTCTCATGCGGCGATAGGACCAATAGGACCAATAGGACGGATAGGAGGAATAGGACCTATAGGACGCCAGAGCTCCTACGCCGGCAGCGCCACCGTGAACGTCGCCCCCTGTCCGACCGCGCTGCGGACGGTGATCCTTCCGCCGAGGGACTTGACGATGTCCTTGCAGATGGTCAGGCCCAGGCCGTGGCCGGCGCCATTGCCATTGCCGCCGCGGGTGGTGTAGAACGGCTCGAAGATCCGCTTGAAGTTCTGCGGGGCGATCCCGACGCCGTTGTCGGCCACGCGGATGACGACCTTGCCGTCGCTGCCCTCGGCCTTCACCTGTATGGACCGCGGCCCTGGTTTGGCCATCACGGCGTGCCTCGCGTTAAGAATCAGGTTGAGCAGCACCTGTTGAAGCTCCACACGGCGGGTGTTGACGGTCAGGCCGGCCGGCGCGTCGAGCTTGAGGTCGATGCCGTCCTTCTTCGGGTCGCGGGCCATGGCGGCCAGCGTCTCGTCGATCAGCTCGCGGAGGTCCGCCCGCTCCTTGGCCGACTGGCTGCATCGCGTCAGGGACATGATGGCGTTGCATATCGCCGCGGCGCGCTTGCCGCCGTCCGCCGCGCGGGCGATGGCCTTGGCCACCAGGGCCGGGTTGGTCTGGGCCATCTGCGCGTAGCTGATTATGGGCGTGAGGATGTTGTTGAACTCGTGGGCGACCATGGCCGTCATCGTGCCCATCGACGCCAGGCAGTGCGCCTTACGGAGCTGCCGCCGCAGGCATTGCACCTGGGCCTTGAGGGCGTCGAGCTTCTCCCGGTGAGAGAGGGCCTTCTTCCTGATAGTCGTCAGATTGGGCACGTACCGCTTCCTCTTGCGGAAATCGCCGCCGTGGGGTATCCAGGCCCAGCGACGGACATCAGAGTTCATCGGCCAACGCGGCCTGAAACTTGAAGTCCGGGAGTGGCACGGGCATCCTGCCCGTGCGTCACACGGGCGTCTCGCCCGTGGCGTCTGGGATGTCCCGCATGGACGAGGAAGCCAAACTCACGCTTCTGCTTGACCTGGCCGAGGAGATCGGCATCGCCATCAGGCGGATGCCGGTTTCGGCGGAGGCCGGCGACCACCCCGGCGGGGCGATGGTGCGGCTCAAGGGCAAGGACATCCTGTTCCTGGACCCGACGGCCGACGTTGCCGACCAGGTGGCGGCCGTCGCCTCGGCTCTCCGCGGAAAGCCCGAAATCGCCGACCGATTCCTGCCGCCAGAGGTGCGGGAGCTGGTCGACGGACCCGCCTGAATACCAAAGGCGAAGAGAGAAGAGGGAAGACAGAAGAGGGATTCAGGGGCGTGAATGGTCCGCCTTTTCTCTCTTCGCTCTTCTCTCTTCCCTCTTCGCTGTTAGTGCAAGGGGCGGCTGGCATGTGGGGCAGGACCTGGCTATCATGCTCAACGTGAGAGTCGTAGCACATGGCATCGACATGGTTGACTGTAGGCGGCTGAAGGAGTCCATCGACCGCCACGGGCAGCGGTTCCTCAAGCGGGTCTTCACCGAGACCGAGCTGGCCTACTGCATCGGCAAGAAGCGCGAGATCGAGCACCTTGCGGGGCGTTTCGCCGCCAAGGAGGCCGTGCTAAAGGTCTTGGGCACCGGCTGGCGCAGCGGCATCAACTGGACGGACGTGGAGGTCCGCAACGAGCCTTCGGGCCAGCCGAAGGTCTACCTGGCCGGGCGCTGCCGCGAGATTGCCGATGAGCTGGGCATCACCGACATCTTCATCTCAATCAGCCACATCGAGACGCACGCCATCGCGTCGGCCATTGGGCAGGCGAAGTGAACTGACTGGCAGCTCCTATCTCGACTTGCGCCGTTTCAACGGATTTCGGCTGGTTTGAAAGACGTTCAGCACTACGACCGTATTCGTCTAACGTGCGGTCAAGCTCCCTCTTCTGCGCATCCGTCAGTCGCACATTGTCGGGCACTGACGCAATGCTGTCCCAGAGGTCCTCCACCAGCCGTAGCCTCTCGTCCACGCTCAATTCAACAAGCTCGGAAATGTTAGGGCGTCTTGCCATATATGAGTCAATGCGCCGAATCCGGTTGTCCAACACAATCCGGTTACCCAGTCATATCCACTTCCTCAGCCACTCCCACGCCTCTTTCTGCATCTCGGCGTTGAACTCATGCGGGGTGTCGTAG
>JBHGBE010000094.1:0-15880 GCA_041946855.1 Phycisphaerae bacterium | reverse complement strand
CGCACCGGCGCATCGGCCGGCTACGGCGAGTACACGGTGACGTTCACGGAGGAAGGCGCCGACATGGACAACAGCACGATCAAGGACCACGGCGACATCAACCCGATGCAGACGTGACCGGGGAGCCTGATCGGTGGAATCCGGCGGGATTGCTCCCTGCCGGTCGGGCGACGGCCCGGGGCTGGGGGGCCGTCGCCCCGTTCGTACTGTGCCCGCCGCTCGCGAAGCACCGCACAGGCGATCCTTCGGAACTATGCCTGTGCGGGGGCCCTCTGGTGGGTGATCGAAGGCGGCGTCTCGAACAACGGACGCCGCCTCCCTTGTTCCCCTTCGCCGCCTCGGCATGGCCAGCCTGAGACTGCTGCCGGCAGTGACGCGAGCCCGCGTATGGGACAGACCTGGCGTCAAAACTTCTGCACGCGCGTCCCCAGCCGCGTCTCGGCCTGGGGGGCACAGGCACTGATGACGGCCTCCCCGCTGGCCCCTTGGATGCTCACCGCCTGGACCACGTCCAGGTTGATGACCGTAGGCTGGCCGGTGTCGCTCGCCTCCAGTATCAGCGGGTTGACCCTCAGGACCTTGCCGGTGATCGTAAAGCTCCCGGTCATCACAGTCACGATCTTGTGATCAGTCTGGGCATAACCCAGCACCTCTCTAATCCCTGTGCTCGTGATGGGCATTGTTGCACTCCGGTTTCCCAAAGGGGCGTTGGACGACCGGCGGCTATCTCGGGTAGAACGGGTATGCCTGCGTGTAGTACAGCGAGTTGCTCTGGCCGTTGTAGTAGTCGAAGAACAGCTTCTGAGGGAACGTCTCGACGTGCCCGTCGAGCATCGCCCCGTTGGACATTTTCAAGTGCGGCACGCGGATGGCCAGGTTAGTGATCTCGCTGGTCTGCGTCATGCTGGTTGACAGCCACCCCGACCCGTCCGGCGCGGCCGCGTCCGGCTCGGTGATCTGGCAGTATTGCTGGACCCTCTTGAACTCCGACAGCTTGTGCGGCGTGTACCAACTGTAGGTCTTCTCCTGGTCGGACAGGTTCGGGTTGTATCCCCACGTCAGTCCCTTGACCCAGGTGTAGTGGAAACCGCCCTTGTTCTCTTGGGAGGCGCAGTTCATCCTGCGCGAGTAGGCGATCGGCACTCCCCAGACGTTCCTGGAATAGACGTTGTCAGCAGGCTGAACGCCGACGGAACAGTAGCCCGCCTGTGCGCTCAGGTCTGGCGGCACGTTCGTGGACGGCCTGGCGTCGGTGTCGAAGTACTTCACCAGTGGGTCCGGCCAGCTCCAACTCCACTCCTTCCAGGAACTGTCCCTGTGGACGCGCCAGAACCAGTACGTCGCGGAGACGATCTCGTTATTGTCGCCCGCGTACATGCTCAGCGAGCCCGCCATGCTCCGCAGGTGTACCGAGCAGACTGCCTTGCGGGCCATCTCCCTGGCCGTCCGCAGCGATGGCACAAGGATTGAGATCAGAAGGGCGATGATGGCGACGACGGCCAGCAGTTCGATCAGCGTGAAGGCCGGCCTCCGGGACTTCGCCGTCTCACGACAGCGGCGCGCCCCGCCGCCGGATCGGCCAGACCCGCCTGCGCCCCTGGACCGCGCAAGATAAGAATGTTTCGTTGCTTCCATGCTCGCTCTCCAGAAACGCATCCCGGAGACGCTGCAGTGCGGCGCGGCACCCGGGCGTCACCTATGATATGAAACCTGTCCGCGACCGCCGCGGACCGCGCTTCCATTATCGCAGGGCAGACTCCGTCCGCCAAGTACTATTGCGCGAACCGGCCGGAACGTTTATCCCCTTGCCTTCAGGATGTCGCGGATCTCCGAGAGCAATTCCTGGTCCTTGGTGGGCGGAGGCGGGGCAGCCGGCGCGGCCTCTTCCTTCCTCTTGGCGGCGTTCATGAGCTTGATGACGATGAATATGGCCAGGGCAACGATCATGAAGTCGATGATCGTGTTGATGAACAGGCCGTAGCCGATCGCGACCTCCGGCACGGCCTTGCCGCCTTCGACCGTGGCGTCCTTCAGGACAAGCTTCAGGCTGCTGAAGTCCATCCTGCCCAGCAGCATCCCGATGGGCGGCATTATGATGTTGGCCACCAGGGCGCTGACGATCTTCCCGAACGCGGCGCCTATGACGATGCCCACGGCCATGTCCACGACGTTCCCGCGCATGGCGAACGCCTTGAACTCCTGAACCCACTTGCCGGCCTTCTCTTTCATGATGTGTCTCCTTCACCATTGAATTGGGACATGAACGCGAGTCAATGCCACGCTGTCAGGTCCGAAAGCCGTAATCCGCCCCCGCGCCGGTCAAGTCAGCATGGGCTAACGCAGATTGCTGTCTATCTGGTCCTGAATCTGCTTGGTGACCTCGTCGGCGTTATAGCCGTGGAAGTGTATTGTCACCGTGCAGTCCTTGTCGTTCGACTGCTTGATGTCGATGGTGACCTTCTCCTGCTGCGCGGTCCTGGCCGTCACCTTGCCTTTGCCCCTGTCGCCGGAGCTGCCGATGTCCGTCATCCTGAGCTGCTCGACGGCCTTCCTGGCTGCGGCCGTGGCCCTCTCCGGCGTGGCGCGGACCGTCATCGTGTACTTGCCCTTGCCGGTCATGGAGTCGCTTGCCTTGCCGATGTCCTTGCCAAAGCCGTGCCACGTCTCGCAGCCGGCGATGGCCGACAGGGCCAGTGCCGTAACGACCGTGATTGTCGTCTTCATCCGTTGTCTCCTTGCAGGAAATAGAGATGCGCAGGCGCCAAGCCAGGCTTCGCCCGCGCCCGCCTTGGCACGCTTGGCCGGAGCCGATGAGCGTCGTTCGCTGCGCCTACAAGCCGCTCTCTGTCTTTAGGGTCACCTTGTCGTTGACGAAAGTGACGGTGATCGTCTTGTCGCCGTCCTTCCAGTTGATGATCTTGGCGGAGCCGGCCACGTTCCCGATGGCTCCGCCTCCCCCGGCTTGCTCGGTGCCCTTGCCGAGGATGCCCTCGACCTCGGCCACCGTCATGCCGGTGTTGATCTTGTCGTAGTTGCTCTTGCTGACCTTCGAGCTGCAGCCGGGCAGCACCGCGAGGCACAGACCCGCCAGAAGCATACCGCACAGCACGAGGCGTCCAGACATGACAAGCTCCTTTCAGCGAATGCGATGTGATGGTGCCATCTACCGACGCGCGCCCATGCTAGTTCCGCCCCGCCGGCAGGTCAAGGCCCTAATGCCTCACCATCGCGCACAACGCCGACGTGACCTTCGGCAAGCTCACGGCCACGGCCAATGACCCGCGCGAATGATGTTTGGCGCGAGAGCGGTGTGACACGTGCAAATGAGGTCGGCAGCCGACCGATGGGAATACTGGGCCGTAGTTGATTTGAACAACTGACCTCCTGCGTGTCGAGCAGGCGCTCTAGCCAACTGAGCTAACGGCCCGTGCTTCGAGTCAATCTAGTCTAAGGCCCCGGCCGTGTCAAGGCAGGATTTGGGCGAGCGGCAACAGCCGCATTGACAACCGCCCGCTCCGCAGATTCTACTGGCCGAATGGAGATAATCGCCGGGATGAGCCTATGGGACCTGTGGGACATGTTCGTTCACCTGGACAGGACGCTCGACGGCGTGAGCCGCGACTATCAGGCCTGGACGTACCTGATCCTCTTCGTCGTGATCTTCTGCGAGACGGGCCTTGTCGTCACCCCCTTCCTGCCGGGCGACTCGCTGCTCTTCGCGGCCGGCACGCTGGCCGCCCGCCCGGGCAACGCCCTTGAGGTCGGGTGGGTCTATCTCCTGTTGACGTGCGCGGCCGTCTGCGGCGACAACGTCAACTACTGGATCGGCAGGTTCATCGGCCCTAAGATCTTCCACAAGGAGAAGGTCCGCCTCCTCAACAAGGAGTACCTGGACCGCGCCCACGCCTTCTACGAGCGGCACGGCGGCAAGGCAGTCGCCATCGGCCGGTTCCTGCCGATCATCCGCACGTTCGTGCCGTTCGTGGCCGGCATCGGCAGCATGTTCTACCCGCGGTTCCTTACGTTCAGCGTGTGCGGCACGCTGGCGTGGATGGCCACGTTCGTCTTCGCGGGGTTCTTCTTCGGGAACATCGAGGTGGTGCAGAAGAACTTCGTCATCGTGGTGATGGCCATCGTGGTCATCTCGCTGATCCCGGCATTCGTCGGGTTCATCAGGACGAGGATGGCCGTGAGACAACAGAAAGGCAAAATGTAAAATGCAGAAGTTAGCGGGCTGCGCTGACCGCCATATTTCCACATTCTGCCTTCTGCATCCTGCATTTTACATTGCCTCCTTTTCTCTTTCCCTGCTCGATGCTAAGATTAGCACCGAGGTACACGACCATGTCTCTGACCGCCCAGGAGCGAGCCGCGCTGGTTTCGCTTGCACGCGCGGCCGTCAATGCCGAGATCGCGGGCGAGGCGCCCCCCACGCCAGTTGGGGCCGAAGGCGTGCTGGCGCAGGAGCTTGGGTGCTTCGTGACGCTCACCAACCACGGCCGGCTCAGAGGGTGCATAGGGACGTTCCAGCCGCAGGGGCCGCTGGGCCAGATGGTGGTGGAAATGGCCCGCGCCGCCTCGCGGGACGGGCGGTTCGTCTACGACCCGATCACACCGCGGGAACTGGGCGAGCTGAAGGTGGAAGTCTCGGTCCTCTCGCCCCTGGAGCAGACCGACAAGCCGCTGGAGCTGGAGGTCGGCAGGCACGGCGTCTTCATCGTCCGCGGCGGGGCTGCCGGGTGCTTCCTGCCCGAGGTCGCCACCGACATGGGCTGGAATGCGCGGCAGTTCCTCGACGAATGCTGCGCGGGCAAGGCCGGCCTGCCCCCAAACGCCTGGGAGATGCCCGGGACGAAGGTATATCTGTTCACTTCAGAGAAGTTCGACAGCTAACGCCGGGTTCTCCGGGTTCGAGCCCATGTCCCAGAGCGAAGGCCAAATCAGGAATGAGCAAGTGTCGAAGGAATGCTGGAATGGCAAATGCCAAATGAGGTGCCGGGGCCCTCTTGACATTTTTCATTTTCAGTTCTTGCGTCATTTGGCAATTCCGCATTTTGCATTCATTTCCTGAACAAGCCCCGCTTGCGCCAGAACCTATCTTGGCGTTCCAGCCCTCGCGGTCCGCCTGAACAGGGCGAAGTGCGTCCGAAGCTGCTCGTTGAACTGCCTGTCCATGTCCACCGCATAGCCGTAGCCGGCCAGGACATGTTTGTCACCGATGTAGCCCATGATCCACGGCGCGTTTTGCGTGTCCGCCATCCAGCGGTGAAACTCCGGGTCGTTGCCCAGCTCATAGCCTTCCTCGCCCCAGTGGCGGCATACGAACCGCCATTGAACCGGCTCGATGTTCCGCTCCAGGTAGAACGGCTCCTTGGACTGCGGATCGCCCCATCGCCATAGCTTGAAGTCCGGCCCTTCTGCCCGCTCGACCCGGCCCCTGACCTCGCGCATGAAGTCGGCGATCTGGCCGCGCACGTCCCAGCGGGACGCATAGGTCCAGTTGCCAACGTACACTATCGCAAAAGCGGCCGCGATGAGGCCGGCGATCGGGCGGAACCGGCCGCGCCATGCAAGCGCGGCCCCGGTCACCAGCAGGACGGCCGCCGCCAGGCAAGCCCACATCAGCACCGGCCACTGCGGCCCGGCCCGCTCGATGGACTCGAACGGCCCCACCCACCATGCCGGCCGGGCCGGAACGGGGTTTGGAAGCCATTTCGCCGCGTGCGCGGAGATGTACCACAGGCCCCCCATCACCGTAACGGCCAGCACGCCCACGATGGCATAGGCGACGGCCAGCAGCTTGGCCATCCCGCGAGTTATCCAGGCGTGACCGAAAAAGACATCATCGGTCACATAGCCCATCAGCAGGCAGACGGCCGGAAGCATCGGCAGTATGTAGTGCTCGCGCTTGCCGGCCGCCTCCATGAAGATCACAAAGATTCCCACCGACCACAGCAGCAGATAGACCAGTCCGCGCCTGTGCTGGGAGAATCGCCTCATCAATCCGACGGACAGGGCACCCGGAAGGAAGGCGATCCACGGCAAGGTAATCGTCGCCAGGGATATGAGATAGATCTCGGGGCCTTGGAACTTCCATCCGGCGACCCCGCCGGCCCGCTCGGTGGTCTGGTGCGCGAACGTCTCCTCGGCGACGCCCGGAAACAGCCGCATCATGTAGAGCATCCAGGGCACGAACAGCGCCGCCATGACTATCGCGCCGGGGACGGCCGTCGGCAGCAGCCGGCCCATTGCGCCCGCCCAGCCGCGCGTCCGCCAGGCGTACCAGACCAGCGGCCAGCCAAGCGCGACGGCCATCAGGGCGTATGAGACCGTTTCGGAAGCGGGCTTTAAGATCATGATCACCGCGACGTAGCCCGCCATGCAAAGGAGCGTCAGAAAGATCATGCCCCGTATGCGCCGGCCGCGAATCCAGTCCCACACGCCCTCGACGGCCCGGTGCTCAATAGGCGCACCGTCGGGCCGAGGGGCCGAGGGTGCATCTTCCGAACCTGACTCCACGGACTGGCGCCACAGCACGTAGGCCACCAGCGGCCATGCCAGGAGCAGCGGCACGAACTCCTTCGCCAGGTTCGCCAGGCCCATGATCACCCAGAACGCCATCATCCACGCCGTCCGGCCGCGGCGGTTACGGGCCTCCAGGCCCATGTAGAAGCACGCCATCGCGGCCGTCATCAGCATGCAAAGGAGCATCTCCGGGCGGGCGTTCCGCCCCCACTTCTGGAAGCCTATCGACGTGGCGAGCATGATCGCGCCGAGCAGCGCGGGGCGCGGCGGCATCATCCGCCGGCCCATCGCCAGCGTTATGCACACCAGCATGACGGCCGCCACGGCCGACGGTATCCGCGCGGTCAGGTCGTTGATCATCTGGCCCTCGCCGCCTAACGCGCGGTAGGCCAGGCCGACGCCCGCGGCCGCCCAGTAAGGCAGCGGAGTCTTGACCAGCCGGGGCTCGCCGTTCTCGACCGGCACCATCCAGCGGTTGAGGGCGGTTCGCCGCGGGACGGTGTACATCTTGCCGCCGTCGCGCAGCCAGGAGCCTCCATCGCCATGGGCCATCGACCGGGCGGTGAGGGCCAGTTTGCACTCGTGGTCGTCCAGCGCCGTGCCGCCAAGGTTCCAGAACACGACGACGGCCGCCACGCCCGCCGCCAGCAGGTAGTGCCATCGCGGGCCGGGCGATCCTGGATGCGCCAAACTGAGGGTTTCACTCATGTCCTATGTGTCCTATCGGCTTCTGCTCGCCCGTTGGGCGCGGAAGAACTCCGAGAGCATCGCCCCGCACTGGCCGGCCATGACGCCGGCGGTGACCTTGACCTGGTGGTTCAGCCGGGGATCGCCGCAGAGCTTGTAGAGCGTGTCAACCGCGCCGGCCTTCGGGTCGGCCGCGCCGTAGACCAGTTCGTCCAGGCGGGCCAGCACGATGGCGCCGGCGCACATGCAGCACGGCTCCAGCGTGACGACAATCGTGCAGCCGGTCAGCCGCCAGTCGCCGACGGCGGCAGCGGCCGCGCGGATGGCAAGCATCTCCGCGTGGGCCGTCGGGTCGCGGTCGATGATCCGCAGGTTGTGGGCCGCCGCGATGACTTGCCCGCCGCGCGCGATCACCGCGCCGATGGGCACGTCGCCAAGCTCCGCCGCCCGCCGGGCCTGCTCGATCGCGACCGACATGAGGCGTTCATGTTCTCTCAGGTCGCCGGAAGTCATGTTCCTTGCCTGGCAGCGGATTCAATGGGACCAATAGGGCAGATAGGACTGACAGGACGAATAGGACGGATAGGACTAACAGGACAGATGGCGTCTGTGCGTCCCATAGGTCCTATGCGTCCTATTCGTCCTATCACTCCTGTTCTTCCCATTCATCCCTCCGCTGCTACCGTAGCTCAGCCTTAGCGAGTATCTGGTCAACCGCCTCGTCCACGAACTCCTCACCACTCACGTCTATCCAGATCACGTCGCGGAACCGCCGCTGCCAGGTCCGCTGCTTCTTGGCTAGCCGACGGGTGTTGACCTTGATCCGCTCCAGGGCCTCATCATATCCGCACCGGCCGCGGATGTGGTCGATCATCTCGGCGTATCCGACGGCCTGGGCGGCCTGGGGCGCGATGCCGGCCGGCTCCGCCAGCAGCCTGGCCACCTCGTCCCGCAGGCCGGCCGCCGCCATCTTCCTGACGCGGAGGTTGATCCGCCGCGAGAGGTCCGCCTTCTCGCGCCGCAGGCCGATTATGACGCAGTCGTAGCGACGGTGGGAGGACGAAGGGAGGAAGGGAGGACTGGAGGAAGGGAGGAGGGACCCAGCGCAGACACTAGGATCCTCCTCCCCTCCTCCCGTCCTCCTGTCCTCCCCTCCCGCACTCCTGCTGTCATTCCCGCCTCCCGTCACGGCCCACCCCTCCCATTGGGCCTGGAGTTGGCTGATGGGCCTGCCGGTCAGCGCGTAAACCTCCAGGGCGCGGATGATCCGCTTGCGGTCGTTGGGGTGGATTCGCGCGGCGGCCGCCGGATCCGCCGCGGCGAGTTCCTTGTGCAGCACGGCCAGCCCTTCGGCATCTGCCCTCGCGGCCAGCCCGGCCCGCACCTTCGGATCGGCCGCGCCGCCCTTAACCTCGAACAGGCCCTCGGTGAGGGCCTTGAGATACAGGCTGGTCCCCCCCACCGCCAGCGGCACCGCGCCGGCCGCGCGGATGGCCCCGATTGCCTTGTCGGCGTGCTCAATATACCGCGCCACGGAGAATCGCTCCGACGGCTCGGCGATGTCGATGCAGTGGTGCGGGATCTCCGCGCGGACTTCCGGCGGCGGCTTGGCCGTCCCGATGTCCATGCGGCGATAGATCTTCATGGAATCGACGCTGACGATCTGCCCGCCGATCCGCTTTGCCAGCGCGCGCCCGACCGCGCCTTTGCCGCTGGCCGTACAGCCGATGATGAAGTACACGCGTTCCACAACTGGGTTCCAGACCGGGCACAAAGGAAGCGACCAGAAAACAGGGACGAGCGACTACGGGAACAGAGGTCTCGGAGTCCCTGGTCGCTAGTCGCTCGTCCCTAGGTCCCTATTCGTTCGTCGCCAGTCCCGTGACGGCCGCCATAGCTTCCTTCTTCAACCCGCCAAGTCCAAAGCGCGACACCAACTTGTAGATCGACACATACAGCGCCGGCACGATCACCAGCGTCAGCACCGTCGCGAAGGACAGGCCGTAGATAACCGCGATGGCCATGTTCGCCCACCACTCGCTGGACTCGCTCTTCGTGACCCACTCGAAGCGGCGGAAGTCGAAGCTCACGCCCGTCGCCATCGGCAGCAGGCCCAGTATCGCGGTGATGGCGGTCAGGAAGACCGGCCGCAGGCGGATGGTGCTGGCCTGCACGGCCGCCGAGACTACGTCCAGGCCGCGACGCTGGAGCTGCCGCACGAAGTCAAGCAGCACGATGCCGTTGGCCACCACCACGCCCGTCAGGCTGATGACGCCCACGCCGGTCATTATCACGCCGAACGGCAGCGAGTGCGCCAGAAGGCCCACGAGCACGCCCACCAGCGACAGCAGCACGGTGCTCATGATTATCAGCGGCACCGACAGCGTGTTGAACTCGCACACCAGCACCAGCCATATCAGCAGCAGGGCAATGATGAACGCCTTGCCGAGGAAGCTCTGCGCCTTGTCCTGCTCCTCCTTCTCGCCGGCGTAACGGATCTCGTAGCCCTGCGCCATCTTGATCGGGGCCAGGAGCCTCATCACATCCGCCAGCACATCCTGAGACAACCGCCCTTCAGCGTCGCCCGTGAGTGTGATGCACCGCTTCTGGTCGATGCGGTTGATCGTGCCGAAGCCGCCCGTGTACTCCATCGTGCCCAGCGAACTGAGCGGCACGGCCATGCCCTGCGCATTGGGAACGCGGAGCCGCAGCAGGTCGTCGATGCTCTCCCGCTGACTGATCGGCAGGCGGACGGTGATGTCGTACTCGTCGTTGTACTGGCGGTACGTGCCGACCTTGGACCCGAACACGCCCGTCCGCAGGTAGTTGCCGACGATGGCCGTGTTCACGCCCAGCATCATCGCCCGCCAGCGGTCAACGTGAAAGGCCAACTCGGGCCTTGCCGCCTCGTAATCGCTGCGGAGGTTGACCAGGCCGGGCACGTTGGCGATGGCCCGCTGCGCCTGGTCGGCGATGCGCTGGAGTTCGTCGAAGTCCTTGCCCATGATGCGAACGGTGACGGCCGCGCCGGTCGGCGGGCCCATCTTCTGCTTCTCGACCTTTATCTCCGCCCCGGCCATGTCCGCCAGGTCGCGCCGGATGTCCGCGACGATGTCCGCCGACTTGCGATTGCGCTCCTCGAAATCGGGGAAAATCAGGTTGATGTTCGCCTGATGCGGGCCGGAAACCATGCCTCCCTGGAAGAAATTGCCCGCTCCGCTGGAGCCCACGTTGGCGACGACGTACTTGAGCTTGCTGCCCTGGCGATCCGCGCGGTACTTCTCGACGCGGGCCTCGACGATCCGCGCCAGGCGGTCCGACTCCTTCACGTTGGTCCCCTGCGGGCAGCGGATATTCACGACGCCCTGCTTGGGGTCCGAATCGGGGAAGAACTCGATCCCGTGGCCGAACTTCGTGTAGACCAGCACCATCGCCATCAGCAGCATGACCGACAGCGACAGCGCGGTAGCGCGGTGCTTCATCACCAGGTTCATCATCGCCCTATAGCCGCGAAGCAGCAGCGGCTCCCCCTTGCGGTGAAAGGACCGGCCGCCGGCCACGGCGCATATCGTCGGGTTGATGACCATCGCCACCAGCAGCGAGCTGGCCAGCGTTATGACCAACGTGATAGGCAGGTACTTCATGAAGCTGCCCATCATGCCCGGCCAGAAGGCCATCGGCGCGAACGCGGCGATCTTGGTGGCCGTCGACGTGATGACCGGCCAGGCGACTTCGGACGTGCCCTTCATGGCGGCCTCGACGCGGCCGTAGCCCATCTGCATGTGCCGGACCACGTTCTCGACGACCACGATCGCGTCGTCCACCAGCATGCCCAGCACCATGATGAGCGAGAACAGCACGATCATGTTGAGCGTGTAGCCCATGGCTTGGAGCACCGCGAAGCTGATCATCAGGCTCAGGGGTATGGCCAAGGCGACTATCAGGCTGGCCCGCCAGCCCAGGAACACCAGCAGCACGACCAGCACCAGCAGCAGGCCGGAGAGTATATGGTTCTCAAGGTCGCTGACCATGCGGCGGATCTCGTCGCTGCGGTCGCTGGTGATGCCGAAGACAAGACCCGCCGGAACGACCTTGCGTGCCTCGCGAAGGACATATTTGACGCCCTCCGAGATCTCGATGATGTTCCCGCCAACCCGCTTCTGGACGCTCAGTGTGATCGAGGGCTGGCCGTCCACGCGGGCGTAGCCCTCGCGGTCCTTGAAGGTCAGCCGGACCTTCGCGACATCCGACAGATAGATCGGCTTGCCTGCGCGGTAGGCGATCTGGAGGTAGGCGATCTTGTCGGGGTCCTTCAGCGAGGAGGCCCAGATGTCCTCCCCCGCGGCAGGCGCGGTCGTGCTGCCGCCGGCGTCCTGGCCGTTCTTGCGCCGCTGCCTCTGTGAGAACTCCGCGGGGACGCGGACGTTGAACTTCGTGCCGGGCGTCTCCAGTCCGCCGGCCGAGACGTTCACGTTCTCCGCGGGGATCAGGGCCATGATCTCCGGGATGGTCAGCCCGTACGCCGCCACGCGGTCCGGGTCGATCTCCAGGCGGATTTCCGGCTCCAGCGCCCCAAGCACGTTGCAGCTCATCACGCCGGGCAGGCGCTCGATGGCGTCCTTGAGGTCGTCGGCGATGGTCTTCATCGTCACCGGCGAGATCGGCCCGGACATGTTTATCATCATGATCGGGAAATCGGCGATGTTGATCTCATCAACCATCGGCTCGTGGAAGTTGTTGTCGGTGGGCAGGTCGCCGCGGGCCTGGCCGACCTTGTCCTTGACGCGCTGAAGTGCGTCCTCCACGACCACGTCGGGCTGGAACTCGATGATTATCGCCGAGAGTCCCTCGGCGCTCGAGGAGGTGATCTGCTTGACGCCCTTGATGCCGGAGAGCTTCTTCTCGATCTTCATCGTCACCGCGTTCTCGACGTCCTCCGGGGAGACGCCCTCGTAGGTGCTGGTGACGACGATGTACGGTATCGGCACATCCGGCGCGGCCTCGCGCGGCAGGGCGATGTAGCTGTACGCGCCGACCACGACGATCAGCAGTATCAGCATGAAGACGGCCGTGCGGTTGCGAATGGCTACGTCTGAGATTACCACGGCATGCCCTTCGGAGTACGGAGCGCGGATGAGGAGGGACTAGGGACTAGCGAATAGGGACCAGGACAAACGAGGTTTGCCACAAAGTCGGCTGGTCTCACGATACTGTTGGTCTGGCCATCGTTGGTCATGACTTTTCTGATCCAAGCGTTTGCTGCCGGCACATTGTTCGATCCTGGCCGGATCCCCGGGTTCCTGGTCCCTGGTCGCTAATCCTTGGTGGCTCCTTCGATTCGGACGGCCTGTCCGGGGCTGACGAAGCGATGGCCGGCGACGATGAGGAGGTCGCCGTTCCTGAGCCCGTAGGCGGGCGGGTCCACAGCCGAAACGGATGTGGCCGTCGCGCTGCCGGAGCTTGCCGGGGCCGACGCGCCTGTCGAGGTCACGCCAGGAGCGCGAACCGGGGCCGGCTTGTCGAGTATCTGGACCCTGTCGCCCGTCATGAAGCCCAGGTCCACGCGTCGCGGTTGGGCCTTGCCTCCCTCGGCCACGAACACCTCGTATCCATCCTCCAGCGGTATCACCGCCATCAGCGGGATCAGCACCAGGTCCTTCAGGACGCCGCGCAGGAGCCGCACCTGGACGATCTGCCCGCTGTGCAGCAGGCGCGAGCGATTGTCAACCGTGAGCTCGACCCGGGTCGTGCGGGCGGCCTCCTCCGCGAGCTGGCTTATGTACTTGATCTTTCCGGTCATGGTTTGCTGGCCGCAGATCGTATCCACGAGGACGGTCTGCGGATCGCCGACCTTCAGGAATCCCACGTCGCGCTCGGGGACCTGCACGACCACCTTGACGGTGTCGACATCGACTATGTGGGCGACGCACATCCCCGGCGTGGCGTACTCGCCCGCCTCTACGGGCAGGCGGTTGAGTATGCCGCCGATGGGCGCCTTGATCGTCGCGCGGTCCAGGCGCGCCGTGGCAAGATTGAGCATGGCCTTGCTGATGTTGTACTTGGTCTTGGCGACCTGCGTCTCCTGCTCCGCCGCGATGCCCTTTTCGTACAGCTTGGTCACGCGTGCAAGCTCGTCGGCGTTGAACTGGTCATCGGCGGCGATGCGGTCCACCTCGGCCTTGAGCAGCTCCGTGTTGAGCCGCACGAGCACCTGGCCCTGCTGGACGGTCTGGCCTTCCTTGACTTCGATCTTCTCGATCCGGCCATCGACCTCGGCGGCCACCTTGACGGTCGAGTAGACCTCCACGACGCCCGGCAGCTCGAAGGTGTCGGGGAACTCAGCGATGGCCGCCACGGGCTGCACGCGGATGTTGACCGGCGGGGCCTCGGTCGGGGGGGCCTCCTTGACGCGGCCCTTCATGTTCGCTATCAGGCCAAGCGCGGCCAGGCCCGCCGCGATCACCATCGCCGGGACGATCCGGCCGAGCCACCGCGACATGGCCGACGGCTCGGCCTCACCGCCCTGCGATTTCCCTTGCCCGCTAAGCTGGACTGTCGGCTCGCCCGAACTCATGCGACTTTCCTTCCCTGATACGTTCGTGCCTTGCGGGCGCGGTTGCGGCCTTCAGGCCGCCCAGGAGCCCCTGCTTCAAGGCGGCCATGAACGGCCCATCGACCACAAGCCCTATGTCCAGTATGCACTCCACTTCAATGCCGTTGAGGATGGCGAGTATCATGGTGGCCCCGACGTTCGGATCGGCATCGGGACTGAACTCGCCTGCTCTCACGCCTTCGGCCAGCAGGTCGGCCAGCCGGGCGCGCCACAAGGCGTACGTCTCGGCCAGGCTCCTTGAAATCTTGCCCGATCCTTCCTGCCTGGCGGCCGTCGCCCAGCACTCGAGCACCAGCCGTCCGATCTGCTGGTAGTAGGCCAGCCGGCCGAACCAGAAGTCCAGGAACCGCTCCAGCCGCTGGGTGGCCGGGCCGGGCGATGAGAGCACGTCGAGGAAGTCCTTCTCGTACAGCGTGAACGACCGGGCGAAAACGTGCTGAAAGAGGTCCTGCTTGTTCTGGAAGTAGTTGTAGATGTTCCCTTTGGATATGCCGGCCCTCTCGGCGACCGCCTCCATCGTCGTGGCGGCGTATCCGCACTCGCTGAAGACCCGCTCGGCGGCCACGAGAATCGCTGTCTTACGCTCTTCCAGGCTTGGGTTGTCTAGTTTCATGGCTCTTACCCCATATACTTTGTCTACAAGGCACTTACGACCTTGACTGAACGTTCAGTCAGGATCATAGCAGCCATTGACGGTTGAGTAAAGCAAATTCCTGAGCGTACAACTACGACTTCGCGGGCCCATCAGTTCTTCGGGCCGATCACCTTGCCCGCGCGCATGATCTCGTCGAGAAAACCGGCCGGATCATGCTTTCGCTCCAAGAGCAGCGGCTCAATGCGCACATCTACGTCTCGCCGCAATCGGAAAAGTCTTGCCTTCATCTCAAGCAGGTCGCCATCGTACTCATCAACCACGACCGCCACGTCAATGTCGCTGTACCTGCGCCCCCGGCCCCTCGCGTAAGATCCGTAGAGAAAGACCTCGCAGGCCGGGATGTGCCTCCGCACGATTTCGGCGAAACGCCTTACTTTTCCGATAGCTTGCTTCTGATCCACTTGTGTAGCCTCTGGGTCTCCTTCACGAGCCAATCACACTTGGCCGGTCCCAGCAACCGAAGCACCCGGGACTTCTCCGTTGGGTAACGCCCCTCAATGTACAGCGGCTCCAGGAAGTCGATGGCCGTCACCGAACGTTCATCCATCTCGGCTAAGATGCCGGACCTTTCGGCGAGCAGAGACAGGTCATGCGTGAAGGGCGGGCTGCTTCCCTTCACGTGCGCCCAATACGCCTTGAGCGTCTTCTCTATGACTAAGTGGCAGAGGAAACCGACGTAGAGCCTTTGCTTGGCTTTGAGCATCGCCCTGGCCGCCCGAAGGTCATAGCGCGCCAAGTCGAGCCAGTAATCGGAATCGGTCCTCTTCATGGGCAACCTGCCGAACGCTTGCGGATTCTAAAGGCTAGTTGTTCGCCGCCCTGTTTTCGAGGAACCCCTCGAGCTTCCTTGCCCTGACCGGGTGCTGGAGCTTGCGGATGGCCTTGGCCTCGACTTGGCGGACGCGCTCGCGCGTGACCTTGAAGATCCGCCCGACCTCCTCGAGCGTGTACGTGTAGCCGTCGCCGATGCCGTAGCGGAGCTTGATAATCTCCCGCTCGCGGTATGTGAGCGTCTTGAGGACCTCCTCGATGCGGTCCTTGAGCATCTCGGTGCCGGCCGTCTCAATGGGACTCTGCGCCGTCTCATCCTCGATGAAGTCGCCGAAATAGCTGTCCTCGCTCTCCCCCACCGGGCGGTCGAGGCTGATCGGGTGGCGCGAAATCTTCAGCACCCGCCGGGCCTCGGTGATGTTCATGCCGGCCTCCTCGGCGATCTCCTCGATGGTCGGCTCGCGGCCGAGCTCCTGCACCATCCGCTTGGAGATGTTGCGGAGCTTGGACATCGTCTCGATCATGTGGACCGGGATGCGGATGGTCCGCGCGTGGTCGGCGATGGCGCGGGTGATGGCCTGGCGAATCCACCAGGTCGCGTACGTGGAGAACTTGTAGCCGCGGCGGTA
>JBHGBE010000093.1:0-15948 GCA_041946855.1 Phycisphaerae bacterium | reverse complement strand
AAGGTGATGGCCCTGGCCAACCAGGAGGCCCAGCGGTTCAACCACGAGTACATCGGCACCGAGCACATCCTGCTGGGCCTCGTGAAGGAAGGCAGCGGCGTCGGCGCCAACGTGCTGAAGAACCTCGGCGTCGACCTGGCGAAGGTCCGCATGGAGGTCGAGAAGCTCGTCAAGGCCGGCCCCGACATGGTGACGATGGGCAAGCTCCCGCAGACGCCGCGGGCCAAGAAGGTCATCGAGTACGCCATCGAGGAAGCCCGCAACCTCAACCACAACTACGTCGGCACCGAGCACCTGCTGCTGGGCCTGCTGCGTGAGCACGACGGCATGGCCGCTCAGGTGCTGATGAACCTGGGGCTCAAGCTCGACGAGGTCCGCGAGGAGGTGCTGAATCTGCTCGGCGCCGGCGGCGAGCCGGACGAGGCGGCCTCGGCCCAGGGCGGCGAGGAAGGCGCGAAGGCCCGCACGAAGAGCAAGACCCCGGCGCTTGACAACTTCGGGCGCGACCTGACCGAACTGGCCCGCGAAGGCCAACTCGACCCGGTCATCGGGCGCATCGACGAAATAGAGCGCGTCATCCAGGTCCTCTGCCGCCGCACCAAGAACAACCCGGTGCTGCTTGGCGAGGCGGGCGTTGGCAAGACGGCCATCGTCGAGGGCCTGGCGCAGAAGATCGTCAACAAGGACGTGCCGGAAATCCTGGGCGACCGCCGCATCGTCGCCCTGGACCTTGCCATGATGGTCGCGGGGACGAAGTACCGCGGGCAGTTCGAGGAGCGGATCAAGGCCGTCATGAACGAGGTCCGCCGCGCCCGCAACGTGATCATGTTCATCGACGAGCTGCACACGCTGGTCGGCGCGGGCGGGGCGGAGGGCGCGATCGACGCCGCCAACGTCCTCAAGCCGTCGCTGTCGCGCGGCGAGATACAGTGCATCGGCGCGACCACGATGGACGAGTACCGCAAGTACATCGAGAAGGACGGCGCGCTGGAGCGGCGGTTCCAGACCATCATCGTCAACCCGCCCAACCGCGAGCAGACGCTGGACATCCTCAAGGGCCTGCGCGACCGCTACGAGGCGCACCACCGCGTCCACATCACCGACGCGGCCATCGACCGCGCGGTCGAGCTCTCCAGCCGGTACATCACCGGCCGCGTGCAGCCCGACAAGGCCATCGACGTGATCGACGAGGCAGGCGCGCGCATCCGCCTGAAGACCATGTCCAAGCCGCCCGACCTGGCGGGACTGGAGGAGCAGATCGAGAAGCTCCGCCTTGAGAAGGACGAGGCCGTCAAGAACGCCGACTACGAGCGGGCCGCCGAGCTTCGCGACAGGGCCGACCAGGTCCGCAAGAAGATGGAGGACGTCGAGAAGGCCTGGCGCGACCGCAGCCGCGAGGTCGGCGGCGTGGTGGATGAGGAAGTGGTAGCGGAGGTCGTCTCCAAGATGACCGGCGTGCCGCTGACCCGCCTGGAGAAGGAAGAGGCCCAGCGCCTGCTGGAGCTGGAGAAGGAGCTTCACAAGCGAGTCGTCAGCCAGGAGGCGGCCATCAAGGCCGTCGCCAAGAGCATCCGCCGCGCACGCAGCGGCCTCAAAGATCCGCGCCGGCCGATGGGCAGCTTCATCTTCGCCGGCCCGTCAGGCGTCGGAAAGACGCTGCTGTCCAAGGCCCTGGCCGAGTTCATGTTCGGCGACGAAGAGGCGCTGGTGCAGATCGACATGTCCGAGTACATGGAGAAGCACAACGTCTCGCGCCTCATCGGCGCGCCGCCGGGCTACGTCGGCTACGAGGAGGGCGGCCAGCTCACCGAGCGCATCCGCCGCCGCCCCTACGCCGTCGTGCTGCTGGACGAGATCGAGAAGGCCCACCCCGACGTCTTCAACATGCTCCTCCAGATCATGGAGGAGGGGCACCTGACCGACTCCTTCGGCCGCAAGGTCGATTTCCGCAACACCGTCCTGATCCTCACCACCAACATCGGCGCGGAACTCATCAAGAGCGGCGGCGGATTCGGCTTCGGCAAGCGCGACGAGGAGACCAGCTACGAGAAGATGAAGGAGATGCTGCACAAGGAGGTCGAGCGGCACTTCCGGCCGGAGTTCCTCAACCGGCTGGACGACATCATCGTCTTCAAGGCCCTCACGCGGGCGGACCTGGACACCATCGTCGACTACGAGCTTCGCAAGATCCGCGAGCGCCTCGCCGACGAGCAGGGCCTGGAGCTGGAGCTGCGGCCGGAGGCCAAGGAGTTCCTCATCGACAAGGGCTTCAACCCCGATTTCGGCGCCCGGCCGCTGCGGCGGGCGATCGAGCAGCACGTCGAGGACCCCATCAGCGAGGAGGTCCTCCGCGGCGGCTACAAGGGCAAGAAGAAGGTCGTCGTATCCGTCCGCGAGGAGACAAGCGCCGACGGTGAGAAGGAAAAGCACCTGACCTTCGAGGCCGTCGGGGCGCCGCCGGCGGAGGCCGAGCCGCAGGTGGCCCAGGTCCATGAAGGAACCTGACGCTTTGGAGCGGCTGCCTATGTCTCCAGTGAAAGAGCAGGCAATCAGGATCATCGAGTCGCTTCCCGAGAGCTGCACCCTGGAAGATATCCAGTACCATCTCTATGTCTGCGGGAAGGTGGAACGCGGCATTGCCGCCATTGGCAATGGCGACCTGGTCCAGCCGGAAGAGGTAGTCAAGAAGGTTCGCCAATGGGCAAGGTCATCTGGACCCAGCCGGCCTTAGACGACCTGAAGAACATAGTGTCCTATATCGCTGAGGACTCCCCGACATACGCGGAGGATTTCGGCCTGCAACTCGTTGATGCCTCCATGCGCCTCGGGGAACATCCGCGCATGGGACGTGTCGTGCCGGAGCTTCACAGCGAAGGCATTCGGGAACTTATTCGGGGCAATTACCGGATCATCTATCAGGTCGGGGGAGACGTCGCATACATCGTGGCGGTCATTCACGCAAACCGCGACATCATCAGGCACTTGGATCCCGGGGAGTGGGACCTGGGGTAAGGCATCGAGTCGGCCCAAACCTCTATGGCCCGTAAAACGGGTATCCCGTGAGCTTTGTTCCGGCCAGTTCCGCCCGGGTCATCGTCTGAACGTGCGCATCCAGCATCAGCAGGTTGATGGTCCCCATGTGCGGCGAGGCGTTGGCCAGCGTTACTTTGTAGGACGCGCTGTAGCAGATATTGAAGTAGATTCCCCAGGCGCCGCCGTTCTCCGTCACGGGGCAGAACTCGCTAGGCGAGCGGAAGTACCCCTCCTTGACCGGGTTGAGCGACGCCGCCCACCAGCTTCCGTACATCTCGTCGGGGAAGGGCGGCCCGCCGACCGGATACGGCAGCGTCCAGAACGCCGCGTAGTTCGTACACAGGTAGCTGTACTCGTACTGGTCCCGGTTCTTGACGGCCGGGCAGTCCATCCGCCGCGAGTAGTAGATCGTGGGGGCGTTCCTGCCGTAGTTGCCGTCGGCCGGCTGGACGCCGATCGAGCCGATAGGCTCCGTGGGCGGCCCCCAGCTTCCGACCGTCGTCGAGGAGTGCGCCTCGTTGTCGAAGAACGGAGCGATGCAGTCGGCCCAGAACCACTGGAGGTGGCTGTACGAGCGCGTTACCCCCGTGCCGCCGTTTCTACAGTACACCATCGGCGGGATGATGGTGTTATTGGTCGAAATGTACATCTGAATCCCCGCGCCCATCTGCTTCTCGTTGCTGATGCAAGGCATCCGGCGGGCCAGTTCGCGCGCAGCCGACAGCGACGGCAACAGGATCGCGACGAGCAGCGCGATGATGGCGATGACGACCAGAAGCTCTATCAGCGTGAAAGCGCGCGGGCTCGATGGGGACATTGATCACCGGCTCTTCCACTACTATACTCCCGCGCCGACTCAGGCCAGTCAAGCGTACCTTGACTATCCACACACGCAGGCGGCCGGCGCGGTGATGCCTTGACCACGGATGTTGCCGCCTTGGACCGCGGGCGGTAGAGTGGTCTTTCGGCGCGGAAGGGCCTACTGTTCCGCCCGGCAGGGAGCGACGGCATGAGAGCAATAGCGGTCCTGTTTCTGATCGGCCTTCTTCTGTTGTGTGGTGCGGCCGTGGCGCAAAGGCCCGCGTCGCAGCCGGCGCTGTTCCCGCCAGGCGATCTGTCCAACATGCCGCCCGACATCCAGGAGATGATGAAGGCCATCCAGAAGAAGGCGGCCGAACTGACCAACAAGTACGCCGACCAGGGCCTGGGGGCCGATGAGGTCCGGCGGCGAGTCCTACAGGAACTCCAGCCGGATATCGAGGCAATCCAACGGGCCAGAAGCGCCCGCACTCAGCCGGCGGGGGCGGCCACCTCGCCGGCGACCATCGGCTTCGATACGCTCCTGCGACACATCAAAGGCGGCGCCACGCCGCAGCAGATGGCCGTCATGGAGCAGTTCGGAAAACAGAAGGACTCACCGGCCGCCATCGGCGAACTGCTGAAGCTGCTCAGGCAGGCCGACCCCGTCCTGGACAACAACGCCTGCCTTGCGCTGACCTACATCCTGATATCGCATCCCGACGCGGATTGCCCGCTCGACGAACTGCTGACGGCCGTCCGCAGGCGCAACTGGACCAGCCAGCAGAAGGCGGCCCAGGCCCTCGCGTTCGCCCTCAAGCCGGCCAACTGGAAGGGCCGCGAGGAGGAGATCTACCGCTCGCTCATCCCGCTGCTGACCAGCCAGCGGAGCCGCGTGTACGACGCGGCGCTGGTCTGCCTGCGGAAGGTCAGCGGCAAGGACTTGGGGCCGGACGCCGATGCTTGGAAGGCGTTCTACGAGCAGGCGTTCCCCGGCAGGAAGCTGGACCTATCGACGGCCATGTACGAGTACGTGGTCGTCGTGAAGATGACGGGCGAGGCGAAGGACAAGCCTGTCGTCGAAGGCGAGCAGATCGCGGACCTCAAACGCCTCAGCGAGAAGCTCAAGGCCCTGGCGGCGCAGGCCAAGGCCAGGAAGCTCGATGTCGCGGTCGTGATCCAGGTCCCCGACGCGGTGATGACCAGGATCGCCCAGACGGGCGACTACGGTTCGATGAAGGATGCGATCATAACCGCCGCCCAGGTGACTGGCGGGCAGTTCACGGTGTCGCCGGAATCGGATGTGTTCCGCAAGCCCTACAAGCCCGGCGCCCCCGAGGCTGCCAGCGCCCCGGCGGCGTCAAGGCCGAAGTGAGGCAACTCAGGAGGGGAAGACAGGGAGAAGGGAAGAGGGGAGGACGGGAGCAGAGGACGACTGGGAGACCGGAGGAAGCAGTGAGAGGAGGACGGGAGGAGCGGAGGCCGGGAAGACAGGACGAAGGGAGTGCCAGAGGGGCAAACCAGCCTGGTCCAGCGTCGACGCTGAATCTGCGCATCGCCCGCCCGGACGGGCGCCCGGGAATGCCGAAAAGTAGTGCCTGTCCCTACTTTCCAAAAGTCGGGACAGGCACTACTTTTCGTGCGGTCGTCGCTATGGGAACCAGTCGAGGGAAAAGTTTGGTTGCATGCTACTTCGCACTCCCCTGATTCGCGCCGGCCCTCCCGTCCTCCCATCTTGCCTTCCTCTTGTCCTCCCGTCCTCCCCTCTTCCTGTCCTCCGGTCCTCCCTTCCTCTAGTCCTCCATTCCTCCCTTCCTGTTGTCCTCCCGTCCTCCCTTCCTCCTGTCCTCCGGTCATCCCCTGTTCCCGTCCTCCTCCAAGCGGCGCCCAGAGCGTGAATGTGCTTCCCTTGCCGGGGGCGCTGACGATCTCCATTCGCCCGCCCATCAGGCTCAGCCGCTCGCGGATGCTCAGCAGGCCGAACCCGCTGCTCCTGCCGCCCTGTGCGCGGAGCCGGGCGGGGTCGAAGCCTTCGCCATTGTCCGAGACCACCAGCCGGATCTGCCCGTCGGCGCATTTGACATCCACGCTGGCCGGCCTGACCTTGGCGTGCTTGGCCGCGTTGAACAGAAGCTCGCGGACCGACTGAAAGAGGAGGGTCAGCTTCGACGCCAGCTCGCGGAGCTGCGCGGACCGCTGCTCAAGCTCGGCCGTCCGCTGCCTGACGCTGTCCTCCAGCCGGGCGTTCAACTCCCGCAGGGCCTCCTCCGCCCGCTTGCGGTCGAGGGCCTCGACGATGGCCGGGGCGATGTACTCCAGGGCCTCCTGGTCCTCGGGCCTGAATCCGCCCTCGCGGTTGGCCACGGCGACTATGCCGACGGCCTTGCCCTCGCGCATCAGCGGAACGCCCAGGAAGCTCACCACCGGCGGATGGCCCTTTGGCAGGGAAATCCTCCCGGGGTGGTCGGCCAGGTCGTTTGCGATCAGGCCCTTCCCGTCGGCCAACACCGGCGCGAAGATGCCGTGGATGGGGAATCCCGCCAAAGGCTTCCGGCGGTCGGCCTTGTCCACCATCCTGCACGCCGCCCAGCCCGGTTCGCTGATGGCGATCAGGTGCAATAGGCCGTCCGGGCCGGTCTCGCCCATGAAGCCCATCGTCCCGCCGGTGAGTTGCTCGGCGACACGGAGGCAGGACTGGCCGAGCTGCTCCTCGCTGCCGGCCGCCATGGCGCTCTGGAGGATGCGGTTGTGCGCTTCCCGTGGCTCGGCCTTACGTGGTTGGCGCTTCTTCTTGTGCGGTTTCATTGCTAGTCTCCGTTATCGAGTCCCGATCCGACAGAACCGGCAACGCCCGGCGGAAATGCCGCTGCGAACAAGCCCCGCCGCGCACACTATCCTATGCGCGCAGGACGATGGCAATGGGCTGACCCGGTGGAAGGCGAAATGCGGAATTCCTGAATGACGAAGGAATGTCCAATGTCAAATGCCAAATGATGGACCGAAGCCCTGCTCATCGGCCACAGGCATTTGGCATTCTGTCATTTGGAATTCCTTCCTCATTTAGGAATTCCTGATTTGTCATTCGCTCCGCTACTGGTCCTCCACCAGTCGCATGTTGTCCACGAACAGCGTCGTGCCCTCTGCGCCGTCCTTCAGTGCGAAGTAGGCGTTGAACATGCAGGACAGGTCCAGCGGACGCTTGCCGCCGTCATCCGCTATGCCCACGAGCGGGACGACGATCTGGTTGGCGCCGCTCTTGAGCTTGATGGAGACCGTCTTGCGGGCCGAGGCCTCGGCGTTCACGTTGGAGGCAAGCTGGTCGCGGAGGACGAGCAGGAGGTCCACTTCCTTGTCCTGGGCGTTGAAGATGTCGAACCGGAACGATGAGTACCCGCGCCAATCCTTCACGCGCATGCGGCCCCAGGCGTCGAAGTAGGAGTTGGCCTTGTCGAAGACCATCTTGCCCGATTGCTTGCCGTCGGTGGCGTGCTCGGCGACCGGCTGGATCTTGGTCGTCCAGCCGGTCGACTCGCCCTGCTCCCACGAGGCGAGCATGGTCTGGGGCGGGTAGACGGCCGGGCAGTCCTTGACGCCCGCCAGCCGGCAGATGTGCCAGGCGATCTCCTTGCGGAACGCGTCCAGACGGGCCGGCGGGAAGTCCGCGCCGCTGCCGGCGGCGACGGCCCCATCCGGCGTGCGGCCGGTGACCATCCTGTCGGGCATCAGGTCCATCCAATAATCCAGCGCCTCCTTGGCGACCTGGACGCGGGCGGCCGTCTGCGGGCTTGGCTTGGCGTCCTTGCCGCTCATCTCGGCGACCATCCGCTGGAGCGTGCGGACGTACTTGAGGTCGTCGATGCCCTCGCGGCTGTGCTCGATCAGCAGCGTCGGGATGCAGCTTGGGAAGACCAGCGAGCCGAAGGCGTTCAGCTCCTGCGAGTCGAACGGGTTGTACGGATCGGAGGTCGCGCAATAGTAGTGCCACTCGCACTTGCCCTTTACGCCGATGGACTCCATCTTCCAGAAGAATATGCCGAATGGATACCGCCCGACGCCGCCGTTGACGAACCACGGCTCGCACCCGACGGACTTCACGCGGTCGATGATCGTCCTTGTGATGAGCTGGTGATCCTGGCGGTTGGTGCCGTAGCTGCCGCCCCAGCCGTTGTTGAAGCCGGCCGCGTACAGGTTGGGCGCGCTGCCCATAAGCTCGCGGTATCCGTTGATGTCGCCGATGGTCTTGATGTCGGGGATCTTCTCGCGGGTGAACTTCGCGACGAGCATCGCCAGGGCCTCGCGGCCGTCGTTGGTGGTCTCGTCGCACAGCGAGTAGATGACCGGCACGCCCTTCTTTTTCGCGACGGCGTCGAGCTTCTTGAGGACGTTGCAGTATTCGTCCTGCTGGGCCGGGTCGAGCAGGTTCCTGAACTGGCCGTACATGTTCATCGTGCTGGCGAAGTAGAAGGGCTGGTCGAAGCCGACCTTCTTGTAAAGATCGAGGGTCTTCTCCCAGTTGGAGACATCGTCATCCTTGATCGGCAGGCGGGCGCCCCAGGCGACGGAGTTCATGCCGTGGTCGCGCTGGAAGACGAGCTCCTTCTCGATGTCGGCCCATCGCGCGGCCTCGTCGCCGTAGTAGATGGCCTCCCAGGGGGAGGAGTAGTTCAGGAGCATGACGCCGCCGGGGCCGTCGAGCTTGACGGGGACGACGTCCAGCGTCAGCGGGACCTTGATCGTTCCGCCCTCGGCCGTCACGGTGACGGTTCCCTTGTAGGCGCCGCCGGCGGCCTTGTCGGGCACGTGCAGCGTGAGCCACCACTGGCGGGTCGTGCGGTTCTCCAGCTTGGGGATCACGTTGCGGTCCATGACCAGCATCGGCTCGATGGTGACGTTGCGTGTGTCGCGGTTGTACCACTCCCAGTACTTGACGTAGCCGACCTTGATCTCCGAAGCCGGGATCTTCGCGCCGGCGGGGCCTTCCAGGTCGCTAACGGTGCAGGTCATGGAAGCCAGGTTCTTCAGCGGGATAACCGCGAAGTCGACCGCCTCGAACTGGCCCCACGCGGCGTAGGCGTGAAGCTCATTCAGGTGGTTCTGGCGGGAGGCGTGCTGCCAAGGATATATCTTCTGCCCGTCGGTGCGGATGACGACGAAGTTCGCCGCCTTCTCCTCGTCGGTGACGTTGTCGCAGTAGGCCTCCTTGACGGGCATGAGCGGGAACCGCTTGTCGAAGGCGAAGCGCATCATCGCCTCCAGGCCGGCCAGGAACCTGGCGTGGTCGTCCTTCGCGGCGGCGGGGGAGATGACGACGTAGTTGATCGCGCCCGTGTACTGGTTGGGGCCGGCGTCCTGGCGGGCCTGGATGGTGATCTTGCCATCGGCGGCCTCGACCTCCTGCGTGACCACGTCGAAGCGGCTCTTGACATAGCGGTCGTAGAGCTTCTCGCCGCGCTCGTAGTCGTCGTACTTGTGCTTGTAGAGCCACTGGTCGAGGTTGTCCCTGTTGTGGACGGACTTGAAGACCTCCTTGCCCTGGTAGAGCAGCGTGAACGAGCCGAAGGGGAAGAACTCGTACTCGCCCCAGTCGCCCATGCAGGTGGTGACGGTGTACTTTCCGTTGGGCACGTCGACCTGGAAGGGCAGGCCGCCGGCGATCCAGCTATTGAGCAGGTCGTTGGGGCCGGGGCGCGAGCGGGCGTTGAGCTTGCCGCGGAGCTCGAGCCAGTCGGTCTTGACCTCGCCCTCGGCGCCGACCCAGCCGAATCCCTTGTCCTTGGCGTAGTCGCTCGCGACGGTGACGGGCGTGAAGCCTCCGCGCATGGTCGCGACGCCCTCGAGGCTCCTGGGCTTGATCGGCCCGAATGCGAACCGCAACATGCCCTCCGGCGCGGCGGGGGCCGGAGGAGGCGTGGGGCTGGGGGCCTTTTCCTGCGCGAGGCACTGGCCGAGCCACGCGGCCAGCACGATGGCCGTCACGGCCGCGCCGGTGAAAGTCTTTCGTCGGGGGAAGGTGCTTGACATGATTCTCTCCTTCATATCTGGCAGGATTCTATGCCTGGGCCATGGCCGGACACAAGCGCCTTATTGCGCACATGCTCTCCGATTTTGCGCCAACGCCCAAAGAAGGGGCGAGGGACTAGTACAGCGGCGTCGTTGAATCAATGGGTTCTCTTCTTGCCGAAGCGGATCAGGCGATCCAAAAAGTAGTGCCTGTCCCGACTTTTAGAAAGTCGGGACAGTCACTACTTTTCAGCACTTCCTGACGGGGTCCCCTAGGGAGACAACCCGTGGATTCAGCACTGACGCGGCACCATGGACTACCGACCAGGGGCCTCGATGATCCTTCACAAATGTGTGTCGTGCGGACGTCGAGACTCCTGGTCGCTAGTCCCTAGTTCCTCATCCCTAGTCCCTAGCCCCTCATCCCTTCCGCGTGCTGGCCCGATACTGCGTGGGCGTCATCCGCACCTCGCGGCGGAAGAGCGAGTAGAAGCTCGACGGCCTTGGGAAGCCGGACCTGGTCGCCACCAGCGGGACCTTCAGGTCCGTCTGCGTCAGGAGGTCCTTGGCCCGCTCCAGCCCCGCGAGCATGATCTCGGCCTTGATCGTGTGGCCCACCGCCTGGCGGAACTTCCGCTCCAGCGTCCTGCGCGACAGGAGCACCTCCCTGAGCATGTCGGGCACAACGATGCGGTCGTTGGCGTGCGCGCGGATGTACGCGACGGCCCGCCTGACGGCCGGGTCCTTGACCGCGACGGTGTCGGATGAAGCCCGCACCACGACACCCACCGGCGGCACGATCAGCACGCTGTCCGGCCGTCTCTTGCCGGCCATCATCGCGTCCAGGCCGGCGGCCGCCTGGTAGCCCATCGTCACGGCGTTCGTGTCCACGCTCGACAGCGGGATAGGGCACAGGTCGCACGCGGGATCGTTGTCCACCCCGACCACGGCGATCTCGTCGGGCACGCGCAGCCCCAGCCGTTCACAGCAGTACAAGACGTCGCGCGCGGTCAGGTCGTCGGAGCACATCACGCCTGTGGGACGCGGCAGCGCGGCCAGCCAGCGGCTGATCACTGCCTGCCTCCGGACCCAGGTCGCGGTGATGGGGACCCACAGGCGCCGGCAATCCCGCCCGGCGGTCCCAAGCGCCTTTGAGTACGCTCGCCATCGGTGCTGGAAGCACAGGTTGGGCTCCTGGCCGCAGAACGCGAACTGGCGGAGGCCGCGGTCCAGCAGGTGGCGGGCCACGAGCTGACCGACCATGTTCTCATCCACCATTATGCGGACCAGGCGCGAGCGGACCGAGCCGTTGTGGTACGTCACGGCCGCGATGGGGCCGCGCCACACTGCCCTCAGCGGCCGGAGCCTGTCGGGGCCAAGGAACGTGATCAGCCCGTCGGCGGGCCACTCCCTCGCCGCCTGGATCATGTCGGCCGTGGACCTGCCTAACTCCACGAAGTGGAAGTCCCACCAGCCGTGCTCGTGGACGTACCTTATTATTCCGTCCAGGATCCGCCGGTTGCGGCCGATGGCGACTATGACCTTCGGTCTTCTGGGCACGCCTGATGCTCTCCGTGGACCGGCCTGCGTCCGGCTCAGTTACGGCCGGCAGCGGGGGCATTATACCCGCATGCGCAAAATGATACAGCTTTTGCGCACTTTGGCACTTGGCTCTGGACATCCCGCAAGTTAGGATAGCAGCGTAGCACATCAGTCCAAGTGGCGTTGTAGCTTATCAATGTTGCGGAGACGCGCCATGCTCGCCAAACCGATGGGCATGAATGGAGTTGTGCCTCGGCGGCGGTACTGCCTTCGGGCCTCCCGCCTTCGGGCGTTCACCCTTATCGAACTGCTGGCCGTCGTCGCGATCATCGCCCTCTTGGTGTCCATCCTGGTCCCGTCGCTGAAGGCGGCCAGGGACATGGCCCGCAAGGCGGTCTGCCAGACCAACTCGCGGGCGATCGGCACAGGCATCAACTTCTACATCGTCGACAACCCCGACATCGTCCCGCCCTACAGGTGGGCCTGGCACTGGCACGACAGCTCGGCCGGCGAATGGACCTGGGACTGGGCGGACCTGATCGTGAAATACTGCGACTCGACGGCCAGGCCCACCCAGGGCCTCGGCGCGCAGGACTACTTCTCCGTCGGCATCCAGCCGGCGGATGGCAACTACGTCTGGGACAAGTGGGGGGTCAAGGTCGTCTACTCAAAGAGGTTCAACTGTCCCGCCCAGAAGAACGAGGGCAAGTACCACCTCATGATGAACACCACCGGCCCGTACTGGTGGTACGACTACAGGTACTCCAGCGCCACCGCCGAGTCGTGGTATCGCCCGCACCAGCTTTCCGAGTTCAAGAACCCCCAGCGGTTCTGCATAGTGACCGAGCCGTCGCCGACCTTCGGGACAGGCGCAGGCAGCTTCGCCAACGAGTACATCACCTGGCGCGCGGGACCGGACCTGGCGCCCAGGCTGCCGCATTTCAAGACCGCACAGGCCCTGATGCTCGACGGCCACGTTGAACTACTAAAGCCGCTCGAGATGCTGAACTATTACGACGGTTCGAGGAACGACGTGTTCTCGACGCGAGGCTACCCGTTCTTCGCCAGATAACCAGGAGTTGCCGGAGGCGCCGCACATTTTGCCTGAGATTCACGCACGATTCCTCGTCGGAGTCATGCCGGAGGCCGTCTTCACGCATACCAGTCAAAGGAGAATGGAAATGGCAGGCAGGAGTATTGTTGTCGCAATCGCGGCCGTCGGGGCCGTGATGGTGTGGGCCGGCTCGCCGGCCATGGCCGCTAACGTGACCTGGGTGGGCGCCAGCGCTTCCACCATCACCCCCTGGAGCTGGAGCGACGGCGACAACTGGGACACGCTGGCGATGCCCAGCCCCGGCGACGACGTGACCTTCGGAAGCGCCGGCAGCCGCGCGATAATCGACGTGCCCGGAGGGGTAACCGTCGGCACGATCAACTTCAACAGGGCGGCCAGCTTCACCCTCAGCGGCACTGACACCTCGTACCTTGTCCTGAACAACGGAATCAATGCCGCTTCCCCGGATGCCTCGACCCGCACCTACTCCATCTCCGCGTGGCTGAACCTGGCGGGCGCACAGACCTGGAACGTTGACAACACCAATGGCCCGACGGTCCTTCGGATGTACCAGGACACCGATGACACCGCCCCGCCCTACAACCCGCCGGGCATCGTCCTGACAGGCAACGCCAACATCACCAAGACCGGGGGGGGCGATCTGGCGTTCTACCAGAGCTATCAGCCCGCCTTCTATGCCTGGACGGGCAAGATGGACGTCACCGAGGGCCAACTGAATCTGGCATCCGGCGATAACCGTGCAGGCAGCATATTGTTCCGCGCCAACCCCCTCAACATCGCCTTGGGGGCCACCGTCAACTATCACATGACCAGCAGCAACAGCGCGCAGGCCCTGATTGTAGGCGAGATATCGGGCGCCGGGGACCTGATCAACACTTATTCAGGAAGCACGGCGACGGCCAGGTACGGCGCAATGCAGCTCAACCTGCTGGGCAACGCCAGCTTTTCCGGCAGGATCTACAGCGACTGCGGAAGCGTGGCCGGATATGACACCGACATCACCCTCAAGAGGCTGCTCAACGTTCGAGGCATCGGCAACCAGACCCTCAGCGGCGACACCAGCCAGATGTACGGCACGACCTACTTCATGGGCCCTCATTCCACGCTGACGCTAGCCGGCGCGGCCACGCTGAACCAGACCTACACCAACGACGGCGTCAACCATCCGTCGTATTCCGGGGCGCTGGTGTTCAACGGCGGCAGGCTTGTGCTTGACAACAGCGCGGTTAACATCGACCAGCGCATCCCCGGCGGTTTCGCCGGCAATTACCTCGACTATAACGTCCCCCTCAACGTCGTCTCCGGGGGCGGCATCACCCTGATCGGCAATGCCGCCGGCACCAGTCAGAGCATTCAGAACGTCCTGCTCAGCGGCGGCCAGACGGACATCACCATTGTGAACCCCGCCGCGGGCGGCACGGGCACGGAACTGGTCTTCAACGACCAGCGCGTCACGCTGGCGACCTCCACCACGCTGGTGAACAAGCCGATCTACTACGCACAGGGCTCCGATGGCCCGCTGTCGCACCTGAACATCAACTACTCCGGCGCAACGACGGGCTTCGGCCAGGCGGGGGACAACCCGCGCCTGATCATCTCGAACACCAACATTAACGGCGGTTCGGGCGTGTCCAACGGCCTGTTCATCGCCTCCGGCGGCGACTACTCGCTGCCGATGACCATAAACGGCAGCGATTTCGCCGCCTGGGCCAACACCGGCGCCGGCGGCCCGCTGGTCCCCTATGACTACGTCGCCGACCCAGCCGGGCGCGGCGTCATCATCGCCGACGGCGGCGCTCTGGACAGCACGGCCGCCAACCGCAACGCACGCCTGGACGGCAGCGCTTCCGCCATCGACGGCGCTTACTACAACACCTTGAAGATCTCCGCCACGATCACCCCGGGGACCCTTACGCTCGCCGGTACGTTGAGGCTCACCTCCGGCGGCGCTTCGATCCTCAAGACGGGCGATCAGAATTACCTGATAACTGGCGGCATAGTCGCGGGCAACGGCAGCCGAGGCGTGATCTTCGACGTCTATGGCAACGGAAGCCTCGAGGTCGACTCCCAGATCGGTTCCGGCTCAACATCAACCTTCGATAACTCGATCACGAAGAACGGGCCGGGCCTCCTGATCATCAGCGGCACGAACACCAACGGCCTCTTTTCAACCAGGTTCACCACGATCAACCAGGGCGTCCTCCGCGGCAATGTCAGCCCCTTCAGCCGCGTCTGCCTCCGCGGCGGCGTGTGGGAGCTGACCTCCGACGTGATAGGCCTTCCCGTCGCCTACGCGGGCGGGGCCATCAACTGGGTCGGCGGCTCCGGCTCCGGCAGCGGGGGCTTCTCCGCATTCGGCGGAAACCGCACGGTTGACCTCGGCCTCGGCGGCGCAAGCGATCTGGTCTGGGCCTCCGGCAGTTTCGTGCCCGACTGGGGCGCGCTGATGCTGAGCTCTCCGTTCGCCGACAGCCGGATCGAGATGATCGACAACATCGACCTCGGCGGCTCGGCGGCGATCTACAACGCCCGCGAGATATACGTGGCTGGCAACGCCAACCCCAACGCCTACGCACGCATCAGCGGCGTCATCAAAGGCGGGACTGGCACCGGCGGGACATCCACCGCCCGCATCTACACCGATCTGCTGAAGACCGGCGGCGGCGCGCTTGAGCTGACCGGCCTGAACACCTACCAGGGCGGCACGATCGTTGCCGAGGGCTCCCTGCTGATCGGGGCGGATGCCCCAAGCGGCGGCCCCGGCGCGCTGGGCGACAACAGCGTCGGCAACCCCAACGCCTACGTCATCCTGGGCATGAGGAGCGGCAACTCCGACGCCGCCATCCTGACCAACGGCGCGTTCACCGTCGGCCGCAACATCACCGTCTCGGCCGGCTCAACGGGTAGCATGACGCTCGGCGGCAACACGGCCGACGTGTCCACCTTCTCCGGCAACGTTGGTATCGGCTACGGCACGAGCACGGCCCCGCGGACGCTCAACCTCACGGCCGCCGCCGGCGGAACGGTCAACTTCAACGGCGCTTTCAGCAAGTTCCCCGGCTTCGGCGGGACGGCCACGCTCCGCATCGCGGGCGCCGGCTCGATCGTGCTGGGTTCGCCGGCCGGGCTGAGCTTCGGCGGCGGCAACGTGGACGGCCTTGCCTTCGCCATGCCGCTGAGCCGCACGGGAACGACGGCCCCCGTGGCCGGCGTTGACTACCAGCAGTTGACGGTCAACGGCCCGGTCGACCTGGCCAACGGCAGCCTGTCCATGAGCATCGTTCGCCACAAGAACATGCTGGGCGCGGTGTTCACGATCATCGCCTCCAACACGCCGGCCGTTAACAGCTTCGCCGGCGTCGACTTCAACGGCACGGGCTTCGCCGATGTCGCCTCCGGCGGCGCGGCCGGCGCAGGCTGGGTCACCGTGTCGAACATCAGCTATCCCGGCGACGCCAACCGCGACGGCATCACCGACATGAGCGACTACATCATCTGGT
>JBHGBE010000092.1:0-16620 GCA_041946855.1 Phycisphaerae bacterium | reverse complement strand
CCCAGCGTCTGCGGGCGACGTGGTGAGGCCACCACGTGCCGAATGCCACGCCTCTGGAGTTCCTTGGCGAAGGCGCTGGTGCCACGCCAGGTGACGTACTGGCTGCCATTGTCGGTCAGCACCTCCTGTGGTGCACTGCACGAGGCGATGCCGGCCCGCAGGACCTCGATTACCAGGGCAGCCGACTGGCTGGCGTGAAGGCCGTAGCTGACGATGTACCTGCTGTGATCGTCCATGAAGACCACCAGGTACACACGGCGGTTCTGCCGCTTGAGCACGAAGCTGAACAGGTCCGTCTGCCAGAGCTGGTTGGGCGTCGCACGCTCGAAGCTGCGGACCTTGTCCGGGTGCGGCTCGGTGGGCTGGTCCACCAGCTCGTAGCCCTCGTCGTACAGGACCCTGGAGACCGTCGTCGGGCTGGCGGCCAAGCCCGGTCCACGCATCAGGACGTCGCTGATCCGCTGGCAGCCCCAGTCGGGATGGTCCTCCTTGAGCATGATGATGGACCGGCGTGTGATGTCGGGCAGCTTGCCGCCCTTGAGGCCCTTGGGCTTGTCCATCAGGCCGGCAGGCCCTTCCTTCTCGAACTTGCTCTTCCAGGCATAGAGCGTGTGCTTGCTCATGCCGACCATCTCGGCGAAGTCACCGGCGGGAAGGCCGCTGCGCCGCCACGTGTCCAAGATCAACAGGCGCTGCTCGGGGGCCAAAGTAGACGGCGACTTGAGCAGCGGATCGGGCCTGGCCAGGTGCGGGCCCCTGCGCCCGCGCGCGGACAGTCGGGCGATCCCCAGGTCTTCACCTTCCCCCAGGTAAGGCTCATGGGGCTGGTCGGAGGGGCCGGTAATCCCCTTGCCGTCCACGGGCTCCCAGCCAGACGGGACATAAGGTTCGTCCAGTTCCTGGCCGGTCACCTCCGAGCCGGTCGCTGAAGATGGAGGCAACTGCCGCGGAGCCGGTTCAGGTGGCGCGCCTGATGTTACCGTGCCCCCGGGCGACGCCGACGGGGGAGGCCGGTCTCCCCCGTCAGGAACAACAACAGCATCGTCGTGAACAGGACCACTAACCAAGTCTGACATACGCTTCTCCTTCTGTGGGCTCGAAGCCCACTGCAAGGAGGAAGCGAATTAGTCCGGGTATTTAATCTCCAAAAGTTGGCATCATTCCGGCGAGGCCGACAAGCGAGGACATGGCCGGCTACTCGAGCAGCCTGTCACTTGTCGGGGACAACAATGGCGCCCAGTCCGTCAGCGGGCTGGATGGTTCAGGCGGCACTGCCCTGACGTGGACGCTTGGCGGCGTCCTGGCCAAGGACCGGTACACGTTGTCATTCGGAAGTTCTTTGACGGACATCGCCGGCAATCAGCTTTCCTCATGGCAAACAAGGTTCGGCGTCCTACCCGGTGACGCCGACGGCAACACCATCGTTGACATGGCCGACTACGTGATATGGTTCAACTACATCGGCGGTGAGGGGATCTACGCTGATTTCGACGGCAACGGCATCGTTGACATGGCGGACTACACCACCTGGTTCAACTACTTCGGACAAACCGTATAGAAGTGACGTAGCCGCTATTGTCTCGCGTTCACCGGCTGGTGAACATTGCCGGATGGGCGCCGGGGATTGGGCTTTGCGCCGTTCTTGCACGACGCGCAGTCGGCGCTGCCCGGCCGTCATTCCTTGGCGGCCGTGAGGACGCCTATCCGCCACGGAATCCTGCCATACCCGCCGGCGGCGGCCTTTTCCTTCTCGGTTGCGCCCTGGATGATGAAGCGCAGGTTGGCCGGATCGACGGTCAGCGTCTCATCGTTGCTATCGCGGATCAGCTCGCCGTGGCTGATGTTGTCGGTCCACAGGTCAACGCCCTTGGCGGGCTTGACGTTGGCAGCGCCGGCAAAGGGCCTGGCCTCCGTGTCGGCCAGCGGTGTCCACTTGCCGTCGAGCCTATCCGCGATGTACGCCTTGTAGAACCGCCGGCCGCCGGGGTTGGCCTCGACGATGGTGAGGTACTTGTCCATGCCTTTTAGGCGGTAGGTGTGGGCGGCCTCGAAGATGTCGGCCTCAAGCGCGACCTCGCAGTGAGCGAAGCCCTTGGGGAAGTCCGCCAGGCGGGTCCACATGCGGTACATCCTGCCCTTGAGGTTGGTGAAGAAGAAGTACGCTCGCTGGTCGTCGCAGATGATCCAGTAGTCCAGGCCCCCTTCCGCCCGGCCGTCGCCGGGGCCGCCGTCGAGGATGGCCTGGGGCTTGGACCATGAAGCGGGATCGGCGATGTTGTCGGTGGTGGAGTAGGCGACCCACATGAACTTCTTCGCCGTGCCGCCAGGGATGCCCATCTGGTAGATCATGTACCACTTCCTGTGCGGGCGGAAGTAGAAGACCTCGGGGGCGCAGTAGTACTTGCTGCCTTCCACGCCGACCTTGAGGACCGTCCGCGGGGCCTTGTCGGCATTCTCCCACTTGTCGAACGAGACGTACTCGATCGGCGTATAGCCCTGGCACTTAATGGACATGAACACGTGCCACTTGCCGTCGTGGAAGACGACGCTTGGGTCCTTGACCGCGACGCTCGCATCCGCGTCGCGCTTCTCCGGCGAGATGAACGGTGCGGAAAGCTCCCAATGGGATGGCATCTTGAACATGGCCGGCGCAGAGGTAGTAGAAGGGCGCGATGCGGGCATTGACGAAGGCTCCTTGGCGGGCGATCCCGCCGCCCAGGCGGCGCAGATGACAGCCGATACGAGCACGAAAGCGGACCCTAACCATCGCGGACACATGGCGATCTCCTGTGAACATCTTGATGATATCGCCGTTAGTCGTCCCAAGCCACGGTTGCACGCCTGGGCGTTTGCCGATAACCTCTGGCAACGGCGCCGGCGATGGTCGCTGGAGCGCCTCATTGGAGATTCCGTGATGGGCGAAGATCGTTTGATGGTCAGTGTGTCAGGTGTCCGCGGGACGATTGGCTCGACGCTGACACCTATTGTGGCGTGCGAGTTCGGCTGCGCGTTCGGGACGTATCTCGGCGCGGGCAAGACGGTCGTCATCGGGCGCGACACCCGGCCGTCGGGCGCGATGGTCCAATCGGCCGTGACGGCCGGCCTGCTGGCGGCTGGCGTCAGTGTCGTGGACCTGGGCGTTGCTTCGACGCCGGGCATCGCGCTGATGATCGCCAGGACCAAGTCCGACGGCGGCGTCGTCATTACTGCCAGCCACAACCCCATCGAGTACAACGGCATCAAGTTCCTCCAGCCGACCGGCCCGGGCCTGACGGCCGCCGCCGCCGCGAAGCTCAAGTCACTATGGCAGGCCAAGGCATTCAAGCTGGCCGGCGCGGTGAACCTGGGGCAGCTATCCCGCAACACAAAGACCCACGCCGAGCATGTCGACGCCGTCTGCGCGGTGGTGGACTCCCTTGCCATCGCGTCCAAGCGGTTCAAGGTCGTGCTGGACAGCATCAACGGCGCCGGCTGCGTGGCGACGCCGATGCTGCTGGGACGGCTGGGCTGCGAGTACGTCCACCTCAACGGCGAGGCGACCGGCCGGTTCGCCCACACGCCCGAGCCGATCCGCGAGAACATCACCGATCTCTGCACGGCCGTGCGGAAGCACAAGGCGGCCGTCGGGTTCGCGCAGGACCCCGACGCGGACCGGCTGGTGATCGTGGATGAGAACGGCAATTTCCTCGGCGAGGAGTACACGCTGGCGCTGGCGATGGCCTTCGCCCTCCGCACCCGCAAGGGCAAGGTGGCGACCAACCTGGTCACCAGCAGGATGGTCGACGACGTGGCCGCGGCGGCCGGCTGCCAGGTCATCCGCACACCGACCGGCGAGGCGAACGTGGCGGAGGCCATGGCCCGCGAGGGTTGCGTCTTCGGCGGCGAGGGCAATGGCGGTGTCATGGATCCGCGAGTCATCCCCGTTCGCGACAGCCTGGTCGGCATCGCAATGATCCTCCAGTACATGGCGCAGACCGGCAAGACGATCAGCCAGCTTGCCGCGGAGATACCCGCCTACCAATTCATCAAGACGAAGTTCCCCTGCCCGGAGGGCGTCGCGCCCAAGGTCATCGGCAAGGTGAAGGCCGAGTTCGCCGACCGCAAGGATGCGAAGTTCAACGAGTCCGACGGCCTGCGGGTCGACTTGCCCGAGGGTTGGCTCTCGGTCCGGGCATCCAACACGGAGCCGATCATGCGGATCGTGGCGGAGGCCCGCGACGCGGCAACGGCCAGGTCGCTCGTGGACCAGGCACGCGCCCTTGCCGACGCGGTCATCGGGAAGAAACCTCAGCAGGGATAACGGGAATATGTGGATTTCAGGAGGCCCCCACACAGGAAATCGTGTAGACGGGCCGGCTGTTTCTGATACATTATGTCGTATCCCTGTTATCCCTGCTGAGTCGTTCTTTTTGTGAAAGGTCTGGACATGGCGAAAGCCCCCGCGTTCCCCCGCACCAGGATCGAGAACCTATCTGTCTCGCGGATGATCATCGGCACCAACTGGATGCTCGGCTACTCGCACCAGACGGTCGCGCGGAACGACCTCATCAAGCGGATGCACACGGCCAAGTCCATGGCCGACATCCTGGAGGTGTTCCTCAAGGCCGGCGTGGACACGATGATGGGCCCGTTCTTCCTGAGAAACGGCGGAAACCAGGTGCAAATGGTCGACGCCGTCAAGGACGCACAGTACCGCACCGGGAAGAAGATCACCATCATCGCGACGCCGGGTTTCTTCCTCGAGGGCACGGCCAAGGCCGACGCCGACAACGAGCAAACCCTCGACGACATGGCGAAGATCGGCGCGGACATCTGCATGCCCCACCAGTCCGCGACGGACGCCCTGCTGGACATCCGCGGCCGGCGCTTCGACCCGTACATGACGAAGATATGCAAGGGCATCCGCGCCCGCGGAATGATCCCCGGCCTGTCCACGCATGCGCCGGAGTCCATCATCTACGCGGATGAGAGCGGCCTGGACGTGGCCACGTACATCTCGCTCTACAACGCCATCGGGTTCCTGATGCACGTCGAGATCGACTGGATCCAGAAGGTCATCTGGGGCGCCAAGAACCCGGTGCTGACGATCAAGCCGATGGCGGCCGGGCGGCTGCCGCCGCTGGTGGGCCTGGCATTCGCCTGGTCCACGATCCGCCCCAAGGACATGGTGACCGTCGGCTGCACGACGCCGGATGAGGCCCGCGAGTGCATCGACATCTCGCTGGGCATCCTCAACGGCACCGGCCCGCAGGTAGAGCTCCAGCGGACGCGGTCGAAGGCCTCCATCGAGAAGAAGAAGTAGACTACCGAGTTCCGAGTCCCGCCATGGGCCAAGGGCTCTACGAAACGCTGAAGGACCTGTACCGGCGTCAACTGGCCCTGACCGACCTGCCGTACCTGCGCGACCACTCGCGCGACAACTCCATCCGCCGCGAGATCGAGGCGTTCGAGCGATACCGGCGATTCCTGCCCGCTTCGGGCGCGATGCTCGACTGGGGCTGCGGCCATGCGGCCACATCCTGCATCATCCGCGCCGCCTTGGGGCCGGGCCTGGCGCTGCACGGCTGCGACTTCCAGCCGGAGGGCACTTTCAGGGAGTTTAAGGACTTCGCGGGACTGCTCTATCGCCAGCTCAATGACCCCGTCGCCCTGCCCTACCCGCCGGACTCGTTCGGCGCGGTCATCGGCTCGGGCGTCCTGGAGCATGTGGCGATGGACGTCGAGTCGCTCAAGGAGGTGCGCCGCGTCCTCAAGCCCGGCGGTGTGTTCGTGGCCGCGTTCCTGCCGAACCGGTTCTCATACAGCGAGGCAATCAGCCGCCTCATCCTGCGGCGCGGGTACCACAGCCGGCGATACGGCCGGCGCAGGGCCTTGGCCATGTTCCGCTGCCATGGCCTCCAGCCGATATGGTCAGGCTACCACCAGTTCGTGCCGGCGCAGAAATGCCAGGGCGTGCTGGGCCCGCTGTGGCCGCTGAACCGCTTCTTCGAGGCCGTGCCCCCGTTCAGGTGGCTCTGCGCGAACATCACGATCGTCGCGAAGAAGGTCGCGGACTTCACGTAAGATTCCGACGTGCGGAGGCTGCTGTCCGACAATCAGCCTGAAGGTCGGCACTGGTGAGCCTTGCTTGGCGAACCAGGTTCTGCGCCGCCCGTCCTCGATAAGGTCGAAGTGTACGTCATATGCCCCGGCCTGCGCGGGCGCGGCCAGCGTGTAGAAAGCCTTGACGCTCTGGCCCGGCGCCAGGTCGCGAGGAAGGACCAGGACGCGCCGGCCCAGTTCCGCATCGGGCGTCTCCAGCTCGCTTGAGCCGGTGAAGGCGGACAGGTAGAACCACCTGCCGGGATCGCCGGCCGGGAGCGTCCGAGTCGAGCGATTGGTGATCGTCACCTCCATGTCGATCTTCCGGCCAGGCGCGACGCTGACCTCGGCCGGCGCGGAAATCTCCACGCAGTACCACGCGGGGTGATAGATCTGAACCGCCCATACGCGAAACTCGGCCCACCCGCCGGTCGGGAGCTTGTTGCGGCGGCAGTGCGCCTCGTATTCCACGAACAGCCCGGCGATGTGACTGGGGTCCGAGTCGATGTGCCCGTACTTGACCGAGAGCTGGCCCTTGGCCTGCTCGTAAGTCTGCCCGCCGATGGCCATCGCGGCAATGACGCTGGCGGCGCCGGTCCGGTCGGCGCCGGCGGCGCAGTGGATGAGCAGCGGCTTGGGGGCGGTCTCGACGGCCTCGATCAGCCGCCTCACCCAGTGCGACGTGGGCAGGTCCTCGGCCGAGCAGCGCAGTTCGATGTATTTCAACCCGGCGCGCCGGGCGACGGCCTCCTCCCGGTAACTCGGGTTCCGGAGCGAGATGATCGTCTTGAGGCCGTACTGCGCCGCCCACTGGGTCAGGTCGTGCTGTGTGGGCTGGGCGGACCGGAAGACCTTGCCCTCGACCACCGCGTAGAAGTTCCTATCCGGCCGCAGCAGCAGGAAGGCGCACGCCGCCGCGCTCGCCACGACGATCAAGGCGAGCGCGATCTTCTTCCACCGCCGCCTGCCGGACCTGGCTGCTGGTTCGCTCATTCCGCCAAGGATAGCGTTCCGCGCATACTATGAGAAGGGTCAACGGTGCAGGCCCCCGTGCGGCCGCGAGGGATTGTCAACGGCCACGGCGACAAATGCCGATAATGATTTTCCGGGCAACGGCCCCCGGCGAGGCCGCCGGACAAACATGCGACAATGTACCTTGGACGGCTGGCTGCCGACGGTATTGGAAATCGTGCGACGCATTGCTTGACAGGCGGCGCGGGCGTTCCTATACTTTGCGGGCTTGTAAGCAGGTCAGCCGCCGATGTAGGGTACTTCCCGTGGCGGCCGTGTGCTGTAACAGCGTGAGGATCGGTGAAGTGGCAAAGAAGGTAAGCACAAAGAAGGCCGACAAGGTCGCCGCGGCGACCAAGCCGGCCCGCAAGGCCGCCAAGGCCTCCGCGCCGGGACGTGCTCCCGCGCGGCAAGCGGCGCCAGCCGGCAGACTCCCCGCGGGCATGTTCGCCGACAAGCCCGCCCTCAAGAAGAGCCCTTACTCCAAGGCCGAGCTTGAGGAGTTCCGCCAGATGCTGCTGGAGAAGCGCAAGAGCATCGTCGGCGACATGAACGGCATGGAGAACGAGGCCCTCCGCACCAGCCGCCAGGACGCGGGCGGCGACCTGTCCCTCATGCCCGACCATCCGGCGAACATCGCCACGGACAACTTCGAGCAGGAGTTCACGCTCGGCCTGCTGGAAAGCGAGCGGACGCTGCTGACCGAGATCAACGAGGCCCTCGAGCGGATCGACGCCGGCACGTTCGGCATCTGCCTTGGCACCGGCCAGGCGATCGGCAAGGCGCGGCTCAAGGCCCGCCCCTGGGCCAAGTACTGCATCGAGTACGCCCGGCTGATCGAGAAGGGCCACGTCCGCCCCGGCGAAGAGAAGACCGAGATGCCCCCGTCCGAAGAGGAGCAGACGGAGGAGGCCGAGGAAGAGGAACCAGTCGAGGAAGATCTCCCCGAGCCCGAGGAGTGACCCGACTTGGCCGCTGGCATTGGTCAAAAACCACGGCCGGCCGCAATCTTCCTGGCGGACAAGGCCTGCAAGAACCCACGGGCCGTCATACTTTTCCTGGTCATTTCCTGCGCGGGGCTTATCGGCGACCTTGCCTCCAAGCACTATGTCTTCCAGGCGTTCCTGGCCGATCCGGCCATGCGGGCGGAGTCGGAGAGACAGTTGGCGCTTGGGGCATCGCCCGCCATGGCCCTGCACGTATTCCAGCGCCCGGTCATGCCCGGCGTGATGTTCACGCTCTCGACCAATCCGGGCATCGTGTTCGGCACGGAATGGATCCCCCGCCCGCTGGTGAACATCGCCACGCTGCTGACGGTGCTGCTGGTGTGCATCTTCTTCGCGACCTCCGCGCGGCGGGCCTACGCGATGCACGTCGCCCTGGCGTTCATCATCGGCGGGGCGCTGGGGAATCTGTACGACCGGCTCTTCGCGGTCGTTCAACTGCCGGACGCGGCCCAGCCGATCAGATACCAGGTCCGCGACTTCATCGACTGTAGCGGCCTGCACTATCCCTGGGTGTTCAACGTCGCGGATGTGCTGCTCGTCTTCGGCGTGGCGATCATCATGATCGGGTGGGTCTTCGCGGAGCGTAAGAAGCGCCCGGCCGTGAAGACCAAAGCATCCTGACGCCGCCTCTCCTGCGTTCACCAGCACAGCAAATCTGTTAGAATACCTGCTCGCATTGATGGGCGAATCCGCGGAAAACTCACCGCCGGTAGTTGATGAGCATCTCGAGGCCCGATGGACCATGTTCGCCTCGGCTCTCGAGCTGCTTCTGCTTGTCAGCCTGACTCTGACCGGCGATCTGATTGGCGAGCCGTTTCAGCATGTATCATTCAGTGCGGGCGTTAAGACCATAGGGATCGCCCTGACGCTCCTCACATTCTTCGCCGTCTACGTGGCCGCCATGGCGCCCATACAGTTCCTGGCCCGGAAGCGTATGTCACCCACGTCCGGCCAGCCCGCCAAGTTCTGGTCAGATGTCAGACTGGCCGCCGGCCGCGGAGGGCTGGCTCTGGGTCTGATCGCAGGCATGATGCTTTTGCGGGAACTCGTCGGGGATATTCTCCTTCTTGGACTGGCATTGTTAGCGATTGTTGGGCCGGCCTTCGATAGATGGTCGTATCCCCCTGAACGTCGAAAGATGAACGCCCAGTCAAGCCATGATGATCGCGACGCTGCACCGCAACTTCGAAGGCTTCTCGATTTCGCAGCCAAGATGGGCTTACACGACATCCGCATCCGGTTCATGCCATTCGATGGCGCGGAGCTGGCCGTATGTGACGACGTCCATGGACTGCCTTCCGTGCTCATCAGCGACCGCTTGCCGAAAGAACTCAACGAGGCCGAGTTGCAGGCCGTGCTTGCCCACGAACTCGGGCACCATAGTATGACCCACAGTCGGACCCGGGGAAGGATACACGTGGTCTACTGGTGCGTGATGATGAGCGTTGTCTTCTGGATTGCGCGCATGTTCGATTCGCCACTGTCCGATCCGGGACAGGCAATTGTCGCCTTGCCGCTGGCAGGTACCTGCCTGTGGCTCACCATGACCGCCTTCAACACTGTTCTCCTTGCCATCCTTCGGTGGCAGGAACGGCGGGCCATTGCCTGGGCTCTGGACGCAACAAGAGCGCCGGGTGCCTATGCTTCGGCAATGTCGAAATTGGCCGCCCTGACAGGAAGGACCAGGAGATCAACATGGTTCGGCAAGTTGACGTTCGAGACGCACCCTTGCCTCGAAGATGTCCTGCGGCAGGTTCGTGATTACGCCAAGGGCCGCGGGATTCCTTTCGAAGAGCCGCTGATGCAGCGGCCCGACGATCCGCGTCACAAGTGACGAGCACCGAGGCACGTTCCGCATGAAGGTATTTCTCGCCGGCATAATACAAGGCTCAATCGCGGATGCGCGGATCCACAGCCAGGACTGGCGCGGGCCGATCAAGAAGGCACTGGCCCGCCACTGCCCCGGCACGGATGTCTATTGCCACTTCGCCCGCCACCCCCACAGCATCACCTACGGCCTGCCCAAGATCAGGCGGACGTTGGCCGACGGCATCGCCCGCGCCGCTTGCAGCGACGTGCTCGTGGCCTACCTGCCGAGCGCATCCATGGGCACGGCCATCGAGATGTACGCGGCCGCACGGGGCGGCGCCGTCGTGCTGACGATCACGCCAATGGCCGCCAACTGGGTCGTACGGGCGTACAGCGACAGAGTCTTCAAGGGCGTTGAGGGACTCGAGCAGTTTCTGGCTTCCAAGGAGCTTGCAGGGCTGATCAAGAAGAAGAGAAGGAAATCACGGATATCGAACAGGAAATACCGAATATCGAAGTGAGGAGGGACAGGCGCACAACATGTCCTCTTCCACTTCGTCATTCGATATTTCCTGTTCGATATTCGATTGTCATGTCGCCGAACGCAGCATCCCCGATTGCTGTATATTGGTGTTGATGAAGCACCTGCTGGACCTGACCATCGACGACCTCGCGGCCGAGCTTGCGAAACTGGGCCAGCCGGCCTTCCGCGCGAAGCAAGTCGCTGCGTGGGTCTACGCTAAGGGCGCAACCAACTTCGCCACGATGACCGACCTGCCGGCCGCACTCCGGCCGGAGCTGGCCGCACGCATGGCGATTCTCACCGGCAAGGTGGCGGCCCGCAAAGACTCGGCCGATGGCGTGATTAAGTTGCTGATTGAGTGGCACGATGGGGAGCGGATTGAGACTGTCCTGATACCATCAGGAACTGCAAGAGAAGACACGGGCGAGACGCCCGCAACACGCGCGGGCATCCTGCCCGCGAGACTCACGGGCAGGATGCCCGTGCCACGGGCCGCCGGTCGGGCCACCGCGTGCGTCTCCACGCAGGCTGGATGCGCCTTGGGCTGCACTTTCTGCGCATCGGGCGAGGGAGGCCTGAAGCGGAACCTGACGGCCGGCGAGATCGTCGAGCAGATATTCCACCTCCAGCAGGCGGCCGGGCGCAAGGTCACGCACGTTGTCTTCATGGGCACGGGCGAGCCGCTGGCCAACTACGAGGCCACCGTCGGCGCGGTGCGGGCGATCATCGACCCGCCGCGGCTTGGCATCTCCGCGCGGCGGGTGACTATCTCGACCGTCGGCTTGCCCAAGGCCATCCGCCGCCTGGCGGCCGAGGACATGCCAATCACGCTGGCCATCTCGCTGCACGCCCCCAACGACGCGCTCCGCCGCCAGATTATGCCCGCCGCCGCGGCCGTGCCGATAGCCGACATCGTGGCGGCCGCGCAGGAGTTCTTCCAGAGCCGCAGCCGCGAACTGACGCTGGAGTACGTGCTGCTTGCGGGCGTGAACGACACGAACGTCTGCGCCGACGGGCTGGCCCGCATCGCCGGGCGGCTGCGTTGCAATGTTAACCTGATCCGGTACAATCCCGTACCCGAAGCGCCGTACAAACGGCCGTCGCAGACGGCCGTGCGCGAGTTCGCCGACAGGCTGGCGCGGCTTGGCGTGAACGTCCAGGTCCGCCGCTCGCGTGGCGCCGACGCCGATGCCGCGTGCGGGCAATTGCGCCGGCGAGTTGGCGCGGGGAGCGAAGGTCAAGGGCAATGAGATTGCGGATTGCGGATTGCGGATTGCGAATTGCCAGACGCGGCAGTCTTCGCGATATACCAGCTTGCCCGGCAACAGAGAGCCAACGAGTGATCGCCTTGGCCTGTCCATTGGAATCCGCAATCCGCAATCCGCAATCCGCAATCGTCGAGGGGCCTTGCCATCAGTCCTGAAGCCAAGGACAAGCCGTCTTCCCGCGCCGGCCGCCGCGTCAAGGCCCCCTGGGCGACGCAGGATGAGGACGTCGGTCTCATGCTGCGCTTCAAGGACGGCGACAAGTCCGCCTTCGACAAGCTGGTCGAGCGCAACACGCCCAAGATCTACTCCCTGATCTACCGCTTCCTTGGGGACCAGAGCCAGGTGGAGGACCTCACGCAGGAGGTCTTCCTGCGGGTGTACCGCACGGCCCCCCGCTACACGCCGACGGCCAAGTTCAGCACGTGGCTGTATCGCATAGCGGCCAACCTGTCCTTCAACGTGCTGCGGTCGCGCAGCAAGGTCCACCCCGTGCAGCTCGACGTTGGCGGGGACGAGGGCGAGGGCTACCACCGCGACGTGCCGGATGAGCGCACGGCCCCGCCCGGACACAAGCTCACCTCGGACGAGCTTCGGCAGAAGGTCGCCTCCGCCATCGACGACCTGCCGGAGAACCAGAAGATCGCCATCATTCTCAACAAGTATGAGCACAAGAGCTACGAGGAGATCGCGTCGGTGCTCAAGTGTACGACGATGGCCGTCAAGAGCCTCCTGAGCCGCGCGCGGGCCAACCTGCACTCGGCCCTGAGCAGGTACCTGCGGCCGTGAACAGCGGCGCGGGGACTGTCCCGTCGTTTGGGACTGTCCCCAGTTGTCCCGGCTGGAGAAACGAAACTGGGGACAGTCCCAAACACCGGGACAGTCCCCGAGATTGCAACGAAAATCCGCGAAGAACCGAAACTAATTCCTGGCCTGCTGTTGAATGAGATAGAGAGGCACCGAGTGACCAAGCAACTGAGACAGAGCGATTTGGATGACCTGTCGGCGTTCATCGACGGCGAGCTGCCGGATGAGCGGACGGCGGAAGTCCGGCGCCTTGTCGATGTCGACGAGGCGTGGCAGGCCGCCTGGCGGGACATGACGGCCGTCGATGCGGCGATGGATGCCTACGACTCCCCTGCCGCCCCGCCGGATTTGGCCGCGCGGATCGCGGCCAACGTCGCCAAGGCCGCCCCGGCCCGCTCGCGGCTGGTCTTCTGGTTCGCCGCCCCGCTGGCCGCCGCGGCCGCGATTGTCCTGGCCGTGCTGGCATACCACAGCATCGCGACCCAGGCCGGCATCGGCGGCACGACCATCGGGCAGGTCACGCCCATGCCGACGCCCCCGCCCGTCAACACCAACAAGGAGGTCGATCAGTTCGCCTCCGAGAACTTCGACTTCGTCAAGGAACTGGACGTCCTGAACAACTTCGAGACGATCAAGGCCATCGACAAGATCGAAGAGGAATCGAACGGTTAGCTCAATGCGCAACGTGCTGAAAATCCTGGCGGCCGCGATCATCCCCCTGGTGCTGGCCGCGACTGCGGCGGCCGAGGCGGATGACTCGGCCGCGCTGCGCAAGCCGCCGATGGGCTCCATCGCCGCGCAGCTCCGCATCAAGGCCAAGCTCAAGGCCCAGCAGGAGGGCACGACGCTGGCGGATGCGATCAACCACAACCGCGCCGAGTGGGAGGGCCTTTCCCCCGATCAGCGCGAGGACTACCGCAACAAGGTCTACGCCTTCCTGAAGGAAAGCCCCGAGAAGCAGGAAGAGCTTCTCAAGCATTACGACGAGCTGATCCACATGTCGGCCGCCAAGCGCCAGCAGTACGAGGAGCGGGCCAAGTGGCTCCAGGCCGTCATCGATTCCATGACAACCGACGAGCGCAAGATGCTGCTCGACATGACGCCCGAGAACCAGGCCCGCGTCCTGGTCGAGCGGCGCGACAAGATGATCCGCGAGGGAAAGCTGCCCGGGCCGACGAGCAAGCCAACTTCGGCCCCTTCAACAACCGCCCCGGCACCGAAGGGTTCGCAGGGCTCCTAGCTGCCTGGGGTCACGGGTTTCTCAAGCCACCGACCGGTCGGGATCGGCGGCTATATGCGCCCGACAAGATAACGGACCCACCTGTCACGGCCGCATGCGCCTTCCTCGGCCTTCCGCAACGAACTATTCCTCTCGACATCCGCAATGTCGAATCGGGGCAGGGACTCAGTCGATGATGCGCCAGCCGTGTCGGGCGAGATGTACACCTGAATCTCATCCGCCAGTCCGGCCGAGATGAAGCTCGCCAGTACCTTTGCCCCGCCCTCGACCAGCAGATACGTCCACTGCCGACGGCCGAGCTCGTCAAGAAGGGCGGGCAGGTCGATCATCGGTTCCTTGGCGGCCGAGACCCGGTCAACCGGGAGCAAGCCGACGCCGGCGCCGCGCAGCGATTCTGCCGCCTCCGGCCGGGCCGCGATTGCCGCCTCGCACGCCACTACGATCACGGGCGACTCAGCCGCGGTCCTGGCGAGGCGGCTCTTCGGCGGTGTTCGCAAATTGGCATCCAGCACGACGCGGCACGGCTGCTTGCCCCGCAGGCTCCGATTGGTCAGCAGCGGGTCGTCCGCAAGGACCGTGCCGACGCCGACGAGAATTCCGTCGCAGAGCCCGCGGAGCACGTGAACCCGCAAACGGGACTCCTCGCAGGAGATCCATCGCCGCTTGTCCCCGCTCGGCAGCGCAATGTACCCATCGGCCGTCTGCGCCCACTTGCAGATCACCCACGGCCGGCCGGTGGTCCGTAGCTTGATATATGGCGCCAGAAGCTCGCGGGCCTGGGCCTCGCACACGCCGGTGGTCACCTCGATACCGGCCGCGCGGAGCTGCGCGATCCCCTTGCCCGCAACGCGCGGATCAACATCCTGCATGGCGACCACGACACGCCCGATTCCCGCGCCGATAATCGCGTCGGTGCAAGGCGGCGTCTTGCCGAAGTGGCAGCACGGCTCCAGCGTCACGTACATCGTCGAGCCGCGGACGTCGAAGTCTGCCTCCCGCGCTGCCGTCAGGGCCTCGATCTCCGCGTGCGGGCCGCCGAACCGCCTGTGCCAGCCGCGGGCGATCTCGCGCCCGTCCCGCACGATCACCGCCCCTACCATCGGGTTGGGCTCGACCGCGCCCCGGCCGTTGGGGGCCAGCGACAGTGCCACCGACATGAATTCCTCATCAAAGGACATGCAGGGATTATATTGCGGACTCAGGTTAGAGGTGAGAGAAACACACGATGTCCGCCCGGCCAAGATGGGGCCTCTTACCTCTCACCTCTGACCTCCAACCTTGGACCGCCAACCTTTCATCGTCCGGGGGGTCTATGATGGAAATGCCACTTTTCTGCTGACACACGGAGCACGATATGGCTAAATACCCTCAACATCCAACGATGAGGTGCATCATGCGCACGGTCCTTCCAGTCCTGGCGTGGATGTCGCTTGTGCAACTGGCCTGCGGCGATTCGACCTCCACCACAACCATGCCGACCACCGGCCCCGCGGGGTTCCCACAGGCACAGTCGGTGCTCAAGGCGCTCAACGAGAATCCCGCGCCGCTCGTCGAGAGGATCGAGGGCGGCGAGATCAACTGGACGACAGGCCAGGTCTTCGCGGTCGGCGAGGGCAAGGCCACCGGCGTCAGCGGCCAGCAGATCGACATGGCCAAGCGGGCCGCGCGGCTCGTTGCCGCCCGCAACGCCGTATACCTTCTTTCGGGCATACGCACCGGGCCGGGCGGGCGATTCAAGAATATCCGCGAAGGATCAATCACGGCCGACGCCGTGGTGCAGCACTTCGAGGAGGCATCCGACAGCTTCGACCTCGCCACCCGCACCGCCACCGTCCGCCTGAAGATGCCGCTCTACGGCGTCAAAGGCATGGTGACGTTGGGCGGCCTGGAGCTGGCCCGCCCGAGGACGGAAGCCAAGCCGCCCGTCACCAAGCCGGGCGAGCCGAAGGTCATTATCATCGACGCCCGCGGAAGCGGCTTCACACCGTGCATGCTGCCGCGGATCACACGGCCATCGGGCGCTTCGGTCTTCGACGCTTCGCAGACCTCATTCGACCCGCGGACGGCCGACCGGCCGCCGGTGATCTACGTCAGTATGCCGCGCCACGATGAGCTGACGCCCAGCCGCCGCAACAGCCCCACGCCAGCGGGGCCGGACGGGCCGGCCATCATCTACAAGGCGCAGAAGTCGCCCGCCAAGAGTCCCGGCAGCCTCGTCCTGGCCGATGAGGACGTCGACGACATGACCGGCTACGTCGCCACGGGCGGCCTGATGTCAACCGGACGCGTGGTCGTCGTCGCCGATTCACCATCCGAGCCGGCGTCGCCCACCCCCACCGCCGCGCCCAGTCCCACGCCCACTCCGAAGGCCGGGCCGACAACGAGCATCACGGTCGATTGATGATTGGCGATTGCCGATTGACTATTGTCGATCGATCATTCAAAGCGGCGCACGGCGCATTTCGGCATCCGGGAATTGGCGTGTGGCGCCGGCCCAGGCCACGGGCGTTTCCGGATTGCGGTATCCATCAGCGGCCCGTGGATAAACCGACAGCCCGCCCTTTCGGACAGGCTGTCAGGAAATCCAAGCCGTGCGTTGCCGCCCGGCGATCTCGTCTACGCCATGCTCACGGCAAATGCGATGTACTGAGCCTGGAACACGTCCATCGAGAGCCTCAGCAGCCCGTCGTTGGGATTGCTGTCGTAGGATACGCCGTCCACTCCCCACGGATTGTAGACAGTAACGTAGTAGCCCGACGACGTGGACTCGACGGACATCACCTGGTAGGCGTGATTGCCCACTACCGGCCCGCCGCCAGGGCCGCTGGCGGCCGTCAGAGCATGGCCGACGGACAGGTGGGTGCTGATGTAGTTGGC
>JBHGBE010000091.1:0-16637 GCA_041946855.1 Phycisphaerae bacterium | reverse complement strand
CTCGCCGGGCAGGTGGCCGCCGATGCCCGGCTTGGCCCCCTGGCCGATCTTGATCTCGACCGCCGCCGCCGCGTTGAGGTACTCGGGGCTGACGCCGAACCGCCCGCTGGCGACCTGGACGATCATGTGGTCCGCGTGCGGATAGAAGTCGCGGTGCAGGCCGCCCTCGCCGCTGTTGGCGTACGTGCCCATCTCGCCGGCGGCCGTCGCCAGGGAGATGGCCGCGTTGTAGCTGATCGACCCGTAGCTCATCGCGCTGAACATCACCGGGATCTTCAGCTCAAGCTGCGGCCCGATGCCAAAGCCCTCCCGCCCGCGCGTCAGGTCCAGCACATCCGGCTTGGAGCCCAGGAACGTCCGCAGCTCCATCGGCTCGCGCAGGGGGTCGATGGACGGGTTAGTGACCTGCGAGGCGTTCAGGACGATGCTGTCCCAGTACACCGGCAGCGGGCGCGGGTTGCCCATGCCGGTCAGGAGGACGCCGCCGCCCTCGGCCTGCCTGTAGAGGTTGCGCAGGTGGTAATCGGGCCAGTTGGCGTTCTCGCGGAACTGCGACGCGGCCCGGCGGATGGTGATCGCCCCGGTCGGGCAGATGGTCATGCACCGCTGGCAGCCGACGCAGACCTCCGACACGGCCGTCGGCGTGCCGTCTTCCTCCAGCACGTGGCCTTCGTTGGCGCACTGGCGTGCGCACGCCCCGCACGCGATGCAGCGGCCCTCGTCGCGCTCGATGAGGAACTCAGGCTGAACCAGCCAGCGCTTCGCTTCGGTTGTCGCTCTTGACGTACTCATTGGGGATCGAATCCACTCTCACCACCAGCGGCTCGCCGGCCGCCAACTGCCAGACGCGGTCCGGCCGCGGGCATATCTCGCGGATGGCCGACTCCTCGCTTGCCACGAACACCCGCGCCCCGTGCCTCGCCGCCGTCATCGGCCGGAGCTTGATGCGGTCGTTCAGCGCGATCATCCCGCCGCCAAAACCCACGCAGATACTGAAAGGCCCGTTCAGAAGAGCGGGCCCGTAGGTCATGCGAATTGCCTTTGCGACCTGGGCCTGCTGGTGATCCATGCGCTCGATCGCCTCCCACAGCGGCGGCGCGAACGCGGCGCACGCTGCCTCGACGGAGAGCCGGTGCTTGCGGATCAGCAGGTCGAACAGGTACGCGATCACCTCCGTGTCGGTGTGCAGGGCGCAGATGTAGCCGAAGTCGGCCAGGTAGCGCCGGTTGGTGCCGTAGCTGGAGATCTCGCCGTTGTGGACGACGGACCAGTCCAGGATGCCGAACGGGTGCGCCCCGCCCCACCAGCCGGTCGTGTTCGTCGGGAAGCGGCTGTGCGCGGTCCACGTGTGCGCCTGGTAGTCCTCCAGGCGGAAGAACTCGGCGATGTCCTCGGGATAGCCGACGCCCTTGAAGACGCCCATGTCCTTTCCGCTGGAGCAGACGAAGGCGCCGTCGATCCTGACGTTCACGTGCATGACGGCCCAGACGACGATGTCATCATCCGTCATCTCATAGTACTGCTCGCGCGTGGCCTCCAGCGGCCGGACGAAGTATCGCGCGAACAGCGGGCGGTTGCGGATGGCTGGCACGTGGCGCGTGGGGATCAGGTCCTTGTGGGCGATCTCGAACGTCTCGGCCAGGAACTGCTCTGTTCGGGCCCGCGCGGCCGCGTCGTCGTACATCACGTGCAGGGCGTAGCGGTCGCGGTGCTCGGGGTAGATGCCATACGCGGCGAACCCTCCGCCCAGGCCGTTGCCCCGGTCGTGCATCAGGGCGATGGACTTGACGATGTCACGCCCGTTGATCCTCTGGCCGTCGGTGCAGCATATTCCGACGATGGCGCAGCCGGAGCTGTCCTTGGGCCCGTCGGGGCCGCCCTTCACGCGGACCTTCGCCGGCAGTCCCAAGGGCGGCATGAAATCGTTCCGCTGCGCCATGTTCCTTTTCCCGTTCGCGCACGCCTGTGCGCTCAACTGTTCCTACGGCAGTCTACGTACCTGCGGCCGATAAGAAAACACAATCTGTCTACTATACATGATAAGAATGTCTTATCACACCGGGCGAACGCGGAGTGCAGAGCACAGGAGGCGGACAGTGGAGGCGAACCCGCGCCCGCGTCCGTCTGGCTCTTGCACTTTGCCTTTCTTCCTTTTACATCGTACATTTGCCGGAAAAGGGCAGGACGATGGCGGACTACTCATATATCAAGAGCAATGGGCGGATTGTCGGGCTGTGGCTGCGGGAGCCCATGCAGGCCAAGGACCATGTCGTCCTGATGAGCATGATCAGCCGCGAGCACAAGCTCAGCGGGGAGCTAATGGTGCAGATCATCGGGCGCAAGTACAAGGTCTTCCCCAACACGTTCAACAATTCCGGCGGGTGCTTCGTGATGTTCTTCGGCACGCCGCCGCCGGGGCAGCGGGCGTGAAGGAGGCGTCGACGGGAGTGCTCTATTTGAGCAATGCCCTGAAGCCCGCCTGCTCGAAATGGTGGTCTGCCGTCAGCGCATCTGCAAGCTCACGCTCTTTCATCACCACGAAGGAAATGCAGTCGGTCACCGACCATTCCTTGTCGCTTCGCGCGGCGTAGAGACGCATTCCGGCGTCAAAAGCTTCACGCTCCGACCAGACCACGGTCGTAGTGGGATCAGCACGGATCGTTTCCAGCAGGACAACAAAGGCGTCCCTGTCGCCTGTGTCCGCTAACCAGTTGCCTGTCTCCGTCAGAACCTGTTCCGTTGTAAGTATCGGGCCGCCATGCGCGCGCATGAACTCCAGGGCCTTGGCGTGAAGTTCGTCCCGCTGATTGAGCATGGCGACGTAGTGGGAAGTGTCGGCGAATATCGGGCTCATTTCCGCTTGGGCGCGCCGTAGAGGTAGTGATCGGCATTCGTGGAGGCGTCTGGCGGCAAGCCCTTGGCGATGCCGATGCAACGCTTGTACCGCTCGTACATCGTCCGCGGGCGGTCCTGCCCACTTGCGCGGCTCCTCTTCAACGGCCGTATGCTCACCTCGACCCCTTCAGGCAACGTACCGGGCCTGTCGGGGACAACGACCCCGTTCTTCACTGTGCCTCCATAAGTCATGTCTCGCCCTCTTAGGTTTCCGCGGATCATTCTACCGGAGCATCGGCCATAACGCCATTCGCATATAAGCCAAGAGCGCAAACGCCGCAAGGCGCCCGAAGACGCCTCGCGGTTCGCGGCAACGCAGGTTTGCAGCGGCCCCTGATGGCCGTCTGGTTACCGGATGAACAGCATCTCGCGGTACTTCGGCAGCGGCCAGTACTCGTCGGCCGTCACGGTCTCCAGCTTGTCCACGCAGCGGCGGAGCTTCTCCATCGCCGGCAGGACGGCGTCGCGCATGTGCGTGGCATGGCCCAACAGCCCGTCGCGGGGGTGCTCGGCGACGGCCTTGTCCAGTTCGGCGGCGGCCCGCCGCGCGGCCGAGATGCCGTCAATCACTTCCTGGAGGAGCGCCGCCTGCTCGGCGTCCTCGACGCCTGCCTGCTGAGCAGCGTTGTACGCCGTCGCAACGTCGGCCTGGTACTTCAGGGCCGCCGGCAGGACCATCGTGTGCGCGATGGTCGAGGCCGTCTGCGCCTCGATGTTGATCGTCTTGCAGTAGTTCTCCAACTGGATGTCCAGCCGGCTGTGCAGCTCTCGCTTGGAGTAGACCTTGTACTTCGTGAACAGGTCCATCGACTCCTTGCCCGTGATGAGCTGCACGGCGTCGACGCTGTTCTTGAGGTTGGGCAGACCGCGGCGCTCGGCCTCCGCGTGCCACTCGGCGCTGTAGTTGTCGCCCTCGAAGAGCACCGGCTTGAACTCCGTCACGAGCTCCGAGAGCAGTTGCGTGACGGCCTTGTTCAGCGCCGCCTCCGAGTCGCCTTTGCCTTTCACCGCCTTTTCCAGCCGCGTGGCGACGTAGTCCAGCGACTCGGCCACGATCGTGTTCAGCACCGTGTTTGGCCCCGCGATGGACTGGCTGGAGCCGACCGCGCGGAACTCGAACTTGTTGCCGGTGAACGCGAACGGGCTTGTGCGGTTGCGGTCGCCCGCGTCCCGCGGCAGCTTGGGCAGCATCGACACGCCGACCTCGATGTGGCCGCCGTGCTTGCTGGTCCTGGCGGAGCCCTTCTCGATCTGCGTGAAGATGTCCGTGAGCTGCGCGCCGAGGAACACGCTGATGATGGCCGGCGGCGCCTCGTTGGCGCCGAGGCGGTGGTCGTTGCTCGCGCCGGCGACGCTCATCCGCAGCAGGCCCGCGTACTTGTGTACCGCCCTCACGACGGCCGCGCAGAACACCAGGAACTGCGCGTTGGCGTGCGGCGTGTCGCCCGGGTTGAGCAGGTTCTCGCCCTCATCAGTGGCCATCGACCAGTTGTTGTGCTTGCCGCTGCCGTTGATGCCGGCGAAGGGCTTCTCGTGCAGCAGGCACACCATCCCGTGCCGGTTGGCGACCTTGCGGAGCATCTCCATCACCAGCATCTGGTGGTCGGTGGCCAGGTTGGACGACTCGAAGATCGGCGCAATCTCGTACTGGCTGGGGGCGACCTCGTTGTGCCGCGTCTTGATCGGCACGCCAAGGCGCATCAGCTCGTACTCCATCTCGGCCATGATCGCCAGCACCCTGTCGGCGATGGAGCCGAAGTACTGGTCCTCAAGCTCCTGTCCCTTCGGCGGCTTGGCCCCGAAGAGCGTCCTGCCGGTGTTCACCAGGTCCGGGCGGGCGAAGTAGAACCGCTTGTCGATCAGGAAGTACTCCTGCTCGGCCCCGACGGTGGTGAAGACGCGCGCGGCGCTCTTGTTGCCGAAGAGCCTCAGCACGCGAAGGGCCTGCGCGCTCAGGGCCTCCATCGAGCGCAATAGCGGCGTCTTCTTGTCCAGCGCCTCGCCCGACCAGCTTATGAACATGGTCGGGATGACCAACGTGGCGCCGTTGGGGTTGTCAAGTATGAACGCCGGGCTTGATGGATCCCACGCGGTGTAGCCGCGGGCCTCGAACGTCGCCCGCAGCCCGCCCGATGGGAAGCTCGACGCATCCGGCTCGCCGCGGACAAGCTCCTTGCCGCTGAACTCGGTGATGGCCCCGCCGTCGGGCGTGGGCGTTATGAACGAGTCGTGCTTCTCGGCCGTCAGGCCGGTCATCGGCTGGAACCAGTGGCAATAGTGCGTCGCGCCGTGCTCGATGGCCCAGTCCTTCATCGCCACCGCGACCGCGTCGGCGATGGCCGGATCGAGCTCCTCGCCCGCGTGGATGGTCTTCTGGAGGGCGCGGAAGACGGTCTTGGGCAGCCGCTGCCGCCGCTCCTCCTCGTTGAACACGTGCTCGCCGAAGACCTCCTTGATCGGCTTGACGGTGTAGTCGACCGCCCCGCCGCGTGCGGTGGTCTCCGCTATCGCCTCAACCGCTGCCTGCCTGACGTTGTAGCCTGCCATGTACTCGTTCCTCTTCCCTGTTAATCGACGCATCGCCTCGGCCGTCAACAGGCATTCCCTGCCTGCGGACCACGGCTGCAATGGCCAACGCCATTCTCATAGCACGTGCCGTGCCAGAAGCCGCCTCAAACGGATAACCTTCTTCCTTACATGATGTTACATTAGAACGCCACAAGTGGGCATCACCCGTCATTCGCGACATTTTCGTGTCAAGACTGGTGAGCGTCAAACATTTTTGTAACATTCACCCGATGGCGTCCGAGCCTTCCTCGCCCGTTCGTATGCGGATGCAGCGCGGCAGGTCGAGGATGAATATCTTGCCATCCCCGATCGCGCCGGTCCGCGCGCCGGCGATTATCGCGTCGACGGCCGGCTGGACGAACGCCTCGTTGACCGCGATCTCAAGCTTGACCTTGCGGAGCAGGCTGCCGGCCTCCTTGTGGCTGCGGTAGACCTCGGCCGTGCCCTTCTGCCGCCCGCGGCCCACCACGTTGGAGACCGTCACCAGGTGAATCTCCTTTTCCTCCAGCAGGCGCAGGACCTCGTCGCACCGGTCGGGCTGGATGATCGCGATGATGTACTTCACTTTCGCTCTCCTCAGTCCAGTATCGTGTACCCAGCCTCACTGTGCTCGGTCAGGTCCAGGCCGACGCGCTCCTCGTGCTCCGTGACTCGAAGTTTGAGCGTCTTGTCTACCAGCCAGAACAAGAGCAGCGAGCCACTGAACGAGAAGGCCATCGTCAGCGCCACCGCCTTGATCTGCGTGAGGAGCTGGACCGGGTTGCCGTAGAACAGGCCGTTGTTGCCCGTGCCGGCCGGGTCGGACCACGGAAACGGATTGACGGCCGCCGTCGCGAACAGGCCCGTCGCGATCGCGCCCCATATCCCGCCCACGCCGTGAACGCCGAAGGCATCCAGCGTGTCGTCGTAGCCGAGCCTGACCTTCAGGAACGTTACCGCAAGCCACGGCAAGAGGCCCGCGCCGATGCCGATGCACACCGCGCCCAGCGGCGTGACGTAGCCGGCCGCCGGCGTGATCGCCACCAGGCCCCCCACCGCGCCGGTGATCATGCCAAGCGTCGTCGGGCGCTTGTGCTTGATCCAGTCCAGCGCCGCCCACGTCAGGGCCGCGCCGGCCGTCGCGACGTGAGTGGCCACGAACGCCGACGCAGCGAGCCCGCCCGCGCCCAACGCGCTGCCGGCATTGAAGCCGAACCATCCGAACCACAGCATCGCCGCGCCGAGCACCGCCAGCGGAAGGCTGTGCGGCGGGGACATCTTGCCGGGAAAGCCCTGTCGCTTGCCCAGATACAGCGCGGCCGCCAGGGCGGCCATGCCCGCGTTGATGTGGACGACCGTCCCGCCGGCGAAGTCCAGCGCGCCCCACCCGCCGGGGCGGAGCACACCCATGAAGCCGCCGTCGGACCACACCCAGTGCGCGACCGGGTCGTATATGAACGTGGTCCACGCGACGCTGAACACGCAGAACGCCGAGAACCGCACCCGCTCCGCGAACGCGCCGATGATGAGCGCCGGCGTGATGACCGCGAACATCATCTGGAAGACCATGAATGCCAGGTGCGGCACGGTCGGCGAGTACGCCGCGTAGGGCTTGAGGCCCACGCCCGCCAGGCCGAACCAGTCGAGCGTGCCGATCAGGCCGTGCCCGCCCGCGTCGGGGCCGAACGCGAGGCTGTAGCCCACGAGCACCCACTGGATCGAGACCAGGCACAGGATCATGAAGCACTGCATCAGCACCGACAGCACGTTCTTCCGCCGCACCAGGCCGCCGTAGAAGAACGCAAGCCCCGGCGTCATCAGCATGACCAGGGCCGCGCTGATGAGCACCCAGGCGGTGTCGCCGCCGTCGACCTTCGGCGCGGCGCCATCGGCCGCCATCGCGCTGGCGCACGGCAGCGCGAGCAGCGCGGCGGCCGCGCCGATCATCCACCAGTGCCTTGTCATTCGTGAGCCGGTCAAGTTCGTCTCCTCTTGGCCCGCCAGGGCGGGCACGAACCGAGGAACTTCCCACAACCCTCACGGCCACAAGTAGCACCGGGCGTGCCAGGGACGCCATTTCAGCGTAATCCGCGAAAGCTGCGGATGTTACGCCGCTGTTCCCAATCTTCCGCATCCCGGCAGCCGATACATACTTGTAATCACCGGCCACGATGTGTACGATTTTGTTACTTTCAGGAAGGCCGACATGCCAACAGAGATCAAGGCCCCGCTCCGCACGAAATCAACGCCCGCCGAGCGCCACGAGCTGGAGCTCGGGGGCCTGTACCGCATAAGCCAGATCCTCGCCACCGCCTCCGGGCAGCGGCAGATGCTCGAGGAGGTGCTCGACGTGCTCCACGCCGACTTGGGCATGACCCGCGGCACGATCATGCTGCTCTCGCCCGACGGCCAGGAGCTGATGACCGAGGTCGCCCACAACCTCTCGGCGGCGCAGCTCCGCAAGATCCGCTATCGCATGGGCGAGGGCATCACCGGCCGTGTCGTCCAGACCGGCAAGCCGGCCATCGTCCCGAAGGTCTCGCAGGAGCCGATGTTCCTGGACAAGGTCCACAAGCGCCGCAGCGTCTCGAAGGACGAGATCAGCTTCATCTGCGTGCCGATCGCCATCGGCAGTCAGGTCGTCGGCACGCTGTCGGCCGACCGCGTCTTCGACGCTTCCGCGTCGCTGGACGAGGACGTGCGGGTGCTGTCCATCGTGGCCGGCATGATCGCCAACGACGTTCGCGCTCGCCGCACGGCCGCGTCCGAGCGGGCCAGCCTGGAAGAGGAGAACCTCCGCCTGCGGAGCGAGCTGGAGGACCGCTTCCGCCCCGAAAACATCATCGGCAACTCCGGCGCGATGCGCGAGGTGTACCGCGCCATCCACCAGGTGGCCGCCAGCGACACCACCGTCCTGGTCCGCGGCGAGAGCGGCACGGGCAAGGAACTCGTCGCCCACGCCATCCACTACTCCAGCCCGCGAGCGAAGGGGCCTTTCGTCAAGGTCAACTGCGCCGCCCTCAGCGAGGGCCTGCTGGAAAGCGAGCTCTTCGGCCACGAGAAGGGCGCATTCACCGGCGCGATCCAGGCCCGCAAGGGGCGCATCGAGGAGGCCGACGGCGGCACGCTGTTCCTGGACGAGATAGGCGACTTCTCGCCGGCCATTCAGGTCAAGGTCCTGCGCGTGCTACAGGAACGGGAGTTCGAGCGCGTCGGCGCCAACCGCACGCAGAAGGTCAACGTGCGGATCATCTGCGCGACCAACCGCGACCTGGAGAAGGCCGTCGAGTCGGGGGCGTTCCGCCACGACCTGTACTACCGCGTGAACGTCTTTCCGATCCTGCTTCCGCCGCTGCGCGAGCGCAAGGACGACATTCTCCTGCTGGCCGACCACTTCGTGGAGCGCTACGCCCGCAAGATGGGCAAGGACGTGCGGCGGATCACCACGCCGGCCATCAACATGATGGTCATGTACCACTGGCCGGGCAACGTCCGCGAGCTGGAGAACTGCATCGAGCGGGCGGTGCTGCTGTCGACCGACGGCGTGATCCACGGCCATCACCTGCCGCCCACGCTCCAGACGTCTGACGCATCCGATACGGCCGGCGTCGGCACGCTCCAGGAGCGCGTGGACCTCTTCGAGCGCGACATCATCGTGGACGCCCTGAAGCGCACCAACGGCAATGTCACGGCCGCCGCCAGCGACCTGGGCACGACCAAACGCATCATCGGCTACAAGATCAGACAGCTCGGCATCGACTGGCGGAGATACCGGATCAAGTCGCAATCGTAAGGCCAGCGCCGGCGATCACGTCGGGGGCAATTCCTCAGGGACGGGGAACTCGACCGGCCGGCCTACATCCGTGCTTTGGTCACTGATGGAATTCCGCACGTCGATGACCGCCTTGCCGGCCGCAAACTGCACGCCGCTGGCGTCGGCTATCACCCACGGGCGGATGCTGCCGATGTCGGCGGTTATGGTTCCGCCGGCCGTGATGTTCACCTGGCCGTCGCCCGACCTGATCTTGTCGACCAGAAGGCTGTCGATGTCGCCGCCCGCGGCGATGTTCACGATGCCGCCGGCGCTGTTGATCATCCCGACGACCATGTTCTCGATCGATCCGCCGGTTGACACGACGTTGCCCAGGGCGTCGTAGGCGATGCCGGCCAGGATGTTCACCTCGCCGCCTGGGCCGCCCATGATCCGCTCGGCGAGGAAGTTCTGGATGTCGTTGTACGCCTGGATCTGCACGAACGAGGCGCCGCTGGAGTCGCCGCCCGTCTGGCCGAAGATCGAGCCGGCCTCCAGGTCGACGATGTCGTGCTCGGCCAGGATGCCCACGTAGGTCATGCCGTCGCCGGAGGAGGAACCGCCGGCGATCCGATCCGCGTAGAGCTTGGTGATGTCGTTGCCGGCGTAGATGCTGACGTAGGCCAAGGATGCGGCGCCGTCCGCCACTCCAGCGTCTATGGTGCCCACGACTATCTCGCCGATGTCGCCGCCGGTCACGAGGCCGGTATCAGGGTCGGTGTAAATGCCCAAGGCCTCCAGGCGGACCGCGGCCGTCGCAGCGGTTCCGTCGGAGGTCGCTGTGCCGCCGATGATCCGACCGGCCATGACCAGGCCGATGTTGTTACCGGCCGAGAACAGGACTGGCATCTGCTGCGTCGCCACAGGGGCGGTGCTCCCGGTGATGAGGCCGGCCCCTATGAAGTCAATGTTCCGCCCGGCGCCGACGTTCAGGGTTGTCTTTGCGTTCTCGCCCGTGGCCTGCCCGCCGGCGAACGTGCTGGCGGCAATGGCGTTGATGTCGTTGCCGGCCATTATCTGAACGCCGGCGGATGCCCCGATCCCGAGGGCCGTGCCGCCGTCCACTTTCTTGGCCGCGAGCGACTTCATATCGTTGCCGGCCATGATGCCGACCGTCGTGAATCCGCCGTCTCCCGTGGCGCTTCCGCCCGAGATCGTATTGGCCACAAGCTTGATGATGTCGTTGCCTACCATCATCATCACGCCAGCCCCGCCGCCGCTGGAACTGACGCTGTTTGTGATCTGCCCTATGTTGGCCTCCACCATGTCGTGCGTGATGATGAACGTGAGCAGGCACTGGCCTCCGGTGGACGTGCCGCCGGAGATCGTCCCGGCGCGGAGGAACTGCATGTCTCCGGCGACGTTTATGTTCAGCATAGTCGCGCCGCCGGCTTTCGCCGTCCCGCCGGATATCAGGCCCACGGTCATGCTGGCAACCGTGCCGTTGATGGTCAGGGTGGCGGAGCTGAAGCCGTTTGCCGTCGCAGTCCCGCCGTCGATGGTCCCGGCAATCAAGTTGTCGACGCCCGCGCCGAAGGTCAGGAAGAGCGTGCCGTTGAGTCCACCCGTGATCGTCTGGGCCTGGAAGGTTCCTACGTGCTGGTCGATGTAGATGGTCGTGCCTTCCGGCGAGCCCGAGATCACGTCGAAGATCATCGACCCGATGCTGTCGGCGGAGATGATGGCGCCGGAGACCGTACCTGCCTGTAGCGTGCCTATTGCGCCGGCGCTTTGGATGATCGCCCCTTCGCCAATCATGCCGGCGGTAACCTTGCCAAGCGTGGCCGCCTGGATGTCCGCGCCGGCGCCGATTGTGTCGACCGCCAGCGTGTTGATGGAGCCGTTGACCGCCGCCAACAGCCGGCCGGCGGAGATGATGTTGATGCCCGCGGCCGCGCTGATCGAGCCGAGGATGTCGCCGGAGACGGCGAGGGTGTCGATGCTTCCCGAGGCACCAATTGGGCCAGTCACGTTGCCGCTGTCGAGGTAGACCTTGCCGATGTTCCCCTGCGTGGCCGTCAGGCCGGCCAAGTTGCCCCGGCCGATCTCCAGTTGCACGACGGCGCCTTCGACGACGCTCGAGTCGCCGGCGATCGCGCCGTAGAGCTTGCCGCCGTACTTCACGTCCACGCCGATCTTCGAGCTGCCCATTGTGAAGTCCAGGGCGTCGCTGGTGTCGCCGACCTGCGACACGAAGGTGTTGGTTACGAACTTGCCGCCGTCGGCCGTCAGCTTCACGGCCGCCAGGCCCCCTCCGCCCTGGTAGTCGTACTCGATTGCGCTGGCGCCGGTATTGACCAGGATGGCCTCGTTGACGCTGTCGCCGTTGGTGTCCAGCAGTGCTGCCTTGCCCGCAGCGAGCGTGGCCACGCTCAACAGCGTGCGTGATTCAAGTGCCTCGAATGCCGTGAAGTTCATCGTTCTCTCCTTTCTTGGTTGCGATGGCGGTGTGCGCCTGCAAGTGTTCGTTCCAATACACAGGCTTCGACAAGACCACGCCGTGGCCTTGAGTGAATCTGCGGCGTGCTTCGGGCGGCCGTGCGACGGCAACGAAGTCCTCGCTTTCATCCTCAACCGACGGGCACAGCGTACCGCCGTGCGAAGGGGGCCCAACCCGTCCAAACGGCGGGATTATAAATCCGATCCTCCGCCGCGTCAAGTGTTTAGATTAGATTGTGGATCGACGGGGGCCGTCGGCTCCGCGAGCGTCACCGGCCCTTCACGCCGGCGATGCCGGTCATGGGCGGGCTACCGATCCTGCGGCGAAGGAGATGATCGCACGTGAATCTCCGCGACGATCTGGTCCACCGGCATTCCCGTAAGCCTCAGGTGGAAGTAGCTCCTGCGGTACCGCAGGACTTCCCCGTATTGCGCCGCCTGCTGAACGTCCAGGCCTTTCAGAACTCCCCTGAAAGGCAGCGGCAGGATTGCGTCGTACTTCGCCATGTCCGGCGATGACACCTCGGTGAGGTAACGGCTCCACAAGCTCTCCAGCGCGGCTGGGTACGGCCCCTGGCGCGGGTCGGGCGGGATTTCCAGCCGGTCGATGGCGATGTCCGACCGCCCCATCCCGTCGAGGAAGAACCGGAGCGATACCTCCGGCTCAGCCTGCATGCCGGATGCGGGGATCGCCAGCACGCGTCCCCCGCGGCCCGTGGCGCGGTCCACCGCCGCCAGGATGTCCTGGTACAGAAGCGCGTCCGCCCGGAAGAACCAGACGCGCTCCACGCAGGCCGTCGCGCTGTACGCGAACCAGACCGCGATGCCGATGTCCATCGCCAGGCGGAAAGCCCGGCCGGCCGCTCGCCGCACGCGCCAGAACGCCAGGCCGTTCGCCGCGGCCAGCGCGATCGCCATCGGGAATATCCATCGCTTGCCGGCGATGCCGATCTTCGCCTGGAGCCCCCATATCGGCACCACCCAGACGGCCACCGCCAGCGCCAGCAGCCCGGCGGCCCGGGGAGGCCAAACCAAAGGCGATTTCAGGGGAGGAAGGGAGGAGGTTAGGACGGGAGGAAGGGAGGAGGGGATGGGCACAAGATTCTGATCTTCCCGTCCTCCCTTCCTCCAGTCCTCCCGTCCTGGCTTGCCCCACCGCTGATGGATGTACGCCGCGCCGAACAGCGCCAGCGGGATCAGCAGCACATCGCTGTACGCCGCCTGGCGGATCACGCCGACGATCCCGTGGAATATCCGGCCCCTGCTGACAAGGTAGCTGCCGTACGTATCGGCGTTCCGCACCACCGCGACCGCCGCAATGATCCCCACCGCCACGCCCACGGCCGCCACGGCCGCCGCCGCCCAGGCATTCCTGACCAGCGCCCGCCTGAACGAATGCCCCGCCAGGAGCATGTCCGCGAACACGGCCGCAAGCATCAGCCCCGGCAAGACCAGGACGAAGGATTCCTTGGTCAGCGCGGCCATCACCGCCGCCAGCACCCACGTCAACTGCCAGGCGCGTCTCGACGTCGCGGCCCAACGGACGATCGCCAGCATCGCCAGCGCAATCCAGAGGACGCCCATCCTCTCCTGCGCCGCCAGCAGGACCCACGACTCGCTGCCCGTCGGGTTAAGGACGACCAGCCAAGCCGCCACGGTCGAGCACCACGGGCCGAATCCCAGGGACGCTCCCCAGAAGAACAGTATCGCCGTGGTCGCCAGCACGGCCGCGTAAGGCAGAAGGCGCAGGAGCGTCGCGTTGGGGCCGACGGCCCTGGCCAGCCCAAGGCGCTCCAAGCCGAACAGCGGGCGAAAACGCCCGTTCTCGTGGAAGTCCTGGCGGGTGTACTCGACGATGTTCCGCGGCGCGGTCGCCCGCGTCATGCCCGCCAGGTAGTAGATCTCGTGGTCGTCCATGACGTGCAGGGGCGTGGCGAGGGTCGCCGCGTAGACGACGGCCGGCAGGGCCAGCGCGACCAGGAGCCACAGAAGGTTGCGGCGGACATTCACCACGCCGACGAGGTTAGCCCCACCCGGATGCGCGGTCAAGCCACTGTCGCTGTCCGGCCGGCGGAGGCCCTCCGTGGCCGTCCCACGTGGTCTGGCTCGACCAGCGCTTCGGAGGCATGCCGGCCTTCAGCGCGGCCGCGAGGCGGTTGACCTCGTCGTCCGTGAAGGTGCCGCTGATGATCCCGCTGTCGCGAATGACCGACCTGATGACCGGCGCGGAGAGCACCTTTCCATCCACGATGATCGCCAGCACCTGGCCGACGTGGGCCTTGGTCAGTTTCTCGAACAGGGCGGCGCCCTGGGCGTCGAAGCGAAACAAGACGCTCGGGCGGCCCATCTCATCGCGGTCCGGCTGGACGGATTGGAGGCCCCAGCCGCCCGGAAGCATCACGTCGGCCGGCTGATTGGACAGAAGCACGTACTTCTGGCCGCCGTGGTCCGCCGTGATGAGTTGGTCAAAGGCCGCGCCGCTCCGGGCGGGCAGCCATAGGTAGCCGGCCTCATTCGCCCCGCCGCTCTTGGGGGCGGTGTCGCCGGAGGCCAGCGCATCGCGCATCGCCTTCACCTGGTCGGCAGCCAAGGCGCTGCTCGCGGGCGCGATCCTGAAGGAGAGAATGCTCTTGGAAGGTCCCGCGGGCGCGCCGGCGGGGCCACCGGACGATGGCTGCGAAGTGCAGCCGGCCACCAACCATATCAGACCCATCACGCCGACCAAGCCCCTGAACGCAGCGCCGCGCGCCTTGTGAATTCTCCCGTGATTCCTCATAGTCCGCCTCTTTCAGCCCAGACTTCCGATATGCCCGCCTGCCGACGACCGCCGCCGGCAGTGGCGATGATTGCACAGCGCCCTTACACTTGGTAGAACCATATCGCCCCTTCGCGCTTCGGCAGCGCAAACGCCAGCCCATCCCGCGCCACGGCCGCCCCTTCCAATTCCCGGATTTCGCCGCTCTCCGGATTCTCGAAGAGATAGTGCGCATCAGGCCGCAGCGCCTGCGGATGCACCACAAGCGTTTCCTCCGGGCACTCCGGCAGCCGGATGGCCTGGATGAACCCCCTGCCCTCCTCCGGGCAATCGAACTGCCTCGCGACCCACTTGTCGGCCGAGCGGGTGATCGGCGTGAGCGGATAGTAGTCGCCATTGAGCATCAGCCCGGCCGCACGCCGCCAGATGCCAAGCATCTTGCGCATGAGCGCGTAGTCGTAGCCGTCCTTGCGGATGGTTACGGCGGGCATGATCATCGGCCCAAGGCCGCAATGGTAGGAGAAGCTGTCCACGCGGTCGTCGTACCTGGGCGGGTCCTTTTCCACGAGGATGTCCCACGAGAGCGTCACCTCCTTGAAGTACGGCAGCCACTCGAACAGGACGTGATGGAACGACAGCTTCACCGGGTGGTTGCCGTATCCGTAGTCGGTGTAGTGCAGCGGCACCGACCTCCGCATCGTCTCCATGTCGTTGCGCCGGCCGCCCGATGCGCACGAGTCGATCCACAGCCCCGGGTTCCGCTCCAGCAGGTCGTCCCAGTACTTGAGGTAGCCCTGCACGTGCAGGTTCTCGTTCGCGCCCTGGCGGTCAGCGGCCTCGTTCTCTCGCCATCGCCGCAGCGGCGGGAAGTTGTGGTCCTGGCGATATATCCTGATGCCGTTGTCCTGGATGACGCGGCAGACGTGGTCCGTCAGCCACTGCCGGCACTCGGGGTTGCCCAGGTTCAGCAGGCCGTTGTCCTTGACCCAGCCATCCTTGTCGTCGACCTTCAGCAGCCACTCGGGATGCTCGCGGTCAAGTTGCGTGCCCGGCCGGACGCGCTCCGGCTCGAACCAGACCAGGAGCTTCGCACCGTGGCTTGCCGCGCGGTCCGACACGGGCTTGAGGCCCCGCGGAAACCGCTCGGGGTCAGGCTTCCACGTTCCCGTCTCGACCCAGCGGCGCTCGTGCTTTTCGTTGTAGCACGGATACCAGCCGGCATCGATCCACCAGACATCGGGCGCAATGCCGCGCTTGGCCCACAGGTCGATGTAGCGAAGCTGATTCTCCTCCGTGGCGGCCGTGAACTCCTCCCCCTCGTCGGTGCCGTGGCCGACCTGTAGCGGCCCCAGCGGCCGGCCGTCGGGCCGAGGCAGCACGTGGGCACGATACCAGCGCCGCCAGAGATTTGCCGCGCGGAGGGCGTAGCCGGCCCACGACATCACCGTCATCCGCGGCGTGCGGATCGTCTCGCCCGGCATGATCCGCAGGTGCGTCCGCTCCTGCCCGGCGCGGACGGCCACGCCGCCGGCCCGCCCGGTGAACGTCGCCGACCATTGGGCCGGCCAGCCTATCGCGATCGACAACCCCCAATCCTCGAACGCGACGCGGTAGTACGGAAACGCCTGGTCGCACGGCCGTCCGCCGTCCGGCGCGAACGTGAGCGACTGCCCCTCGCCCAGCGCCGTCCGGCTGGCCGTGTAGCCCTTCTCGCTGTAGAAGTCGCCGTTGCAGTGGTGCAGCACGGGCGACCGGCCCGCGAAGAAGCCATCCATCGCCAGAATGTCGCTGACGATCGGCGTCGGCCCGCCGCCGGTGTTGGTCAGCCAGGCAGTCCACTCCACGACCGGGTAGTCGAGATACTCCACGCACTCGACCCGGACGGCCAGGCCCGTCTTCCCATCACGGCCGTCGAAGACGGTCTCGATGATGTTCGCATCCACGCGCCGCCGCGTGCGCGTAGGACGCCACGCCGCCGGAATCCCGGCCACCGCCTTTCCATCGAGCTTGAACGATATGGGAAGGTTCTCGCCGCCCGACAGGAACTTGCCCGTCCAGGCACGGCAGAGGTCCATGTCCCGGCCAGTCGTCGCGGCCGCTGCGCGGTGCGTATTCATTCAGTATCTCCCTTCGTAACATTTCACCCGTCTGCAACGGATTGTACGTATAGCGGCGGGAGGTGGCCAGAGG
>JBHGBE010000090.1:0-16864 GCA_041946855.1 Phycisphaerae bacterium | reverse complement strand
AGCCTGGGTTCTTCCAGCGGCACGGGGCAGTTCTCCTTCCGGCCGCATGAGCGGCATTGGGTGCCGTCCCAAATCGTCTGGAGCATGTCCAGCACGGGGTCGATGAGGGCGAGATCATCGGTCCAGATGCCGGCCTCGAAGTTGCGCCGGCCAGCGCCCTTGGCCCCAAGCCCCGCGCCGGTCAGGTTCGCCGAGCCCAGGTACATCCAACGCCCGTCGGCGATGACGGCCTTGGCGTGGATGCGCACGCAGCGCCGCATCGCCAGCCCGCGAGGCACGCCTTCCTTGAGCCGCGCCAGAAAGGGCCCTGACGGCACCGAACTGTGAAGCAGCCGAATCTCCACGCCGCGCGAGGACAAGCCCTCAAACACCTCGAGGATGCTCCTCGACCGGCCGCGGGCCTGCGGGATGTGCAAGTCCTTCACATCCGCCGTCGCGATCAGCAGGCGATGCCGGCAGGCCGTCAGCGCCTCGCCGAGGGCGGATGCAAGGTGCTCGTCGTTTAGGACCAGCCGGATCATGATCCGAGTCCTGGACAATCAACGCAGAGGTCGCAAAGGACGCAGAGGCTTCAGAAGTTGCCTACCCCAAGCTCCAGTCTTCTCCGCGATCTCCGCGTCCTCCGCGTTGGAGCCGATCTCATTTCAGGAAAAGCCTCTCGCCGTTTTCCCACGTGAACTTGCGGAACGTCGCGTCGCTCATGCCCCACGACACCAGCCGCAGCCGCCAGGGCAGGTAGCACTCCTCCCACTCCCACTTGAAGTCCGGCGGGCGATGGTCGGGCATGCCCGTGTCCGGCCCGAACATCAGCCGGTCCGCGTACTTCTCAAGGAACGCCTGCGTGTCGGCCAGCGAGTCGTGCTTGAGGAAGTCACGGCCGCAGTCGCTCCAGACGTTGGGGAAGCGGTCGAATATGGCGGCGAACTTCGCCACCGATTCGATGTCGTTGCCCGTGTGGCAGAGGATGAAGCGTATCTGCGGATACGCCGCGATGACGGCGTCCCGCCGCTGGTATATCTCATCGCGTCTCAGGCCGGTGCGCGTCTTCCAGACGCAGGTCGGGTCGGCCTGGTGGGCGGAAATCCACCAGCCAAGGCCGGCCACCGTGTCCCACACCGGCCGCAGGCGCGGGTCGTCCATCGTCGCGGGCTTGCCGTCGGGGTGGATGATGTACATGCCCAGGTCCTTCCAGACTTTGAGCCCGCGGCAGCCCATCGCGGCGTAGCGGCGCATGTCCGCGCAGAGCTTCTTGACGAACGCCTCCGGGCGCCAGCCGAACTCCGGCCAGTCGGGCCAGTAGAAGGGAACCCAGTTGGTCAGCTTACGCTCGCGCATGACGGCCAGGAACTCGGCGTAGTCCAGGCCGTGGTGCGACCGCGGCCAGATCACGATGCCGCCCTTCACGCCGCACTGCTCGTATGACTGCAATACCTGGTCGAGATAGGCATGCGAGAAGTGCGTGTGGGCGTCGAAGACAGGAAAGTGCTCGATGTCGATCATGCTGTCACTCCTTCGTCTGGATCCTATACAAATGCCCCTCGGCCCGCACGTACATGCTCGTGCCCTCGAAGACGGGGTTGCTGTACACCGTCTCCTGCGGGTTGGTCGGGTAGTCGCGCTCCATGTGGCGTTCGATGGCGTTCCTGGCGACGGGCTTGAACTCGCGCCCCGGCTCCATGACCAGGCAGTGGCCCTGGTTGTCCATCAGGTAGACGTACTTGCCGCCGAGGGTCGGGGCGGAGCCGACGCCGCAGGCGTTGTAGTGGAGCATCGGCGCGAAGAAGTCGATCTTCTGCTTGTACGCGAGCTTGCCGGCCGCCAGATCCACCACGGAGAGCGCGCCCTCTCGGTCGATTGCGTAGACCAGGCCATCGTTGAACAGCGGCGACGCGTAGACCGTGCCGGGATTCACGCTGATGGGCGTCACGGCCGGCTTCCACGCATCGCCGGTACACTTGGTGAAATCGACCGTCTCGAAGTGCAGGTGGAAGTTGTAGAGGATGCCGCCGACCAGCGTGCCGGGCCCCGAGTTGGCGGGATTCTGCGGTGTCCAGAGCGTCTTGCCATCCGAGACGCGAAGGACCTGGCCGTCGCTGGAGATCACGACATCGACGCCGCCAATGGTCGCGGCGTTCTGGCAGATCGTCGATTGAGGCGCCTGCAACTTCCACGCCAGGCTGCCGTCGGCGGCGTTGATCGCGGCCGTGCCCCCGTGGCCGGTCGAGACGATGAACTTGCCGCCGATCAGCACCGGCGAGCACGGGTAGCCGTAGGCCCCGTACTTGGCCCCCGGCCAGCGGAAGTCGAGGTCCACGCGGCGGATCCACTTGCGGTTGCCGTCGAGGTCGTAGCACGCCGCCACGTCGTTGGTGACCCAGACGTACACGAGCTTGCCGTCGGTGACGGGCGTGGGTGTCGTCCAGCCGCCCAGCGGCCGGTGCGAGGTGGGGTGGCCCTCGATGATCATCGTGTACTTCGCCGGGCAGCCGAGCTGCCAGAGCATCGGGAATAGCTGCCGCATGACCTGGGCCTTCTCCTCGGGCTTGGCGGCCTTGAGCTTCTCCACCAGCGGATCGATCTTCTGCGCGATGCCAGGGTCCTTCTCCCGCTGGTCGGCGGTGATGGATTCGTAGAACGGCAGAGCGCCATCCCAGTCGAGCGCCTCAAGGGCGTCCTGGATTCGCTTGCGGAGGACCAGCTTGTCGCCGTAGGTCGTCGCGGCCATCCGCAAGTCAGTCATCTCGCCGATCTTCTTGAACGCCTCGTTGGCGGCCCTGTCCTTCTCGCTGACGGCGTCGAAGTAGCTGTTGGACCGCCGCCAGAGGACCTTGCCGTCCTTCTTGTCCACGCAGACCAGTTCGTCCGGCTCGGCCATCACGAAGACCTTGTCGCCGACGATCACCGGCGAGGCATTGGAGTTGTCCGGCAGCGGGCAGGACCAGGCGATGTTCTTGCTCTCGTATTGTGTGCCGGGCTCGACCGTCAGGCGCAGGTGGACGTTGCCCGACGCCTTGAGCAGCAGGCGGTTCCAACCCTTGTTCAGGCTGACCGTCACCTTCTGTGCCCGCACGCCGAAGGGCAGCGGTGCCCAGGTCTCCATCGCCCAGGAGATGTTGTTCATCGCCCAGATCGACAGGTTTGCCTTGGGGTTCCTGTACACCTCCTGGCCGTTGAGCCAGGCCTTGAGCGCGCCGCCATGGTCCAGGACGAGCACCGCCTTGCCGTCCATTGGCGAGTAGAGGTAGACGTGGCCGTAGGCGATCTTGTCGTTCTTGTTGCCGGTCAGGTCGCCGAAGTACGTCCAGTCAAGCTCCGTGCCCTGGAGGGCGTCGCCCTCGCGCTTCTTGAGAGCGATGGGCTTCCATTCCAGCTCGCCGGCCTTGTCGCCGGCGCTGGGGGAGAGCTTGGCCTCATCGGCGATGTAGTCCTTGTCCAGCGGGTCGTCCTTCGCTGCGTCGAACGGGCCGATGATCAGCCATTCCTTCGGCTGGTTGTGAATGAGCGTCCGGGCGTCCTGCCCGGTGTCGCTGTCCTTCGGCTTGTCGATGGCGAAGCGCATCCCGTGAAGCGGGCTCCTGGGCCACAGGCCCCATTCGGTCGGCGGATCGGCCTGCGGGTACCGGCCGGTCCCGTCGCCGCGCCAGCCGATGACCTTCGACGGCTGGGCATCATCCGCCAACGCCCACGATGCACACGCGAGGACCGTGCCTCCGAGCAGCAAAGCGAAATACCTCATGCGGTCTCCTGTCTAATGCGGCCAGATTCTACGCATGATCTCGGGAGAATACATCGTTATTGCCACGATCATCATCACGGCCGCGGCGACGCGGCGAATGAAATCGACGCGCGTGGTCCTGGGCTCCAGGTGCAGGTGGCCCAGCGCCGCGACGGCCGCGCCCATGACAATGGAGATCAGCCCGCGCGTCGACTGGAGTATGTTCCCGTAGATCACCCCGATTGTGGCAAAGCATCCGTACAGCACCACCATCGCCGCCAGCCACGAGGCGGCCCACGGCAGCGCGAAAGACCAATCGCCCTTGTGCGGCCGGCCGGCCCACGGCATCGCCGCCAGGCCAATCAGCCCGCAGAGCACGTAGGTAAGCGCCACCCCTGTCAGCACCGCCTGCGTCTTGCCCAGGTGCGGCCCCAGGGCATCGGTCAACATGCGGATGTGCAGGTCCGACAGCGAGTAGAAGACGCATGTGACCACGATGCCCGCAATCGTCGTCCAGGGCATGCGTTTGCCCGATGTCCTGAGAACGAGCGCCGCCGCCACGCTGATCGCCACAGCCGACCACTGCCACGCCGTCAGTCCCTTGCCCGCCTTGTCCAGGAACATCACCGTGATGAACGCCAGTATCGGAATCTTCAGGCCCAACAGCGGCGAGAGGCGCGACGCCTCCTGGTGGCGCAGCACGATGAACATGCCCGCCTGGCCCAGCAGGTAGAACACGCCCGACCCAATCAACGGCCAGAGGACCGACCCCACCGGCGGCAACTGGTCCAGTGGCAGCCAAGGCAGGGCGGCCACCGACATCGCGCCCATGATAAGGTGCCCCAGCACCAGCAGGTGGAAGAACGCCCCGGCGCGGCGGATGACGTACAGGCGCGACAGGATGTACGACACCGACTGGGCGGTCGCCGCCGCCAGCCCCAGCAACACGCCGACTGTCGTCTCCATGCCTGTTCTGTTGTCCGGTTCGGCGCGGCCGCTACGGCTGCGCGGGGGCCTCGATGACGGAATAGCCGAAGGTCGTCAGGTAGATGTGGTCCGCGTCGTCGGGGTCGAAGCAGACCCGCTGAATGTTGGCGAAGGGGATCTGGGAATAGGGCTTCCAGGTCTTGCCGTCGTCCTGGCTGAGGTAGAGCCCCGACTCCTCAGCGCCTTCGGTCAATGTCATGTATATCCAGCCGGGATGCGCGGGATGGAAGTAGCCGCCGAAATGCTCCTTGCCCTTGGTTCCGAGCAGTTCCCAGGTCTTGCCGAGGTTCTTCGTGCGGTACAGGCCCGGCTTGTCGCGGGAGGCGCCGACGAGGATCTCATTCGGGTCGCGCGGGTTCACGGAGAAGTCCTTGAGCCACGTCCAGGGCTGGCCTTCGCTGAGCTTCGTCCAGTTGTCGCCCTTGTCGGTCGAGCGGTAGATGCCCACGCCGTCGGTCTCGCCCTTGACCTTGCCGGTCACCAGGTTCAGCAGCGACCCATCCGGCTGGAGGATGATCTTCAGGCTGCGCTGGTTTTTCTGGCTTCCAAGGCCGACGTTCTTGCACTGCTCCCAGGTCTTGCCGTCGTCGGATGAGCGCCACACGCCTCCCTCGAACTGGGCCGCGTACAGCGTGCGATTGCCCTTTGGGCTCTTTGGGTCGAGGACCACGGATGTCACTGGCAGCTTCGTCGACCATAGCTTCGTCCACGTCGCGCCGAAGTCCAGGCTGACGCCCACGGCCCCATCCGACCGCCCCGGCCGGAAGTGCGAGCCGTAGACCGTGTTGTAGTTGGGGATGTCGTGCGTGTTGGCGAACGCGCCGAAGAGCTTGCCCTTGATCTCCGGGTCGAAGGCGATCTGGTAGGTGGTGTTCTCCACTCCCTTGGGCAGCGCCGGCCCGCCCCAGATCCACGTTGCCCCGCCGTCGATGCTCCGCGAGAACCCGATGTCAGTCTGGGCGATGTAGCGGCGGCTCTTCTCGAACGGGTCGATGAGGTAGTCCCAGCAGGACGTCTCCATCAGCCCGTTGTTGCGCCAGGACACCTGGCCGTCCTTCTCGACGCGTGTGCCCGTGTGGCCGAGCTGCCAACTCTTGCCGGCGTTGGCCGTGAAGATGTACCAGCGTTCCTGCGTGACGACGCACATGTCGGGATCGGCGGCGTTGATCTCCAGCGCCCGCACCGCGCCCTGCCACCGATTGCCCCCGAGGCCCTCGGTCTGCCAGTCCATCGGCACGTTGCACTCCATGCCTGGCGCCTTGAAGCGGGGGTCGGAGAAGTAGACGGCCTTCCACGACGCCCCGGCGTCGTCGGTGCGGTAAATCGTGCTGTGATTGGGCGGATAGTAGCTGACGCCCGCGCAGTAGACGTAGGCGCGCTTCGGCATCTTGTCGGAGGCGGTGACGAACTGGTAAGCCGCCTGTCCCGCCTTGGCAAGCTTGGGATCGACGTCTATATCGGCGTTCATGCAGCGCTCCCACTTTTCGCCCTTGTCCGTCGAGCGGTACATGCCGCCGGCGAGCTTGTCGCCCGCTGCGGTGCATGGCGTGCAGGCGTAGAGGATGGTCTCATCCTTGTTGGACGCGCCGGCGAAGCCGGTCAGGCCGCCATCGGGCAGGCCGGCGCTCTTCTTCTGGAAGGTCGCCCCGCCGTCATCCGAGCGGAAGACGCCGTCGGCCGTCCCGACGAAGTAAACGCGCTTGTCCTTGGCGCTGGCGCGGTCGGCGGCGATCCTGAAGACCCGCCCGCTCACCGTCGGTAGCTGCTTCCAGTCCTTGCCGCCATTCTCCGTCATGTACAGCCCCGAGTCGGTCCCGACGAACAGCCGTTGCGTGAAGTCGGGGTCGAGGTAGATCCGCCGGACCCGGTTCCTCTCTCCCCACGGCTGTGACTCGCCGAGCAGGGCCCAGGTGATTCCGCGGTCCTTTGTCACCTTGACGGCCGTGGAATCGGTCCAGTAAATAACATCGGCGTTCGCCGGGTCGTACTCGGCCGGGCAGGTCGATCCGTGGCCCTGGAGGTACTTCATGTGGATCAAGTGCCATGTCTGGCCGCCGTCGTGGCTGTAGAAGGCGTTGGACATGTCGCTCTGGACGAGCATCGTCTTGGGGTCCACCGGCGAGACGCTGCCGCCGTGAAGCGAACTGCCCGAGCACAGGCCGATGTTGACGAACGGGGGCTCAGGTTCGGCTGCCAGGGCGGGGTCCGCGAGGAACACACAAACAACTGCGATCATGGTCAGTCTTGGCATGAGGTCCACTACCTTCGGAGTTTGCCGGCCGGTCTTCGCGCCGCGACCATCGCGGGCGACCTGGAACCAGAATAGCGGATGAGCCCCCGTAACGGAAGGCCGCGTTGCGGCGAATGCCGCATGAGGAACGGGCAAGTTCGGCGCAAGAAGGAGGCCCCGCGGGGACGAGTGACGCGCAGCCACTTCCGTAGCCTGCGTCATCGCCCCGCGCGGGGCCGGTTCCGGACGGAGCGCCGGGCGTTCCAGGCCGATGTGGGCCTGTCCTTCTGACGGCGATGGGACACACGCGATTCGGCGTGGTACACGAACTCGCCGACAGTCCCCGCGCCCCGGCTATGGGGGCGTGCCGCCGCCGAGACCGGGCGGCGACTTGGGGGCCTGGCCGCGCCTCTGGATTATTACGCCTGCGCCGGCGGTCGAGCGCCCGCCGCTACTTCTTTCCCGCGGGCTTGCACGTACACTGTTCGGCGGGCTTCTTGCAGCCGGAGCAGACCTTGTCCTTGATCTCCCTGCCGCACTTCTTGCACGGCGAGCATCCGCATACCTGGCACATGCGTGGTTCTCCTTGTTGCGAATCACGCCATGCTAGGCGCACCGGCGCCGGAATCAAAATCAAGCGGCCCCTGAATTTGAGTAGGTCTTCGCCTTACGCGCACCGCGCAGTTCAACGACCTACCTCCGCGCCGCGTCCCTGTCGGCGTTGGCCCTGCGCGGCAATTCCTCCAGGTCCGTCTCCGACAGCTTCAGTTGCGGGTACTTCTTGTTGAGCTCCAAGGCCCTCTTGATCGCGATGGCGCAGTTGTTAGCGTCTTGAACCCATCGGCCGTCACGCGCAGCGTGTGGATGCCGGGCTCCAACCACTCGACCTCGCAGGCCCATGCGCCGCGCGCCGTGCCCGCTGACTGCAATCATCCAGCTGCTCCGTGCTCCCGCAAGCCCTTGTACGGCTGGCAGCAACGGCTGTGGCGATCTCGTCGGGGAAGTGCAAGTGGGAAATCGGGCGCCGGCGGCGCGCCCCGATGCGGCCGGGGGGAACGCGATGTAACTCACGTCCACCAATAGAGTAGCGATTTCGAACGAGCGCTTCTTGTCGCCAAAAGCGCTCCGGCCTGCCCGCACAATCCAGGCACTCCCGCAAGTTCCTTCCTGCTGCAACTCAATGACTTGCGGCTTCCGGAGGTCGGCAGGCAGGCCCAAATGCGCGCCAAGACGCGCTTCGGCCGAGGGATGGCAAATAGGCACACGGTGTGCCGCGGAGATGAAGGACAAGGAGACCAATCATGCCGGGCTACAAGGACCTGTGGCGGCTTCTGAAGACCAGGCAGTCCGTCGAGGACATCAGGATCGCGTTGGCCATCTCCCCGAGCAAGCTCGCGCGGCTCTTCGCCAGCAAGCGGCTCTGGCGGCTGATCGAGCAGGACAGGCGGATGACGGAGGTGATCGTCCGATACACGGCCGCCAACTGGCTGGCCAACATGGATGTCCCCACGGGCCTGAGTCCCTTGCTGACGGGGAAGATCAACAGGTATGGCGCCTTGGGATCGCGCCCGGATCACGGCTCTATGCTCCCGTCGATGCCTGGCCGCGGCCAGGTCCGTTTGGACGGGCGGCCGGATCCCGGCCAGAAACCCCCGACGATGGCGGAGGTCCGCAAGACGTTCACCGACATCGCCCGCATGGCCACCAGGCCCTTGGCCGGTGAAGCGGCCAGCAGCGACGGCAGAAGGTCCGGCGACGGACGGAGCGCCAATCGCCGGAATGGCGTCACCGACCCCCCGGCGCTCGAGGCCGCCGCGGATCGCCCGGCGCTTGAAACGCCCGCCTGGGGCACGGCCGTGGCTAAGGCGCTCGCCGCCGAGGTGTCGCAGCTCGCCGGTCGCGATCCGAAATCCCTTCCCGATCTTCGCGCCGGCCTTGCGCTCCTTCTGGGCTGGATAACCCGCAACTCCACCTCCCCGCGGCTCCAGCCGGCAGGCGCCGCCGGGGGCGATGAGCCCATCAACGGGAATCCGAAGCACGAAATCCGCAATCCGGAATCCGGCGCAGTTCCGTCCGAAACCGGCGCCAATCGGGCCAAATCGGGCCGAATCGGGCAGCTTCGGGCAGCCGCGGGCAGTGGCGGCCGGCGGGCGCCACACACGCAACTATCGACGTTACAAGATGTTGTGGCTTCAGATGGCGGGGAGCAGGACGCGCCGGCCGCCAGAACGAACCGGCAGTTGGCCGAAGGCTCTGCGGCTGTCGAGGCCCAATCGCCGTGTGCATCCGAGAGTGCCGCCATGCCGAAGGACAGCGGGAATCCGCAATCCGCGCCACGCCCAAGCCCCACACTCCACTCCGCACACGCCACTTCCAGCTCCCAACTGCCCGCTCCCCACTGGCCGCCCCCGGCCGCGCCCGACGTTGCCTCCGAGCCGGCGCCGGGCGATAATGTCCGCGCGCTGCTGACGCGACACTGAAAGGACCACCCAATGGCGTATTACCTCGGGATCGACGTGGGCACATCGGGGACCAAGGCGCTCGTGATGGACGCCCGCGGCAAGGTGCTGGCGACGGCCACCGGCGAGCACGGGATCTCGTCGCCCCGACCGGGCTGGAGCGAGCAGCGGCCCGACGACTGGTGGGCCTCGACCGTCGCGGCCGTGCGCGCGGCCGTGAGGAAGGCGAAGATCGACCCCCGGCAGGTCGCGGGCATCGGCCTGTCGGGGCAGATGCACGGGCTGGTCATCACCGACGGCGCGGGCAGGCCGCTGCGGCCGAGCATCATCTGGAACGACCAGCGCACGGCCGGCGAGGCCGCCGAGATCGAGCGGACCGTCGGCGGGCGGGCCAGGCTCATCGCGCTTGTCGGCAACGTGGCGATGACATCGTTCACGCTGACCAAGCTCCTGTGGGTCCGCAAGCACGAGCCGCGCCTCCACGCGCGGATCAAGCACCTGCTGCTGCCCAAGGACTACGTGCGCCTCAAGCTCACCGGCCAGTACGCGGGCGATGTGTCGGACATGTCGGGCACGCTGATGCTCGACCAGCGGAAGCGGGACTGGTCGGCGGCCATCATCTCGAAGTTCCAGATCGACCGCGCGATCCTGCCGCCGGTGTACGAGTCGCACGAGGTGACCGGGCGGCTGACGGCCGCGGCGGGGGACATGCTGGGCCTGCCCGCCGGCACGCCTGTGGTGGCCGGCGGGGGGGACCAGCCGGCCGGCGCGGTCGGCAACGGCATCGTCACCGACGGCCTGACCAGCGCGACCATGGGCACCAGCGGCGTCGTGTTCGTCCACTCGTCCAGGTACAAGACCGACCCGCTGGGCCGCGTGCAGACGTTCTGCTCGTCGGTGGCGGGGGAGTACTGCATGTTCGGCTGCGTGCTGGCGGCCGGCGGCAGCCTCCAGTGGTACCGCAACGTGCTGGGCGCGGCCGAGGTCGAGCTGGCGCGGCGGCGGGGCGTCGATCCCTACGAGCTGATAACCGCGCAGGCGGCCGCCGCCCCGGCCGGGTGCGAGGGGCTGTTCTGGCTGCCCTACCTGACCGGCGAGCGGACGCCACACGCGGACCCCGACGCCCGCGCGTGCTGGATCGGCGTCTCCAGCCGGACGACGCGGAACGAACTGGCCCGCTCGGTGATGGAGGGCGCGACCTTCGCGATGAACGACGCCCTGACGATCCTGCGTCTGCGCGGGCTGGCGATTCGCCAGGTGCGGCTGTCGGGCGGCGGGGCGAGGTCCGCGTTCTGGAGGCAGCTACAGGCGGACATATATGGATGTGATTGCGCGACGATCAACTCCGCCGAGGGGCCGGCCTACGGCGCGGCGCTGCTGGCGGCCGTCGGGACAGGGCGCTTCCGCGACATCCGCCAGGCGTGCAAGGCGGCGATCTCGATCACGCGAACGGTCCGCCCGCGGCCCGCGATGCGGCGGCTCTACGAGCGATACCATCGCCGCTTCACCGAGCTTTACCCCGCGCTGCGCGGACAGTTCGCTGAGATCGCGAAACTCGCGGCCAAGGGGGTAACCGGGTGAGCCAGAACCGGCGCGGCGACAACCGCGGGAGCGGCGCGGCCATCGCGTGCCGGCGACGCGATTGTTGGGAGCGGACGACGCGAACGTTGCGGCCGGGCGGCGCGGACGTTGCAACTGGGCGGCGCGGACGTTGCAACCGGGCGGCGCGGGCGTTGCAACCGGGCGGCGCGGACGTCGCGACCGGGCGGCGCGGCTCCCGGACTTCGCAACCAGAGGCGGTGCGATTCACTGCCGGATGAGATTCCTGGAATAATACTTCAGAGGAACACTTGACAGGCCCGCACCGGCGGGCGTACCATGCACAAAACACGATCGCGGGGTAGAGCAGCCAGGTAGCTCGTCGGGCTCATAACCCGGAGGTCGTGGGTTCGAATCCCACCCCCGCTAGTGTGTAACACGTTGAGAGGCAGCCAGTTGGCTGCCTCTCTTCGTTTCCGGAAATCGGGCGTGTCATAAAAATGTAATAGTCGCCGGCACGTCACCCGGACGTCAACGCCATCGCGGCAGCTTCTCCTAACCTGAAGGTGTGGCCAATAGCCACAGAAAGGAAAGCTGCCATGGCCTGCTTGTACAAGAGAAGAAGGAAGTACTGGGTCAGCTACATGCTGGGCGGCCGTCTCGTCCAGAAGTCGCTGAAGACCGACAACGAGCGGATCGCGAAGGACAAGCTCAAGCAGATCGAATACGAGCTGTCGGTCGGTGAACTCTACGGCATCACCCGCCTGCCGCTGCCGATGATCCTGGAGGGGTTCTGCCGCCACCTCATGGCGACGCGGACCTACAAGTCATGGAAGAACGACCTCAGCCGCCTGCGGGTTCTGTTCGGCCCCGTCTGTGAACCGCTGAAGCCGGGTTTTCCAGGCTGCCAGCGTGACGCCAAGACAACCCGAGTCTTGGCGGATCGCTACGCCGGCAAGCACATCCAGGGCAGCGTCCTGGAGGACATCACGCCGCAGGTCATCAACCGCTTCATCACCGATCGGATGGCCCAGAACGCCTGGAAGCCCAAGACGGCGAACCACACGCGAATCACGCTGCACCGGCTCTTTGCCTACGCGATCAAGCATCACGGCTTCGTCAGCCGTGACCGGCGATACCCTAACCCCGCCAAGGGCGTCGAACGCTTCAAGGAGATGGCCCCGGACATCACGTTCCTGAAGCTTGATGAGATCGACGCTCAGCTCAAGGCACTCCGGGAGGACGCGACGATCCACGGGATGGTCGCCGTCTACATCTATGCTGGCCTCCGCCGTGAGGAAGCGGTCTGGCTGACGCACGAGGACGTTGATCTGAAGAACAGGCTGCTCCGTATACGGGCTAAGACGATTGACGATGAGTTCTGGCAGCCCAAGACCAAGCGTAACCGTGTCGTGCCAATCAGCGACGCCCTGTTCGCCATTTTGACGGCCTACCAAGCGCCGCACGAATGCCTCTGGTTCTTTCCGTCGCCGAACGGCAAGCGGTGGGACGTGGACAACTTCTCGCAGGACCTGGCGAAGCTCAACAAGACGCACAACCTGGGCTGGTCGTGCCTGGATTTCCGGCATACCTTCGGCAGCCAGCTTGCGCAGAAAGGCGAGAGCCTCTACAAGATCAGCACGCTTATGGGCAACTCGCCGGAGATTTGCCGCAAGCACTACGCCGCCCTGATCCCCGAGGAGATGGCCGAGGTAGTCGAGTTCGGCCGGCCGCAAGAGGCGACCAAGCCCGATCCTGACGACACCAAGGCAATGCTGAAGGCGATCCTTCAACGGCTGGAGGCAGGCGAGAACAAGCTCGCGGATATGCCGCACCTTCGCGTCGTGCGTCCGACTGTGCCGGCTTGAACGTTTGCTTGGGCTAGGAAACGTAGTCCCGCGACCGCAACCAGCTCTGGATGTCGCTCCAGCGATACCGGATTGCTGCGTTGCGGCCGCGGCCAAGCGATATGGGCCTAATGCCGTCCTGGCTGAGCCAACGACGGATCGACGACCTATGCGCGTCAAGCAACTTGGCGAGCGTCTTAAGGCTCACGGTCAGCCGCTCAGGGACGGCCGGGGCGTCGGCGAGTGTTGTCGGCTCGACGGACATGACCTCATGGTAAAACCCGTGTACCGCTGACGGATGCCGCCTCGCTATCGTCACAATGACGGACGTCTTGCAGATCGCCAACGGCTGGCTTGCTCGTGCCGATTGGGCCGCCAGTTCGCCATCCGTCGCCGTCGACTTTCATCCACTCGATCCTGATCGCCAAGCCCTGGTCTTGATTGATCCACACTTCGGTCCGATCACCGCCATCATCCTGGGCGTACTCGAACTTGTAGCCCAACTTCTTCAGTTCATTTTCAACGCTCATTCTCCTTCACCTCGGGCGCCTTCAGGCACCGCTCGGTTGGCGGCGGGGCCTGAAATTGCTATCCGGATGGCTTGCGGAAGATCACACAGTACTCATGGCGAATGGCTGGGTCCTCGAGCTTGCCGTAGTGCTTGCGGTCGCTGGTGCAATTGTGCTGCACCTTGATAATGATGGAGCGGATTTCGCCAAGCGGGAAGTTCAGCACATCCTTGATGATGGCCGTATACCGTCCGGCCCTGCGCGCATCGCCGATCAGCACCGCCAGCCGGCCACCTGGCGTAAGAGCGTCGTAGCATCGCTTCAGGCAGCCCATCAGCAGGCCCCGGAAGGTCTCGTAATCCTCGCACGCGCTGAGGTCGCCCGGCCCAGAGTCGTATCGCACGATGTTCCAGTACGGCGGGTGAATCCAAACGAAGTCGAACCGCCCTGGCAGGTCCTGCCGCGTCAGGTCGAAGCCATCTCGCAGGTCGCCTCCCCAGAAGAAAATGCCTGCGCGTTTGTATCGATTCAGCCCAGCCACAACGTCCCGCGTGGTGCCTGAGCCGACCATCGGGTCGCCAACTTGTTTGGCTCGATACCGAAGCACCAGGTTCTTGAACAGTCGGCCGTCGCAGTTGCCCCGGTAGCGACTATCGCCCCAGAGCGTACATCGTTCCGGGTACGAGACGACTGAGGTCATCTCCTCGTCCTCGGCATAAACATCGTAGAATCCGTCGCCCAGCCGGTTGAGTAGCCCATCGCTCACGGCCTCTGACAGACGCGCCCGAACTGTATGCTCCGGCGTCCCTGGCCTCCGCTGCAGCACCTCGATGTGCAACTCCCTGATGTGGCTAGCCCCCTTGGCGTCCACCAACTCCAGGACCAGCGTCCTGATCGAAACATCCGTCATTTTCTCCCTCCCCCGGCTCAAGCGGCCAGGCCTTCTATCAACGGACTGGCCGATTAGGGGAAGATGAAAGATGAAGAGGGTATTGCTCGTCGAATTGCCCGAAAGTGATGGCCCCTTGCCTGAGGACATGCCAGCGCACACCTGTGGTCGTCCTGGGAGCGATTTCGCTCCGACATTCATGGGGACGCGGCCCTCTTCTCTATCTGCCCTTGGCAGCAGATCGTCGCTTCTGACGAGAAGCGGATCGTCTTGGCTTGCCTCGGCGGCTGCAGGCAGCACACAGTCTCTCAAGCAACTGCTTCGTCGGTCCCGCATCAGGCTGTTTGGTATTCGTCGTCATCCTATTCCCCGCCATGATTCTGACTATCTCCGCCTCGAACCTCGCCAAATCGACATGGTTCATGCCACCGCGAGCACCTTCAAAGCCGCAATTCCAGGCAGCTGCCGCTTGTCCGTACTTCATGGCCTCTACAAGGTCCTTGTCGGTGATCTTGCGTAGGCCGGCCAGACCCTCGGGGCCGATCTTCCTAAGGATGCCAGCGGTACACCAGTCTCCGCACCCTGCAGTGTCCTTCACATTCGCTACGTCGTACGCTCCAAGATATCGCCACTCATTCGTCGTACTTGCAGGCAACCAACTACGAAATCGCAGTCCCTCATGACCTGATGTCTCAATCTCAAGAAGAAGACTATTCTTCACTGGAAGGTCGCCAAGGTCATTGGCCCGCGCCGCGGAGTACTTCATCACATGAGCAACAGCCACCGCCTCTCGGAACAACTTTGGGTCGCAGTTGGCCGAAGGCTCAAACACAACCATAGCCCCTTTGGCTGCGCATGCCTCAGCCAACAATAACGCCCCCCGTGACAGGCGATCCATGAAGAACACAGCGGGGTTCTTTATCTGCTCGATCACCCCCCTTACCGCACTGGCACATACGGCCTGATAGCCAGGATATCGTGCTCCGCACTGGGGGCATCTGAAGCCGAATCGGTGTTGTCCTTGGCCCGCGCCGTCACGGCTGACTCTCTCTAGCACAATGGGCGTGCTGCCTCCCGGCCTGCACTTGGCGTAGTCTAACCCCACGTTACACCGCTCCAAGTCCCTCATTATCGTCTTCGCGGCATAGTCGCTACGTAGTCTGGCTACGGGACAGGAACGCCATCCCATGAAACCCATGATCGCCAAGACATTCCCGCACGTGCCGCCGGCGGCCAACGCGGGTGCTTCCGAACCGCAGCCCACAACGATGTCGAGCGCTATCAGCCCAGTCCCAATGATCTCCGGGGGCTTCGCTAACCGCATCCTATTCCTTTTCTTCATTACGCCCCCACAACTGGCGCAGCCACGTAGGCGCTGCCAGAAAGCCACAAATGAATGAGATCAACCGGCACGACCGACTGGTCCAAGTGGCCCAAGTCAACCGCGTAGCCAATTGCCTCAACGTGGACGACCGGAAGATCCCGCTCTATAGCAGCCAGCATAGCGCCGACTGCAAGTGCTTTGCTGCCAACGGGCGATAGGATACTTACTGAGCCACCTATGTCCTGAAACACTCTCCTCCGCGCGTCATCGATCTTGAGAATGGTCCGATAGAGGTCCAGCGGATTCGTTTCATCGGCATAGACGATGCTGCCACCGTCTACCTCCCACGTGCTGTCAAGCTCCTCCTGGTAGTGCTCAAGGAGTTGATCAGCTTGACGTGGGTGCGCCGCCGGAAAGGGCAAGACCGGGCAGATGTCATCTGGATCGACAAAAGCAAACACACGATCAAGCGTTGCCTTCTTGCCAATGGCGAGCTGAGGAAGCCACAGTCTCACCGCATCGGCCGTCGCGTCCAATCCTAAGCCGCCCTGAAAACCGGGGATAGTTCCAACCCGGTCTGACGCCGTGGCGGTGATTGCCCCATCTATCGCCGGGCAATTCTGAACCATGACATGAATATTCGCCGCTCCGGCCCGACCGCTGGCCGCACCCAGGCAATGGCGCACTATCGGAAACGATACTCCAATGGAAAGCGCACTGACATCAATGATAATGTCCGAAACAGACGCAAGGTCAAGTCCTCGCAATGCCTGGATCGCTTGCCGTCCACCAATGACGGCACCGTCCTCCGCGAACACGTCGACGCTGACGACCTGCGATTCCGGCAGCATCTCCAGCATGGCTTCAGTGTTCTGATCCGCTCGAGACAACAGATCGGACAATGGGGCTGGCCGTTGTTCCCTGATAAACATGCCCCGTCCTCGTCTCTCCGAGGCGGAAGCCAACATCTTGCACACCCCGGTGGACCGCGGATCAAAGCCTGCACCACCCACAAACAGCAGGCTGCGGTCCTTCCCGGCGAAATAGTCGCTAGTGAAAGCGATGGCGTCGCCTCCTCGGTGGCAGATGCATGGATCCCACCGATAGGTACTCATTGTTTTAGCCCCCGGACAAGATTGGAAAGCTCCGCCGACGTGCTCTCAATGAACCCGCCTCGCTTGAGCGTAAGCCCGTACTTGAGGATCACCGTCCCCCCCAGTTCAAGCAAGCACCAACTCTTGTTCTTGCACGGATATCGCGGCACTATAGAAAGCGCGTTGTACGCGATGGCGTATTGCAGGACCCGCGCTAGTCCCTGAACAAGCGTGATTTTCGGAGGCGTAGCGCAAAAAGTACTCGAAATCC
>JBHGBE010000009.1:0-93814 GCA_041946855.1 Phycisphaerae bacterium | reverse complement strand
GACCGCCGAGCCGGCCGTGATGATCGTGAAGACCGAGCCCAGGTAGTTCTTCTTGGGGGTGATGCTGACCGACAGGTCGCCGTTGGTCAGGTCGTCGCCTGAGCGCAGACCAAGCCAGAAACAGCCAATGCAATCAGCATAAGCTTCTTCATGCCACCTCTCCTTTTGAGATGGTAAGAAGGGGGGGACGCGCGTCCCGACGCCCGGAACTCCGACTACGTCTTCCAACTGACTCCCACGTACTGCCGCGAGTCGCCGCGCAAACTACCACGCCGAGGCAGCCCCGTCACCGAATATTGCGGGCGAATTTCACGGCAATCCGGGCATGTCGCCGGGCTCCGAGACTGGCCCTAGGGAAGAAGGACCGGGGCGCCCAAACGCCATACTTCGCTTCAGGGGAGGCAAGACGTGAAATTCCCTGAACCGGGAGGGCGGCAATACTCAATATGCAATACTCAATGCTCAATTCTCAAGTCAAGCCCCGCCGCCAGCATCCATGCCTGACTTGAACATTGAGCATTGACTGTTGAATATTGACTATTCTCCCGCATCACCGGACGACCATCATCTCGCTGGCTGGGAAGTTGGGCGGCAGTTGGGCGGCCGCCAGGTCGCGGTCTGAGAGGTACTTGAGGTCCTCGAACTGGTCGTCCCGCAGGATGACCGGGCGTATGAAGACAAACAGCGTGCTGCGCGTGTCCTTGTCCGACTCGACGCCGAAGAGGTATCCGAGGACCGGGATGTCGCCCAGGATCGGGACCTTGTTCTTGCCGCGGCTGGTATCCTTGCGGCTCAGGCCGCCGACGACGATGGCGTAGCCGTTGGGGATGGTCACCTCGCTGTCGATCAGGTCGCGCGTGCGCGGCGGCGGGGCGACGTCGGTGGCGCTGCCGGTGAAGCTGCTCAGCTCGACGGTGTACTTGAGCTGGAGGTAATCGCCCTGGCTGATGTGCGGGATGACGGTCACGGTGGTGCCGGCCGACTCGTAGCCGGCGAAGCTCGTGGTGGACACGGTGGCCGAGGCGTTGACGCTGGTGAACGGGGCGTCGGCCGTGCTGGCGAGCTTGCCGGTGGCGTTGTCGTTGGTCAGGATCTTCGGCGCGGAGAGGACCTTTGCCCGCGAGTTGGACGCGACGGCGTGGACGACGACGTTCAGCGCGTCGGGGTCGAGCAGGATGCCGTTGAAGCCGGTGGAGGGGATCAGCGTCGGGATGCCCGTGGCCGGATCGACCTTGCTGAGGCCGAAGGAGCTGAACAGGATCAGGCTGTCTTTCCTGGTGATCTTGGAGTAGCCCAGCTCGACGCCAAGCGAGAAGTTGTTGGTGGTGTCCAGCGTGACGAGCGTGACCTCGACCAGGACCTGCGGGCGGCGTTTGTCCAGGGCGGTGATGAGCTGCTTGAAGGCCCGCTGCACGTCCGGCGGCGCGACGACGATGATCTGGTTGGTGTTGGTGTCGGCCGCGACGATGGCGCCCTGGCCCAGGGCGTTGACGGCCGCGCCGGGCGGCGGGGCGGCGCCGGGCTGGCTCGCGGGCGTGTCGCTGTATGACGGCGGAGGAGGGACCGTCGCCAGGCCGGGCGACGACGGGATGTTCGGGCCGGGCGGCGTGGCCGGAGGCAGGACCGGCGTTATCGGCCCCGTCATGCCCGGAGCCGGGCCCTGGGCGCCGGCGGCCGTCGGGCCTGCCTTCTCCTCCGACTTGGCGGCCCCCTTCTGGAGGCTGCGGATGGTCGCCAGGACGTCGGCGGCCGTCGTGTTGATGAGCTTGTAGAACTGGATTGAGCTGCGGGTGGTGTCGCCCTCCTTGTCCCATTCCCTGGCCAGCATCTCGATCAGCTTGTGGGTCGAGCCGCGTGCCGTGACCATCATCAGGCCCGAGGGCTCGTCGATCGTTGAGACGTACGTTGCTTCCGGCACCTCGCCGGCCACCCGGCTCTTCATGAAGGAGTCGATGCGCAGCGGGCTGATGTGAACGAAGCGGTAGGTTCGAGTCTCCACGTTCGGCGAAACGTCGAGGGAGTCGATCAAGGACAGCGTGCCGGCCATCTCCGATTCGGTGGCGATGACGGCGATCTGGTTGGTCTTGGGGTCCGGCACGAGCGTGACCTCGGACCCGGCCGGGGCGATGGCGGGCGCGGGGCCGGGAGGCCCGGCAACCCGTGGTGCGGCCAGCCGGCCGGCCCCGCCTCCGATCCGCTGGCGCTCCTCGATGATCCCGCTGACGCGCTTGGCCAGGTCGGCGGCGTTGAGGTTCTTGACGGCCACGAATCGGACCAGGGCCTTCCGCCCGATGGTCTTCCAGTTGGCCAGCGGCGTGTCCACAAGCTCCAGGCCGGACATCTTGAGCACGTCCTTCAGCAGGCCCACGAGCTCGTCCTTCCTGATCCTGTTGGGGGAAAGCATGGCCACCTTGGCCGCGCCGACGGACTCCTCGTAGATGATGTTCATGTTCAACCGCTTGCTGACGTACTCGATGAGCACCTTCAGCTCGACGGTCGGCGGGAGGTTCAGTTGTATCCAGTCGTCGCCGGCCCCCGACGGCGACGTACCGGTGTTGGGGACGCCGGAGGGAGCAGTCGAGGGAAACTGATTGTCGCTCAGGGCTGGCGCTGACAGGCCCAGAAGGGCCGGAAAGCAGCATAAAGCCAGAGCCAGAAGGATCGCCGAGGAACGTTTCATGTGGGCCTGCCTTTTGCGATAGGTTTCTGAATGGTAGGCCCTTACCGGCGGACAATCAAAATCCGCGCCTTCTCCTGGAATGCGATTGACCTGCCTTGGACCGCCCGGCGATTTGATACGGGGGAGTTGGCGGGCCTAGAATTCGTGGATTTCCTACGCAGCCGGAGCAGCAACACGAGTAAGCAAATGACCTACAGGCCGTCAGTGAGAAGGCAGGGCCCCTGGTGACATGCGCGGACCAGCAACCGACTGCCGCGGCGGCCCCCCAGATGGCCAAGGCCCGCCTGGTCAACATGGAGGCCCGGGGCGGCGGGCAGGCATTCGTGGCCGCTGACAAGGGCGGAGGCCTGGCCGCCATGTCCGCGGCCGAATCCATGGGCCTGCCGTACCTCAAGAGCCTGGGCGACCACCCCGTAAGCCAGGATTTCGTCAAGCGCATCCCAATCGCCTTTGCCCGCCGCCACGGGCTGGTGGGCCTGGCCGGCGACAACGGGACCATGTCGGTGGCGATCTGCGGGCTGGAGATATGGCCGCAACTGCACGTCGTTGCAAAGGTCCTGGGAAAGCGGGTCAAGCCGGTCTTCGCCCCGCGTGAGGAAATCCTGCGGATAGTCAACTTCGCCTACCAGCAGCAGTCGGGCCAGGCCCAGAAGCTCATCGAGCAGCTCGACGAGACCGAGGTCATGCGCGAGCTGGACCAGGCCATCCACAACGAGGACCTGCTCGACGTCGCCAGCAAGGCCCCCGTCATCAAACTGGTGAATCTGGTGCTGCTGGAGGCGGTCAAGCGCAGGGCCAGCGACGTTCACGTCCAGCCCCACGAGGAGGAGCTTGTGGTGCGGTTCCGCGTGGACGGCGTGCTGTACGACGTCTTCCACCCGCCCAAGGCGCTCCAGGAGGAGGTCATCAGCCGCATCAAGGTCATGGGCGGCATGAACATCGCCGAGCGGAGGCTGGCGCAGGACGGGCGGGCCACGGTCGAGGTCGGCGACCGCATCGTCGACCTTCGCATCGCCACGCTACCCACCAGCTTCGGCGAGCGGGCGGTCATACGCCTCTTGGACAAGTCCGCCAGGCAGTACGAGCTGACCGACCTGGGCATGCCCGAGGGCGTGCTGCGCGGCTTCCAGAAGCTCATCCGCATGGACCACGGCATCATCCTCGTGACCGGCCCCACCGGCAGCGGCAAGAGCACCACGCTCTACGCGTCCCTGGCCGAGATCAACAGCCAGGAGATGAACATACTCACGCTGGAAGACCCCATCGAGTACCGCCTTGACGGCATCAGCCAGACGCAGGTCTCCGACCGCAAGGGCATGACGTTCGCCAGCGGGCTGCGGCACGTCCTGCGGCAGGACCCGGACATCATCATGGTCGGCGAGATCCGCGACGCGGACACGGCCCACATGGCCATCCAGTCGGCCTTGACCGGCCATTTGGTCTTCAGCACGCTTCACACGAACGACGCGGCCGGGGCGGTCGCCCGAATGCTGGACCTGGGCGTGGAGCCGTACCTGCTGGCCAGCTCGCTGCTGGGCGTGCTGGCGCAGCGGCTGGTCAGGCGGATCTGCCCCACGTGCTGCGAGCCGTACCAGCCGACGGATGCGGAGTTCGAGCACTGGGGCGCGGGCCTCGACCGCCGCGCGATCGGCCAGTTCCACCGCGGAAGGGGCTGCCCCGAGTGCACGGGGACAGGCTTCCGCGAGCGCGTGGGGACATTCGAGCTTCTGACGGCCAGCGAGACCATCCGCGAGCTGATCCTGCGGCGGGCCAAGGCCTCCAGCATCAAGGATGCGGCCGTCGCCAACGGCATGAAGAGCCTCCGCGACGACGGCATCGAGAAGGTCGCCCAGGGCCTGACCACCATGGACGAGGTCATCCGCGTCACAGGGCTGGAGGGGTTCTAGTGCAGCGCCACACTTGTACTTCTGGGCAGGACCAGCACCCCTATACAGCCAGACGACGGCCAGGCAATGCTCTTCTTCTGGCCAATGACTCATGGATACGAATTTGGCGCTGGTTGGGAGCCACCTCACGCCAAGCCGCCAGGGAAGCGGCCAATGCTGTAGATGATGAAGGATCGAAAAGTAGTGACTGTCCCGACTTTCTAAAAGTCGGGACAGTCACTACTTTTCGGCCTTTGACGATGCGGTTCAGTTGGCGGGAAGAGCGATCAATGAGGGCTGAGCGTGCCAGTCTTTGAGTACAACGCGACCAGCAGCGACGGCGCCGCGGCGACGGGGACCATCGTCGCGGACACGCCCCGCCAGGCGCGGGACGCCCTGCGCGAGCGCGGGCTGAAGATCGCGGCCGTCGCCCCCGTCGCCAAGGCGCGAGGCCGATTGTTCGGCGCGAGCCGCCAGGGACGGCGCGACCAGCATCACGTCGTGAAGTTCGTCCGCGAGCTTGCGACGCTCCTCCAGGCTGGCATTCCGCTCCTGCCGGCGCTGAACACGCTGGCCAGGCAGCACCAGCGGCGCTTCCGCGCGGTGGTCCAGCAACTCGCGGACCAGGTTGGCGCGGGGGCGTCCCTGGCCGACGCGATGGCCGTCCAGGAGGCATACTTCGACGAGATGTGCGTCAGCATCGTGCGGGTCGGCGAGAGCACCGGTTTGCTCGAATCGGCGCTGAGCCGCCTGGCGGATTTCAAGGAGAAGGCCCACGCCCTCCGCAGCCGCGTGACGACGGCCCTCATCTACCCGGCCGTCGTGTGCATCGTGGGCCTCGCGGTGTCCATCTTCCTGATGACCTACGTGGTGCCCAATCTGCTGGGCACGCTGGAGCAGGCGGGAAAGGAACTGCCCGCCATCACGCGGGCGGTCAAGGGCATCAGCGACTTCCTTGTCGGCTGGTGGTGGCTGCTGGGCATCCTGGGATTTGGCGCGGTCGCCGCCTTCAGCGCCGCGATGAGGACCGCCAGAGGCCGGCTGGCATTCGATTGGCTGATCCTTCGCGTGCCCATCATCGGCGAACTGGTGCGGATGGAGACGACATCGCGGATGGCGGTCGTGCTGGGTTCGCTCCTCCGCAGCGGGCTGCCCTTCGTGGAGGCCATCCGCATCACCCGCAGGACGGTGCCCAACCGCGTCTTCCAGCAGGCGATGGTCGATTACGAGGCCGCCGTGACGGCCGGGCGCGACGTCGCCGGCCCGCTGGAGGCATCCGGGGTCTTCAGCCCCATGGTGGTCGAGATCGTCTCCGTCGGCCAGCAGGCCGGCCAACTGGAGGAGATGCTCCAGCAGCTCTCCGAATCCTATGACCGCGAGGTCGCCGTTGCGACCGGGCGGCTGACGGCTGTCCTTGAACCCGTTCTCATCGTTATCCTGGCGATCGTGGTCGGCTTCATCGCCTTCGCCACGGTCCTGCCCATACTGGAGGTCAGCAATGTGCTCTAAGAGATTGCGGATTGCGGATTGCGGATTGGTCCGCAATGGCTTCAGCCTCGTCGAGATCATGGTCGTGATAGTCATCATCGGCCTGCTGTCCGGCGTGGTGACCGTCAGTGTCCGCAGCTACATGACCAAGGCCAAGCAGCAGATAGCCAGGGACGAAATCCGGGTGATCGTAGGAGCGGTTGAAAGCTTCTGGTCCGAACGCAGCCGCTATCCGACCAACGATGAGGGCATCGCGGTCCTATGCACCAAGAGCGACAAGTCGCCGGATCCGTACCTGTCGAAGGAACCCGTCGATCCCTGGGGCCACTCGTACGTGTACAACTGCCCCGGCTCCAAGGGGCCTTACGAGGTCATCTGCCTGGGCGCGGACGGGCGCGAGGGCGGCGACGGGGCCGACTCCGACATATCCAGTGATGAACTGACCCAGAAGGCCACCAAGTGAAGCGCGAAGCCTTCACGATGATCGAGCTGTCGGTGGTCATTCTTATCATGGCCATCGCGGCGGCGGCCGTCACGCTCAACGTGCGGCGGTATCTGGGCGGCGCGCGGATGGACGACGCGGCCGGCGCGATAGCCGACTTCGACCGCACGACGCGGGCGGCGGCGCTCGCCCAGGACCGGCCGCTGAGAATGGCCATCGCCCTGTCGGCCGGAAAGATCCAGCGCGCCGACCAGGCCGGCCATCTCCTGCCGGGAAGCGGCCTCGTGCTGCCCGGCGCATTTCGGTTTTCAAGGCTCCTGCTTCGCGAGCGGGACATCCGCGACGGCGAGGCGACCGTGAGTTGTAGCCGCACCGGCCTGACGCCGACGTACGCCATCGAGCTTGACGACGGCAGCCGGAGGCAGTGGCTCGTCGTGGCCGGGCTGACCGGGCAGTTCCTGAAGGTTGACAGTGAGAAAGAGGCGAAGGACATCCTGGCGGCCGGGACCCCACCGGGCCGCGGTAACGCTCATTGAGGCCGTCGCCGGCACGCTGATCCTCGGCACGCTGCTGGTGTCGGTGCTGACGGCCAAGGTGCAGCTCGACGGCCAGTCGCGCCGGGCCGCCGCGAAAATCGAGGCGTGCCAGGTGCTGGACGGCCTGCTCAACCAGTGGTGGGCCGCCCCGGATGGGTTGCCGCTGTGGGACGAGGGCGACGTGCCCGGCCGCGACGGATGGCGATGGCGCACGCGCGTGTCGCCGCGCCTTGACGCGGTCGCCCTGGAGGCGAAGGTGGTGGCCGTCGAGGTCTTTTATCAAACAACCCCCGACCAGAAGGACAAGGCCCCGGCCGCTGCCGTCGAAGTGCTCGTGCCCGTGAGCAAAGATGAGATTGAACAGACACAACAAGGCGCTGACGCTCGTTGAACTGATGGCTGCGCTCGCCATCGTGTCGATGCTGCTAACGGCGGCGATGGCCGTCATCGGCTCCATGTCGCGCGCCGGGGCCCACGACCAGTTGCGGCACGATGAGGCGCTGTCGTCCGCGGCGCTGTGCGACCTGCTCAGGGCCGACCTGCTACACACCCGCGATTTCCTCACGTCCGACACGGGCTGCACCCTCAAGACGCGGATGTCGCTGGACGCCAGGACGATGGAGCGGCAGCACATCGCGGCGGATGTCGAGTACGCGGTGCGGAAGGTCGGCACGCGGTCCTGGCTGGTCAGGACGCAGCGATGTGGCGACGACGGCGCCCTAATGCGCGACGTGGTCTGCCCGGGAGTCAGCGAGATCCGCATCGAGCGGATGGAGCTTCCCGACCAGATCGACGCGCCGGCCACCGCCCCCGCCACGGGCGTATCGCCCGTGATGACATGCGTGGTCGAGTTCGATTCCCCGGACCGCGCGCCTGTCCGGATCGCGGTTCGGCAGGACTGACATGAAGGACCCGCGCGGACAATCCGGCTTCGTCCTGGTGCTGGTGCTGGTGGTGATAGCCATCTGCGGGGCGGTGCTCGTCGCCTCGGCCCGCCGGTGCGGGCAGGACGCCGTGCTGGCCACGCAAGTCCAGCAGGAGCTTCAGTTCCGCTGGGGTGCGTCAAGCTGCCGAGCGGCCGTGCTGCCAGTGGCGGAGAAGCTGATCGAGGCGCAGTGGCGGCCCAAGTCCCCGGTCGTGAACCAGGCGCGGGTGGATATCGCGCTTGGCGCGATGAAGTTCCACCTGACCGTCGCGGATGAGTCGGCCAAGGCGAACGTGAACCTGCTGGCGCGGGAGCGGGACACGGCCGGGTTCGTCGCCGCCATCCGGCGGATCCGGTCGGGCGGCCGGAACGTCTTGAGCATGGAGCTGCGCCCATCGAAAGACGCCGCGAGCGAAGGCCAGTTCGACACGCGCTACGCCAACTTCGAGCAGCTCTTTTCGGTCGACCATCCTTCCGAGTGGATAGGCGGGCCGCAAAAGGATGGCGCGATCGAAGCCCGGCGGCTTACGTTCTGGGGCGACGGCAAGGTGAGCCTCCGCCGCGCCGATCTCCCCGTACTCCGCGAGGTGCTGGCGGGCGTCGTCACCGAATCGCAACTGGCGGACCTGGACCGGTTTCGGCGCGTCAAGGCCAAGTTCTCATCCGCCGAGGCGTTCGCGGAGCTGGAGCTGACCCAGGAGGAGGTCGATGCCCTGAAGCCGCTGGCAAGCGAAGTATCGACCTGCCACAGCCTTTGGGTGACGGCCGAGGGCATGGCGCGGAGCCGGTACCGCCTTTACGTCGAGCGGTCGGGTGAGGATCCGGGTCCCGAGCCGCTGGTCACGCTCGCGTGGTGAACATGATCACGACCAGGCTCAGAAAACGAATCCTGCTGGCCGCCAACGCGGTGCTCATCGCGGCGACGGCCGCCGCGTGTTCGCTCGCGCTGGCTCCAATCGAGGCGCCGGAAGTGCGGGCCGCGCCGGACCGCCGCATGCCAGCCGCCCTCCACGCCGACCAGAAACAGTTGCTCGCGCCGGAGGCCTACGCGGTGATCTACCAGACGGACCTGCGGAGGCCGCTGTTCGACCCGCCGCCGGCCATCGTCGCCGCGACGCAGAAAGCGCCTGTCCAGATGCCGATTCACCTCGTCGGGACCATCCTGGACAATGAGAAGGGCTTCTCCTACGCGATCTTCCGGCGTGCCAACGGCGACGTGAAGATGATCGGCGTTGGCGAGTGGCTCGACGGCGTGGAGGTTATCTCAGTCAGCGAGTCCTCCGCAACGGTGCGCGCGGCTGGCGAGGTCAAGACGATGATTGTCGAAAGGGAGGCCCCTCGCCCGTGAAGCCTTCGGTCATGGTGATGTTCGATGGGCGCTGGCGCGTCGCGCGGGCCGCTGAAGGCCAAGTCGACGCCCGCGACCTCGGCGCCGCCGACGGCGAGGCGATTGCCGCCCTGAAGGCCGCGCTTGCCGAGTGGGGCTGCCGCGAGGGCGTGTGCCTGGCGCTGCCGTCATCGATGGTGCTGGCCGCGCGGGTCAACTGCCGGGACCTGCCGCGCCACAACCGCCGCAACGCCATGCTCTGCCTGCTGGAGGAGCAGTTGCCGCTGGACATCGAGGGCATGACGGCCGATTTCCTGCCGCCTTCCGACGGCTGGGCGTTGGGGGCGGCCGTCGAGTCGGCCAAGGCCAGGGAGCTGGTCGACAAGCTCCAAGGCGCGGGGATCGAGGTCGCCGCCATAAGTCCCGCCGCGCTGCTTGCCCTGTGGCAGGCCTGCCGCGAGGGGCCGCCGTGCGACTTCGCGATGGTGGCGTCCGATGCGGGCGTGGACGTCTTCCGGATGAAGGAGGGCGTGCCGGCCGCGTGGTACACGGTCGCCGACGACAATGACGAGCTGCTTCAGTGCGTCAAGGCCGATCAGCTCTCGGACCCGATCACCGGCCGGAAGCCCGGCGTGTGCCTGGCGGGCCGGAAGGAATGGCCGGCGGAAATCGTGGGCGGCGCGGACCTGAGCATCGTCCATCGCGACGATGAGCCTTGCGAGGCGGCGGCTGCGCGGGCGGCGGGCGAACTGCTGGCCGGCAACAACGCCGGCTGGATAAACCTCCGGCGCGACTCGCTCGCGATGACCAATCCCTGGATGGCCGCCGGGAGGCAGGTGCGGGTGGCGATAGCACTGGTCCTGCTGCTGCCGCTGGTGCTTTCGGCGGCGATGCTGTGGCGGGGCGTGCAATACGACCGCGCGGCCGACCGGGCCTACCAGGAGGAGGTCGCCGCGTGGCGCAAGCTCAATCCCAATCGCCCCGTGCCGGCGGGCCTGAACCGCCGCCTGAAAAGCGACCTGGCGCGTTTGGCCGGCATCAGCGGGGCGACGGATGAGTCGCCGGCACGCGCCAACGCCATGGAAACGCTGCGCCGGATCATCGCCGGCCTGCCGCCCTCGGTCCGCGTGCGAATCCTCGACGTGAGGATCGGCCAGTCGGACGTCTGGATCGAGGGCGAGACCCGCACGCACGCCGACGCGGAGACGATCAACCGGGCGCTGATCTCCGCCGGCATGGACATGCAGGCGCCGCTGACGGAGAACCTGCCTTCGGGCGGCGTGACGTTCGTCCTGTCGGGAAGCCCGCCGGGCCCGCGGAAGGCGAGCCCCGGCACGCTCGATGTCGCCGCCGATGCGCCCGAACCTGACTCCCAGGCCGAGGGCTCCGTCGCCGCGCAGCCCACAAGCCACCCGGAGGCGTCGCCATGAAGCGCCGGAAGCTGATACTCATGGCGGCCCTTGGAGTCACGCTGCTGTTGACAGCGGTGTGGAGTTACCAGTATATGTCTGGCCGGCGCGAGGCAGCCGCCGCCGCGCAGCGCGACCTGGCCGACGGCCGGCGGATGATGGGCCAGATAGAGCTGGCCTCGCGGATGCCGGCGATGGCCGCGGACCGCGAGCGGTTGGCCACCGAGACGACGAGCCTCATCGAGCAGGCCGCCAGGACGGCCGGCATCGCTCCCGGAAGCCTGCGGCGGATTTCGCCCGAGGCCCCGCGCCGCGTGGGCGAGACGGTTTACAAGGAGAAGCCCACGCAGGTGCAGCTCCAGGCGGTGAGCCTGAAGGAGCTGGTGGCCTTCGCGCTGGCGATCTCCGGGCCGCAGGCCGGCTTGAACGTCGATTCGATGCGCCTGGGCATCCCGCGCGAGGCCGGCGCGGACGGCCGATGGACCGCCGAGCTTGTCCTGACGTACCTGATATACGACCCTCCGCAAATCGGAAGGTAGGCATTGAGGACCAACTCGAAACGCCTGGTCTGGTACACGCTCCTGGCGGGGATGCTGCTTGCCTGCTGCGGATGCCCGCCCAACGGCCCAGAGAACGTCATCGTGGCCAAGGACGTCAACCGCGACACGGCCGCCGCCGCCGCGCACAACGAGGTGGCCATCGAGTTGCTCGGCCGCGGGGACTTGGCGGGCGCCGACAAGGAGATAACGGCCGCGCTGGCCGCCGACCCGCTCTTCGGGCCGGCGCACAACTCGCTGGGCATCCTCTACTACAAGCAGAAGAACTACTACGACGCCGCCAGGGAGTTCGACCGGGCGGCCGCGATCATGCCGCGCAAGGCCGAGCCGCGCTACAACCTCGGCATGGTGCGAGAGGACACGGGCGATTTCGCCAAGGCCGCCAAGGCCTACGAGGAGGCCCTGGCGCTGGACCCCGCTTCCGTTGAGGTCACCGCGAACCTGGCCCGCGTGTACGTCCGCATGAACCGCAACGACGACCGCACGCGCGAGCTGCTTGGGGAGGTAGTAACGCGCGATCCTCGCCCGCAATGGTCAAACTGGGCACGCGAGCGGCTTGCCCTCATGGGCGCCCCAAAGCCCCCTACTACTGAGCCCGCCCCAACGCCGTGAGAGTCAACTTGCGGATTGAGCATTGAGCGTTGCTTATTGAATATTCAATAGTCAATGCTCAATGCTCAAATTGCGCCCGGAACCTACTTCTTCTCCACGGATGTCGGCGTGCCAGGTTCGGAGGTCTTCTGTGAAGCGTTGTCCCTGGGAGGCGGAGGGGGCTCCTCCAGGTCCTTCTGTATCCCGTGCAGCTCGTCGCGGAAAATCCGCATGCCGCGCGCGAGGCCCCTGGCCAGCTCGGGCAGCTTGCGCCCGCCGAAGAGCAGCAGGACAATGACCAGGAGGGCCACGATGTGCCACGTGCTGATCCACGCTAACATCCCAATGATGCTGTTGCTGAAGAGCATCTTTATCTCCTTGAGGCACAGCGCCGGCCGCCCCGCTTCCGGTGGACTCAGCGGCCACTGTCCTACACTGCAATTCTAGCAGACGGCCGGCCGGAAGGCCAAGCCGCCATTCATTTCTATCGGCCGGATCGCTGGTTGCGGCCAGGCAAAGTACGTTCTCGATCCCAGTCATTCCGTACCGGACTTGCCGCCGATCGGTTCGAAGCAATAGAGCATCCCGTTCTGCGGGTGGACAAATACGCGTCCGCTGGCGACGGCCGGCAGAGCGCAGGCCCTCGGCGCGAAGCCAAGGCTGCTCCACGTGATCTTGCCGGCGCCCAGGTCCCGAACGTGCAGGCCGCTGACGGTGATGGCCAGCGAGAGGTTCGAGCTTGTGAGCATCAGCCGCCGCCTCCAGCGGATGCGGCCGGTCTCCTGCTCGACGGCCCCGACCTCGCCCTCCATGCCAAGGAAGAATATGTCTTGTTCGCTGGCGCACATGGGCGCCCGGAGCATCGCGCCTGTGCGGATCGCCCACCGAAGGCGCATCGGACCTCTCAGGTTCGCATCATCGACGAAATCCGTGTTGGCCTGAGTCCCATACGGGCCGGTCTGGCCGTAGACCTTGCCCGTGGGGCTCTTGACCTTGCTGAGCGGTTTGTGGAGATCTCCCTTGTCGGCCTTGGCTTCAATGTTGCCCTCCGCGGACAGGCCGTAGAGATGTCCATCGTCGGAGCCGAAGTAGACGCAGCCATCCGCGATGATCGGGCACGAGGCGATGATCTTCTTCGAGGGCGTCTCGAACCTGAACGGCGCGGGCTTGAAGTCCGGCCATGTGCCCGTGCTGTCGATTGCGATGGCGTAAAGCTCGCCCTTGACCGTCGCCGCGATGCAGTAGTCCTTGGTGAGCGTCGCCCCGGCGATGCCAGGCGTTGAGGATGGAAACTCATCCGTCTGCGGATGGGGATAGCCCCACCACAGCGTCTTGTTGCCGAACTGGTGGGCCGCGACGCCCTCGTGGTGGCTCTGGGCGAAGGCCGTCTCTCCGCGCACCGCCACCGTCGAGAACACCGCCCAGTGCTGCCGCCAGCCGCGGTTCCAGACGTACCGGACCGGGTCCTTGGCGGCGTTGCAGAACCCGTCCTCCAGCTTCAGCCGCAGGATGTCCCCCACCAGCTCGCAGCCGGGGTAGCCGGCGTAGACCCACTGGCCGCTGACCGCCGCACCGGCGCAGATGCCCATCCACGTCGAGCCCGAGCCGCGGCTACAGTCCCACAGCGGCAGCCGATTGCACCAGGCCAGCCGCGCGGATGGGCCGGCGTCCTCCAGGCAGAACATGTCCCAGCCCATGTTCACAAGCAGCCGCTTGCCGCTGACGGCCACTTCGCCGCCGCCGTACATGGGCAGGTTTGTGGCCAGGTCCGTCGCGTTGCCGCGGGCCTTGAACCGTTCATCGTCGGTCTTGAACGACTTGTAGTGGTCGTACTCCCAGATGACCTTGCCATCGAGGTCCATGCGGAACACCTTCGCGCCGACGCTTTGGAAGTAGAGCGAATCGTTGGCGAATGTCAGCGAGCCGGTGATGGGCGAGCCGACATCGGTGGAGGCGATGACCTTGCCGTCGCGGGCGTCGAGTATGTGGACTACGCCGGCCGTCGTGCCGTAGCACACGCGCCCCTTGGCCACACAGGGCGAGGATGTGTTGCCGCCCATGGCCGGCTGCGTCGCGGTTGCTGGCGCGTTGCGCTTCCAGATGATGGCGCCAGCCTTGGGGTCGATCGAGTAGGCCGTGCCCATCTGGTCCACGACATAGACGCGCCCGCCGACGGCCGCGGGCGACGCCTGGACGGCGTCGTCCAGTCCCACCAGCGTCGCCAGCTTCAGCGGCGGCTTGAGGACCTCATCGGCCGCGTCGCCGGTGTGCTCCGGCACGCGCATGAACTGGGGCCAGTCGGCGGCTTGCGCAAACGATGCGGCAATCCCGACAAACAAGACGCTGACAAGAAATCGCGCCCGCCGACTCATGTCCTATCCTTCACTCAACAAGAGTCCATCATACAAAGTGGGGCGGCTGCATCGACCGAGTGTGGCGTGGGCCTCTGGCCCGTGCCACAATCGGGCCATGCACCCATATCGCTCGACGGGCCGATTTTCGATTGTCAATTCGCGCCCGTCAACTGACAATCGGGGCGACAGGCTTCGCCGGCCATCCGGCAACGATCAAGGAAGGCACACATGACCAGATCACGGGTGTGTCTGTGCGTCGTCGCGGCGATGGGTGCGTCCCTGGCGTGCGAGGCGACGAGGCAGCCGCCGACTGACCCGTCGGCGCAACATGCGGCGCCCGCATCTGCAAAGACGCTCGCCTCGGTGCCAACACCGGCGCCTCCCGCAACCGCGCCGACTCCGGCGGCACCGACCCCGACATCCGCCCCAGCCATGAAGGACGGCGTGTGGACGGGCAGCGGCCGGGGCTTCCGCGGCGACGTGGAAGTCTCCGTGACGGTCAAAAACGGGCAGATCACGGCCGTCGAGGTCACCAAGCACAATGACGACGCCCCATTCATGGGCCGCGCGAAGGCCATCACCAAGGATATCGTCGAGCAGCAGCGGGCCAACGTCGATGCCGCGACGGGCGCGACGTTCAGCTCACGCGGAATCCAGTGGGCCACCTGGCGGGCCATCCAGAAGGCCAAGGGCCTGCCCGCGACCGAGCCCGCACAGTAAGATAAATAGGGACGCACCCTATTTTCCGTAAAGAACCGGGAAAAATAGGGTGCGTCCCTATTTATCAGTGGCGATCCGCCGCCGGCCAACTGCCGCCGAAATCCTTCCAATCCGTTGAATCGGTGTCCCAATTCGCGTATGAAGGCAGGACCGGAGCAGAGGACAACATGGCAGACGCTTCAGACAAAGGCCGTTACCATCCCCGCCGAATGGAGAAGGAGATCACCGACCTCGCGACGATGCTGGCGATCATCCGCGGCCAGAAGATACTGACGCTCGCGATGTGCCTGGACGGCCGGCCGTACCTGGTCACGATGGACTATGGCTTCTCCGAGGCGGAAGACTGCTTCTACTTCCACTGCGCCCTCGAGGGAAAGAAGATCGACATCCTTCGGGCCAACCCCAACGTGTGGGGGCAGGTGCTGGAGGACCGCGGCTACCTCGTCGGCAAGTGCTCGCACGCGTACCGGACGGTCATGTTCGAGGGCGTTGCCGAGATGGTGGAGGACGCCGACACAAAGAAGCAGGCGCTGGAGCTGATGATTCAGCAGCTTGAGCCTGACCCGGCGCCGCTGATGTCGAAACTGGACGCCAAGGCCATCGCCGGAACCGGCATCATCCGCATCCGTGTGACGGCCATGAGCGCAAAGCAAAGCCCGGCGCCGAAGAAGTAGTATATCACGGCGCGTGCGCTCAGTTCCTTGCCGGGCGCGACGTAGCCGCTATCAGGCGGTCGCGGACACCCTTGATGACGCGCAGGTCGGCTTCATCACGGACGGCAGCGCCGGCCCGGTCGAGCACGAGTTGGCAGGCCCGGGCGGCAGGCTGTGTCGTGACGGATGGCGCGTCAAATGGCTTGCCGGCGCGATGGACGTCGGGGGCCGGCCGCCTCTCGACCCACTTGCCGTCAACCTTCTCGTTGAGGGTGACGATCGTCCACTGATCCTCCGGACCGCCGCTGGCCGGCGTCAGTGGTGAGATGTTGCCCGAGACGTAGAGCTTCGCCTCCTTTGGCGGGTCCTCAATGAACACGCAGCCCTTTTGCGGCGCCGATGCCTTGCCGGGGATGTACGTGTTGCCCACGATGTTGACCCCAGCCCCCAGGCGGACCTTGGTGGCGTTGTTGTTGCCCCAGCCGCAGACGACGTTGTTCGCGAAATCGTACAGGCCGCCCTCCAGCTTGGGGTTGCGGTCCTCGCAGCCCGCCAGGAGGCAGTGGTGGATCGTGATCCGGTCGGACCCCACGCCCGACAGCCATGCCTTGTTGTGAGGGGGCTTGCCTTCGGCGATGATGCACCACTGGAAGGTCACGTCCTGGACCTGTCCCCAGGTGTTGACGATCTCATCCGTGGCGCCCATGAACGAGCAATGGTCCACCAGCGCCGTGCCCGCCTTCTTCCCGTCCTTGCCCCAGAACAGAATGCCGTCGCCCGACGCGCCGCCGGTCGTCACGCGAACGCGCAGGTGCCTTACGACGATGTCCTCGCAGTTCAGGAACCGCAGGCCGTGGTTGACCAGCGTGATGCCCTTGCCGGGCGCGGTCGAGCCGTCGATGGTGATGCGCCCCTCGGTGCAGGCCAGGCGCGACTTAAGCTCGATGTCGCCCTCGACGCCAAACTGGATGATGCGCGGGCCCTTCTGCGCGATCGCCTCGCGGAGCGTGCACGGTCCGCTGTCGGCCAGGCTTGTTACCGTGATGACCTTGCCGCCTTCGCCGCCCTTGGCCGATGCGCCGAAGCCCTCGGGCTTGTCCTGCGTTGGCCGGCTGCCGGCCGGGGCGGTCTGTGCCTGCTGGGCCGACGCCTCACGCATTTCGCCCGGCACAACAGACGCAGCGATCCACCAGGCGGACAGCGACAGGGAGACAAGTACGAACGCTCGTTTCATGGCAGTGCTCCCATCCGGCGCATGAGGTCTTTGGCTCGCGCCTGGCGTCATTGTCGGCACGGAATGACGCCGACGCAAGAGCGGAACTGCGCTTGAAAAGCCTCCCCTGCCCGCCTATCCTCTGGCCGTTCCACAACCCAGCGGTCAAGGAGTCACGATGGCTGTTTCAAGAAACCTGTCCGTCAACGCCTATTTCCGCCGCATGGCCGCCAGGCACACGCCGCAGTTCCGCTTCAAGGGCAAGACCAGGGCCGACTGGCAGCGGTGGCGCAAGGCCCTCCATCCGGCCGTCATCGCCACGCTTGGCAGGATGCCCAGCAAGGTCCCGCTCCGGCCGGAGGTCCAGGCCCAGTGGGAGGAGGAGGGGCTGGTCAAGCAGCGGGTGATCTTCGACGTGGAGGATGGCTTGTCGGCCGTCGCGTACGTGCTGCGTCCGGCGGGCGCTGAGGGCAGGCTGCCCGGCATCCTGGCCTGCCACGGCCACGGCCGGTTCGGAAAGGAGCCTGTCATGGGCTCCAACGAGCCCAACGCAAAGCAGGACATCGAATCGCACAACTACGACTACGGCCGGCAGATGGCCAAGGCCGGCTACGCGGTCATCGGCATCGACTGGCGCGGCTTCGGCGAGCGCGACGACCGCCGCAAGCCTAACTTCAACGACATCACGTGGGGCCGCGACATCTGCAACCTCCACTACCTCCGCGCGACGATCATGGGCATGACGGTCCTGGGCATGGACATCCACGACGGGATGTGCGCGATCGACTACCTGTGCTCGCAGAGCTTCGTGGACCCCGGCCGCATCGGCGTGATGGGCCTGTCGTTCGGCGGCACGATGACCACGTGGATGAGCCTGGCCGAGCCGCGGATCAAGGCGGCCGACATCATGTGCTACAGCGACATGTTCGCGGCCTTCGGCATGAGGGACACGAACTTCTGCGGCAGCCAGGTCACGCCCGGCTTGTACGCCCTGTGCGACGTGCCGGACCTCCAGGGCCTGTCCGCCCCCAAGCCCCTGCTGGTGGAGATCGGGACTTATGACGACTGCTTCGCCCTCGATACCGCGATGACGTGCTTCCGCGAGGTCGAGAAGATATACGCGGCCGCCGGCGCGCGGGAGAAGCTCTGGCTGGACCTCTTCGAGGGCGGCCACCGCTGGGGCGCGAACAAGTCGGTCGAGTTCTTCGGGAAGTACCTGTAGGCTACTCGTTCTGGAAGAACTCGATCACCTCGCCGTCGGGGCCGGTGCAGAAGCCGATGCGGACCGGCGTCGGCGGGTCGGAGGGGATGACGAGGCTCTTTGGCTCCATCGTGACCTTCGCGCCGGCCGCGCGGGCGCGTTCGATGGCCGCGTCGCAGTTGTCGCTGCGATACGCAAGGTGGCTGTACGTTCCTTCGCCCGCCTGGCCCGTGCCGCCGGCGAACAGCTCCAGGCAGCTTCCATCCCCCGAATCGAGCATGACGGCCCGCTTGTCCCCTTCGCCCCAGCTAATGAGCTTCTTGAAGCCCAGGGCCTGTGTGTAGAACCTCACGCTCGCGTCGAAATCGCGGGCCTTCATCGCCACATGGTGGATTCCGCCGCCGCCGATCGCCTCGTTCTTTCCGCGCACTTGCCTCTCCTTCAAATAGGGCGGGCATTATAAGCGAACCGATAAATAGGGACGCACCCTATTTATTGGCCACATCGGGGAAAAATAGGGTGCGTCCCTATTTGTTCGCGCCAAGTTCGATCAGGCCTGTCCGGTCGATCCGGCAGGCCAGGTCGATCTTAACCGGCGGCACGGCCAGCAGCGAGTACTGCTGCGGCGTGTCGAACTCATCGACGGCCACTTCCTTGCCGTCGGCGGGGTTGATCCAGCGGGCCTTGAACCTGCCCGGCCCGGTCTGGACCATCAGCTTGTCGGGGTGCTTGTATTCCTTCTGGTAGTCGGCGAAGTGATGCACGTAGACGGCCGTCACCAGGCCGTTGCCCAGCGCGTACGCGCGGATGTCCTTGTGGCGCGTGTAGCCGATTGGCGCCGGCTTCATGTCCACGGGCATGTCCCGCGTGAAGTCCGCCAGCACGCGGAAATGCTGACGCGAGTCGGGGCCGATGTAGGCGTTGGCGTTGCCGCGGGCGGGCGCCGTGCTCGGCTGGACCTTGCGGCCGGACATGCCCCAGAACAGCACCCCGCTCTCGTTCGTGAACGCGGTCCAGACGGCCACGCGCCACTTGATCGGGTCAACGTTGGAAAGGCCGCCCTGGTTGCCGAACTCGGTGTTCTGCACGACCTTGCCGTAGGACTTGTACAGGCCGATCTGCTGGCTGAGGTACGGGTCCACGTCGTTGGCGGGCATGCCCATGTACTCGTGCCAGGTGATGATGTCGCTCCACGCAGCCGACGGCCGGGCGTAGTTGGTCGTGATGAGGTGGCCGTATGGGTCGGCCTTGCGGATGACGGCCGCCAGGTGCGCCAGGTAGTCGTCGGGGGCGAAGCTGTCCTCGTTGAACAGCTCCCAGATGTCCACGAAGCACCCGAACCGCGCCACGATGTAACGGATGTACCTCTCTTGCGCCGGCAGGTTGGCCGCGGCCTTGCTCTTGTAATTGACCACGTCGCGGCCGGAGCCAAACGCGCTCTGCCCATCGCCCCACAGGCTCATGTCCTGGAAGAGGATCAGGATCTGCGACATGCCGCGCTCGCGGTAGACCTTGAATGCCTCGTCGATCCGGAGTGCCAGGTTGAGGTCGTAGCGGTCGGTGGGCCCGGGCGGCACGCCGGCCTTCTTGTCCCCCGCCGCAATCAGTGGCAGCGCACAGCCGGCAGTGGTCCCCTGGCCCATCTGCGTGCGGACCAGGTTGACCGCGCCCTCAAACTCCTTGCCCCATTCCTCGGCCGTCGTGCTGCGCCGCTTGCCGTCGGGGCCGGGGCCGTCGAAATCGGGCTGGAGGAAACTGCACGTCTGAATCCCAATCGGGTAGAAGGGAGTTCCATCGTCGTATTCCATGCGATACGGGTTGCGGGCGGAGAGGCGCAGGAACCCGTGGCCTTGCGTTCCCTGGCAGTCGAACTGGCCGCGCTCATTCGTGACTACGTTTCCGCTAGCCTTGAGCGTGGCGGCGTAGCGCCACCGGCCGTGCTCGCGCGGCACGAACCGCACGCGCCACTGCTTGACCCCCATTTCATCCTGGCCGAAGTAGAAGCCCTCCGCCGCCACGTCCTTGCCCGACGGCGAGGTGAAGACCGCCTCGGCCTGGGCGTCCGTGAACGGATTGTCCAGCTTCACTTCGCTCTTCAGCACGACCTCAAACAGGCCGTACTTCGGCCCCGACATGTTCGGGGCCTTCAGCGGCCCGCCCGTGTTCATCTCGCCGCAGCCGCCAAGCACAAACGCCGCTACCATGAGGCCCAGGAAGCCGGATGCCATCTTCTTGACGATGTCTGCCATTATCCGTGCTCCGGTCAAGACGCAACGGCTGCCATTATACGGGGCGCGGAAGATTGCGAAAGGAGGTCGGCGTAGATGCGTAGACGCCAGTTTCGGATGCGGCTGCACGCCCAACCGCAACGACGCGGTTGAGCGTGCCATCGAGGATCGCCACGAAGTTCAGGGCTCTATTCATCCGGCTGCCCCACTCGCTCTCCAGCGCCAGTCGGAGTTCGCACGAATTCGGCGATTGCGGAACACGAGTCCAGCAGTTCCGCCTGATCGTGGTTGACGAACTTGTCGAATATCGCCGCACCCATGTCTGTCTTACCTCGGTTCCTCTGGTTCCTCCGCTGCTATCGCCGCTGCTCAATCGTCAACTGAAAATCGCCCAAACGGGGCAAGTCAATCGCCAATCTCTACAGCTTCCTATCCAGCCTGCGATACTGCACGGCCTCGGCGATGTGGTGGGCCTGGATATCGGCCTCGCCCTCCAGGTCGGCGATGGTGCGGGCCGTGCGGAGGACCTTGTCGTGTGCGCGGGCGGACAGGCCAAGCTCGGTCATCGCCTGCTTGAGGATCGTCTCGCCGTTGGAGTCCAGCTTGCAAACCTGCCGGACCTGGCGAGAGGACATGGAGGCGTTGGTCGTGGTCGAGCCGTGGTGGCTGGCGCGCGCGTGGCCGTCGCCGTCGTGGGCGGTCTTTTCGGATTCGGCCTGCGATTGACCCGCTCGTGGCGAGTCGATTGACGATTGAAAGAACCGTGTGCGCTGAATCTCCCGCGCCTTGATGACCATCTCGCGCATCTGGGCCGACGACAGGCCGTCGGACTCCGAGCGGAGCTGCCGCCACGGGACGGGCGGGACCTCGATGTGGATGTCGATCCGGTCGATCAGCGGCCCGGAGATGCGGGCCATGTACCGCTCGATCATGAACGGCGTACACTTGCACTGCCGGTCCTTGGACATGAAGTATCCGCAGGGGCACGGGTTCATCGCCGCCACAAGCATGATCTGCGCCGGGAACTTCATCGTCGAGTGGACGCGCGGGATGGTGACGCAGCCATCCTCCAGCGGCTGGCGGATCATCTCCAGCGTGGTGCGGGCGAACTCCGGGAACTCATCCAGGAACAGCACGCCGTGATGCGCCAGCGACACTTCGCCCGGCTGTGGGATGACGCCCCCGCCCACGAGCGCCGCGGAGCTGGATGAGTGGTGCGGCGTGCGGACCGGCCTCACGGCCAGCAGCGACTGGCCCGGCGACAATAGGCCGCGCGATGAGTAAATCCGCGTGGTCTGGAGCGACTCCTCGATGGTCAAAGGCGGGAGGATTGTGGGGATTCGCTTGGCGAGCATCGTCTTGCCCGTACCCGGCGGGCCGATCATCAGGACATTGTGGTGCCCGGCGGCCGCGATGGTCAGCGCACGCTTGGCGGTCTCCTGCCCGCGGACATCGGCGAAGTCGACGTCGTACTTCGACGAGACGGCGAAGACCTGCTCCAGGTCCACGACGGCCGGCTCGATGGGCAACTGGTCGGTCAGGAAGCCAACCGCCTCCGCCAGCGAGCCGACGGGGATGACGTCCACGGAATCGACTACTGCCGCCTCGGCCGCGTTGTCTGCCGGCAGGATGACGCCCTTCCGCCCCTGCGACGCGGCGAGCATCGCCGTGGCCAGCGCGCCCTTGATGGGGCGGACCCGGCCGTCGAGGGCAAGCTCGCCCATGAGGAGATAATCGCCCAGGCGGTCCTGCGGCAGGATGCCCCCCGCCGCCGCGGCCGCCAGCGCGATGGGCAGGTCGAACGCCGCCGACTCCTTCTTGACATCCGCCGGGGCGAGGTTGATGACGACCTTTGGCCCTGGCCAGCGATAGCCGCTGTTCCGCAGCGCGGACTGGATGCGGGAGATGGACTCGCGGACGGCCTCGGCCGCCAGCCCGACCAGCTTGAACTCGATCTCCGAGCCGCCGCAGACGTCGACCTCGATCTCGCAGGCGATGGCGTCGATGCCCTGAAGGATGCTGCTGTGTACGCGAGAAATCATGCCCTTCTCCCGCCGGACAAGTCTGGCGGCATGATGGTAGCCGCGGGCGTGGGGCGCGCCAAGTGTCTAGCTACCCGGCGCAATGGAGGCATTCGCGCCGGCCGGGTGGGATGCCGGCCGGCTCGCGGCCGGCGCGTCGACGACCAGGCGAATCCCGAGATGGTCGGCGCTGGTGGTGCGGGGATCGCCCGCGCGGCGGGCGGATGCGCACAGCCAGGCCCCTACCATCCAACCCCCGCCGCGGATCGGGCGGAACAATGAGGCAGGGCCGGTGGCGGCCTGCTCGCCCTGGTCGCACCATTCCAACACGTTGCCGTGCATGTCATAGAAGCCCCACGCGTTGGGCTTCTTCTGAGCGACGGGGTGTGTGCTGCCGCCGCTGTTGGGGCCGTACCAGGCGTAGTCGCCGAAATGCAGGTTCTCCCGGTCGTCGCCGTAGCAGAAGCGCGTCGCGCTGCCCGCCCGGCAGGCGTACTCCCACTGGGCCTCGGTTGGGATCCGGGCCGTCATGCCCGTCTTCCGGGAGAACTTGCGGCAGAACTCGACGGCGTCGTCCCAGTTCACCGTCTCGACAGGGTTCTTCGGCCCTTTGAACCTGCTGGGGTTGACGCCCGTCACTCGCTCGTACTGCTCCTGCGTCACCTCACACGCGCTCATGTAGAACGGCTGGGCGATGACGACCCTCCGCTGGGGGCCTTCGTCGCGAGGGCGCTCGGGATCACCGTTGGGATAGCCCATCATAAACTCGCCCGCGGGGACCAGGAGCAGCTTCATAGTCACGCTGCCGCCCAGGTCCACGTCGATGCCGGGCAGCTCCACGGCCGGTTGCGCGGGGGGTGGGTTCGGGGGCTCGTCCCTGCACCCGGCAAGGACAAGCCAGAGGGCCGCCAGGATGGCCGTCGCCGCCGTGGCAGCCTTCATCACGTGCTTGCCCTTCCTGGCGGCGTTAAGGCTACTGCGGAACATTGAACGGGTACTGGGCGCAGTTGTTCGCTATGGACGTGGCGTACCACTTGCCCAGGAAGTCGGTTGTGAAGTTGGTCACATGCCCGTCGAGCATAAGGCCGTTGAATGTCTTGCGGTGAGGCGCGTTGGCGATGACGAAGTTGACGTATCTGTCCTGCTCGGCACAGAAGGCGGGGAAGTCGCCGAACAACGCGCCATATTGAGGCACGGTAAACTGGCAGGAAGGCTCCACGATCACGCAGTAGTCCATCGGGCGGAAATCAGAGAGCTTCTTGGGAGGCAGGGCGGGTGAGGTAATCCGCCAGCCCGTACACTTGCCGTTCCACGTCGAGTAGACCCAGCCGTAGTGATAGGCATTGGCGTTCTTCTGGGCCACGCACTGCATGGAGCGGGAGTACTTGACGTTGGGGTTGCATCCCAGCGAGACGCTGTAGTTCCCGCTGGCCGGCTGGCAACCGACCGAGGAGGCGAGGTCGCCCCTCTCGCCTGCCTTGGGAGGACGGGCCGACTGGTCGAAATACTGAACTATCTTGTCGCCCCAGAGCAGCATGGAGGCGCTCATTACGCTGGCGCCGCCGAAGAAATCCCTGGGCGGAAGCACTTCCTGGCTTTCCTGGGTGTACGTCTGCACCCCCAGCCCCATGGACCTCAGGTTGGCCGCGCAGGGCATCCGCTTGGCCAGGTCGCGGGCCGCCTGGAGCGACGGCACCAGGATCGCCACCAGCAGGGCGATGATGGCGATGACGACCAGCAGCTCGATGAGCGTGAATGCCGCGCGCGATCTGGCGGTCATGGCCGGCATGTGAATCCCTTTCTCATCCGCGCCTCCCGCGTCTTGGGCCAATCATAGCCGCCCCGCCAAGCGCGACCAGGGCAAGAGTGCCTGGTTCAGGCACTCCGGTGGAACCGCCCTGGCCGAAGTAGGTGAACCAGGTTATGTAGTCCGTCATGTCCACGAGGTTGTCGCCGTTGAAGTCGGCGCTGGTCCAGCCGATGCCGGCCGTCGAGCCGAAGTTGTTGAACCACGTGATGTAGTCCGTCATGTCAACTATGCCGTCGAGGTTGGCATCGCCGGGGAAGAGCTGCTTGGCTTCGCCGCCCTTCATATAGTACAGGTTCAGGCCGTTGAGGTCGACGGCCGCGCCGGCGTTCATCACCAGGTTGTTGACGTAGAGCGCCTCCGGCGCGCCGGGGCCGGGCCCGACCTGGTTTATGGTGTTGTCGACAAGCCGTATGCGCCCCGCGGCCGCGCCGCCGAGGGTCAGCGTGCCAAGGACGAAGTTATCGGTCCACCCGGCCGCGACAGCGCCCTGGTCCTTCCCGGCCGCCTCTATGCTCGTCGTCATCGACGGCCCGCCCTCGACGATCAGGTTCAGGTAGCCCAGTCCCGACAGACTTGTTGAGGACAGGCTCAGGTTCTTCATCGCCGTGCCGGAGATATGGATGGCGCTGCCGCTTGCGGCCGTGAAGACGCCGTAGCGCCCGAAGCTGAGCACGTTCGTGACGGTGACGCTGGCGGCCGGATCGCCAATGCTGAAATCGCCCGTGCCCAGATACCCTATATTGAGGGTCCCGGCCGTCAACTGCCCCGGCCCGTTCAACTGGTATACGCCGTTGGAGCTCGCGGTGTAGCCAAGCGTGAGCTCGCCGCCGACCGTGTGAGTGCCGCCCGTCTGGGTGAACGTGCTGGTTCGGGTGCTGGCGTAGGCGAGGTACTCATCATGGTTGACCGTCAACTGTCCCGAGCCGCTCAACGTGAAGTTGCCGGAGGCGCCCTGCTGACCTGCCTGGTAGCCTATGTAGAGATTGCCGCCGATAATATGGGTCCCGCCGGTCTGCGTGAAGGAGTCGGCCGCTTTGGGCCTCGAAGGCGTCCCGCCGAGGCTGCCGACGATTTCGTCCTGGTCCACCGTCAAGGCGCCATCGCTCAACTGGAACGTTCCGGCACCGGTGGCGCCGCCTCCTATAACCAGCACCTTGGCGGTATCCGACCCGCCCGTCTGGATGAACGTGCCGTATCCGGCCCACCCGACGATCTCAGTGCCGCTTACTGTCAGCGTCCCCGCGCCGCTCAGTTCGTATCCTCCCCTGCACGCCACCCCGCCCATGAAATCGCCCATGTTCGCAAGCATGAACGTGCCGTCGACCAGGTGGGTGCCGCCGCTGTTACGGTAAGTGCCGCTGCCGGCAACACCGGCCATGAAGTTCTGCGTGTAGCCGACCCAGAAGTTCTGAGAATGGTTTGTCCCGCCCGTCTGCGTGAAGATCGCCTTGTCGCTGTTCCTGTAACCGACGTATTCATTGGTGACAATAAGAGATCCGGAATCCGCGATGCCCGAGAGACTGCTCTCGCTGATCAACTGGCCGCCTCCCCCCACGCCACCCAGGTCAACCTTGCCCGTGCCTGACACAAACAGCCCGCCTGTCAGGTTCATGAGTGTCCCTGTCTGGATCAGGCCGCCCTGCACATCCACGAAGTCGGTGATGGTACCAATCCCACTGAATCCCTGGCCCGTCAGCACCGTCAGCGTGGCCCCTACCGTGTGGACCATGCCTGAATTGTTGAGCGCGCCAAAAGAGGTCGTCGTCTGCGACGGCTTCAGCAGGAGCAGCGAATTGGGCCCGATGGTCAGCGTAGCCGCCCCGGCGTTCTGGATGGTTCCATTTGAGAAGTCCACTATCGCGTTACTGGCGGACAGGGCGCCTGGGCCTGACATGAAGTCCAGCGTGCCGCCGGGCAGAGCGAGGCCCGATGAGACTTGGAGTGTCCCGCCGCCTAGCTGGTATTGCCCGGTGGTGCCCACCGTCACCAGGCCGGCGGTGGCGGTCCCGCCTGTCTGGGCGAAAGTGCCCGCGCCCTTGGGCGAGATCACTACGGACAGGGCCGTCAACTGCGCGGTCCCGCTCAACTGGTAGGTCCCGTTCCCGGTAGCGTTGGCGCCAAGGGTCAAGGTGCTGGTCACCGTGTTGATGCCGCCGGTCTGGGTCAGCGTGCCCATCCCGGAGCTGCCGACAGACTCAGACTTGGCGGTCAACTGCCCCGCGCTTAACGAGTAGGCCCCAATGGCCCCGCTGTTGGCAGCGACGATCAAGTCGTTGGTGGTGGCAAAGCTCCCGCCGCTCTGCGCGAACGTGGCGTTGGAGGTGCCGGAGTTGGCGATCCTGGCGTAGCCGGCGGTCAACTGGCCGGAGCCGCTCAGGATGACGCCGCCGGCGTCCAGGTACAGGTAGTTGCACACCGCGCCCGGCTGCGTCACATCCACGGTGCCGAGGTTGTTCACGTAGGCGCTGTCGGCACTTGTGGGGCCAGTAGTTGTGGACCAGTTGAGGCCGACCGACCAGTCGCCCTCTCCCGCAAGCTGCCAGTATATGTTGGCCGCGGGGGCCTGGCTGGCGCCCGCGAGCAGCAACAGAACTCCGGCCAATAGCGTTCGCAACCTTGTCGCGTTCATTCGTCCTTCCTCCGAAGCAAAAAATGCGCGACACCAGAGGTGCCGCCCATGGCTCTACGCACGTGCGGGCGACGCCACGATGCTCTGGATTGTCCTGCCACAGATGCGAACGTAGACAGCGTGCGACTTACAGGCGCCTCAGCCGGCTTGGTTAGCATGACTTGCGCAACCTACACGCAAACAGGATCATACCACAATGCGGCCGGCGGTCAAGGCAATTCGCTGATTCGCTGGGGCTGGAGGGTGACCGGGAGGAACGGGCTCCCGCCGGTGCCCCTGGCAGGGCCGTTCCGGAACGGGCCTTCACCGCGGATGCGGCAGGTGAGTCCCGGCTGGGTGTTGCCGGCCGTCAAGCTCCATCTTCAGGGCGATGAACTTCACCAGGTCCTTGAGCGTGACTATCCCCGCCAGTTGCCGCGCGCCGGGCAGGTCGCGCGGCCCCTCGGCGACAAGGAGCCGGCCGTTGCCCGTCTTGGTCATCAGGTTCATCGCGGCCAGGGCGTCTTCGTCGGCACCAATGGTGTTGGCCGGCGTACACGGCTGGGCGAGGCGGCCCACGGTCAGCAGCGGCCATTGCTCCCGCGGCACTGCCATCGCCGCACGAGCGTCGATGACGCCCAGAAGTTCGCCGCCCTCCACCACCGGGAACATCTTGTGATGATAGCCCAGCACGTACTGCTGGACGAACTGGTCCAGCGGCAGCGACGGACTGACGGCCACCGGCCCCGGAGTCATCACCTGCCGCACCGGCTGGCCGTGCAGGACATCGCGGGAGAGCACCTGCTGGTAGCCCTGGCGCGCCGCGTAGCGGATGAACAGGCCGATCAGGAAGTACCACAGGCCGGCGACGATGTCCGGCCCCCACGGGTTCAGCGCCTCCAGCACGCCCCAGCCCATCAGCGCCAGGCCGAAGAACGCGCCGACCTCGGCGGCGATCCTGGTGGCCCAGCGGAGGTCGCCCTTCCATGCCCACAGCGCCGAGCGGAGCACCCGCCCGCCGTCCAGCGGGAAGCCTGGGATGAGGTTGAACGCCGCCAGGACGAGGTTGATCAGCCCCAGCCACCAGAGCACGATGGTGGTGGCCTCAATGGCCGGCGACAGGGATGTCAGCAGGTGCAGGCCCAGGAAGAGCCCTCCCAGCGCGACGCTGGCCGCCGGCCCCGCGACGGCCATCAGGAACTCGACGCGGGCGCTGGGCGGCTCCTCGCCGAGCTCGGCCACGCCGCCGAAGACGAACAGCGTTATTCCTTTCATCGTCAGGCCGTAGCGCCGTGCGACCAGCGAGTGGCACATCTCGTGTACGATCACCGAGGCGAACAAACCGATTGCGCCCGCCGCGCCCATGAGCCAGCGGGCCAGCGTAGAGAAGCCCAGCGACGGGGCCGCGAAGACACCGTCGGCCAGCGTCCAGGTCACCAGCAGCGCGATTATCAGCCAGCTAGCGTGGACGCGAACCGTGAAGCCGAACATGGTGAAGAGCCTGACCTGCTTGCCGGGCATGGCTCGCTCCTTTGGCCCGTCCCCCCGCCTCAACAAATTGTAGGTTTAGGAGGACCAAGACGCGCCGGAACGGAAGCGAATGAGGAATTACGTCATTCGTTGTAGGAACTTGCCTGGCCGTCAGTGTTCTAGTAGGAAGGCGTCATTGCGGCCGCAGACGCGGCCGAGGCGCGAAATCCCGAAGCGAGAATGGAGCCATAAATGCCAACACCGGTTGAACCTTCCGTGCAGAAACCCGCCGTCAGCGCGGATGACGTGAAGGCCGTCGAGGCCCTCAAGCTGGCCCGACAGCGGATCGTGGGCGAGCTGAACAAGATTATCGTCGGAATGGAGCGCGTCATCGACGAGATGATGATCGCCATCTTCACCCGCGGCCACTGCCTGCTGGTGGGCGTGCCGGGGCTGGCCAAGACGCTGCTGGTCAGCTCGCTGGCAAGGACGCTGTCGCTGTCGTTCAAGCGAATCCAGTTCACGCCCGACCTGATGCCCTCGGACATCACCGGCACGGAAATCCTCGCCGACGACCCCCAGACGCACCAGCGGGCGTTCAAGTTCCTCAAGGGCCCTGTCTTCGCCAACATCATCCTCGCCGACGAGATCAACCGCACGCCGCCCAAGACCCAAGCGGCCCTGCTGGAGGCGATGCAGGAGAAGAAGATCTCCACCGGCGGCGTGGACTACCCGCTGGACGAGCCGTTCTTCGTGCTGGCCACGCAGAACCCCATCGAGCAGGAAGGCACGTACCCCCTGCCGGAGGCGCAGCTAGACCGCTTCCTGTTCAACATCCTCGTGGACTATCCGAGCTGGAACGAGGAGATACAGATAATGAAGCGGATCACCGGCGGCGACGAGTCGGGCCTGGACAAGGTGCTCTCGCAGGCCGACATCATCGCGCTACAGAAGCTGGTGCGGCGCGTGCCGGTGGCGGACCACATCTTCAACTACGTGGCCAGGCTGGTCCGCGCCACCCGGCCGGGCGAGAAGGACTCGCCCGACTTCATCAAGAACTGGCTGGCCTACGGCGCCGGGCCGCGGGCGAGCCTGAACCTGATCTCCGCGGGCAAGGCCCGCGCCGTGCTCCGCGGGCGATACCACGTGGCGATCGAGGACGTGCAGGCGATAACGCTGCCGGTGATGCGGCACCGCATCATCCCCAACTTCGCCGCCCAGTCGGAAGGGCTGACGGCCGACGACATCATCGTCAAGCTGCTCAAGACGATCCCCGCCGACGAGAAGCTCTATCAATCACATGGCCCAGCCCAGCAGAAAGCATAAGTACCTAGACCCAGCGACGCTCCAGAAGCTCGAATCACTTGACCTGGTGGCCCGGGAGGTGGTCGAGGGCATCCGCGTCGGCATGCACAAAAGCCCTCTGCGCGGGTTCTCGACGGAGTTCACGCAGCACAGGCAGTACGTGCCCGGCGACACGCTGCGGCACGTCGATTGGCGCGTCTACGGCCGGACCGAGCGGTTCTACGTAAAGCTCTTCGAGGCCGAGACCAACTTCAACGCCACGCTGCTGCTGGATGCCAGTTCGTCGATGCACTACCACTCCGGCAGCGTCACCAAGCTGGAGTACGCCAAGTTCATGGCCGCCAGCCTGGCGTACCTCATCATCCGCCAGCGCGACTCGGTGGGCCTGGGCGTGTTCGACGCCGAGCTGCGGACGTTCATCGAGCCAAAGAGCTCGCAGAGCATCGTCGCGACCATCGCCGACGAGCTGGCCAAGGTCGAGCCGCTGCCGCGGACCAACGTGGCCGAGATGCTCCACGAGTTCGCCCGCCGGCTGCCGCGGCGCGGATTCGTCCTGCTGTTCTCCGACCTGTTCGACAACGTGGACGCCTTCCTCAAGGGCATCGACCACCTGCGCTTCCGCGGGCACAACGTGACCGTCTTCCACACGATGGACCCGTACGAGCTTGAGTTCCCCTTCACGGGGACGTGGAAGTTCAAGGACCTCGAGCTGACCGGCGAACTGGTCACGCAGCCCAAGCGTATACAAGCGGCGTACCTGGAGGAGGTCCGCAAGTTCACCCGGCAGATTCGCGAGGCGTGCGAGCGAAACCACGTCGACTACGTCCTGGTCAACACTTCCAGGCCGGTGGACGCGGTGCTTTCGGGATACCTGATTTCGAGACTGAGGACTGTGACGAAGCACGCGTAGAGGCAACGGCGTAATTCGTATTCGTTGATTCGTTACTTCGTGAGCGTGACCGAACGTCCCGCCACGAAGCGACGGACCAACGAGGCAACGAAGGAACGAGGTAACGAATTAACGAAGTAACGAGGCAACGAAGTAACGCTGTTCGATAATGGCAAGACTATCAACAATAGTGCTGATCCTGGCGACGGCCACAGCCTCCGCGCGCGGAGACTTCGTCCAGGCCGCCGGCGAGCGGAGCACGGGCGACATCGCCTTCGCGGGCGGCAAGATCACCATCGCGCAGAAGACCATCGAGTGGAAGGACGTGGTGCTGCTGGCGGTCCAGTCGAAAAAGAGCGTCTTCGCCCCGACGCAGTTCGTCCAGTTCGCCGGCGGCGACGTGCTGGCCTGCCAGATACTCAGCCAGGCGTCGAACAAGGTGGCGGTCCACTCGTTCCTGGTGGGCCGGCTGGAGCTCGACGCCCTGAGTCTGTCGCAGCTTCAGTTCCTGCCGAAGGTGGCGGTGAGCGCGGTCGACAAGGGCGTCCTGTACCGCGAGGAGGGCGAGCCGATCCCCGGACAACTGGCTTGGCTCGACGGCCGGCAGCTTGCCATCGACAGTCCCCTGGGCATGCTGACGCTCAAGCGCGACGGCGTGGCCCGATATGTCTATGACCCGGCGGCACTGAGAGCGGCCACGCGCCCGGCTACGCAGACAGCAACTGGGAATTCGGCGCAGAGCACGCAGAGCTCGCAGAGCGTGACAGGGCCAATCGAAACCCCCTCTGCGTCCTCCGCGCCCCCTGCGTTGAGTTTCGCGGGCACGTTCGAGGTCGTCCTGCTCGACGGCAGTCGGCTGACCGGGCAGCTCGCGCCGCTGCCCGACAAGCTCGTCCTCCGCCACGCCGTGCTGAAGGACGTCGCGATTCCATTGACGGCCGTGCGCGCCGCGATGAGGCGCGACGCGGCCGTCACGCAGCTTGCGGACCTCAAGCCGCAGATCGACGCCAAGCCGCTGCTGGTCAAGGCCGTGCAGCCCGAGACGGTCGAATTCCTCGAAGGCTCGGGCAAGCAGACGGGGATGCTGGCGGCGCTTCGCGGCATGAAGATATGGCCGGAGGCGACGGTCTCGTATCGCCTGCCTAAGGGCGCGTCCCGGAAGTTCATCGCCACGCTCCAGAGCATTGAAGGTTCGGCAGGCGATGTTCACGTGCGGGTGCGGAGCGGGCAGAGCACGCTTTTCGACCAGGACGTCCCGGCCGGCGGCGACGTCGTGCCGCTGAACCTCGCGCTGACCGACTCGGATGACCTGTTCATCGACGTTACGTTCGCCGCGAAGGTGAAGTTCCCGTGCGGCGTGCTGCTGGCGGATCCGATGGTGTTCCAGGCGCAGTGAGACAGGACCGGCCGCCGGCGAGGAAGTGGAACACGGATTGCACGGATTCAGAGTATTTCGAGGAGAATAACGAATATCGAACAAACAATAACGAATGACGAAGTGAACGGTCGTTGCCATGGACGCGTCTTCCACTTCGATATTCGATATTCCCTGTTCGATATTCGATATTTCCTTGTTTGACAGGCGACTATGGCGTTTCTCAATCCATGGCTGCTCTTTGGCACACTGGGCGTGGCGGTGCCGATCATCATCCATCTGCTCAACCGCTACCGGCACCGGCAGGTTGACTGGGGCGCGATGGAGCTGCTTCGCCGTGCCCTGGTCGTCCGCAGCCGGCAGGTGCAGATCGAGGACCTCATCCTGCTTGCGCTGCGGTGCCTGGCGGTGCTGCTGCTGGCCCTGGCCATCGCCCGCCCGACGATCACCAGCGGCGTCTTCGGCAAGAACGCTCAGGCCGGCGTCGTCATCGCCATCGACGGCTCCTACAGCATGGGCCACAAGCCCGCGGTCAGCTCCCGCTTCGACACGGCCGTGCAGCGCGCCCGCGAGATACTCAAGACCGTCAACCCCGGCGACCCGGTGACGATCGTGCTGATGGGCAACTTCCCCCGCGTCTGGCAGATCACATACGACCAGGAGAGGGTCAGCGAGGTGCTCAAGAAGCTCGCCCCCCTGCCGGAGGAGCTGAACCTGGAGGCCTGCCTGACGGACCGATTCAAGGGCGTCAGGACGATGATGTTCGACATGAAGGCCGGGGCCAAGGAGTGCTACATCATCTCCGACGCGCAGGAGATCACCTGGGGCCACCCGTCGGACGTGACCAGGCAGGCGCTGCGCGACATCGCGTCGCGGGGCAAGGTCTACTTCGTCTCCGCCGGCAGCGACAACTCCGAGAACCTGGGGATCACGCGGTTTGAGGTGGGCGGCGGGGCCGTCCGCAAAGGCTCCATCGCCCGCTACGACGTGGAGGTCCGCAACTTCGGCAGGCTTCCGGCCAAGGGCGTGACGGTCGACCTGATGGCCGGCGACGCCCGCGTGGACCGCCGCGTGATGGAGAACCTGCCGCCCGGCGAATCGCAGACGGTGCCGCTGTTCGTCCGGTTCGACAAGGCCGGCACGTACCGGCTGAAGGCCCACATCGGGATAGACGCCCTGACCGCCGACAACGACCGCTACGCGGCCGTCACGGTCCGAGACAACATCAAGGTGCTGGTTATTGACGGCCGGCCCTCCAATCAGCTCTTCCGCAGCGCAAGCGGCTTCCTCCAGACCGCCCTGTCGCCCAAGATGGTCCTGTCCGGGCGCGATCCGTCCGTGCCGCGCATCAGCGGCGAGACCATCATCATGAAGACGATCTCGTGGCTGGACCTTGCCGGCCAGCGGCTGACGGACTTCGACCTGATAATCATGGCCGACGTGCAGAACATCCACTCGGACGACGTGCCCGGCCTGTGCAACTTCGTCCGCAACGGCGGCGGGCTGATCGTCTTCCTGGGCCCCAGCGTCAACGTCGAGTTCTACAACAAGTACATGGTCGCGCAGGAGGCCCCGGACAAGACGGCGCCGCTGCTGCCCGCGGCGCTGGCGGAAGTGGTCAAGGCCGACGCGGCCAACCCGCTCGGTTGGCCGATGGAGGTCGCCGCGCCGCATCCACTGTCCAAGGCCGCCGCGCGGATGTCCTCCGGCCTGCTCGGCGAGACGCTCTTCCAGGACTACTACAAACTGAAGCTCTACCCCGACGGCCACCCGATCCTGAAGATCACGCGCGACGGCTCGCCACTGCTGGCGGAGAAGCCGCTTGGCGAGGGCAAGGTCCTGATGTTCGCCTCGACGGCCAACCTGGACTGGAACAACTTCATGCGCGAGCCGATAGGCCCGATCCTGGTCAACGACGCGCTGACCTACCTGACGACGCCCGCGCTCGACGCCCCGCTGAAGGTGGGCGACAAGCTTTCGGTCACACTGCCGCGGCAGAGCAACCTCAGCACGGTGGTCTTCCGCGACCCGCTGGCCGCCGACAGGCCGGTGAAGGTTGCGGAGGTCAGCGGGCGCAAGGTCGCCGAACTGAGCGATCCTGTCGATGCGGCCGGGTTCTACGAGGTGCAGTCGGGCGTCGGGCCGCCGCTTGTGGCGGCCGTCAACGTCGCCCCGGCCGAGGGTGAGGTCCGCTGCGTTGACACGGCCGCGATGACGGTCCCGCTGGCGGGAACGGATGTGCGCGTGATGGCCGACGGCGCGGACATCGCCTCGGTGATAACGCAGGGCCGCGTAGGGCGCGAGCTTTGGCGCTGGCTGATGATGCTCGGCCTGGCGGCTCTCGTGGTTGAGCTGTTCCTGGCCAGGTACTTCGCCAAGCGCATCGCACGCGTCGAGACGGCCGAGACCGCCGCAGGACGCAGGGAACAACTGCTCGCGGAGAAGGCGTGAAGACAAAGAAAGGCAAAATGCAGGAAGCAGAAGGCAGAATGCAGAATGCAGAGGGCAGAATGCCATACAGGCCCTCCGGCGATTTGCCTTTTGCCTTTTGCGTTCCGCATTTTGCCTTCGCCGTTGAGTAGCTGAAGGTTGTACTTGTCTGGAAAAGGACATGATTCCTAGACTCATAGGACTGGATCAGGAAGGGCCGATCACTTTCTTCGAGTGGTTCCTTCGCAATCCGTGGGGCGGCGTGGTCGCGCTGGTGCTGATAGCGGCGGCCGTCGTCTACGCGCTGTACATGTACCGCCGCGAGAAGTCGCTGCCCGTCCGGAGGCGGCTGTTCCTGGGGACGCTGCGGGCGGTGCTGCTGGCGGTCATCATCTGCCTGCTCTTCGAGCCGGTGCTGGGCTTCGACATGCAGGTGAAGCTGCGGCGGACGCTGCTGGTGCTCTTCGACACCTCCGAGAGCATGGGCATCCGCGACGCCCGCAAGACGCCCAAGGACATCGAGGACGCGGCGGCCGCGCTTGGCAAGGTCGGCTTCGGCCAGCCGTACATGCCCATCTCGGAGAAGGACCGGCAGGATGTCGCCAATGCCTCGCGCCTGGAGCTGGGCAAAGCCATCCTGAGCAATTCCAAGCTCGACCTTTTCAGACAGCTCGGACAGGACTACCAGGTGCGGTACTTCGGCTTCGGCGACCGCCTTGAGCCGTCCGAGGGCAAGGGCGAGACCGTGCCGGAGACGCTCCTGGGCGTGACGAAGCTCTCCCAGTCCACGCGGCTGGGCGACGCGATCGACGAGGCCGTCTCGCGCTACAGCGGGCAGGCGGTGTCGGGAATTATCCTCCTGACTGATGGCGCGTCCAACAAGGGCGCGGAGCCGCTGGACGTCGCCAAGCGGATGAAGGACCGTGGCATCCCTATCTACGCCGTCGGCCTGGGCCTGGCCAGCCCCCCGGATGTGCGGCTCAAGGGCCTGGCGGTGCAGGACAAGGTCTTCGTGAGGGACATCGTGCCTGTGCGTTTCCAGGTGCAATCGACCGGCTACCAGAACCACCCCGTGACGCTTTCGCTCCAGATCGACGGCAAGGAGATCGCCAGGAAGACGTTCACGCTGACGGGCCAGCCGCAGTTCTTCGAGATGACCTTCACGCCGGACCGCGTCTCGGAAGGCTTGCGGCTGGACGTGGTCGCCGCGCCGCTGCCCGGCGAGGTGAACACCGACAACAACCGCCTGACGAAGACAATCAAGGTTATCGACGACAAGATCAAGGTCCTCTACGTCGAGGGCAAGCCGCGGTGGGAGTTCCGCTACCTCCGCCGCGTGCTGCTCCGCGACCATCGGCTGGACACGAAGTTCCTGATGACCGAGGGCGACAAGGAGCTTGCCCAGCCGGACAACGAGTACGTGGCCGAGTTCCCCGAGGACAAGGCCAAGGCGTTCCACTTCGACCTGATAATCCTCGGCGACGTGCCGGCCGGCTACTTCACGGCCGCACAGCTTGCGCGGATGGAGGAGATCGTCAAGAACGGCGGCTCGTCGCTCATCATGATCGCCGGGGCCAAGCACGCCCCCATGAGCTACGCCAACACCCCGCTGGCAAACATGCTGCCGGTCAAGATCAAGACCGAGGCCCCCGAGAACATCGACGACCAGGTCTATCCCCTGTTGACGACGGCCGGCTACGCCAGCGCGATGATGGCGCTGGAACCTACAAAGGAGTACAACCAGCAGCTCTGGAGCGTCATCCGCCCGATGTTCACCATCCCGTCGCTGGCCGGGGCCAAGCCCGGCGCGACGGTGCTGGCGGAACTGTCCGACAAGGAACGGCGCAAGGAGGCCTACCCGCTCATCGCCTGGCAGCGGTACGGCACGGGCAAGACGATGTTCGTCGGCACCGACCAGTTGTGGCGCATCCGCCTGAAGGTCGGCGACCGCTACCACGCCCGCTTCTGGGGCCAGACCATACAGTTCCTCACGCTTTCGCGGCTCCTGGGCGCCAACAAGCGCATCCAGCTTGAGACCGACAGGACCGACTACCAGGTCGGCGAGCGGATCCTCATCAACGCCAACGTCCTCAACGAGGCGTACGACCCGGCCAATTTGCCGTCCTACACGGTCCACCTCCAGCCTCTGAACGACAAGAGCCAGCCCACGGGCCAGCCTGTACCCGTCAAGCTCGACCCGGCCGCGGGCATACCGGGCATGTTCCAGGGCTTCGCCCCAGCCGACCTCGCGCCCGGCCGTTACAGGCTGATGGCGGCCCAGGCGGACCAGGCGGAGGAAATCGACGCGGAGGGCAAGCGAGTTTCCATCTCCAACACGGTTGACTTCACACTCGCCCCGGCGTCGCTGGAGATGCTGGAGCCGGCCATGCAGGAGGACCTCCTGGTGGCGATGGCCAAGGCCTCCCGCACGCCGCCGGAAGACCCCGAGAAGCTCAAGAAGTGGGAAGGACCCGAGTGCGGCTACTTCACCATCGGCGACCTGCCCAAGCTGCGGGAGAAGCTCGGCGGCCAGCAGATCCCGACGACAATCAGGCGCGAGAAGGAATTGTGGGACCTGCCGATAGTACTGGCCATCCTCCTGACGCTGCTGGCGGTGGAGTGGTTCTTCCGAAGGAAGTATGACTTGCTGTAACGCCGCGATTGGGCGGCGAACGAAAGGAAATCACGAATATCGAACAGGAAATATCGAATAGCGAAGTGAGAGATCGTCGCCTGTGTCGTCGTTACTTCGATATTCGATATTCGCTGTTGGCTATTCGATATTGAGTTCTCTGACATGACGACACTGACCGACACGACGGTTTTCGGCTCGCACGAGATCCACGCCAAGCTGCGGAAGGCCTGGCGCAAGGAGCGGCGGTTCGTCCACACCCGCGGCCTGTGCAGCCTGCTGCTGTGGGTGGTGGCGCTGGCGCTGCTGGACTTCGTGATCGACTGGCTGTTCCTCAGTTCGTCGGCCGTCGGCGAGACGGGCTCCCGCGTCGGCCGGGTGGTGCTGCTGGCAATCGACGCCGTCGTGCTGGGGTGGATCGCCTGGCGCAGGTGGCTGCGGCTGCTGCGTAAGTACGATCCCGTTCGGGTCGCCCTCCAGGTCGAGAATCGCCACCCGGAGCTTCGGAGCCTGCTGGTCTCGTACATCCAATTGGAAGGCCCGCTGCCGCCGGATTCACAGGCATCGCCCGTGCTGCTGACGGCGTTCCGCCACCAGGCGGTGGATGAGACGCGCCCGATCAACTTCCGCGAGATCGTCAACTACCGCGAGCTGAAGCGGCTCTTCGCGGTGTCGGCCGCGGCGTTCATCCTCTTCGGGGTAATCAGCTTCACACAGTCGGATTACTTCACCGCGCTGCTGTACCGCCTGATGGGCAGCCAGATCGCCTACCCCACGCGGACGCACGTTGAGGACGTGAAGGTGTACGTGGGCAAGGGCCTTGAGCCGGCGGGCCTGGTCCGCCCGGACAAGGCCGCGTCGGACGGGGCAATCGGCCAGTTCGACGTAAAGTACGGCGAGCCGGTCACGATCGTCGCGCGATGCACCGGCGCTCTGCCGTCGGAGGGCGCGCTGCGGTACAAGCCCGCCAACGGTGCCTGGGGCACCTACCCGATGCAGGCCGGGCCGCCCAATGACCTCGACGACAAGGACACGCGCGGGGCCTTCCACTCCCCCATCGGTGTGCAGGCACAGGACTTCCTCTTCTCGGTCAAGATCGGCGACGACCGCAGCCCCGTCTACCGGGTCCGGTTCATCTCGCCGCCGCGGATCGCCAAGGCCAAGGTGCTTCTGAAGTACCCGGCCTTCACAGGCATGGGCAAGCATCCCTCAACCGTCCCCGCCGAGGCGGCGACACAGCCGGGCACGGGCGAGATGGACGACCTGAACCTCCAGGTCCCCGAGAGCACCGAGATCACCTGGCAGCTACGGTTCGACGTGCCGCTGAGGTCCGCCGAGATGGTCCGCGACGTGGCGGAGTCGATCAGCCTTGAGCCGACGACATCCACCGCGCCCTCCACGGCGCCGGCACAGCCGACCAGGATTTCCATCCCGCTGACGCTCAGCGACGACGGCCGGACGGCGACTTACACCACGGTGGCCACCGAGTCGTTCCCGTACAGCTTCAGGTGGGTCGAGCGCGAGCACGGCTACCCGTACGAGGACCTGGTCAGGTACATCCTCCAGGTGGACCAGGACGTGCCGCCGGATGTGGAGATCATCCAGCCCACCCAGGACGGCAAGGCCACTATCAGGAAGAAGCTCACCATAAGGTTCAGGGCGGAGGACAACTACGGGCTGTCTGATGTCTCGATCATCGCACAGCTCAACGACGGCCAGCCGGTGAAGGTGTCGCCCTACAAGGGCCCGCTGACGGGCAAGAGCGTCGAGGCCGACATGGAATGGAAGCTCGCGGACTCCTTCAAGGACCTTAAGGAGGGCGACAACGTCCTGTTCACCCTGGAGGCCGCCGACAACCACGAAGAGAAGGCCAAGGACGCCGCGGGCAAGGAAGTCTTCAAGAAACGGCCGTTCCTCAACCGCAGCCGGTCGTTCCGCCTGACCATCGTATCCGACGCGGAGTACAGGCGGTGGATGCTCGAGGAGATGGCCAGGCAGATGAAGGAGATCGAGGCCATGAAGCAGGAGGAGACCGAGGCCTCCAAGGCGGTCGACGTGATGAAGAACCCGTCGTCGCAGCCGTCGCCCGAGCCGTCGTCCGGGCCGGCCTCGTCGCCGGCGCCTTAGGCCACGGCTGGAAATATCGGAACCAGGGCCCGTTTGGGCCGTCTGAGGTTTAAGATGTAGGGAAGTACACGCGGGAGAACAGATTATGAAAATCGTGCATCTGGCTGTGGCGGTGGCCCTGGCGGGCCTGTGCATCCCGTATGCGGCCGGGCAGGACAACGGCAAGGACGAGTTCCTCAAACTTGCCGACAAGCTCATGGACGAGGCCCAGCGGCAGCACAGCGTCAACCAGCGGATGGACAACACCATCGCCACGGTGGCCCTGCTCATCGCCGACCTGAAGTCCAACGACCTCTTGCAGGGCGTGATGGCCGACGAGATGCAGCGGATCACCAACGTCCTGGGCAAGCTCAGCACGGAGCACGTGCCCAACGCGGCCAAGTACCTGGAGGCCGCCAAGGCGCGCCTGGAGTCCCTCAAGACCGGCCTGAGCGGCCCCGAGCTCTCATCCGCCGACAAGGAGATCAAGTTCATCCTCAAGGAGCTTGAACGCCTGCTGACCAAGGCCGACACGTTCCAGTCGGATGAGGACCTCCTGACCGAGCTGCGGATCATCATCCAGAAGCAGGACGTGACCATGCAGGACACGGCCAAGTGGGCCAAGCAGCTCGTGGCCGACCCCACTTCCGACGGCAAGAAGGACGAGCTGGCCCCGCGCCAGAGCGACCTCGCCAAGAACGTCGAGCACTTCCACAACCGCCTCAAGGAAGCCAGGGACTCCGCCGAAGGGCTGGACAAGATCCCGCTGGAGCAGGCGTTCACTGCCATGGCCAGGATGAACATCGAGGCCGAGATGACCGCGACCGCCAAGGACATCCTCGACAAGAAGCCCATCGCGGCCGTCGGGCAGCAGAAGACGATACTGGAGCAGCTCCGCGAGATCGAGAAGATGCTGATGGCCGACGACCTCCGGGCGGAGATCAACCAGCTCGAGAAGGAGAAGGCCGACCTGGAGCAGCTCCTAAAGGAGCAGCAGGAGCTTCGCCAGAAGACGGAGAAGAGCGACCTGAACCCCGAACAGCGCAAGGACCTCCAGAACCAGCAGCACGACCTGGAGAAGAAGACCCAGAAGGTCCAGGAGGAGAACAAGGAGGTCAACCCGCCGGAGGCCGACAAGAAGCTCGACGCCGCCCGGCAGGACATGAAGAACGCCGAGAAGAAGATCGAGGAGCCCAACAAGAAGGACGCCGTCGCCGAGCAGAAGCAGGCCGAGAAGGACCTGTCCGACGCGATCGAGGCGGTCAACAGGAAACTCGAGCAGGACGAGCAGCAGCGCGAGGACCAGACCGACGAGGAAGCCAAGCAGGACCCCGACGAGAAGGAGCTACAGCAGATCGAGGACCTGACCAAGGAGCAGGAGAGGGTCATGGATCAGACCCAGCAGACAGCCCCCAAGGAGATGGGCAAGCTCGAAGGCCAGGAGGAGAAGATCGAGGAGAAGTCCAACGAGCTCAAGGTCGAGCAGGCCCAGCAGGAGGCCCACGAGGCCGCCCAGGACATGCACCAGGGCAAGAAGGAAGAGGCCATTCAGCACGAGCAGAACGTCATCAAGGCCCTGAAGGAGAAGGGCAACAAGCTCAAGGACAAGCTCGCGCGCAAACGGATGAAGATGCACGATCCGGAGAAGAAGGACCCCGACCCCGAGGGCAAGCGCGAGTCGACCAGGAAGCCCGCGGCCCCGGGCATGAACCCCGAGGGCGACGCCAAGTGGACGCCCATGACGCCGCGCGAGCGCGAGGCGCTCTACCAGAAGTACCAGCGGGAGCTTCCGCCGGAGTACAAGGAGCTCCTGGAGAATTACTATGAAGCGTTGTCCAAGTGACGGCCACGAGGACGCCAGGTCGCCGAGGCCGTTCCGGCTGGGCAAGGGCCTTCGCGGGCCGGTCAGGACGGCCGTCATCTTCGCCGTGATACTGGGCCTGGTTGACGCGCCGCTCCGGTACGTCCAGGCCGCGCCGGCCGACACGCGGGTCAACATCGCCGAGCTCACGCCCGACGTGGAGTCGGCCATCGACCGCGGCCTGAAGTTCCTGTCCACCCAGCAGAACAAGGACGGCAGTTGGGGCCGCGAGTACAAGGTGGCCGGCACTTCCCTGACGCTCATGGCGTTCATGCTCAAGGGCAATTTCCCCCGCAAGGGCCAGTACGGCGTGATGCTCGACAAGGGGGTCGAGTACCTCATCAAGAAGTCCAACGACGGCGCCGGATACATGGGCATCAACATGTACGAGCACGGCCTGGCGACGCTGGCGCTGTCGGAGGCCTGGGGCATGAGCGACCGCGACGAGATCCGCGACGTGCTCAAGCGGGCCGTCGAGGTCATCATCAAGTCGCAGAACAACGCCGGCGGCTGGCGCTACGACCCCCGGCCGGTCGACGCCGACATATCCGTCACGGTGATGCAGGTGGTGGCGCTCTCCTCGGCCCGCGAGGCGGGAATCCTCGTTCCGTCCAAGGTGATCGAGAAGGCCGTCAAGTACGTCAAGAGCTGCCAGGTCAAGTCCAACGGCGGCTTCGGCTACACAGGGCCGCAGGACCCGATCTTCTCCCGCTCGGCCGCCGGCACGATGTCGCTGTTGATGAGCGGCGAGCGCGATACACCGGCCGTCCGCAAGGCCCTGGAATACCTCAGGAAGCTCCCCGACTCCAAGTTCACGAACTTGACCGGCTTCTACCTCTACGGCCATTACTACGCGATCCAGTCGATGTACCAGGCCGGCGAGGACTACTACCAGGACTGGTACCCGCACATCCGCGACGTGCTGCTGACCAAGCAGGCCAAGGACGGCAGTTGGCGCGTGCCCGACGCCTCCGACTCCGCCTACGGCGCGTCGATGTCCATCCTGATCCTCGGCGTGCCGTACCGATACCTGCCCATCTATCAAAGATGACCCGCGAAGGAAATCACGAATATCGAACAAGCAATATCGAATGTCGAAGTGAGAACATTGGCGATGCTTTGCGTTCGATATTCGATATTCCGTGTTTGATATTCGATATTGAGTCTCTCACATGACGATGGCTCCTTACAGGTCGGTTTCTGGCTCTCCTGAGTTCGGTGTCAGTATCCACAAGTCCGGATACCATGACCGGACGTTCGACCCCAATCCAAGGCTGTGCCGCATCGTTCTGGGAGCGGCGGCAGCATTGATTCTGGCGTCTCCGCTCCTCGCCCAGGACAAGTCCGCCCCCATCGACATCCAGCAGGCGCTTGAGGACCTGAATTCCAAGGACTGGATCATCCAGCTTCACGCGATGAAGCAACTCTCGGCGGCCGGGTCCAAGGAGGCGATCGCGCCGCTCAAGGCCATCCTGACTGGCGGCGGCAACGCGTGGTCGCGGGGAAGGGCGCTGGTGGCCCTGGCCGAGATCCAGAAGACCGACGTGCTCCAGGATGCGCTGGCCCACGCCAAGGGCGCGGTTCCCGAGCTGCGTGCGGCGGCCGTGGAGGCCCTGGGCATCATCGGCGACGCCGGCTCGGAGGGCGCGATCCTCGAACGGCTCAAGGACCAGTCGCCGGCCGTCCAGTGCCAGGCGCTGGTGGCGTACGCCCGCCTCAAGAAGGCCTCCGCGTACCCGACCGTGGCCGCACAGCTCAAGTCCGCCGACACGGACATGGTTCGCCACGCGGCAAAGGCCCTGGTGTATGTGGCCAACGACCAGGCCCGCAGGAGCCTGATCGAACTGCTCGACCATAAGGAGCCGGCCGTCCGCATCGAGGCCGCCGCCGCAATCGGCAGGCTGCTCGACGCCGGGGCCATCCCGGCCCTGCTGGCCCATCACGCGACCGACGCCGACGCGGAGACCAAGGCCGCCTGCAAGCGCAGCCTCGCGTGCTTCGACGGCAAGACGCTCGCCGGGCCGCTCGGCCTGGCGCTGAAGTCAACCAACACGGCCCTGTATGTGCCGGCCGTTGAGCTGCTGGGCGCGCACCCGTCGGCCGAGGTCTGTGACAACGTCGCCGCCATCCTCGCCACGCCCAACGCGGCCTACGACCAGGCTCTCCCCGCGGCCATGCAGTTGCTCTACACCTTCGATGCGCCGCGGTATCAGTCGACCTTCGCGCTCTATCTCACCCACAAGGATCCCGACGGCCGGGTCCGCATCCACGCGGTTGAAGGCCTGGCCCGCTGCCCCAAGGCGGACCATTTCGAGCTGTTCCGCCAGACCATCGCGGACCCGAATCGCTACGTCGCGCTTCAGGCCCTGACCTCGCTGTCCAAGGTCACCACCGGCGCGCCGAAGGAAGGCATCGTCAAGTACCTGGCCAAGGCCCTTGACCACGCGGACACCGGCGTCGCCGGGGCGGCGATCGGCCTGCTCAAGGACCGCGTCACCGCCGCCGAGACGAACGGCGCTTTGGCGGCGCTGGACAAGTTCCTCGGCGGGGCAAACGACTCGCTGCGGGATGCGGCCGCCGCCGCGCTGGACAAGCACACCGACGACGACACCAAGCGCCGCGTGGCCGCCGCCGAGGCGTACATCACCGACTGGATGACCCTCGGCCCCTACGGCCCCGACCGCGACAACAAGGGCCTGGCCGTCGAGTACACGCCTGAGAAGGAAATCGACTTCAAGAAGACCTACGACACGCTCAGCGCCGGCGCGGCCGTCAGCGTCGCCGATGCCACCGCGGGCGGGGCCGCGAAGAAGGCGCTCCTGATCGTCGCCCCCAGCCAGGATGAGCTGCCCAACAGCCGCACATCGGCGGTGTACGCGCTTGAGGTCCCCGCGGGCAAGGACGTCAAGCTCGCGATGGCGCTTGCCCTGCGGGAAGGCGCCCAGCCGGGGACGCCCTTTGAGGTGGTCCTCGACGGCAAGTCGCTCCTTTCGCGGCAACTCGACAAGTCCAGCGCCTGGGACGCCGTCGAGATCGACCTGTCGGCGTGGGCCGGGCGCAGCGTCACGCTGGAGCTCCAGGCCGGCGCGGCCAAGAACGCTTCCTCCGGCGCGGCCTTCGTGGGCTCGCCCGTCATAACGGCCGGCGAAAAGAAGCTGGACCTGCTGGAGCTGGCCGCGTCGTCCTCGGCTCGCATCGTCATCCCGGGCAAGAAGAGCCCCCAACTCGCCTGGACGCCGCTGAGGGTCAACACCGTGGACGGCATGGTACACCTCGACGGCGGCTTCGTGTCCCCGCCCGCAAACAGCGTCTCCTACGCGGTGGCCGACTTCCAGGTCCCGCCCGAGAACTTCCCGGAGAAGGCCGTCCTGTCCTTCTCGACATCCGTCTCGTGCATGGTGTGGCTCAACGGCCAGAAGCTCAAGGACCTCCCGCAGCACCAGGAGACGAAGATCGACGTGACGCTCCAGAAGGGCGCCAACCGCCTGGTGGTCAAGGCCCTCAACAACTACTCTTACTACCAGTTCCGCGTGCGCCTTGTGGACCCCAAGGGCATGCGTATCAGCATTACGCCCGCGGTGCCCGATAAATAGGGACGCACCCTATTTTCCCGCCGTTTGCCTGGAAAATGGGGTGCGTCCCTATTTTCAGCGCACGCCGGCGGGGATAACATCCGCGTATGGCGGATGAGTTCGTGGTCATCGACGGCTCGCAGGGCGAGGGCGGCGGGCAGATTCTGCGGACATCGCTTGGGCTTGCTGCGGCGCTTGGGCGGGCCGTCAAGGTCGTCAACATCCGCGCCAATCGGCCCAAGCCCGGCCTGGCGGCGCAGCACCTTGCGGCCGTGCGCGCGGCGGCGGCGGTCTGCCAGGGGCGGCTTGCCGGCGATGCGCTGGGGTCGAGGGAGCTTTCCTTCAAGCCGGGCCAGGTCAAGGCGGGAAGCTACCGTTTCGACATCGGCACGGCCGGCTCGACGACGCTCGTGCTCCAGACGGTGCTGCCCGCCCTGATCGTTGCCGACGGCGACTCCGACGTCGCCGTGACCGGCGGCACGCACAACCCGATGGCGCCGTGCTTCGAATACCTGCGGGACGTCTTTGGCGTGCTGGCCTCGGCGATGAATGTGCAGGTCTACTTCGAGATGGTCCGCGCCGGCTTCTTCCCGGCCGGCGGCGGGGAGGTGCGGATGCAGGTCCGCGGCGGCATCGCGGAGGACCTCGCGCCGATCTGCCTGACCGGGCGCGGGTCGCTCAAGGGCGTCGAAGGCCTGTCGGCCGCGGCGGAGTCGCTGCCGCATCACATCATCGAGCGCCAGGCCGCGAAGGGGTCCGAGATGCTCGCGGCCGCCGGCTGCCCGGTCAGGATCGAGCAGGCCGCCTGGCCGACGCACTCGCCCGGCACGGCCGTGTTCCTGCGGGCGGCCTTCGCCCGCACGGTCGCCGGCTTCTCGGCGCTGTGCAAGCGCGGCAAGCCTGCGGAGGCCGTCGCCGCCGAGGCCGCGTCGGCACTGCTGGACTTCCTCAAGACAGACGCCGCCCTCGACCCCCACGCGGCGGACCAGATCATCACCATCGCCGCCCTGTGCCCCGACCAAAGCCGGTTCACCACGCAGTGCATCACCGACCATCTCCTTACCAACGCCGCCGTGATCCGGCAGGTCGCGGGGAGGAAGATCACGGTTGAAGGCAGCCCCGGGGGCGCTGGATGCGTCACTGTCGAGATGCACCCGGCTTCTTCATGACGCTCATCCCTGTGCCATTCAGGCCATTTTCGCCTTCGTGCAATCCTTCCTTGACTGCGGTAAGATGGATAGAAGAAAAAACCGGAGATAACCATGTTCCCGCGAATAAGCATAGATCCAGCCATCTGCCACGGCCAGGCGTGCGTGAAGGGAACGAGAATCCCCGTTCACCAGATCGTCAAGATGCTCGCCAACGGCGACACCGTGGAGGACCTGCTGAAGGAATATCCCTCCCTGACCCGCGAGGACCTCCAAGCCTCCCTGCGCTACGCAACTGCTTTGACGGAACGGAAGAACTGCTCAACTCTCTGAAATCTACAATCTGCAATCTGCAATCTACAATCGGCTTTCAACCCACCTTGATATCCAGCGCCACGTCCACCGACCCCGATGAATGGGTCAGCGCCCCTATCGCAATCCGCTCCACGCCCGTCTCGGCGACCTGCCGCACGTTGGCCAGCGTGATGCCGCCGGAGGCCTCCAGGTCGATCCGCCCCTTGAGTCCCGCGCCGTCGCGCATGTTCACGGCCATGCGAATCTGGTCCGGCGTCATGTTGTCCAGCAGGATGATGTCGACCGGCAGGGCCAGCGCGATCATGAACTGGTCGAGCGTGTCCACCTCGAACTCGACGAACGCCCGCTCGCCCAGGTACGGCCGTATCCGCTCCAGCTCCCTGGCGGCCTCGGTGATGGGGTTGCGGTCGAGGGAGTCGGCCAGGCCCTCCGCCCTGGCCAGCACCGCGAGGTGGTTGTCCTTGACCAGCACGGCGTCGTACAGGCCGCGGCGGTGGTTCTTGCCGCCGCCCGCGCGGACGGCGTACTTCTCCAGCTCGCGCCAGCCGGGCGTGGTCTTCCGCGTGTCGTAGATGCCCGCCCCGGTGCCGGCCACCGCCTGCACGTACTCGCTTGTCACCGTCGCCACGCCGGAGAGGCGCTGCACGAAGTTGAGCGCCACCCGCTCGGCCGCCATCACGCCGCGGGCCGGACCGTGCCAGACCGCAAGGGCCGCGCCCTTCTCGACGCGCGAGCCGTCGTCGACCAACTGCTCGGTGCGAATCTGCCCGTCGTAGCACAGGGCGATCGACTCAAGCAGCGCCAGGCCGCAGACCACCATCGGCTGGCGGGCGACGAAGTGCGCCGTCGCCAGCACCTCGGCCGGTAGGATCGCGCTGGTCACGTCGCCCGAGCCCAGGTCCTCATCACGCGCCATCTCCAGCAGCCGCCAGAGGTTCTCGCGCTCGTGCTTTCCGGGTTGGATCGCCATTGCGATTAGATAATAAGGGCGACCGCGCGAATGTGGAATATTCAATTGCGGATTGCGGAATGCGAATTCCCGCAATCGTCGTCTGCACGGAAATCCACAATCCGCAATCAAGACAGGTTTCGCCGGAGCAGCCGTTTCGCCCGGCCCAGGAACAGGCCCGACACCGTGCAGTAAGCGAACATGCTGACGAACATGATCATGAACGTGTCCGCCAGGCTCATCGGCCCCGTCGGCCAGGCAAACGGCGCTTGGTCTGTGGGGACCCATGAGAAGTCGGCGGCATACTGACTGATCCTGCGCCTGTTGCCATCGGCGATGGCGATCGCCTGCACGACCGGGTTGGCGCACAGGACCGTCTCCACGGGCCCCGTGCTGGTACTTGCCGGCGATCTCCATCGCTGCGCCCAATAGCAGCGGCACGAGGCCCCACAGCGCTACGCCCAGGGCGAAGTTCATCAGCACGGCCGTCACCGCCTTCCTCAGGCGGGCGCTGAAGTACCGGCCGGTGGCCGTCAGGAAGATGATCGACCACGCCATGAGCATGAGCATCACCACGATGACGGCCGGGCGGACGCCCGTGAAACTCACGGCCAAGATGGCCGTGCCAATTCTTCAACGACCTGCTAGACTACTGCCCGGCATACTCTCCGGCAATCCTGTCGCGAAGCGGGCCGTGGACGTAGGCCCAGAGCATGTCCCCGGGGCATTCGGTCTTGGCGTTGGGGGCGTCGCGATGGCCGATGATGCGCTCGGGCGGTATGCGGTACCGCCGCACAAGCTCATCGACCAGGCGGTTCAGCTCCGCAAGCTGCGCCGGCGACGGGGAGTGCTTCACGAAGTTGCCGACGAGACAGATACCTATGCCGTGCGCGTTGTACTCGCCGTGCGGAGTACCGCCGGTGTGGGCCCCGGCCGCCTGCTGCTCCCAGCGCCAGCCGATCTCCAGGTTGCCGTCGGGGCCGCCGTTGCCGTTGTCGATGACGAAATGGTAGCCGAGCCCCTGCCAGCCGCGGGCCTTGTGCATGGCGTCGAAGGTCTCGGCGTTGCCCCCGTCGCTGGCCGAGTGGTGGATGACGATGTGCCGCCACACACGGCCAGGCGGCGGCGATGGGACAGGGGCCGTGGCGGTTTCGGCGAACCTGACGGCCGCGACCACGACGATCGGCGCCAGGACCAGCGCGGCCGCCAGGCAGATCAGCGGCACGGGCTTGCGCTTCTGCCGGCGGACCCACCGCCGCCACGCGTAGTGCGCGGTTCTCCTGACGCGGGAGCGCATCCGCCGCCTTGCGGGCCGGACGCGGGGAGGTCGTCTTCGGCGGCGTCTTCTGGCCGTTTCCATGGCACACTCCGGCAACGGATGATCGTCCGTGATTGGCAGGCATTATACCCGATAATGCCGGCCCGCGGTAACGGAAGAGGTAATGCCGTTACGCTACCTCCACGCGACCTGCCTGGCGACGTTGGCGCGAAGCTGGCCGTGGACGTAGGACCAGAGCAGGTCGCCCGGGCATTCCGTGTGGGCGTTGGGGGCGTCGCGATGGCCGATGATGTTCCCCACGGAGATGCTGTACTTGGCCGCCAGGTATGAAACCAGCCGGTTGAGCGAGGCGAGCTGGGCGGCCGAGGGCGTGCGCTTGGTGAAGTTGCCGATCAGGCAGATGCCGATGCCGTGCTCGTTGTAGGCGTTGCCGGGCGTGCCGCCGGTGTGGGCGCCGACGCTCTGCTGGCGCCAGCGGGGGCCGACCTCCACGCGCCCGTCGGGGCCGCCGTTGCCGTTGTCGATGACGAAGTCGTAGCCCAGCCCCTGCCAGCCGCGGGCCTTGTGCGCGGCGTCGATGGTGGCGGCGCTGCCGTGGTCGGTCGCGCTGTGGTGGACGACGATGTACCGCCACGCGCGGCCCTCGACGGATGGGGGCACGGCCCACGGATCGCCGGCGGGCGGGTCGGGCCGCACGACGTTGCCATCATTGGCGTGGCTTGGGCCGGCCGTGTACGGTGGCGCCGGGATGATGGTGCCCATCCTCGAGCTCGAGTGTCCGCACCCCGCCAGTGCGGGCGCCAAGAGCGTCGCGGCAAGGCATGTCAGGGCGAGACTTCGGCGCATCAACTGTCCTCTTGGGTCAGGGATGGCCCATCCTGGGTGTTTATCGGCCGTGCGGCAGGCGGTTCTTTCGACTGTCTGGATCGCGGGGCATCTACGGTATGTGGCGTGGGCCTCTGGCCCGCGCGTCTCGCGGCCGTCCCGGCCGCTGTTTCCGCAGGCGAGACGCCTGCGAGACGCACGGGCGAGACGCCCATGCCACATTCACAGATGCACCAAGGACGGGCAGCGCATGGCTCATGGCAGGCCGAGGTTGAAACCTTCCACGGCCAGGCCCTCGGCGGCCGCCGCGCGGGCCAGTTCGCCGTCGGCCGTGATGATCTTCACCCGCCCCTTCGCCTGGCGGACGGAGCCGGCAATCTCACACAGAACCGCCGGCCAATCGGACTTGTCGCAGGGACGGCCGATGATGGGAATGTCCAAGCCCATGGCCGCCAGGGCCGCCCGGTCGCGCGCGTACTGTGTCACATCGTCGCCGTCGAAGAAGACCACCGTACCCAGCCCGCGGAGCGCATCGATGCGCCGCGAGAGCCCCTCGCGCTGCGGCCCGGACCCGCGCAGCGGAATCCGTGCATCGATCGCGAATAGTTCCGCGCCCTCGCCGATGCCGATGACCTTGGCCTCCTGCGAGATCATGGCCGTCGGACCGTAGGGCGAGCCCTTCACAATGAACCGATTCCCGCCGGCGCGCGCCTGGTCAACTAGGATCCACACCTCGCTGTCCCCGGTGATGGCGGCCTTCGCCTCGCCGCCGGGCGGCGCGACGATGAAGTCGCCCTGCGAACCCCCGCCATTGCTTGGTCGCAGCAGCCCGCATATCGGCACTCCCTCAGGCGGCTTGATGCGATCGGGGAAGGTCAACTTGGTTTGGTCCCCTCGCCCGGCGACTGCCCCGGCCGCGCTGACCCACAACACGGCCGCGATGGCCGTACACGCCAGCGCCAGCAGGCACCACCGGCAGAGGAAACCGACGGCCTCCCAATGCGAGTCGTGCATTTCCCTGATATCGGCCCGAAGCAGTGGCCAGTTGCGGAACGCGAGCCCTACACCGTCAGCGACTGGATGCGGGCGATGCGGTCCTGGATCGCCGGGTGGCTGTCGAACATGCTGCTCTGGCCTCCCTCGAACCGCTTGATGGGGTGGACGAAGTAGAGCCCGGCCGTCGCGCGGTTGGCGACCTGGAGCACTTCCTGGTCGCCGGCCAGTTTCTCAAGCGCGCCGATGAGGCCCTGCGGGTTGCGGGTCAGCTCGACGCTGCCGGCGTCGGCCATGTACTCGCGCTGCCGCGACAGAGCCATCTCGATGACCTTCGCCAGGATCGGCGCGATGATCGCCAGGACGAGGGCCACGACCATGAATATGATCTGAATCCCGCCTCCGCCTCCCTCGCGTTCGCGGCTGCGGCTCCGCCGGCCACCGCCCCACCACATGCTCCGCAGGAACACGTCGCACATCATCACGATCACGCCGACCATGACGGCCACGAGCATCGAGAAGAGGATATCGTAGTTCCGCACGTGCGAGAGCTCGTGGGCCATCACGCCCTGAAGCTCATCACGCTTCAGCCGCGTCCGCAGGCCGCTGGTGATGGCGACGGCCGCGTTTTGCGGGTTGCGCCCGGTGGCGAAGGCGTTCATGGCAGGCTCGTCTATGATGAAGACGCGCGGCATCGGCATCCCGCCCGCGATGCTCAGCTCCTCGACGACGTTGAAGAGCTGCGGGTCGTCGTCGTGCGTGATCTCACGGGCCCGCGACATGCTCAGGAGCAGCGACGGGCCGCCGTAGTAGCTGGCCAGCGTGATGATGAACGCGATCACGGCCGCGACGACGGCCACGGTGATGCTGAACGCGGCCTGCCCGCCGCCCCAGACGGCCCCGATCAACAGGCCCAGGCCGATGAAGAAGAGCGTGAAGACAATAATCAAAATCCAGCTATTGCGCTTGTTGCGGGAGATGAGCGTGTAGAAGGTTTCGGTGGACATGCGCCGCCTACTTGACGGAAAAAGGACAATATTCAATATTCAACACTCAATGTTCAATGCTCAAGTGGAAGCCCAAGGCTCAACGATGCAGGAGCCTGGTGCCAGTGTCACTTGCGCTCGAGATTGCGTCTTGCCGTTGCGACGCTCGTTGAGAAGATTGCCGCCAGTTCACCGCATTCCACGAGAGCATCCTTCACGATCTGTGGAGGCGTCACCATCTTCTTCCTGTCAATGATGGTCAGCCACACTCGCGACTCCTTCAACTCCTTGAGCACGACCTTGATCTTGTGTACGAAGTCCTCGCGTGATTCGGCCGCCTCGGCTTCGCCGTAGTTGGCGGCTGGGCTGGTGCCGCAGCGCAGCAACTGGCCAGCTATGTGGTTTCCCACACGCGTATCTGGCAGGCGTTCGACGATCTCGATGATCATGATCGCGAAGTTGATCAGCCTCTGCTCAAGGTCGTATTCACGCCTTCGGGGCACATGCCCCGTCCGGGCAATGTCCGCAAAGCCTGTCTTGCCTTGTCCGCTATTGCCGTTCACTTGAGCATTGAGCTTGAGTGTTGAATATTGAATATTGCCGTGGCAGTTAGAACTTCACCTTCGGCGCCTCCTTCTGCGCCGCTTCCGGGATCTCGAAGAACTCCGCCGCCGCGAAGTTGAACATGCCGGCGATGATGTTGTTTGGGAAGACCTGGCGGGCCGTGTTGTAGATCGCCACCGTGTCGTTGTAGTGCTGGCGGGCGAAGGAGATGCGGTTCTCGGTGCCGGTCAGCTCCTCCTGGAGCTGGGCGAAGTTCTCGTTGGCCTTCAGGTTCGGGTATGCCTCGGCCACGGCGAAGAGCTGCCGCAGCGCCCCGGTCAGCATGTTCTCCGCCTCCGCCTTGGCGGCCACGCCCTGCGCGGCCATCGCGCCGTTGCGGGCCTGGATGACCGCCTCCAGCGTGCCGCGCTCGTGCGCGGCGTAGCCCTTGACCGTCTCCACCAGGTTGGGGATCAGGTCGTACCTACGCTTTAGCTGCACGTCGATCTGGCTCCATGCCTCCTGCGTGCGGATGCGCTTCTGAACCAGGCCGTTGTAGATCCCCACCACGAACAGCGCCAGCACGACGATGACTCCCAGAACGATTAAGAGCGGTACCATGGCTAGTCCTTTCCCTTTCTGTTTTGCGATAGTGTACCGTTCCTTCATACCCTAAGGGCGGCCGTCGGGCAATGTCCAAACCAGTGCAAAATTCGACACGTCGGCCCGCGAAGCCCCTGTTGCGTTCCCAGGAACAGGGGTACAATACCCAGTCGGCCGTGTGACATCATCCAGACGCCTGGGCGGACCGTGTGTCCCTGGCGATCAGAAGGAACTGACGATGCGTATCGTCATCATCGGCGGAAGCGGGCACATCGGAACGTATCTCGTCCCTCGATTGGTGCAGGCCGGCCACGAAGTCATCAACATCAGCCGGCAGGCGCGCAAGCCCTACATCGCCGCCCCGCAGTGGGCCGGCGTGAAGTCCGTCGCCGCGGACCGCCATGCCGAGGACAAGACTGGGGCCTTCCCGCGCCGGGTCGCGGACCTCAAGCCCGACGCGGTCATCGACAACATCTGCTTTACCCCCGCCAGCGCCGCCGCCCTGGTCGAGGCGCTGCGCGGCAAGGTGCGGCACTTCCTCCTGACGGGCACCGCGTGGGTCCACGGCGAGGCCGAGGTCGTCCCCACGCCCGAATCCGCCCGCCGCAGGCCCATCGGCCAGTACGGCATCAGCAAGAACGCCATCGAGGAGCTTCTGATGGCCGAGGCCTGGCGAAACGGCTTTCCCGCCACGGTGGTCCACCCCGGCCACATCGTCGGCCCCGGCTGGCCGTGCGTCAACCCGCAGGGGAACTTCAACCTGGCGGTCTGGCAGACGATCATCGACGGCGGCGAACTGACGCTGCCGAACATGGGGCTGGAGTGCCTGCACCACGTCCACGCGGATGATGTCGCGCAGGTCTTCCAGAAGGCCATCCAGAACCCCAGCCAGTCCGTCGGCGAGAGCTTCCACGCGGTCTCGCCCGGCGCGGTCACGCTGCTGGGCTACGCGAGGGCGGCCTACGAGTGGTTCGGGCGCGAGCCGCGGCTGAAGTTCGCGCCGGCCGGCGAACTGGCCAAGACCATCGCACCGGCGGACGCCGAGCAGACCATCGAGCACATCTCGCGAAGCCCGTGCCTGAGCATCGAAAAGGGCCGCCGGCGCCTTGGCTACCAGCCGCGATACACGTCGCTGGAGGCCTGCCGCGAGTGCATCGAATGGCTCCTGGCCAACGGCCGGCTGACAACGAAACAGGGATGAAGGGGATGCAAGGGATTCAGAGGAAATGATCTTCGTCGCCCGGAAACCTTCGGCGCGCCGCTTGGCCGGCAGAGACCTCGCGAGGAGCGAAAGCAGCCTATCAAGCGGACTCGTAATGCCGCCAGGGCTTCCATCGTGGCATTGGCTTGAATCCCTGTCATCCCTTGTATCACGTGTATCCCTACAGTGTTTCTTCCCAGATCGAGGACGGACGTGGACTCATTTACGCTGAACAAGATCGAGTTCGGTGAAATCCGCCGCATACTGGCGGAGTTCTGCGCGTGCAGCCTTGGCAAGGAGCTGGCGCGGCACATCAGCCCGTCGCGCAACCCGGAGGTCATCCGCAAGTGGCTCTCCCAGGTCACGCAGATGGTCAAGGCGCACAAGGACAAGGGCCTGCCGCCCTTCGGCGGCGTGACGGACATCACGGCCGCCCTCGAGCGCGCCAGGCCCGGCGGCGGTGCGTCGGGCCAGGATTACGTCGCCATCGCCGGCGCGCTCGAAGGCGCGGGCAACATCAAGAAGTACCTGGACTCCCTTGGCGAGGAGCTTGATGCCCTCCGCGAGATGTCCGCCGGCATCACGGACTTTTCCGGAGAGATCGCGGCCGTGTGGTCCATCGTCGCCGCCGACGGGCGCGTGAAGGATGAGGCATCCATGCGCCTGGCCGAGGTCCGCCGGCAGATGGAGCAGACCTCCCGGCACATCCACGACGTGGTCAGCGGCTTTGTCCGCGACCCCGACGTCGCCAAGCTTCTCCAGAGCACGGTCGTCATGCTGCACGGCGACCGGTACGTGCTGCCGCTCAAGGCCGAGAACCGCGGACGGCTGTCGGGCGTAGTCCACCGCGAGAGCAATACCGGCTCGACCGTCTTCGTGGAGCCGCAGCAGTGCGTCGAGCTGAACAACCTGCTGGCCGACTTGGCGCAGGATGAGCGAAACGAGGTGCAGCGCCTGCTGAACCAGTTGGCGATCCGAATCTCGGCACGGGCCGAGGAGATCGCCGCCACCATGCGCGTCCTGTCGCAGGTTGACCTGATCTCCGCCAAGGCGCAGTACTCGTATCAGTTCGAGATGACCTGCCCGGAGGTCGGCGAGCGCGGGCCGGTCGTCTTCACGCAGGCGCGGCACCCGCTGCTGATCGACCAGGCGCGGCGGCAGGAGCGGGCCGGCGTCAGGCCCGAGGACCGACATCCGGTCGTGCCAATCGACGTGCGGCTGGGGCAGGACTTCGACCTGCTGGTCATCACCGGCTCCAACACCGGCGGCAAGACGGTGACGCTCAAGACCGTCGCGACGCTGGTGCTCATGGCGCAGTCGGGCATGCACATCCCGGCGGCCCGCGGAGCGACCATGCCCGCGTTCCACGACGTCTACATCGACGTGGGCGACGAGCAGAGCCTACAGCAATCGCTCTCGACCTTCGGCGCGCACATCAAGCGCATCCGCTACATCCTGCACAAGGCCACCGCACACAGCCTGGTGCTGCTGGATGAGCTTGGCAGCGGGACCGACCCCGACGAGGGCGGCGCGATCGGCCAGGCGGTGCTTGACGAGCTTCGCGCCATCGGCTGCCTCGGCATGGCCACGACGCACCTGAGCGTGCTGAAGGCCTATGCGTTCGGCAACGAGCGGGTCGACAACGCCTCCGTTGAGTTCGACACGGCCACGCTCTCGCCGACTTACAAGCTGCTCATCGGAACGCCCGGCGAGAGCCACGCCATCGTCGTCGCGCAGAAGCTCGGCCTGCCAAAGCGGATGATCGCGGCGGCCCGCAATCACCTTTCCGCGCAGGGCAAGCAGTTCCGCAAGGCCATCGCCGCGACGACGGCCGTCCGCAAGTCGGCCGAGGCCGCGCGGGCCGATGCGCTGGCCGCGCAGTCCGAGGCAAGAAGCCAGAGCGAGGTCTACCAGGCCAAGCTCGCCGACCTGCACCGCCTCCAGGCCGAGTTCGAGACGTGGCTGGCGCGCCTGGGCGAACTCAAGACCGGCGACGAGGTCTTCGTGCCTTCGCTCAAGAAGACCGGCCATTTGGTCCGCCTGGAGCTGCACAGGCAGATCGCGCTGGTGGACGTTGACAATCTCCAGATCGAGGTGCCGCTGCCGGAGCTCATGCCGGACCTCGGGCAGAACCAGGTCCGCGAGCAGATCGCGGCCCTCCGCCAGCAGATCATGGACCAGGCCCGCGCCACCGAGGAGGCCCGCGCGCAGGCCCAGCACATCCAGGAGGAGTACCACCGCAGCCTGGTGCAGCAGAAGGAGCGGGCGAGGCAGTTCGACAACTGGCTGGGCGCGATCGCCCGCGTGAAGGCCGGCGACGAGGTGCCGATCTCGCAGCGGCCGGGACGCGGCAAGATCACGAAGGTCGACCTTCAGGGCCTTCGCGCGACCGTGCTCATCGACGAGGGCGGCGGCAAGGAGCCGCGCGAGCTGGAGCTTCCGCTGTCGGAATTGTTCCCGCAGACCGGGCCGTTCGCGCACCTGCCGCAATACCAGCCGCCAGCGCCTCCGCGCCAACGGCCGCCGCAGGCCGAGGCCGTCGGCGCGGGTTACGGCCACGATCGCGGCCAGGGCCGTCCCCAGGGCCGCTATCCGCAACGTGGTCAGGAGCGCGTGCCACAGGGCGGCCGTGATCGCCGCGACCAGCGCGAGCGAGGCCCGCAGGGCAAAGTCGGCGGCCAGGCGCACGGACAGGCCCAGCGCCCGCCGCAGGCACACCGACCGCCGCGCGAGCCCATCCCCGACGGCCCCATGCACCGAGGCAAGGCCGACGGCAAGGCGGCCGAGGCGCTGCGCGAGCAGCTCCTGAAGATCGAGCCCGGCCAGCAGGTCTTCGTCGTCCCGTTCAACAAGCGGGCCACGCTCATCCGCATGAACGCCGACAAGGGCGTCGCAACGGTCCAAAGCGGCATCTTCGAGATGGAAGTCCCCCTGGCCGACCTGGAGCCCATCCGCGTCCGCCCGCCGGCCGAGCCGGAAGAGCGCCCCGCCAGGCACAAGGAGGCTGACAAGCCGCCTTCCACGGAACCGGCGGTTCAGCAGGCCGCAAAGGAGCCGGAAACACCGGCAGCGGAAATGCCGCCGACTCAGGCTTCTGATGAAACTGCCGCGCCGCCGGCCGAGCCCCAGACGCCAAGTCAGGCGGAGCAGGCCCCATTGCCCGCGCCGCCCGAACCGCCGCCGATGCCACCACCACCGCCGCCGGCATGACGCGACGTGGCATGGGCGCGATCGCCCGTGCGCCTGGCGGGCGTCTCGCCCGCACGACGTGTGACGCAATATGCGGGCGAGACGCCCGCCAGACGCGCGGGCCAGAGGCCCACGCCACGTGTTCAGGCCTCGAGCGTCTTCACAAGCGTTCCGTACTTGGCAAGCTTGGCCGGATCGACGGTCACGCCAAACCCCGGCCCCTTGAGCGGCTTGAGCCGCCCGCCGTAGCCGAAGCGGATGGACCTAGTCGTCAGGTCGTCGGCCAGGAGGAACCGGCCGTAGTTGCCCTCGACGAATCGCGGGTGGGACCACGGGCCAAGCATCTGAAGGAGGCGGCGCTGCGCGGCTGAAAGGATGCTGCTTTCCCCTACCATACAGCCGATGCTGAATGGGATTCCATGATCCTTTGCCATGGCGGCGAGCACAAAGGCATCGGACAGGCCGCCGTTCTTGCTGATGCGGATGTTCCACCAGACTTGCTGCGGCTCCTTGGCCAGTACTTGTGCGTCCGCGTACGTCAACAGCGATTCATCAGCCATGAGGGGAAGGGCGCACCAGCGAGCCAACTCCACCAGTTCGACAGCCGAGCAGTAGACTGGCTGTTCCACGACGCAGATGCCGAACTGCTTGAGGCCCTCGACGCGATCCAGCGTGGTCGCGGCGTCCCACCCGCCGTTGACATCGACCCGCAGGGAACACTTGCCGGCGGCGATGGCCTTACCGATTCGCTTCTGAATGACTCGCAGGTTCTCAGCGTCGATATCATCGCCGAAGCCCAGCTTGAGCTTGAAATCCCGCAGGCCGTAGAGTCGCATCAGGCGGAGGCGTCTTGCGGTCCCGGCCGGGTCGGCCGAGCCGAGAACGCCGCTGATGCGCACCGCTATGGAGTGCGGCGGCAAGTCCGCCGAAGGCGGATGCGACGCCGCTTTGGCTGTGGCCATCACGTTTGATAGTCTTGCTGTCTGATCGGGTCTGTGCCCACCATCCAAAGCGGTGTCGCGTCCCTTCGGGACATTGCCACCGCACTCCATATGGCCCCCGCACTCCATAGGCGCGCCGCAATCGACAAGAGTCAACTCGAATGCGCATCGAGCGGCGTTCATGCACCCCTGCCCGCCGGTGACCTTGTCGAGCGCGGCGAGGCATTCACCGTCCGCTACGTCCAGCCCCCTGCAAGCCGGCCAGATGGCGTTCTGGAGGTCGTGGACGACGCTCTGGATCGTCTCGCCCGTGACGTACGGCCGCGGGAGCGTCTCGCCCCAACCGACCCCCCCATCGTCAAACGTAACTCGCGTGACGACGGCCTCGGCCACATCCCGCTTGGCGGCGGCGTGCTCGAAGGTCCGCATCGGGATGGCCGTGCGGTAAATGTCCAGGCGGACGGGCCGTGCGCTCATCGCGGATAGTGTAGTTGCCGGCGGCGGGATTGGAAGGGCGCAATAACCGGCCCCGCCGGCGCGACGGAGGAGAAGCGCCGACGGGGCCCGAATTTATAGGACCTCCGGCGGGACCTTTGGCCCCCAAACGCGGTCTATCGCGTTTGGGGATTCCCTCTAGGCCCTGCGCCGGCGAAGGGCAAGCAGGGCACCCGCAGCCAGGACTGCCATAGTGGCAGGTTCCGGCACCTGGCTGAAGGTCTGGTAGAACTCGCTGAGGTGCCCCAGCCCGTTGGGATCCACGCCACCGTTGGCTATGACGTCCTTCACAACCCAGACCGACGCTGTCGGCGAGAACGTGCCGCTGCTGACCAGCCCCTGGTTAGTCGCGCTGACGTAGTAAACAAGCTCGTTTGCGATGGGCGGGTTGATCACCACGTCGGGATTCTGGAGATAGAGGTTCTCGCTGACGCTGACAATGCCCCCGTTGACGGCCCCGAAGGCCGAGATCATCAGCGTGTTGTCCTTGATCAGGAACGGGTCATCGGCCGTAACCTTGTACTTGATCGTGCTGTCGGCGATCTGGTTCTGCGCGGCGGACCATCCGCCGTTGAAACGGAGGCCGTAGTCCCCGCTCTGGAGGACCCCGCGGACGCTGATGCCGCTAGCGTCGGGGGCCACGGCGCCGGTCGACTTATTGGTCGTCACCTGGAAGTTGTCAAAGAGCTTGTCACCCACCTTGATGCCGCCGGCGGCGATGACGGCGCTAAGCGTGTAGTCCTGGGGGTTGCCGAAATCGTAGATGATCGCGGCCCATGAGGTGGAAGCCGAGGCAACCAGCATGACCGTCAGACATACTGCCCCAACGAGCGAGCGTCCCTTGACCATGAGCATGGTCTCCTCCGTCCAAGTTAGGCATGTCCGCACGATGGCAGGAGGTAGACCTGGTGGCCTGAGCGTCCTCCGTCCATGTGCCACATGCGGTTGAGCACATCGAGCAACAGAGATATTACTGAATATCGGCCGTTCTGTCAAGCGCGAAAACGGGAAAATGTTTGGGAGGCAGGAGGTTGGGAGGCTCTAGGCCTGCCCGATGCCCCCGGCCCGGAGATGGCCTTTCATATCTCGCGCGTGTCTGGTAACATCGGTCTTGCACGTCCGCGACGGTGCTCCTTTGGGGCAAGGGGCGGCCGGAGGACCTGGGAGTGCGGATGCCTGGTTCACAGAGGCCCAACAGCGCGGGGCGGCGGCCGATGCCGTCGGCCCTGTTCTTCTTGCGCGTCGCTGTGTTTCTGGCCTTCCTGGTCCTGCTGTTCCATTCGCTGGTCGATACCAGGCTCATCTACGACCACCAGGTATACGAGAGCGCGGTCTTCGCGCCCACCTGGCGGACCTTCAAGGAGTTCGTCAGGGCCCCGGGCGACGTGGCGGACTGGTGTTCCCGGTACATCTGCCAGGTCAACCGGTCCGAGTGGGGCGGGCCGGCCGCCAACGCCGCCGTTATCGGCGTTTTCCTGCTCCTGACGGCCGCCGTTATGAGGGCCGCCGCTCGCGGCCCCGCGCCCGGGGCATGGGTGGCCCCCGGACTGCTCCTGATGGCGCTGTACGGCCAGTACGACTTCTACGGCGCGCCCGTCATCGGCATTATCATAGCGATGGCCGCGGCGGCCGCATACGCGTGGACGCCCATCCGCAACTCGGCCCTTCGCATCGCCGTCTTCGCCGCGATGGCGCTGGTGGTCTACTACCTTGCCGCCGGGGCGTGCTTCCTCTTCGCTGTCACCTGCGCCGTCTTCGAGATGGCCACCGCCAGGCGATGGGCGGCGGGGGCGGCGTGCATACCGGCGGCCGTCCTGGCGGCGGCGATCATCGAAGTGCTGCTGGCGGCGTCCGCGGAATCGGGATGGCGATGGCCCGCGATGGACGCCTTCGGCGCGCGATGGACCGTCCTGAGCAGCGCGGGCGGATGGGATGCGCTCCGGGCGAGATTGATGCCTTTCCTCAAGCACTCCAACGCCTGGATCAACTGGGGCGTGGGCCTGCTGTACTTCTACATACCGGTCTGCGCCGCCCTTGTCCCGTTCATGGGAAAGCTGAAGGAACAGGCGGCTAAGCTCATCTCCAGGACCGGCAACTCGCCGGCTGGCGACGCTCGCGCGTCCGCGCACGATTCCGGCGGCGAAAAGCCCGCCCTCCGGCCCCCCCCCGCGGGCAGGACGATCCTGATGGCCGTGGTGCAGATGACGGTGCTCCTGGGCGTCGCGGCCGGCGTAGCGCACCTGACCGTCAACAGGGAGCTGAAGCGGGAGGTGAAGATAGACTACTGGTTCACGAACAGCCGGTGGGATGACATCCTCCGCGAGGCGCCAGATGTGCCCAAATCGTCCTACACCTTCGCCATGAACATGGACGTGAACCGCGCCTTGTTCGAGAAGGGCCGCCTGGCGTACGACATGTTCTCCTACCCGCAGGAATACCAGTTGCTGGCCGGCGTGATGGAGGTGCCCGACTGGCACTCGAACTGCCACATCGCGGACCTGCTGCTGGCCATGGGAAGGGTAAACGAGGCGGAGGCGTTCGCGGGGCTGGGCTATCAGGGCCCCACGATGAGCCGGCTGGCGAAGATCAAGATCATCAAGAGGGACTACGGCTCCGCGCGCATTTTCCTGAACGTCCTCAGCGCCCACGCCGAGTACGGCGCATGGGCAAGGGCCTGGCTCCAGCGGATCGACGAAGACCCCGACTCCCCGCCCGACGAGGAGATCACGAGATACCGCGCCCTCGCGTCGGGCGAGGACAAGGACTACCCGGGCCTGGTCTACCACGCCAACCTTGCGGGCACGGCCGTTGTCTACGCCGCGTGCCTGCGAGTCAACCCCCACAACAAGATGGCGTTCGAGTACATGATGGCCTTCTGCCTGCTCGAGGGCAGAGTGAAGGACGTCTGCGCGAACCTCGTGGACAGGCCGGGCCGGCCCTCGCGCCTGAACGAGGAGTACTGGGTCAACGCTCAGCGGTTCAGGTACCCCGACATACCGCGGCACTACGAGGAGGCGATGCTGATCTACCAGGACATGACCGGCCAGGCCGTTCAGGTCCCCGGCAAGAGCATCCGCCCCGAGACCCGGAAGCGGTTCGAGGCGTTCACGCCCATGATGATGGAATATCAGAGAATCCGGGACCAGAAGGATGGGGCCGCCAAGGCCGCCGTGCTCAAGCGGGAATCGCTGCGCGTCGCGACGCAGGCCGGCAACCGCCAGCGCCAGGCGGAACTGGAGGCCTCCATCGCCGAGGACCAGCGGCGCGAGAAGGAGTCGGCCGACCGGATGAAAGACTTGAAAGACAAGATGTGGAAGGAATTCCACGACACCTATTTCTACTTTTACTATCTTGTCCTGGGCGAACGAGGAAGGCAATGACCCGGCGAAAGTGGTGCATACTGGGCGGGGCGGGCGGTGTCATCGCGGCCGGGGCCGTCGCCGCCGCGGCGCTTCTGGCGCATACTGGCGGAATTCCATCGACGTACACCGAGGCCAAGGACCCTCCGCGCATCGTACCTGACTATACCGACATCGTCATCCCCCCCAACATCGCCCCGATGAACTTTCGGGTTTCGGGGCCGGGCAGCGCGTTCCGCGCGAGGATCTCGGGCGACAAGGGCAGGCCGATCGACATCTCCGGCAACGGGCCGGACATCATCATCCCCATCCAGCCGTGGCGGGAGCTGCTGGCGGCCAACCGCGGCGGCGGGATCGGCATCGACGTCTTCTCGCGGGACGGCCGCGGCAGGTGGACGAAGTTCAGGACCGTCCACAACAAGGTCGCCCAAGAGGAGATCGACCCCTACCTGGCGTATCGCCTTCTCAACCCGAGCATCCACAACTGGGCGCACCTGGGGCTGTTCCAGCGGCGCCTGTCCGATTACGGCGAAAGGGAGATACTCCACAGCACCAACATCCAGACCTCCTGCTGCAACTGCCATAGTTTCTACAGGAACCGGCCCGACACGATGCTCATCCACGTGCGGCCGGGACCGATCTTCCCATCGTCGGGCATGCTCGTGTGGCGCGACGGCAAGCTGACGAAGGTTGACACCCGGACGAAGAAGTACCCCCGCCCCGTCGCCTACACCTCCTGGCACCCCAACGGGCGGGTGGCCGCGTTCTCCGTGCAGAAGTTCTCGGTGTACACGCACAGCATCGGCCGGGAGATCCGCGACCACGTCGATTACATCTGCGATCTGGCCGTGTATGACGTGCAGACGCGCACGCTGGCGTACCCGCCCGAGATATCCGCCCCGGACGCCCAGGAGACATTCCCCTGCTGGTCGGCCGACGGCAAGTACCTGTACTTCTGCCGGGCGCCGGTCCTATGGACCGATCCAAGAACCATGGAAGAGGCCGCCATCGAGCGCCATAAAGAGGTCAAGTTCGACCTGGTGCGGATCAGGTACGACGACAGCACCGCCCCGCCGAAGTGGGGAGAGGTGGAAGTAGTCCTTTCCTCGAAGGCGACCGGCCTGAGCATCCTGGAGCCGAAGGCCTCGCCCGACGGCCGGTTCCTGCTGGTCACCATGTGCGACTACGGGAGCTTCCCGGTCTTCCGCGAGAGCGCCGACCTTTACCTGGTGGACCCGGAGAAGAAGACGTACCGCAAGCTCGAATGCAGCAGCGATCAGAGCGAGTCGTGGCACTCATGGTCCACCAACGGCCGGTGGGTGGTCTTCAGCAGCCGGCGGGGCAGCCCGCAGTTCGCGCGGCCGCACTTCACCTACATCGACGCCGAAGGCAAAGACTCCAAGGCATGGGTCCTGCCGCAGGAAGACCCGAGCTTCTACGACTCCTGCACCCAGACCTACAACATCCCCGAGTTCGTGACCGGCCCGGTGCAGGTGACCGAGGACCAGTTGATTCAGGCGCTGCTGACCAGCACCGACTCGGCCGTGCCCGTCACGGGAGCGACCGCCAAGAGCGCGGCGCCTTCTCCGAAGTAGCCTGGGAAGCGCGTCATCGTTCGACCGTCAGGACCACTTTCCCGTCAAAGTAGTCCGGCACGATCCGCGCGCCGCGGGCGCGCGGATTGGCCGCCAGGAAATGGGCAAGCGGTGTAACGACCTGTTGCTCTATGGCCCGCTGTAGCGGCCGGCGGGTGGCCATCCCAATCGAAGGTGATTTGGTGTGCCACACCCAAGCGTGCCTTTGCTGTTGAGCTCGGGGGTGGCGTTGTTGTCTTGACAACTTCGCCACCTCGAGCGGCGCGGCCGCCGATCCGCCCGCATACGACGCACGCGGCAACATGGTCTACGACGGCCAGTACGCCTTCAGGTACGACGCCTGGAACCGCATGGCCGCGGTCAAGAGGGCCTATAGAAATGGCGATGGATCCCTGTCCTTGACATCCACCGTCGGTACAATATCCTACGACGGGTTGGGCAGACGGATCTGCAAGGACGTGAGCAACTCAGCGGATTGGAACTATACGTACCACTACTACCACAACGGGCAGTCGTGCGTGGAGGAGCGAAACGGCGCCGGGCAGACCATCCGCCAGCACGTCTGGGGCCTGACGTACATCGACGAACTTGTCCAGACGGGCATCAACCAGGACCCATCCGACGGCGAGTCGGCCGCGGGCGGGGCCGATACCTCCGGGCGTGACGATGCCGCGCGCACGGGTCGACGTCCCGGCCGGCTACACCGGCGCCGGCCGGTCGAGTTCCATCGCCACGCGGTCCTGCCACTCACGGCCGGCCGTGCGACACGCATTGAGCCGCGGCGGCGGCCATCCGCCAGAGGCGGATAGCTCGCCGCGTGAGCGGCGGGTGCTCCTGCCGGGGCTCCTGGCGGTGTCGCGTCCTATCCTCGGCCCCTATGGACTGTGCGATGGCTCCGCCCGAAGGCAAGCACAGGCCCCGGAATCAGACGCGTCAAGCAAACGAGGCCCGAAGGGCCGGCGGTGTTCAGGCCTCTCAAGACAGAATGGGAACGGGCGAGACTACCGGCCCTTCGGGCCTCTAACCTCTGCGCTCGCCAGGCCGTGGGCTCCGCTGCGCTTCGCCCACGGCTACAGCACTACCGGCCCTTCGGGCCTGCCCCCCTTGGCATCCCTCCTGACCCGACCCCACGGCCGGAACCGGCCATCGCTCCGGGCCCGACCCCACGGCCGGAAATCCCGAAAGGACCTCCGGAATTATGTTGTTGCATTATATTCGGTATGCTATAATATATCGGTTGTGTAAGGAGCACCCGCTGACGCGGAGGCCAGGTGATCGACATGTCGAAGGTTGAAGGCGGCAAGATGGAGCCGAGGACGCCGACGGCGCGGATGCCCCAGCGATTCCAGGCAGCCAGGCGCACGGCTGTGGCCCAATCATCCCTCAAGCACGGCGCGGACGGCGCGCCGGAAAGGCAGGTCGCATAGCACGGCCGGGCGGCCGCGGGAGTGCAGAAGTCCCGAAACAAAGCCGAACTTATATGCGACTGGGTAATCTGGGCAAGATCGCTGAGCGACCAGCGGAGCAGCCTGGGACAGTCCCAGACGGCGGGACTGTCCCGGCGCCGCCGGGGCCGGCCTGGCGAGGCGGCGCAATAGCTGTTCCACGTGGAACACCCGTTGCGCGGCTGGGCGGAAAGGAGGGCGTTCTGCAAGACGAAGCCAATTCTCACAGATCCGCGATCAGTGGTCGACCGGCCGGCCGAGGATTTTCTGAATCTGCGTCAGCCGGGCCTTCAGCAGCGTCATGTCGCGGGCCTCCAGGTTCAGGCGCAGCAGCGGCTCGGTGTTCGACGGCCGGACGTTGCACCACCAGTCGTCGCACTCGATCGTGACGCCGTCGGTCCAGTCGGGTTTGGGGCAGACATCCTTGAACGCGGAGGCGACCTCTTCCATCTTGCCCTGCTTGTCGGCGACCTTGAAGTTGATCTCGCCGGTGGAGGCGTAGCGGCGCAGCGGCGCGACAAGCTCGCTCAGCGGCTGGGATTGGGCCGAGAGCATGGAGACGGCCGTCGCGAAGGCGATCGCTCCGCTGTCGCAGTACCAGTTGTCGCGGAAGTAGAAATGCCCGCTCCTCTCGCCGCCGAAGACGCCGTGGGTGTCGAGCAGGGCCTTCTTGATGAATGCGTGGCCGACCCGCTCGCGCCGCGGCACGCCGCCGGCGGCGCGTATCTCCTCGGCCACCGCCCGCGATGAGACCAGGTCGAACACGACGACCGCGCCGGGATTGTCCTTCAGGAAGTGCCTCGCCAGCAGTCCGGTCATCAGGTCGCCGGTTATTGTCGTGCCGCGCTCGTCGACGAAGACGCAGCGGTCCGCGTCGCCGTCGGTGCAGACGCCCATGTCGGCCTTGTTCTGGACGACGGCCAGCTTGAGCTGCTCCAGGTTGGCCTCGATGGTCGGGTTGGGCGAGTGGGCGAAGCCGTGGCCGATCTCGAAGTTCAGCGGGACGATGTCGATGTTTGTCCCGTCGAAGACGGCCGGGAACATTCTGCCGCCGCAGCCGTTGGAGGCGTCGACGACGACCTTGAGCCGCCTGGCGGCCTTGAGGAACTTCAGGATGTGCTTGCGGTAGTCGGCCCAGAGGTCCACCTTCTGCACGGGCGCGATGGACGAGCCGGCCGGCTGGCGGCGAGTCGTGGAGGCGATTCGCTGGATTTCCTTCAGGCCCGTGTCCGCGCCGACGGGACGGGCCTTGGCGCCCGAGACCTTGAAGCCGTTGTACTCGACGGGATTGTGCGAGGCGGTCACCATCACGCCGCCGCAGGTGCCCAGGTGGTTGACCGCCCAGTACATCATTGGCGAGTCGCACAGGCCGATGTTGATGACGCCGGCGCCGGTTGACGTGATGCCTTCGATGAGCGCGGCCGTGAGCGACTCGCTTGACGGCCGCATGTCGTGGCCGACGACGAGCTTGTTGCTTGAGGCCTGTCCGCGGTTGTAGCCGCTCAGGAGGCTCCGCAGGAACCCGGCGGACGCGTGGCCCACCTTCCAGGCGAGGTCCTCGTCGATCTCCTCGCCGTAAATCCCGCGGACGTCGTAAGCCTTGAACACCTTGTCGTAGGCAGCCATTCGTCGGCCCTTTCATGGGGAAAACCGCGCCAGGGAATTATTCGGCAATCCGGCGGAAATTGCAACCTCATTCGCCGCCGCCTATAATCCCGGCCATGAACACTCTCAGGGCGATGACGATACTGGCGTGCGTCGCGGCGGGTGTGCTTGGCGGGTGTGTCGATCCCGGACCAATCGACGCGACGGTGGTCAACCGTTACCAGGAGTCGCTGGTGGCGCGGCCACAGCAGAGGGCGGACCAAGGGCTTAGCTTGCTCGCGCCCCCAGGCACGGAGGGCATCCCGGCCCTGTCGACCGAGGAGACGGTGCCGCGCAAGCTGCACGTCGAGACCGACGTGGTCTACAAGGACACGGGGCAGGTCGACGAGAAGGGCCGGCGGCTGGAGGTCGTGACGACCGTCCGCACGACCGGCACGACGTTCCAGCGCGACCCGACGACCGGCCAGGAGACGGTGCTGAAGTCTCGCTCCGACACGACCGTCGAGCGGTCGTTCGAATACGTGCCGCCCGATTCCAAGGCGCCGAAGGTCTCCCCCGTCATAACGGACACCGAGGACCGCGTCGGGCGCGACTCGTGGACCCGCTCGATCGTCGTCGACCGCGGCGTGCTGATCCACCTGACGCTTGAGGACGCCATCACGCGGGCGCTGGCCAACAACGCGGAAATCCGCGTGGTGTCATACGACCCGGCCATCGCCCGGCAGGACGTGATAAAGGCGGCGGCCGAGTTCGACTGGACGGTCTTCGGCGGAGCCAGCTACGCCCGCGCGCACAACGAGGTGGATCCGGCCAGCTTCCAGCCGGGCCTCCAGAAGCTCGCTACCTTCAACGCCGGCATCAAGGAGATGACCATCACCGGCGCGCAGCAGTCGCTGGCATGGACGATGACCAGGAACTGGGACAACACCATATTCCACTCGTTCAGCCCGCAGTGGCAGGACCAGCTTCAGTACCAGCTCGACCAGCCGCTGCTGCGGGACGCCTGGCCGGAGTTCAACCTGTCGAAGCTGAAGATCGCCCAGCTCAACCAGAAGATATCCGCGGCGCAGTTCCGCCAGAAGGTTGAAGAGATCATCAACGACACGATCTCGACCTACTGGTCGCTGGTGGAGGCCAGGGCGGACCTCCAGATACAGGAGGCGCTGCTCGCGAAGACCCAGGAGACCTACTGGTACATCGTCCAGCGCCAGCCCATCGACGCCAGCCAGGTGCAGATCAAGCAGGCGGAGGCGGCCGTGGAGTCGCGAAAGGCCGTCCTCATTCGCGCCCGCAAGACGATTCACGACGTCCAGGACAAGCTGGCCAGGCAGCTTTCGGACAAGCAGATCAACCTGCTGTCGGCCTACGAGATCATCCCGGAGACCGCGCCGGCGACGGCCGAGGTGAAGCTCGACGTGACCGACCAGTTGCTTACCGGCCTGCGGTTCAACCCGGTACTGGAGCAGGCCAGACAGGCCATCGATGTGGCCGCCGTCAACGTGACTGTCGCCCGCAACCAGGAGCTGCCCAAGCTGAACTTCCAGCTCACGGCCGGCATTCAGGGTCTGGACAAGTTCGCCGAGGAGGCCAGCGAGAGCATGACGAGCTTCGAGTTCGCCAGCTACTCGGTAGGCCTTCAATTCGAGTACCCGCTGGGCAACCGCGAGCGGCGCGCCGAAGTGCTCAAGCAGCGGTACGGATATCTTAAGGCCATCGCGCAGTTACAGGACGCGGCCGATCAGGTGGGCGTTCTCATCAAGGAGCGGATACGCCAGGTCGAGACGACGTATCAGGAAATGCACGCGCAGGAGGCCGTGATCGCGGCGGCCAAGGCGCAGCTACAGGCCCTCGAGGACACGCAGCAGATTCGCGGCAGGCTCTCGCCGGAGTTCCTCCAGGTCAAGCTCCAGGCGCAGGAATCGCTGGCGGATGCGCACCGCTCCCGGTGGCAGGCCATCGTCGCGTACAACTCGGCCATGGCCGACCTGGCCCGGGCAACCGGGACCGTTCTTGAGCTCCAGCGAGTACACATCGCCATGCCGGCGGTCATCAGCGGGAGCGACTGGCCCAGCGAGGCGGACTTGCCCAAGCTCATCCCCGCGACGCGGCCCGCCAGCGCGCCGGCGGCCACTGCCGCGGCGAGCGGGAAGTGATCCGCAAGCGGACGTTGATGGCCCTCCTGTCGGCTGGATCATGTACGGCCCGGATCAGGCCGACGCGGACTTCAGCTTCCGGGTCGCAGTCCAGCCCTGACGGCCGTCACGCCAGGTGCCGCCTGAACCACTCGCCCGCCAGGCGCGATACCTCTTCGATCTTTCCAGGCTCCTCGAACAGATGGCCGGTGCCGGGGACGATTTCAAGGCGGTTCTCGCAGTGCAGGAAGCCCTGGGCGTAGCGGTTCAGATTGATGACCTGCCCGTCGAGACTGCCGACGATCAGCAGGAGCGGGGCCTTAACATTGGGCAGCGCCTCGGCCGCCAGGTCCGGCCGGCCACCGCGCGAGACGATTGCCCCCACTCGGTCCGCGCGCTGGGCCGCCGCCACTATCGCCGCCGCCGCCCCGGTGCTCGCGCCGTACAGGCCCACTTGCATCCGCGCGAGGTCCTCCTGCGAGCCGGCCCAGTCGATCGCGCCGATTACCCGATTGGCCAGAAGCGGGATGTCGAACCTAAGCCGCATCGTCCGATCATCTATCTCCCGCTCGCCGGGCGTCAGCAGGTCCACCAGCAGCGTCGCCAGGCCGCCGGCATTGAGCGACCCGGCCACCGCGCGGTTGCGCGGGCTGGCGCGCCCGGACCCGCTGCCGTGCGCGAAAATCACAAGCGCGCGGGCATCCTCCGGAACGGCAAGGTCGCCCTTCAGCGCGACGGCCCCGGCGCGCACCTCGATACTCTCAAGATGGGATGATATCGCCTGAACCATTATGTTCCCTCCGGGCCGCCTATTCCACGGAGCATCGAATTATAGGACAATCCGCCGGCAAGGAGCTGGCGATGCGAGCATTGGTCCAACGCGTCGAGTCCGCGGAGGTGCGGGTCGATGGGCAGGTCACGGGCCGGATAGGGCCGGGCCTCCTGGTGTACCTGGGCGTGGCCGCCGGCGACGATTCCGCGTGCGCCGCGCGGCTCGCGGAGAAGGTCGCCTTCCTGCGGATATTCGACGATGCGCAGGGCAAGCTGAATCTCAGCGTGCGCGACGCCGGCGGGGCGGTGCTGGCCGTGTCCAACTTCGCCCTGCTGGCGGATGCCCGCAAGGGCCGGCGCCCCGCGTTCGCCGCGGCCGCCCCGCCCGAAATCGCCCAACCGCTCTACGACGACTTCGTCGCCGAACTGCGCAAGCTTGGCTGCACCGTCGCCTGCGGCGTGTTCCGCGCGAGCATGGCGGTCCTCTCGACGGCCGTCGGGCCGGTGAACGTCATCATCGACTATCCTGCTCCACCCGACCCGTCGCCCCAGCCGCAAGGCGAATCGCCCGCCGATAGCGCCGATAGGACTTGACGGACAGGCCCACATTGCGTAGGCTTAGTTTGTCTTCTTGGGAGTGTGCCCGAGTGGTCAATGGGAGCAGACTGTAAATCTGCCGGCTTAACTGCCTACGTAGGTTCAAATCCTACCGCTCCCACTTCTTGAAGCCCGGCGTCAGCGCCGGGCTTTTCGCTTGCGCCATCGTGTGCCATGTCGCGCTCGACAGCGCCGAGATGCTTGTTTTCAAGGGGTGAAATCACTGTCGGCAAGTTCGCCGGCGAAGCCTCGTTGACAGCGCCGGCCGCGCCGTCAACCGCGCCGCCGTGTGCCATCATGCGCAGCGAAAAGTCGGTTTCATGTGTCAGTGGGTGTGTCAGACAAATTCCCTTGGCCGGCGCGCTGGCCGACCTGGGGCCGGCGGCATCAGCGGGCCGCTCGACCGGCCGGTCGTCAGTTCCGGTGCGGACGGCCTTCTGTGCCTGGGCGTCGGCTTCCGGGGCGGGCTTGGTGAGGTCCGGCAGGGATTCAACAGCATCCGCGACGGCCAGGGCTTGCGGGTCCGTGTACGTCTGCAAGGTCAAACGGATGTCCGTGTGCCGCATGACTTCCATTGCCGTCCGAGGCGATACACCGCTCCGCGCCATTATCGTCGCCAGGGACACGCGCAGGCCGTGGAAATCGACCCGGCGCTTCTGCGCGTCAAGTTCCGGTATGCCAGCCGCCGCGAGGTCGTTGCGGAAGACGATCATGGACGGCACGCGGGCGAACACCGGCCCGGATTCATCGGCCGGCTTGATCTTCCGCAACTGCTCCGCCATGTCCTGCCGCAGGTACACGCAGTCAGCGCGGCGGGCCTTCGTCGCGGCGGCCCGCAGCGCGATGTAGGGCTTCGTCGCGTTCAGGTGCAAGTCATACCAGCGGAGGTCCGCGATCTCCTGCCGCCGCAACCCCGTAGTGGCCGCGAACAGGTACACCCTCCGCCGATCTTCCGGGGCGGCGGCCAACAGCCGGCGAAGCTCATCCTCAGACAGAGCCCGCCTCTTGCGGCGAATGTCGCCGGTCGTGTCCAGCTTCCCCACGGCCGCCAGCGGGTTATCCGGCAGCCGCTTCTGGCGGACGCACCATGACAGCATCGCCCGCGCTGTTTCGAGGTACTCGTTCAGCGTTCGCGGACCCTTGGCCTTGCGGCCCTTGCCCGTGTCCGTGCCGTTGCCCTTGTCCTTGACGGCCGTTCGCCACTTGATGAAGCTGTCGCCGCTGACATCCGCCAGCGTGTTCCAATGGCACTCCGCAATCAGCCTGTTCATCCGCCACTTGCACACGAGCGTGTACTTGTCATCGCGCCCGGCCGTGGCGAGATCGGCCGTCCAGTCCGCGACGTGCCTTGACAGCGGGGCCGACCGCGCCTCGGCGTACAGGTCTCGCCGGCCTTCCTCACCTTGAGCGCTTTCGCGCTCCAGGCGGTTGCCAAGGTCCACGGCGGCCTGCTTGTCCGTATAGCGCGTTGGGAGCCTGTGCCACTGGCGGTGAACATCCTGCCAGCAGACGATGTAGGCCCGGCACTTCCTCTTACGGCCGTTTCTGTCCCGGTAGCTTCTGCGAATCGCAAATGCCATTACTCAGCCCTTCTTTCCCTTTGCGTTCTTGCGCTTGCGCCCCGGCCTCATCTTGGGCGGCGGTGTCGGCTTGCCGTTCGCCGTGATCCGCAACAGCAGCAGCCGGCCAAGCGCGTCTAGGTTCTCCATTGACAGCGCGCCTTGCCCGGACATGAAGCGCGACATGTGGCCCTTGTCGATTCCGGTCAGCTTGCACACGGCGTATCGCGACAGCCCGGAATCGTCCAGCGCCCGTCTGACTTGCTCGCTCAGGTTCGCTCGTCTCTGTCCCATCGCCCATATACTACGCTTGTGGTTGCCTGTTCGTCAACTAGATTCCTTCTGGATTTGCAGATTCTTTCCGCCGTCGCCCTGGGCCAAGTTGAATCGCATAACGGCCGGCCGCCAGCGAAGAATGATTCCCCCGCCGTTGGCGTTCTCATCGGGCCATCGGTTCAGGGTCGGTCCGTGCCGGTTCTTGGCCAGCTTGCCCCATGTCTCGATTGTGCCGAAGCCATCGGCCGGCCTGTCGGGGTCGCTCCACAACAGGAGAACCGCGTCGGCGTCGTTCTCTATCTGCCCGGATTGGCGAAGGTCGTGCAATTCCGGCCGGCGCTTCTCTAGTTCCGCCTGCCGGTTCAACTGGCACAAGAGGATGAACGGCACACCGGCCCCCCGCGCCAGGGCCTTTATTTGCCGGCTAGCCCGCGTGACGATCTCGTATTCCGACGCGGAACGGCCGCCCTCGACAAGCTGTAGGTAGTCCAGCACGACAAGCGCCGGGGGCCTTCCCATCGAGTAGCCGGCGACGGCGATTTCCGACGCGACGGCTTCCACGGTAGGCGACGGCGGCGCGACTATCCGCAGCGGCAGCTTGTCAAGCTCCCCTTGGGCGACTTGGAGCCGCGTCCACTGTTCCGCCGTCGGACGTGCGCCCCGCAAGACACTGTGCGGAACGTCGGCAAGGTTCGCCAGGAAGCGCGTCGTCAGTTCCGACGGCTCCATTTCCAGGGACACAAACAGCGCGGGCCTGCCGGCCTTGGCGACGTGCAAGGCGACGGCCCCGGCAAGCGCGCTCTTGCCCTGCGCGCGATTGGCCGCCAGGACCAACACGTTGCCGGGGCGCAGCCCGCCCGTCGCCGCGTCAAGGGGCGCCATGCCCGTCCACAGCCCCGGCGTCAAGCCCTCGCGCTGTATCCGCTCGATCTCCACCAGCACGCGGTTGCCGATCTCCCCGGCAGCGCCGCCGGTCTGCTGTCGCTGGCCCATGATCTCGTACAGCGCCCGGTTGTGCGAGGTCAGCGTGTCCGCCAGCGGTTCGCCCCAATCGGCGGCCTTGGCGCGCAGGTCCAGCCCGGCCAGCATAGAATCGCGGCGCTTGCGGGCCTCGACAATCTGGCCGACGTAGTACGGCACGTTCGCCGCGCCGGGTGTGCTTTCCGCGATTGCCAGGTCACGGAAGGCGCGGGCGACGTTGGGCCGCTCAATGCCCGCCAGTTCCCCCACTTGGCCGATGCTTACAATGTCTCTCGCCTTGCCGTATCCCCAAGTCAGGTCCGCCAGGGCTAGGTAGACGCGCGCGGTTTCCGAGAGAAGATCACGGCGACGGAGAAGGGCCGAAAGCTCATCGTGCGGGACGCGCCAGAAGCCATCGCTGCGGGCGGCGGGCCTGTTGCTCATGGCGGCCCCTCCTGCCTCAGCCGCTCAAGACTCTCGCGATCCGGGCAGCCGGCGGCGCACCAGGCCGCTATGTCGGCGTGCCGCCATCGACGGCGCTGGCCCAAGAGCACTGGTGCCGGGGTCTTCAGGCTGGCGCTCATCCTCCACCACTGGCGAAGGGAACATGAGCATAGCGCGGCGGCCTGGGCCGCAGTGCAGAGCAGCGGCGTGGGTGTGGTCGAGTCGCACGTACAGGCGGGGACAGGCTGGGCGTCCTGGAGGTGGGTCATAGTCGGCCCTCCCGGTATGGATACAGCGGGCATGGCAAGGAAGTACAGCGGTTGACCTCGGCCGACTCGTAGCCGACACACTCAAGACAGGCAGCCCTCAATGCCGCCTTGCGGCTCCGGCCTGTCCAGGCGCGAAGGAAGATGGGACGTTGCCGGGCGGGAACCTGGGCAAGCCGCTGCCGTCGGACGGCCTGCACGTCCACCGGACTGCTCTGGACGATTCCTGGGGCCGATTCGGGCCGGCTATCGAGGCGAATAGGCACTTGCCCGTCGTGAGCCTGCTGCGTCCAGCTCATGGGTGGTCCCCTCCCCGCGCCCGCTCTAGGAGCGCCGCTTCGACTGCTTCCGGGTCGAACAGTAGAACCCTGTCCGCCTTGACATGCGGCAGGCGTCCCGCTTCGGCTTCGGCCCTCAGCCATTTTCCCGTGACGTGGAGGCGCGCTGCCATGCTCCGCAACGTTGCGAGTCTCGGTTTCTCGATCATGGCCCCCAATGTAGGCCATATCGACGATCACTGGAGGGCATTAGCCGGGAATCAAGCGGGAACTAAGCGGTAATCAACCACCCTCGCTCAAGTATGTGCGTCCGGCGTCAGTGATCGCGTATCCTGATCTTACCCCCCGTGGTCGCATCAGCAAGCCGGCTTTCTCCAGCACCCTCAGCCCCTTACGGACTGTCTTGATATCTCGTTCGGCAGCGGCAGCTAGGTCCGCTTGCTTCATCGTGGTTCTGGAATCCAGCAAAGCGCCCAGGACCGCTTCGTCATCGGGAGTTAGCACGAGTGTTTCTCCCGACTCCATCTGGTTCTTCCTCTTCGACTTCCGCTTGCCAGCTCCCTCAGCGGAAGGTTCCGCCTGCCCCATGTCAATATGGGCGACACAGCCAGCGCTTTCTCCAGACGCAAGCTGCCGCAGGGACCCGCGGAGCATCTCGGTCGCCTTATGCCATTCATCCACCAAGCCCGCGGATGGGCGCCACCCGCTTGTCCACACACCCGCCGGGAGGTCGTCGATGATTCCTGACAGAATGGTTGCGGCTATCTCAGGATCATGCCCCAGCGCACTCAACCACGACCAAAGGGCAACGCGGCTCTTGTCATCGCCGCCGGGCAGTACGTGGAGATCAACCGGCTTGGCCGATCTGCGCCTGGCGAACGGATGCAACATCCGGCGAAGCGGCACACAGAGAATCCTGCCGGGACAAGCTTCCGGGAGGTAGTGAGGCGACAGGCGCGCCTCCAGTTCCTTGCCGATGCCATCAACACATCTGAGGATCCCCTCAAGATACTGCCTTGCGGCGCCGTTGAGTACCTCCGCCTCTGCCGGTGTTGGGCCTCGATGATGGGATGGCTTCCGGTGACGCGGCGCTGGCACGGCGGCTATCCTTTCCTGGGCCGGCTGGCCGATCTCCGTCGGATAGCAGGCGAAGATCGGCCAGCCCTGGGCCGCCCGTCGGCGGCAACCCAGGCCACGATCTTACCAGCGACGGGCGCGCCGTCCAAGGTCAGCGCCGCCCCCCGACCGCGGGGCGTCATGTCTCCGGCCGACCCCGTGGCCCGGCCTCAATCTTGCGGCCTTGCCACTTGCCACTGTTGCCGCAGGGGTTACAATGAGGTTAGACAACTTGATCTTGGTCTGACCAAGCGTTCGCGTCGCTGGAAAACCGCGACATTCTCCGCGCACAAGGCGACCGCTGGCAGGCTCCCGCATGGGAGTCTGCTGGTGAATCCTCGTGCGCGGGCCGTCACGGGCCTTCCAGCGGGGTAGTAGCCGGCAGCTCCCTTTTTCTATGGGATCGGCAGCCGGCAAGTGGCCATCAGGAGTCCCGACAGACTCCGTGTCAGCAATGCGGCGTTTGGCAGCCGCAACGAAGAACGGCTGAGGCGGACCTATCGAACTGAGCATCTGTGCCGCTGGCATCAAGGGAACCTGGATTGGCGAAAGGAGACCTCCGTGGCGCTGTCCCCCCAAGAACTCAAAGAATTCTACCTTGGTGGTCCCGATGCACAAAGCCGCAAGGAACAGAAGAGTCATGCCGTGCTTGACGACCTTAGGCGCCATGTTGAAAGGCTTTCGCGCCCCGACTGGCTCGATCTCGACCTCGACGCATGGTCCGCCCAATATGAGATCACATCTGACCTGGACTGCGAGGTCAGGGACTTGTCCGAAATCCCATTGTTGGCCATGCTTTGGGGGTCGGGCAGGTCTCTTGTCCGCGTCATCTGTAGCATTTTCGCCGGCGCGGCCGCCGCATGGATCGTCCTCACAGAGGTCTTGGTCTTGACGGCTGGCGGGGATCAGGGATGGTGGTCGATGGCCTGGAGGGTAGCTCTGCCGGTCTTCGGCGCTGGTGTACTGTATTTCGCCGCGCACGCCCTGTGGCGAAGGCGTTTGCGCCGGACTGTCATGGAGGCAAGGGGTGTGACTCGTTACATCGTGGGCAGGTTAACCGAGACAATGCGGGAGTACATCAGGAAATGGGGACGGCCCGAAGACAAGTTGGCCCTGATGAAATCAGGCAGTCGCTTCGACAACGCTGGCGAGTGCATCTAGCTCTTACGCCTGGGCGTTCGTCGGCTCTTGCCGCCGGCTGCGGATCGTCTGGTATTCCAGGCGGTCTACGGCAATCGCCATACCCCTGTGGCGTTAATCATGTTGGGGGAGGGAGCCTCGCCTATGTCACCCGATGAGCTGCGAGTGTCTTGGGACCCCGAAAGCGGCGATGTCGCCATCCGTGGGCTTGGCACGCCGGTCCGGCGCAGGGGCGGCCGGTGGATGGCCGGCGTGGATGGGGTCGTTACCGCCGATGAATCCATGAATGACTTCGAGCCGATAGAGGACACCAAACTCGCCTCCTCCCTCATCCAGGAAGCCAGGGCTTTCCTCTCATCCAGGCCAGAGCCTGCCACTGCTTCGACGAATACCGCGCCGCCGCTCCCGGATCGCGCCCGCCGATCTGGCCGTCGGCGCTGAACTTTCCGTGCGGAAAGGAGATTGACCCGTGCCACGAATCGAGACAGGTTGGGACCCGGAAACCGGGAAGGTATTCGTCCTTGGGCTGGACGAACCTTGCCGGCGGGTGAACGGTGTTTGGACCACAGGCCCCAGCGCGATCCCTTCGCCGTTCGAGCTGATGGAGAAGTTTGAGGATATCCAGGACCGCAACAGGGAATCCTCGATCATCCAGGAGGCGCGGGCCTTCCTGGCGTCCAGGCCACAGCCTCTGACTGGTACACCGAGCGCACCACCACAAGCCCAGGAATTGCCCGTGCCGGACTTGCCAACGCGAAAACCTCCGGTTGGTTCGACCGGTACCCCGCATCCGCCAGGGCCAAGCTCTTTGGCTACCTGGCACAGCGCGAGGCCGGAGGATCGCCTATCTCTGCCGGAGTTGGTCCGCCAGTTGCCGGAGATCATGTCGGCGAACGTCCTGGAAGTGTCCGAGAGCCAGCGACTGTTCGAGGAATCCCTGGAGCTGGCCCGCCGGCGCCGCCAGGCCCACCAGAAGCGCCAGAAGGAGGCACAAATGAGCCAGGAACTGGACAACCAGCCGGGCGAGGACCTGGACAGCAGCCTCCAGGCCAAGCTGGACTTGGAACCCCGCCGCCCGAGCCTCCGGCGGTACAGCCTCAAGAACAAGCCCCCGCCGGACCCGAAAACCGGCCTGTCGGAGAAGGACCTGAACGGCTACGGCCGCCTGGCGATGAGGCACTCCCTGAAGCACCGCCCGAACGTCTGCAACCAGGCGGCGGCGGAGGGGACGTTCTGGCAGTACATGCAGTTGATCGGCGAGGAGGCGGAGGACTACGACCAGGTGATGGAGAAGCAGGGCGTCCATGATCCGGAGGTGCGCCGCGAGCTGGTGATGGCGGACTACATCCTCCTGCCGGACATGCCCGAGCCGGAAGACGTCGGGGACGCACCACAAGCCGCAGGCTCTGACATCGCTGAGCCTTCTGGGGGAAAGGGGTCTCCACCAAAGTCACCCGTTGAGCCGCGTGTCTCTTGGGATCCTGAAACCGGCGACATCTCCGTGCTGGACGGCGCGTTCGCCGCCCGCCGTTCAGGCGGCGTCTGGCGCCGTGGCGTGCCCTCGGCCGACGAGTTTATGAACGACTTTGAGGCAATCCAGGACAGTAAGGAGGCTTCTTCCTTGGTCCAGGAAGCCAAGCGATACCTGGAACATCAAGCCTACTCGACGGCGGGACTTATACCAATGGCCTCATCCGACGTTCTTCGCCGGATGATCTGCGAGGCCGACGAGGCGATGGGTCTGCACAAGCCCAACACTCCCGCGACGAATTCACCGAAGCCAAAGCCTCCGAATGGTTCAACCGATACGCCGCCGCCGACAGGGAGCGAGTCTTCGGCCTCCTCACAGCACCAGTGGTCGAAGGACTTGGAGGCGGAACACTGGAGAAATGCCATGACGTACATCGACTCCCTGCGAGTGACGAAGGGGCCCTGGAAGGTAGACGTGCATGACCTCTTCGGGGATGGCGACGAAGAGGACGATTTCTGGACCGAGGGCCAGTACGACTGTCTGGAAGATGCCCTCCCGAGGGCCATCGGGATCACGCGGAAGAGCCTGCTGGTCTGCAAGACAATCGACGACTGGCGGGGGGACGGGGAAGTTGGCCTTGTCTACGATGCCAACGGCTCCCTGATCTTCCGGGCCGGGGAGGAGTACAGGGATGACCCGGCCATATTCCCACTGGCGCCCGCGACGGTGCTGAGCAGAGGTCCAGAGCGCGACGACGCCATCATCCTGGCCGCCCAGGCCCACAAGGGACAGGTGGACAAGGCCGGCGTGCCCTACATCACGCACCCGCTGAGGGTCATGCTGAGGCTCCGGGAGCCGGTGGACCGGATCGTGGCCGTGCTGCACGATGTGGTTGAGGATACGGCCGTCACGCTGGACGACCTGCGGAAGGCGGGCTACTCGCAGGCGGTGCTGGCGGCCGTGGAGTGCCTGACCAAGCGAGAGGATGAGCCCTACGAGGCGTTCATCGAGCGGTGCGCGGCCAATCCCGTCGCCCGGCGCGTCAAGCTGGCCGACCTGGGAGACAACATGGACCTGTCAAGGCTGCCCGTGATCGGCCCGAAGGACCGTCGCAGGATGGCGCGGTACGAGAAGGCCAGGGCCAGGCTGATGCAAGTGGGGCGCTAGTCCTGTGATGGAGCATTCCCCGCCGCTCTGCACGCGCACGCTGAGCGCTAACCCCCGTGGCCCTGATTGCTTTCCACGCGACGATTGCATTTCCCCCCGCCCCGGCGCATACTGGCCGCCGTCGATCCATTCCGCACGGGATTCGTCGCCAGGAGTCACGATGTCCAAGTCGGTACGCACGCGCAACGGCAGCGGCAAGCAGGGCAACGGGGCCGTCCTGGGCTTCGAGGAGACGCTCTGGCAGGCCGCCGACAAGCTCCGTGGGCACATGGACGCCGCCGAGTACAAGCACGTCGTCCTGGGCCTGATCTTCCTCAAGTACATCTCCGACGCCTTCCAGGAGCACTACGCCAGGCTCAAGCTGGAGCCCAACGCCAACCCGGAGGATCGGGACGAGTACGCCGGCGCGAACGTCTTCTGGGTCCCCAAGGTCGCCCGCTGGGAGCACCTTCGCGCCGGGGCCAAGCAGCCGACCATCGGCAAGGTTCTCGACGACGCGATGGTCGCCATCGAGAAGGAGAACCCCACGCTCAAGGGCGTCCTGCCCAAGGACTACGCCCGGCCGGCGCTCAACAAGCAGGCCGTCGGCGAGCTGATCGACCTGGTGGGCAGGATCGGCCTGGGCGACGCGGAGAACCGCTCCAAGGACATCCTGGGCCGCGTCTACGAGTATTTCCTGGCGCAGTTCGCGTCCGCCGAGGGCAAAAAAGGCGGACAATTCTACACGCCGCGCTGCGTCGTCCGCCTGCTGGTCGCCATGCTCGCCCCGCGCGAGAACAGCCGAATCTTCGACCCCTGCTGCGGTTCCGGCGGCATGTTCGTCCAGTCCGAGGAGTTCGTCGCCACGCACGGTGGCCGGCGCGGGGCCGTCGCCATCTACGGCCAGGAGTCCAACCCGACCACCTGGCGGCTGGCCAAGATGAACCTCGCCATCCGCCACATCGACGCCAACCTGGGGCCGGAGAACGCCGACAGCTTCCACCGCGACCTGCACAAGGACCTCAAGGCCGACTTCATCCTGGCCAATCCGCCGTTCAACATGTCCGACTGGGGCGGGGAGCGCCTGCGTGAGGATGTCCGCTGGAAGTACGGCACGCCGCCGGCCGGCAATGCGAACTACGCCTGGGTGCAGCACTTCATCCACCACCTGGCGCCCACCGGCACGGCCGGCTTCGTCCTGGCCAACGGGTCGATGTCGTCGAACCAATCCGGCGAGGGCGACATCCGCAAGGCCATCGTCGAGGCGGACCTGGTGGACTGCATGGTCGCCCTGCCCGGCCAGCTCTTCTACTCGACGCAGATTCCCGTGTGCCTGTGGTTCCTGGCGCGCAGCAAGGGCAACGGCAAGTTCCGCGACCGCCGCGGCCAGACGCTATTCATTGATGGCCGCAAGCTCGGCTCGATGGTGGACCGCACCCACGCCGAGTTGACGGATGCGGATATCGAGAAGGTCGCCGGCACATACCACGCTTGGCGGGGCGACAAGGACGCCGGCAAGTACGCCGATGTGGCTGGCTTCTGTAAGTCTGCCACGGCCGAGGAGATCGCCTCCCACGGCCACGTCCTCACCCCCGGCCGGTACGTCGGGGCGGAGGCCATAGAGGATGACGGCGAGCCATTCGATCAGAAGATGGCCCGCCTGACCAAGACGCTGGCCGAGCAGTTCGCCGAGTCGGCCGGCCTGGAGAAGGCGATCCGCGCCAACTTGCAGGGCATCGGCTTCTCGCTCAGCGCACTGCCGGGAGGCAAACCGAGATGATCTCCAGACTGGTTCTCCTGTTTGACAGCGCAATCAAGCCCTTCGGAGACGTTGACCTGAAGGCGATCAGAAACTGCCTAGACCGGGCGCATGCTTCCGGCATCATGTGCGAGTCCATCGACACCAAGGGGATGCCGGTCGCCGGGTGGGAAACCTGGCGGGACGCGGCTTGGATCGTGTCCGTCCGGCGCAGATTGCGCATCCGTCAGACGTTCGGCTCCAAACGAGCCGGCGGCCTGCCGCTCCTGGGCAAGCAGGTTCCGGCGCTCTTCGTGTACGAGGATGGCAAGGCCGAGCCATCCGCGGTCTACCCGCACGAGAAGGGCGGCAAGTACTTCTCCGTTCAAGACTACTTGGCCGCCTTGGTCCAAGCGGGCGCTTCGCTCGCAAAGCGGCCCAGCAATGGCCTGCCGTCGGGCTACTCCAACCTGCTGGAGAACATCAAGGCGCGCATCCACACCGCCCAGGTGAAGGCCGCCCTGTCGGTTAACCGTGAACTCGTCTATCTGTATTGGACCATCGGCCGGGACATAGCGCAGCGACAACAACAGGAAGGCTGGGGCAAGGCCGTGGTCGAGCAACTGGCCAGCGACTTGCAGAAAGCGTTCCCTGGCCTGGAAGGTTTCTCGGCAAGGAACATCTGGCACGCGAGGGCGTTCTACCTGGCCTACGCCGAGGACCAGGAGAAACTGACACAACCTGTTTCAGAATCCCGCCCCCCGTCAATTCTGAAACAGCCTGTTTCAGAAATCCCCTGGGGACACAACATCGTCCTGCTCCAGAAGCTCAAGGATCCAGCCAAACGCCTATGGTATGCCCAGCAAGCCATCGTCAACGGCTGGTCGCGGGCCATGCTCGTACACTGGATCGAGTCGGACCTGCACGCCCGCCAGGGCAAGGCCGTCACGAACTTTCCCGTCACGCTGCCCCCGCCGCAGTCGGACCTGGCCGCGGCGGTCATCAAGGACCCGTACAACTTCGACTTCCTCACGCTCCGCACCGACGCCGCGGAGCGCGAGCTTGAGGAGGGTCTTCTGGCGCACATCCGCCGGTTCCTGCTGGAGCTTGGCGCGGGCTTCGCATTCGTCGGCCAGCAGTACCACCTGGTGGTGGGCGGCGAGGACTTCTACATCGACCTCCTCTTCTACCACCTGCGCTTGCGCCGCTACATCGTGATCGACCTCAAGGCCGGGCCGTTCAAGGCGGAATACGCCGGCAAGATGAACCTGTACCTGTCGGCCGTGGATGACCACCTGCGCCAGGGCGACGACAAGCCGTCCATCGGCCTGATCCTGTGCAAGACCCGCAACAAGGTCATCGCTGAATACGCCCTGCGGGATGTCGCCAAGCCCGTCGGCGTCGCCCGTTACGTCACCCGGCTGGTCGCGTCGCTGCCGGCCAAACTCAAGGGCGCTCTGCCAGCCCCGCGGGACATCGAGGCAGAACTGCGCAAGGCCAAGGATAAGGGGGTGGGCGATGGGGAGTGAACCTTGGGTCAATATGCCGTTTGACGAAGCGGTTCAGGTCAATCCCCCGGTCGCGCTTAAGCGCGGGGAGGTCTATCCCTTCGTGGATATGCAGGCGGTCATCCCTGCATCACGCAGCGTCGGTCCCAGTGAGACACGTGAGTTCGATGGCGGAGGTTCACATTTCGCGCCTGGCGATACGCTGATGGCGAGAATCACTCCCTGTCTGGAGAACGGGAAAATTGCCCGTTTTCGGCCTCAGGGCGACCATCAAGTTGGCCACGGTTCTACGGAATTCATAGTGATCCGAGGGAGGCCGGGCGTAACCGACAACGACTTCGCATACTACCTGACGAAGTGGGATGGCGTCAGGTTGTACTGCGTATCGCAGATGACGGGCAGTTCTGGAAGGCAGAGGGTTCCGATCAGTGCCTTGAGTCATTGCGAAGTGCCAGTGCCGCCTCTCGGGGAACAGAAGCGGATCGCGGGCATCCTGGGCACGCTGGACGATAAGATCGAGTTGAACCGGCGGATGAACGAGACGCTGGAGGCGATGGCGCGGGCCATCTTCAAGAGTTGGTTCGTTGACTTCGACCCTGTCCGCGCCAAGGTCGCCGGCCGTAAGCCCCCCAGCATGGACGCCGCCACCGCCGCTCTCTTCCCCGCCGCCTTCCAGGACTCGCCCATCGGGCCGATCCCGAAGGGGTGGCAAGCAGTTGGGCTGGAGCAATACGTAGAGGCCGTCAAGGGCCTCAGCTACAACGGTGCCGGTCTTGCGCAGGCGGGTGAAGGGCTGCCCCTCCACAACCTGAATTCCGTCCTTGAAGGCGGCGGCTACAAGTACGCGGGCATCAAGTACTACACCGGCGAGTACAGGGAGAGGCACTTCGTCCGGCCCGGAGACGTGATCGTTGCCAATACTGAGCAAGGGTTTGACTATCTGCTCATCGGGTATCCTGCCATCGTGCCCGCGTGCTTTGGTGAATCGGGGCTGTTCAGCCATCATTTGTACCGCGTCCGTCCCGTGTCGAAGTCCCCGCTGAAAACGCAGTTCCTCTACCATCTGCTGATGTCGCCGCTTGTCCGCGACCAGATCACAGGTTGCACCAACGGCACGACCGTCAACATGCTCGCGGCCGACGGCCTCCAGCGCCCCCTGTTTGTCCTTCCGCCGGCCGGGCTAATTGACCGCTTCGAGTCCCTTGCCGCCGACCTCCATGCCAAGGCCGAGTGCAATCGTCAGGAATCTGAGACGCTGACCGCGATGCGCGACGCGCTGTTGCCGAGGTTGCTATCTGGCGAGATTCGGGTCCAGGATGCCGGCAAGTCGTCAAAGGGGGTCGCATGAACGGCGAGCTTGTCAGCAAGAAGACGCGCGACCAGTTCCGAGAGTACTTGGTCGGCTGGACTCTTCGGGAAATCGAGATGGAATTCGATGCGGCGCATGTGGATTGCGACCGGCAGCATGCCCCGCAGCTTGGCGGCCAGCGACGATGTCTCGTCGAACAATACTACCACACGTTGGACTTCACCGACCCCGCAGACGTTCTGCGGCTGCTCTCCGCCTACGAGAACGTCCTGAACACCGCAAACCAGAAGTTGCCCGACCAGTATGACAAGCAGGCAGCGCAGCGCGCCATCGACGCGCTCGTGAGCTGCTTGAAGAAGGACGGGTACAAGTTCCAGGACGGCAGGATTGGCCCGGCCGCGCCAGATACGCAGCGAGTATTCGACGACGCTCCGTCTGGACGCAGCATCTCCGAACTCACCCGGCAGAATATCTTTGACGCAATCAGCGTCGGGCGCATCTCGTGGTCCGGTCGGCTCATGGAACCGGATTTCCTGTCCCGGCTGTATGATCTGGACAGCCTGCCTTCCCAGGATTCCCGGTTCACGATGGCCGCTGGCGACATACACCAGCACCGGGTGATGAACGATGACTGGACCAGCGATTGGGTGTTTGCGGACTCGCGGTTTGGCCTGAAGCACGCCTCTGACGAGGCGTTCTTGCGGTTCCTTTGCGAGATGGTTCATCCCGTCGTCCGCCCGGATGGCCAGGAAGTTCAGCGGCTTGTCCAGATGTTCAACGAGCATCTGGCCCCTGATGGATGGGAGATTGCCGCCAGGGCCCAGTTGTCGGGCAGGCCCATCTTTGCGGGGCGGCGTCGCATGCTGAAGGGCGCTGCGGCGCTTGGGGGCGTCAAATCGCTTGTCCAGACGCTGAACGCCGAATACGTGACGCAGCAACTGACGCGGATGGAAGCCGCGATTGAGTCGGACCCGGAACTGGCCATCGGCACGGCCAAGGAGTTTGTCGAGACCATCTGCAAGACCATTCTTCGCGAGTGCGGCGCGACGATTACCGCCAGCGCCGATATCCCGCAATTGGTCAAGCAGGTTCGTGAGGAGCTTGACCTCCTGCCCGACAACGTGCCAAACACGGCAAAAGGTGCCGATACCATCAAGAGGGTGCTGAGCAACCTTGGCACCGTCGCGCAGGGAATCGCCGAACTGCGCGGCCTATATGGTTCCGGGCATGGCAAAGATGCGGGGGCGAGGGGATTGCAGGCCAGACATGCCCGCCTGGCCGTCGGTGCGGCGGGCACCCTGGCGGTGTTCATCTTCGAGACCTATCAGGAACGGAAGGCGAGGCCGGCCGTCCAAGCCGTGCCGGTAGGCGCGGAGGCGGCAAGGAGAGCGGCAAATGGCTGATCTGGACCTAACACAAGCGGAGGCAGATGCGTTGATTGCGATGCCGAAGGTGAGGGTCAACGACGACGCCTGCGACTATCCTGGGGGCGGCGGGTCACTGATCGTCCCACTGGCGTCACAGGATAAGCGCGAGCAGTTCCTGCTTGATATCAGCCGCGCCCGCATCGACTTACAGAAGGGCAAGTACCAGAACCGGGCTCGGCAGATCGTCGTTCTCGTCCGTCTGGACTTCGGCGGCTCGCCGCATCGCAACCCGGATGACCAAGAAGTGACCTGCCCGCACTTGCACATGTACCGGGAGGGATACGGCGACAAGTGGGCCGTCGCGGTCCCCGCCGACAAGTTTCCGAATGTTGGCGATCTGTGGCAGACCCTCCAGGATTTCATGAAGTTCTGCAACGTCGTTGATCCGCCCGCCATCAATCGAGGGTTATTCACATGATTGACGAAATCCAGAAACTGCTGGACGACTATGTGGCCTGGCTCAGGGACAAGACCACGTTGCGCCAAGCCCCCGACAATTGGGTGGAGGTCACGACCCCGTATCTGGACCGGCACAACGACTACCTCCAAATCTACGTCCGCAAGGGCAACGGCGGATTCATGCTGACGGATGACGGGTACATCATTGAGGATCTGAAGCACAGCGGGTGCAAGCTGGACAGCCCGAAGCGGCAGGACTTGTTGCGAATGACGCTGGCGGGCTTCGGCGTGCAGAACAACGAGGGGCGGCTGGAGGTCTCGGCGTCGGGGGAGAATTTCGCGCTCCGCAAGCACAACCTGGTACAGGCGATGCTGGCGGTCAACGACTTGTTCTTCCTTTCGGTGCCCATGGTGGCCAGCTTGTTCTACGAAGACGTGGTCGCATGGATGGATGCCGCTGAGATTCGATACACGCCGAACGTCAAGTTCACCGGCAAGAGCGGATACGATCACCTGTTCGACTTTGTGATTCCCAAGTCGCGCAGGCAACCAGAGCGCATCATCCAGACGATTACACGCCCCAGTCGAGATACAGCCGAGGCCGTGGCGTTCAAGTGGATCGACACGAAGGATGTCAGGTCGCCGGATTCCAAGGCGTATGCCTTCCTGAACGACCAGGAACAGCATGTGTCGCAGGGCGTTATCGACGCCCTGGACAGCTATGACGTCAAGCCCGTTCCGTGGAGCGCCAGGGAGGAAGTGCGGGAGGAACTCGCCGTCTAATGAGCGTACAGTTCACAGAATCGGTCATTGAAGAGGCTGCCCTCGGCTGGCTGGCCGGGCTGGGATACACCGTCATGTCCGGGCCGACCATCGCGCCGGGCGAACTGGCGGCTGAGCGGGCGAGCTACGAGGAGGTGGTCTTGGCCCGCCGTCTGCGGGACGCGATTGACCGGCTGAACCCCAACGTGCCGGCCGAGGCGCGGGAAGACGCCTTCCGCAAGGTAACGCGCCTGTCGGGGCCGTCGCTGGTGGCGGCCAACCGGGCGTTCCACAAGATGCTCACCGACGGCGTGGACGTGGAGTACGTCGCCGACGGCGGGCGGGTGGTCGGCGATAAGGTGTGGTTGTTCGACTTCCGGGATGCGGGGAACAACGACTGGCTGGCGGTCAACCAGTTCACCGTCACGGAGAACCGCCACACGCGCCGGCCGGACATCGTGATCTTCATCAACGGCCTGCCCCTGGCAGTGATCGAACTGAAGAACCCGGCCGACGAGGATGCCACGGTCTGGACGGCCTGGAGCCAGCTTCAGACATACAAGCAGGAAATCCCTTCCCTGCTGGCCTACAACGAAGTCCTGATCGTCTCCGACGGCCTGGAGGCACGGGCGGGTTCGCTCACGGCCGGGCGGGAGTGGTTCACGCCCTGGCGGACCATCGACGGCAAGACGGTCGAGCCCAAGACCCGGCCGCAACTGGAGGTCATGCTGAAGGGGCTGCTGGACCGGCGGCGCTTCCTGGAGTACGTGCGGCACTTCGTCGTCTTCGAGGATGACCGTGGCCAGGTCGCTAAGAAGATCGCGGGTTATCACCAGTTCCACGCGGTTCAGACGGCCGTTGAGACGACCGTGGCGGCCTCACGGCCCAACGGCGACCGGCGGTGCGGCGTTGTCTGGCACACGCAAGGGTCCGGCAAGAGCCTGACTATGACGTTCTTCGCCGGCAGGATCATCCTGCACTCGGCGATGGAGAACCCGACGCTGGTGGTCCTCACCGACAGGAACGACTTGGACGACCAGCTATTCGGGACGTTCTCCAGGTGCAGCGACCTGTTGCGCCAGACGCCCGCCCAGGCCGAGAGCCGCCAGCACCTGCGGGAGTTGCTGGATACTGCCAGCGGCGGGATCATCTTCACCACCATCCAGAAGTTCCTGCCGGATGATGGCAGCGGGGCGATGTGCCTGTCGGACAGGCGGAACATCGTCGTGATCGCGGATGAGGCCCACCGCAGCCAGTACGACTTCATCGACGGCTACGCCCGGCACATGCGGGATGCCCTGCCCAACGCCTCGTTCATCGGGTTCACCGGCACGCCGCTGGAGCTTACGGACAAGAACACGCGGGCGGTATTCGGCGACTACATCAGCATCTACGACATCATGCGGGCGGTCGAGGATGGAGCGACCGTGCCGATCTACTACGAGGGCCGCCTGGCGAAGCTGGAACTTCGCGAGTCGGAGAAGCCCAGGATCGACCCGGAGTTCGAGGAAGTCACCGAGGGTGAGGAGGTCGAGAAGAAGGAGCGGCTCAAGAGCCGTTGGGCGCGGCTGGAGGCGATGGTCGGCACGGACAAGCGGATTGGCCTGATCGCCAAGGACCTGGTGGACCACTTCGATCACCGCCAGGAGGCGATGGACGGCAAGGCGCTGGTCGTGTGCATGAGCCGACGCATCTGCGTGGACCTGTACAAGGCCATCGTCAAGCTCCGCCCGCACTGGCGCGCGGATGATGACCAGCACGGGGCCGTCAAGATCGTGATGACCGGGGCGGCCCACGACCCTACGGATTGGCAGGCACATATCCGCAGCAAGCCCGGACGCGAGGCCATCGCCAAGCGGTTCAAGGACCCCAACGATCCGCTGCGGATCGTCATCGTCCGCGACATGTGGCTTACGGGCTTCGACGTGCCGTGTATGCACACGATGTACGTGGACAAGCCCATGAAGGCGCACGGCCTGATGCAGGCGATCGCGCGTGTCAACCGCGTCTTCCGGGACAAGCCGGGCGGGCTGGTGGTGGACTACCTGGGCCTGGCCGACCAGCTCCAGAAGGCGATGGCCGACTACACCCAGAGCGGCGGGGAGGGCGAAACGGCCATCGACCAAGAGCAGGCCGTCGCGGTGATGGTGGAGAAGTACGAAGTGTGCAGCGGCATGTTCCACGGCTTCGACTACGGCAAGTTCAAGACCGGCAAGCCCGCGGAGCGGCTGGCGGTCCTTCCGGCCGCGCAGGAGCACATCCTGGCGCAGGAGAACGGCCGGGATCGGCTCCTGGCGGCCGTTGTGGAACTTTCCAAGGCGTTCGCCCTGTCCGTGCCTCACCCCAAGGCCCTGGAAATCCGCGATGATGTAGCGTTCTTCCAGGCGGTGCGGGCCGCCCTGGCGAAGTCCGGGGGCGGCGAGGGCGATGGCGGCGGGCTGGATCGTGAAGAACGCCTGGACCATGCCATCCGGCAGCTTGTCTCCCGTGCCGTCGCCTCGGAGAAGGTGATAGACATCTTCTCGGCGGCGGGGCTGAAGAAGCCGGACATCTCCATCCTGTCCGATGAGTTCCTGGCCGAGGTCCGTCATCTGCCGCACAAGAACCTGGCGGTCGAGCTGCTCAGGCGGCTGTTGAGTGATGAGGTCCGCGCCTTTGGCCGCAAGAACCTGGTCAAGTCGCGGTCCTTCGCCGAGATGCTGGAGCGGACGATCCGGGCATATCAGAACCGATCCATCGAGACGGCGGCCGTCATCCAGGAGCTGATCGGCCTGGCCAGGGACATGCGCGAGGCGCACCGCCGCGGCGAGGCCCTAAATCTGCGCGAGGATGAGCTTGCCTTCTACGACGCCCTGGAGGTCAACGACAGCGCGGTGAAGGTGCTGGGCGACGAGGTGCTCCGCAAGATCGCCCAGGAGCTGGTCGAGACGGTCCGCCGGAACATCACCATCGACTGGACGGTGAAGGAGAGCGTCCGGGCGAAGCTCCGGGCTATGGTCAAGCGGGTCCTTCGCAAGTACGGCTATCCCCCGGACAAGCAGGAGAAGGCCACGCAGACCGTCCTCGAACAGGCGGAGCTACTCTGCGCGGACGTGGCGGCATGACCCTCCGCACACGGGCTGCGTGCCGGCCGACGAAGCCAAGGACGGGATCTGAAGATGGCAGCGCAATGGGGTGCTGGAGTTCCCGCGAGCAGAAACTGATATTAGCATCAACAGAACCGCCAAGACGAACGTAAGTCATTGAGGCCACAGCGATAATCTCGCCAACTGGCCCTGTGGGAATGCTAAGAAATGCTAAGGTTTGGCGGGCGACTTGGGGTCGTCCAAGAGCAGCTCTGCGGTCCCTCCAGGGCCTTTGCCAGCATCGCCAGCCTCCTGTTGGGCATTTCAGCCTTCGGGCGTGCTGTCGTCCTTCCAGCTCATCACTATCGGCCTTCCGTACTGGTGACGGTCTTGACCATCGCCAAGATGCCGGCCTTGATAGGGGCGTCCAGGCCCGGCCAAGCGCAGATGACCTGGGCCAAGTCGGGCGGTACCTGCGGGGCGTATGGTGACGGATCGGTAGGCGGCTTCGAGGTCTCCTGGGTTTCCTGTGTGTCAGCCGGTGTGTCAGTCGGCGCGCAAGTCCTTTGTTCACAAGGCCCGGAAGTAGGTTCAAATCCTACCGCTCCCACTCGATGGGTTTCGCTGCATCCACTTCGCCCCGTTCCAGACGTGGGCCAATCAGTTCCCCGTGCCGCTTGCGGTCCTGAACTCCATCCGGCTTAGCTGCTGGAGGCGGTAGACGGTAAAGCCGATCAGCAATGAGCCGAGGATCCACGCCATGGCGGTGGCGGCGCCGAACCGCAGGTGCGCGTACGCCTGCCAGAAGATGTGCAGGCCGATGACCTCGGTTTCGCCAAGCGGCGTGTTGGGCCCGCCGCCGGTCATGGCGAGCATGAATTGCGCGCCGGATTTCATCGCGCCGATCATCGCACCGATGAAGTTGATGAGGATCAGCGCCTTGATGCTCGGCAGGGCGACATTAGTGAACTTGCTCCAGATGCCGGCCCCGTCGATGTCGGCCGCCTCGTAGATGTCGTCGGGCACGGTCTTGAGCGCCGCGAGGTATATCAGGCATCCCGGCCCCATCCCCGCCCATATCGACGGCAGCAAACAGAACAGCAGGGCGAACCGCGGCTCGTCGAGCCATTTGATCGCGATGGGACTGATCGGCCCGCTCATCGCCCACGAGAAGGCCCAGTTGATGGCCGCGATGACGTAGTTGCAGACCTGGTTGATCATCCCGTTGGAGCCGTAGAAGCCCTTCCACAGAAAGATGACTATCACGCCCGTCAGCACGGCCGGCAGGTAGTAGATCGTGCGGTAGAGCACCTTCCCGCGAGGCACCTCGGTCAGCAGCACCGCCAGGATGATCGGCGCGCCGAACCCGAAGATCATGTACAGGATCGTGTACTTCAGCGACACCCACATGGCGAACCAGAACTCCTCGTCGAACAGGACGCTGGCGAAGTTGTCCATGCCCACCCACTCGGAGAAGCCGCGGACGTTGTAGTTCTGGAAGGCGATCACCGTCCCGCGGGCCAGCGGGTAGTAGGCCCACAGGGCTATCGAAGCCAGGGCCGGGGCCATGAGGATGTACGCCCACTTGAACTTGCCGAACTGCCAGGTGCCCCTGTCCTTGCCGACGATCGGGCCCTGCACCTGCGAGAAGACCTTGGACACCCTGCGGAATATCCACGCGAAGGTGATCAATATCGCCACGGCGACGGCCGTCGCGATGGAATTGCGGAAGCTCCGTTCGTTGTCGAACGTCCAGAGCGTGATCTTCTTCCCGCCTATGGTGGGGCCGAACTTGTAGGGATCCGGTGAGAGCAGATCGAGCATCTTCTCGTTGGCGCGGATCACCTGGCCCTTGAGTATCTCGCGGATGCGGTCCTTGGCCGCTTCCTTGCCGGCCGGGCCGAGCGCCATCGCGGCCTTGACCCTGTCGTCGGTCCGCATCTGGTTGATGGCCTTGCTGACGTAGGTGTAAGCGTGCTGGCAGTTCCTGCCGTAGGGCTCGGGAATGCCCGCGTTGACGGCCGCTTCGTACGCCTCCTCCCATCCCTTGGGCACCTGCCGCACGAACTCCGGATAGCCGGCCTGCTCCAGGATCGACTTGCGGATGAACTGTGCCTGGCCGTTCTCGACGAAGACCTTAGCGCGGATGATCCGCGACTGTGGGCAATCGAAGAAGCGGATGTACTCCCACGCGGCCTGGCGGCGCGGCTCGTCGCTCTCCAGGCCGGCGTAGATGCCGATCATGTCCGAGTTGAACTCGCTGCCCCGCTTGCCCGTCGGCCCCACGGGGACGGGGCCGAAGCCGACCTGCGCGGTGTTGAACTGCTCGAAGAACCGGCTGGAGAGGTAGTTGAAGTGCATCGCGCAGCGGACCTCGCCGCCGGTGTTGGACTCATTCATGTACACCACGCCGACGTGCCCGCCCGAGGCGTTGGTGAACGGCTCCAGGAACAGCCTCGCGACGTAGTAGTACGCCTCGACCGCCTCTTCGCTGTCGAACACGCAGACCCAGTCGCCCAGCGGCGCGCCCTCGACCTTGGTCAGGCCGGCCTTGCCGCACTGCGGCGCGGGGCAGGCCTTGATGTCCGGCCGGGCGTAGCCCTCCCAGCCGCAATGGGGACATCTGAACTTGGCCTGCTGGTCCACGATCAGGCCCCCCATCGAGTACAGGACGCTCAGGCTGCCCCAGGACAGCTCGCTGATGGACATCTGAAGCCCGTAGGCGTCTTCCTTGGGATTGGTGAGTTTCTTGGCCCACTCGAACATCTCGTCGAGGTCCGCCGGGGCACGGTCGGGCAGGCCGGCGTCGGCCAGGAGGTCGCGGCGGTAGAAGATGGCCATCACCTCGGGCCCGCTTGGGAAGGCCCAGATGTGGTAGTGCAGCTTCGACTGCGGCTCCTTGCGCTCGCGCAGGTACGGACAATCGTCGCCGTAGGGGCATTCGCGGCGGATAACGTCCCACGACTGCGGCGGGATGCGCTCCTCAAGGTTTTCCCTCGCGTAGCCGGGGGCGGCCGCCAGGCGCCTGCGGTACTCCAGCGTGGACAGCGCCTGGCCGCCCCTGATGTCGAACGTCGGCCCCTTTGCGCCGCTGACCATGCCCTCGATGTACTTCTCCAGCGGATAGAGCAGCTTGTTCTGGACGTAGGTGTGGCTCTGGCGGAAGTTGACGTCCATCACGTCGGGGGCGATGTCGCCCGCGATCTGCATCAGCGGGATCATGTCCTGCGTCCGGCCGGGGATCTGGAGCCCGGTCGTCGCCACCGGCTTGATGTGCGGGAACCTCCTGGTGAACTCCTCGAGCATAGCCAGGCGCGCCAGGCTGTTGACGTCGGAGCCCACGTACTCCGGCACGCCCCAGGCGCGCAGCTCGATGACCTGCCGGCCATCGCCCGCCCAGGCGAAGCCGGCCAGAGCCGTCACGGCCGCCGAGGCAACGATGAATGCACATCTTCTCATGGGAACCCAAGCCTGACGGTAAGGCGACGGCGGGAACTCCTTCACCTCCGTCCTACGCGGTGAAACCTACCATCGGCGGACATGTTCCGCCAGCGCTTTCGCGGAACGATGCGCACCCCAAGTCGCCTAGCCCCCCCATGGACCTTGCAGAATCAGCCGCGGTGGGGTAGGCTATCCGAAGACTCTCGCGGGCGTAGCTCAATGGTAGAGCGTCAGCCTTCCAAGCTGACTGTTGCCGGTTCAAGTCCGACCGCCCGCTGTGATGGCGGAGTTCGTTCAGACGATCATGGCCAGGCGTAACTACCGCGAAGAGATCGAGACCGCCCTTGCAGGCGGCAGGCCCGAGCACGTCCCCTTCACGATCTATGACGGCATGACCCGCGTCGACGGCGTGGACTTCGCCCCGCTTCACGCACAGGGCCTGGCGCTGTGCTGCCGGCGCGGCGTGTTCGAGTGCGCCGCGCCCAACGTCACGCAGAAGGTCGTCGACGAGCCCGGCGGCGTGAAGCGAACGGTGCTCCAGACCCCCGTCGGCGAGATCAGCCGCACGTGGAAGGTCGGCGCCTACGACGCCGGCGCGCCGCTGGACCACTACGTCAAGTCGCCGGACGACTACCACGTGGTCGAGTTCATCGTCAAGGACCGACGCTACACGCCGGCCTACGACGACTTCATCGCCGCCGAGAGGAAGATTGGCGACGCGGGCAAGGTCATCGCCGGCACCGTCTACTCGCCGCTGCTGGAGATCCAGCTTGGCTGGCTGGGGCAGGAGCGGTTCTGCTACGACATCGCCGACAACTTCGCGGCCGTCATGGAGCTCTACGAGCTGACGTGCCGCTCGCAGGAGCCGATGTACGACATCGTCGCTGACGGCCCGGCCCAGTGGGTTCTCTACGGCGGCAACATCGTGCCGGAGATGCTCGGCCCATCCCGCGTGCGCGACTACGTGCTGCCGTGCTGGCGGCGGTTCGCCGACCGCCTGCACGCGCGGGGCAAGAAGATGGGCGTTCACCTCGACGCCAACAACCTGGCCATCTCGGACATCATCCGCCAGAGCCCGCTGGACTTCATCGAGGCGTTTACGCCGCCGCCGGACTGCAACGTCAGCGTCGAGCAGGCCCGCCGCGACTGGCCGGACAAGCGCCTGTGGATCAACTTCCCGTCGAGCGTCCACCTGGCGGATGATGCGCGGATCCGCGAAGTCACGCTGGAAATCCTTCGCCAGGCCGGCGACCGGCGCGGGTTCCTGATGGGCATCACGGAGAACATCCCCAACCACGTCATCGCGCGGAGCCTGGCGGCCATACTGAGGGCGCTGGCGGAGTAACTGTTGCACGAGTTCGGGCAGGCATATCTCGGCCTTTGCGTTCGGCGCTGTTGAATGGCGTTCGGCGCTGTTCAGCCGCGACAGTCCCCTTCAGGAATGCCAGATGGGCAATTTGTCGTTCGGCACCGGCGTGGGCAGATCGGGCCCCATTGCCGGGGCCGGAAGCGCCCGCCGCCAGCGGAAGCCGAAGACCAGCCAGACGACCTTCCTCGTCAGGAAGACTATCGCCAGCGAGCCGGCGAGCATGGCCGTGTAGATCACCAACGGCGTGAAGACCAGCAAGAGCATCGTTCCTGGTCCGGGGCCATCGGCCGGGCCGCCCGTGAGCAGCCCGCCAGCCAGCAGCAACGTGCCCAGCAGCGACAGGACCAGCGCCACCAGCCATAGGATTGCGAACAGCGCCGACTCATCGCGCATCGGGGATGTGTGTTTCCAGGCCCCCATCGGCCCGCGGCGGCCGGCCGTGCCGGGGCCGTCAACGACGCACAGGTACTGACGGGCGTCCATGAGCGCCAGATCCTGCGGCGTGAGCGTCCTGGGCGGCCTGGCGGCGCCAGCCGCTCGAGACTCGCCGGCTTCGAGGTCCTCGAGCACGGCCTCGTAGGCCCGGACGAGCTTGCGGAACTCGCGCTCGGCGCCCTTGGGGTCCTCGCGGCAAAGGTCGGGGTGGCAGCGCAGGACGGCCTCGCGAAACGCCTGCCGAACCTGCGTCAGGTCGGCGTTTCGCGGCACGCCGAGGATCTCGTACGGATCTTCCTGCGAGAACACGCCCGTTGCTCCGTGATGGGGTTCAGTTTCGGATTATACACGGACTTGACAGTCTAGGCCAGTAGCGGGGGTGCATATCAGTTTCCGGGAAACGCCTGTGGCGTGGGCCTCCGGCCCGCGCGTCTGGCGGGCGTCT
>JBHGBE010000089.1:0-17202 GCA_041946855.1 Phycisphaerae bacterium | reverse complement strand
GAAAGAAGACTAACGCAAAACGGCTTCAGAAAATTCCACTTGAACTGCGTGCCGAGACATTCATCAGTTGTCATGCGAAACCCCTTTCCTCTTTGGATTTGCGGCAGGATTGGACGCTGCTGTTGCCCGGATAGCAAGGGCATTTCATCGCGGATCTGGCTGGCACTTGGCTGCGGAGTCGCGCTTGCGACAGATGACTGTGAAGTCGTTTGGCAGGTAGTCGTCGATGATTCGGACATCGCAGGCCGGCGAGGTCAAAAGGCGCCGGACATCGGCGGGGTCGGCGTAGAAGTAGCGGTGCGTCTGGCTGGCGGCGCGGCGATGGAGCAGGTTGAATACGACGTACCGGCTCGATAGCTCGCACATCCGGCCGATGGCGTGCGGCAGGAACTGGAGATTGTTGCCGAGGTTCAGGTTGAAGGCGCCGGAGCAAAACACCACGTCAAACCGGACGTCCTTGTTTTCCGATTGTAGATTGCAGATTGTAGATTGTAGATTGTCAGAAGGACAAGGTGAATCAGAAACGGCGTTTCCAAATCTGCAATCTGCAATCTGCAATCTGCAATCCTTGGAAGGCCCGAACAGGTCAGCCTGGACAAACCTTCCACCCGAATGCCTCCTCCGCGCCTCCTTGACCATCTTGTCCAGTATGTCCACGCCGGTGTAATCCACCTCGACCCGCCGGCGGCGGAGGTAGGCCCACAGGTCGCCCACGCCGCACCCGACGTCCAGGAGCGTCCGCGCTTCGGGATCCTTGGCGAGCACGTGATCCACAAGCACGGCGAATCGTGCCTCCTGCGAGGCAACGCTGGCCCAGTCGAGGATCTCAAATCCCGGCCGGCCGCCGCGGATTCGCGGCTCGTAGTGCTGGCGGATTGCCTTTCTCTTACTCATGTCCTGCCATGCAGTCGCGTCAAGGCCGTCAATGAGGCCCATCCGCGAGCGAGGCCATTGTGGATTGTTGATTGCGGATTGTGGATTTCCGAGGACATGGCTTTGCCGACCGTCCAGGGCGTTGGGAATTCACAATCCACAATTCACAATCCACAATCGTTGCTCCGCTCCTCGTATATCTGCGCGTTGGCAATCAGATCGTCGTAGAACGCCTTTCCGCCGAGCGCCACGCTCCAGGGCAACAGCGCCCCGCGCGAGTCCCAGTGGTCGATGTCGCGGGCCTGCCAGTCGGCGGCGATCTGGCGGAGCAGGCCATCGAGCATGACGGTCTTCCGCAGCTTGATGTCCTTCCAGACGCGGCGCTTTTCAAGAAAATCCGCGCCCTTGGGATCGACGGCCGCTAATTCGCGCCGCCGCGCGTCAAGGGTCGCGATCTCGGACGCGATATCCGCGAAAGCCTCCTCCTGCCATCGCTTGCGGAACGCGGCATCCCTGAAGCTCTCCAGTCGCCGGCGGGCCTGGTCGGATATCGCCTGCCAGTTCTCGCCAAGCTCGCGGGCGGGGACCTCCGTCCGGCCGAAATAGCCGCGAATGTGCGGGGGCAGGCAGATCACTGTGTCGAGCCCGCGCAGGCGGTCCAGGAAGCGGAAGCGCACACGGAAGACCGGCTGGATCGCCGGCAGACGCCCCGCCGTCTGCCTGATGTGAGCCAGGAATCGGTGCGACGCGGGCATGTACATCGAGCCGCGGTATGGCAGGGCAAGCGGCTGGCCGCGCGGGCCGCCGCGGGCCTGGATGACAAGGAGAATCGCCTTGCCCGCCAGGCAGCGGATACCGGCTGCGGACATCTCCCGGCGGGGCAGCCGGCCGTCGCCGTCGAGGGTGAATCGCATGTCGCCCGTAACGACCTGCCGGCCATCGAGGTGGACGGGGCTGCGGACGGCGTGGCCGTGATGCGTGTATGCGGCGAAGAAGGGCAGTTCCCCCCGCTCGACTCGCAGCCGGCGGAGGCCGACGCGGGTCTCATCGAGGGCCTGATTGTACAGGCCGGCCATGCGGGCGTAATCGGCGGTGAAAAGCTCAAGCAGGTCCATCCGCTCGCCGTCGATGGCGAACAGGTTGGATGTCTCGTCGAGCTTGACGCTCGTGCCGCGGAGGAGGTCGCTTAGCCACAGGCGATAGAGATCGACCAGGCGCGGCGGGCTCTGCTCCAGCAGCGAGTCGAGCCGGCGCCGCTCGTCGTCGAACCACTCATTGGCGCGCTTCCGGCAGTCGGCCTGCGGGAAGGCGCCAAGCGTGTCAGCGCGGGCCTTGGCGAGGATTTCACGCACGAATGGTGCGCACTCGGCCGTGGTCAGGTCGCCGACGGTGCGGTGATGGTCGCGGTCGCCTATGTAGCTTGGGCCGATGAGCTGCCAGTTGTCCGAGGGCGAGAATTCGTCGTAGAGGTCATCGACCGTTCGCTCTAGCTGGTGCGCAAGCGCGGCTGTGCTCAGGCCCGTGTAGGGCTCCCAGTCGCGGATTTCGACGGGCAGGCGAGAGAGGAACTGGCAATAGAAGAGGGCCGCGCCCCAGTCTTCGCCGCCTGAGCGATGAAACCGCTCGCGGGCCAGGCGCAGGCCGTCGCCGTCAACGTGCGCCCCCAGCCACGTGAATGCGACGTCGATGTCCTCGATGTAGTGCGTGACGGCGTGGCCGGCGGCGGCCAGGGCCTGAAGCTTGGGCAAAGCGTCCCAGAGGCTGTGCGAGTTCTGGTCGATGGAGAACATTGTTCGCTAGGCCTGGCCTCGCGCGGCCGCCTCGGCGGGCATCGCCTCCGCCACCAGGTCTTCGTGAAGTGTCCCGGTGAAGACGAACCGCACGAACGTCTCCAGGCACAGGTCGCTGACCTCGCCGCCGGACTGGAGCGTGAAGTACACTCGCAGCGTGTCGCCGCCGCGGGCGAGGACCTCCACGCTCTTGTCTCCGCTGAGGAACTCGCGCGGCCAGTTGAATCGCCTGGCGGCCATGATGGCGGCCGTCGCCGAGCCGGTGCCGCAGGCGAGCGTCTCGCCCTCGACGCCGAACTCCCAGCTTCGCACCGCGAGTTTGCCGACGCCCAGGACCTTGACGAAGTTTGCGTTGACCCCGCGCGGCGCGAACCGTGGGTGGTAGCGCAGGAGCGGGCCCCAATGGGCGATATCCAGGTCTTCGAGGTCGTCCACGTACGTCGCAAGGTGCGGCACGCCGGTGATGGCGAAGTCGCAGTCCCACCGCCGGCCCTTCGTGTCCACCTCCAGCCCCTGCTGCATGGACTCAGGCAGCGGGATGCACACGCGGATGTAGTCCTTGTCGATCCGCTTGCCGCGGACGACGCCGGCCGTGGTGAGGATCTTCACCTCGCTGTCGGCGACCCAGCGGTTGTCCAGCGCCCAGCGGGTGAAGCAGGCCACACCGTTGCCGCAAAGCTCGGCCTCGCTGCCGTCAGGCTCGAAGTGGCGGGCCGACAGGTCGGCGAAGCCCTCGACTTCATTGGCGCAGGCGAAGATGACGCCGTCGGCCCCGACGGAAATCCCGCGCCTGCATATTACGCGGGCAAGGCGTCCGACGCGGGCGGGATCGGCCAGCAGCGGGTCATAACGGCCGTCGCGGTTGTCGATGCAGAGGAAGTCGTTGCCGCTGCCGGATATCTTGACGAACTGGATCGCCTCGCTCATGGCGATTCAGTATAGCGGGCCGCGGGCCTGTACGCCACTGGGGAACCGGCCGCCTCATCTTGCCTGCGAGAGGGTCGTCGCCGGCTGCCGGACGATGCGGAAGACCCATGCCTCCTGGGTCCTTGGGGGCCTCTGCCTGGTCCTGGCGCTCTGCAACACGAGGAGGGGCTCAAACCGGCCGTCGGCCCTGACGGCGGCCATGAGATCGGCTTTGTCGGCCGGCTCGGACTTCGACATGCTCAACTCCAGGAATTCGTATCCCCGGCTCGTCGCCAGTTCGACCAGCTTGTCCGGCACGAAATCCCGTGGCTCGAACATGCATGGCTCGAAAGAGCCCGTCTGAAATTGCCCGGCCGGCGCCCCGGCAAAGAACGGGACCCAGCAGTTGTCCGCCAGCACGGCGTGGCCCGCGCCGAAACGCTGGCGTATCTCCTCGCCCGCCCGCCGGTAGCATGCCTTGCCCTCATGGGGGATGCGGAAGGCGTTGAACGAAAGGGCCACGACGATCCCCGCCAGCCACAGATACGCCGCGACCTGTGGCCGGCCGGCAAGCAGCTTTATCGGCGCGGCCGCCAGGGCCTGCAATGCCTTGGGGCCGGTGATCGCGATGCGGGCCAGCCGCCTGCCGACTATCCCGGCCAGCCAGAGCGTCAACTGAATGAGTATCACCAGGCCCGCGCCGGCGCACGGGGCCAGGACCAGCCCCGGCAGCATCCCGTGGCGATCCGAAATGTAGCGTTCGGACCACCGTCCGTCGGGCTGGAGATGGAGATGGTTGTACTCGAGCATCGTCAGCACGATGCCAAGCACGACGGCGACCGTCACCATGGCGATCATGGGCGAGCCGGCGGGCCTTATGACCGCCTTGTCGCCCAGGCGCAGCCGAAGCGCATAACGGCCGAACCACGTCAGCAGACAGACGAGTCCCAGCACGCTGATCGGCGTGCCGACGGAGGCACGGTAGCGGTCGATCACCCTTCGCACGGCCTCCAGCAGTTGCGGCGTGGCCGAAGCGTGTGCGAGCATTGTGCGGTCGCCACCAGCCAGCACGAAATCGCTGAAGGACTTCTTGTGCGTAAGGCCGCCGATGGCCGTCGCGTACGGCAGCACGCAGATCAGCGTCGCGGCCACGATGGCGGCGATGGCCGTCCACTGGATGGCACGCTGCCGCCCATCGGCCGGCCGGACGCGAAGCAGCAACAGCACCGCGACGCCGGCGGCGATCAACTCCTCCGGCCTCGTGAGATACCCCAGGCCGGCGAGCAGTCCAACGGACGCCGCCAGTGCAACAGCGGTCCAGCTCTTGTCGCGGACGGCCTGCTCGCACCGCAGGCCCGCCACTATGGCCGACATCGCCATGGCCATCGCGAAAGGATCGCTCAGGACATCGCCGCCGACCTCGATGTTCCCCATCGCCAACGACAGGAACAGGGCCGTGACGATGGCGATGGGGCGGTTGAACATCCGCGCGGCGAAGAAGTACACCATGGCCAGCGTCAGCAGGCTGGAGGCTATGGAGATCCCGCGTGCGGCCGCGATCCACCCGTCGGGCCAATCGAGCCTCAGCGGCCCGGCGACGGCCGCCACCGCCGCCGCGTAGGCCGGATGATACCTGTAGCCTTGCGCGACGGCCCGCGTCGAGTCCTGCGCCAACTGCCGGGCCATCACCAGGTACACGGTCCCGTCGGAGGCGATGTTCTGGGCGTAGGAGGCGCTGTAGAGACGCACCCCAAGCGCGACGGCCATCACCGCGACAAGGAGGACCGCTCGCCTGACCGGGCTGCTGCCGCCCTGTGGCTCATGGAGCATGTGGGCTATTTAATGCCTTCACGCAGGGCGCGACAACTCAAATCCGGTCCGCGTGGGCGGAGCGCGCGTTTGACAATCGCGCGCGGGGTAAGCAAAATGACCCTCGGATGACAGTTGAGCAGGACAGGCCGATCGCGTCCGGCGCGCGCTACGATGCCGGCGCTCTGAACGCTGCCGGAGGCGGCGTGCTGGCGGCCGTCAACCCGCTTCGGATCGCCCGCGAGGTCGTTCGCGACCTGCGGGGGCTGCACTACTACCGCTACGCGATGGCGAACTTCGTCATCGCCCAGCTCAAGGTGCGATACCAGCGAAGCACGCTGGGATTCCTCTGGACGCTGCTGAATCCGATCCTGACGATGACGGTGTTGGCCCTGGTGTTCAGCCAGATCCTGGGAACTCGTCTGGATGATTATGTGCTTTACCTCTTCAGCGGGATGATCCCCTGGCAGTTCTTCTCGGCGTGCGTCGAGAGCGGCAGCCGAAGCCTCATCGCCAAGGAGCACCTCATCCGCAAGGTAAGGGTGCAGAAGCTGATCTTCCCGCTTAGCGACGTGCTGGTGGCGGCCGTGAACATGTGCTTCGCGATGACCGCGCTGTTCATCATCCTCGAGTGCCTCGGCGCGGCGGGCCTGGTCAAGGTGGCGCTGCACGCGCAACTGGTGCTCCTGCCCGCGGGGATGCTCTTCCTGATGCTGTTCTCGTTCGGGGCGGCGCTCGTGGCGATGACGCTGGTGACGCGGTTTCGCGACTTCGAGCACGTGATCGGCGTTCTGCTCCAGGCGTTCTACTTCACCTGTCCGATCCTGTATACGCCCAAGCTACTCGGGGACTACGCGTTCCTCCTGAGATTCAACCCGATGGCGCACCTGCTGGCGTTCTTCCAGGACGCCCTGTACCATGGCCGGTGGACGCAGCCCGAGCACTGGGTCGCCGCGCCGGCCAGCGCCCTGGGCATGCTGGTGATCGGATATGTCGTCTACAAGCGGCACGAGCATGATTACATCTTCCTCCTCTGAGCTCCCGGCCGTGCCGGCCGGCCAGCAGGCCCGGATCGCCCTGGACGGCGTATCGCTCAGGTTCAGGAAGTACGGCGAGAAGCGCGCGACACTCAAGCAGACGGTCATCAACGCCATCTTCCGGCGGACGTACCAGACGGTCGGGGACTTCTGGCTGTTCAAGGACCTGGACCTCGCGGTCGAGCACGGGCAGCGGCTGGGGATCATCGGGCCCAACGCGGCCGGCAAGAGCACACTGCTGAAGCTCATCTGCGGCATCTTCCAGCCCACCGCCGGCAGGATAAGCGTGCGGGGGCGGCTCGCCCCGCTCATCGAGCTCGGCGCCGGCTTCAACCACGAACTCTCCGGAATCGAGAACATCTACCTGAATGGGGCGCTGCTGGGCTTCGGGCCCTCGCAGATGGGCGCCAAGATCGAGCGCATCCTGGACTTCGCGGGGCTGAGCGACTTCGCGCAGACGCCGATCAAATACTACTCCACGGGCATGCTGCTGCGCCTGGCGTTCTCGGTGGCAACGGACATCGAGCCGGAGATACTGCTGGTGGACGAGATATTCGCCGGGGGAGACGCCCAGTTCGTCGCCAAGGCCACCGAGCGGATGAACAAGCTGATGGACAGCTCGCACATCGTCATCCTGGTCAGCCACGACCTGCGGCTCATCCAGCGGATGTGCAATCGCGTGATATGGCTGGACCACGGACGGATAGCCATGGACGGCACGGCGAGGGACGTCTGCCGCAGCTACTGGAAGAGCACGCTGCCTGAGGGACATCCCAAACGCGGCGCTTGAACGCCGGCGGCGCGCGGTTATACTGGCCCGAAGTATGCCAGTTTCCATCAATCCCAAAGACGCCAGGACCAGGATCGTCTCGAACTTCAACAGTCCGGCTGACATTCCGCTGCTGGGCTTCGCGCCCGGCCTGCGTCTGCCCCTGAGGATACGTGTCAAGCACGCGGTCAGGCAGGCGCTCGTGAAGGTCCCGCCCGTCTACGTTCCGGTCAAGTGGGTCTACCAGCGCACGCTCAAGAGGCTGGGGCTATGAAGATCGGCATCGCCACTACCGCGGTCCCTTTCGTATACGGCGGGGCGGAGGTCCTGGCCGAAAACCTTCGCGACGCGCTGACCAGCCGCGGGCACCAGGCCGAGATCATCAGGATCCCGTTCGACTGGAACCCGCCCAACCGGATCGTCGAGCACATCCTGGCCTGCCGAATGCTGTCCGTCAGCACTGTGGACCACCTGATCGGGCTGAAGTTCCCCGCGTACCACATTCCTCACCCGTCCAAGACGCTCTGGCTGCTTCATCAGCACCGCCAGGCTTATGACCTGTGGGGCACCGCCTACCATGACATCCCCGACACACCGGAGGGGCGAGCCATACGCCTGGCCATCATCACCTCCGACAACACCTTCCTGAAGGAGGCGAGGCGGATATGCACCATCTCGCGAAACGTGGGCGATCGGCTGTTTCGCTATAACGCCATCAAGTCGGAGGCCCTCTACCCGCCCCTCATGCACCCGGAGAAGTACCAATGCGGCGATTACGGGGACTACCTCTTCTTCCCAAGCCGGATCAACAGCTCCAAGCGCCAGCTCCTGGCGGTCCAGGCGATGGCGTTCACGCGCAGCCCGGTGCGGCTGGTGCTGGCCGGCGCGCCGGACAGCGCGGAAGACGTGCGGCAGGTGCGGCAGGCCGTCGAGCAGCACGGGGACGGACGGGTCACGCTGATGGACCGGTGGATCAGCGAGGAAGAGAAGCTCAAGCTCTTCGCCGGGTCCCTCGGCACGCTCTATGTTCCCTATGACGAGGACTACGGATACATTTCCCTGGAATCGTTCCATTCCCGCAAGGCGATCATCACCTGCGCCGACAGCGGCGGCAGCCTGGAGTTCGTGGATAACGGCTACACCGGTTTGGTGGCACTGCCGGAGCCGCGAGCCATCGCCGAGGCGATGGACAAGCTCCACGGCGACAAGGTCCGCGCCCGGAGGCTTGGCGAGGCCGGCTTCAACAGGCTTGCCTCGATGAAAATCTCCTGGGACCGCGTGATCGAGAGGCTGACGCAATGAGGGTTGCCTGGTTCACGCCCTTCACGAGGCACAGCGCGATCGGCAGGTGCAGCCAGGTCATCGCGCGGGAACTCGCCCGGTTCTGCGAGGTGGATATCTGGGCGGCGGAGCCGCACGCGGACCTGCTTGCGACGGAGCTGACGGTGCGTGGTTTCGGGCTGGACCATCCCTTCAGGCAGGCCCACGAGTACGACCAGATCGTCTACAACCTCGGCAACCACATGGGCAATCACAGGGACATCTACTACGCCTGCCAGCAATCGCCGGGCATCGTCGTCCTGCACGACTTCGTCATGCACCACTTTTTTGCGGGCTACTGCCGGTGGATCAAGTACAACTCGGAGGGGTACTTGACGATAATGGAGGCCTCCTACGGCCGGCGCGGGCGAGACATCGCCCTTGCGACGCTGGCGGGCGAACGGTCGGATGTATGGAATTCCGACGAGGTGGGCCAGTATCCGCTCTTCGAGCCGGCCTTGACAGGCGCCCGCGGCGTCGTGACGCACTCGCGTTTCCATGCCCGGCACGTCGAGCGGGTGTTCATCGGCCCGCAGTGTACCGTGCCCCTGCCCCTGGCGCCGCACGATGAGCATCCGGCCCCGCGCGAAAGCCTGGACCTGCCGGCCGGAAAGGCCGTCCTGCTGACCGTGGGCGATGTCAATCCCAACAAGCGGATCGACAAGGTGATAGAGGCCCTGGGGGCGGACAAGGACCTCGCAAGCCGGGTGCTCTACGTGGTCATCGGCAGCGTGGACCGTAAGTACGCCACCTATCTGCGGCAGCTCATCCGTCGCTGCCGCCTTGACAAAGGCGTGCGATTGTTGGGCCGGCAGCCGGACGATGTCTTGCAGGCGTATCTACAGGCCGCGGATGTCTGCATCAACCTGCGGTTCCCGACGACGGAAGGCGCGTCCGCCTCCCTGCTGGAGCAGATGCACCAGGGCAAACCCGTCATCGTGACCAACAGCGGCACCTTCGCGGATTATCCCGATGACTGCGTCCGGAAGATCTGCCACGAGAACGAGGCGACCGAGCTGAAAACCGCCCTGCGCGAGCTCGTGGGAGATTCCGCCGCCGCCTCGGCCATGGGACGCCGGGCCCGCGAGTACGTCCTGGCAAACTGCACGGCCAGGCGATACGCAGAGGCGCTGTGGGAATTCTTTCCCCAGGTTGACCAGTGGCGATGTTCGCTGGGCCTGATGGACCGCGTGGGGCGGGAGCTTCGGGGCATGGGCGTATCCGGGGACATGGAGATCGTGGACAAGGCGGCCGTCCAGGCGTCCCTGCTGTTCAGCGCGGCCGGAAACGGAATCGAATCAGCGGAGCATTCACCATGAAGACGTCGGTACAATTCGGACCCTCGGCGGACCTTGACAAGGCCCGCGCCATAGTTGCGAAGTTCAACAGCGGGGCCGGCGGATACCACCGGCTGGACTTCGGAAACGGCCTCGTCCTCAACGGCAACTACGACATGGCGAAGCATCTGGCGTACTATCACCTGCCCGAGCGGCTGGACGGGATGCGGGTGCTCGACGTCGGCAGCGCCTCGGGCTTCTTCTCCTTCGAGACGCTGCGGCGGGGCGCATCGGTGACGGCCATCGACGTCTTCCCGGAGACCTGCCTGCTCACGCACCTGGCGAAGGCCTTCGATCTGAATGTGCGCTACGTCACCAAGAGCGTCTACGACCTCACCGCGTCCTTCGGACAGTTCGACCTGGTGATCTGCGGCTCGCTGCTCCTGCACCTGGCCGATCCCCTGGGCGCGCTGAGGGCGCTGCGCCAGGTGACCAGCGGACGCCTTGTAGTGTCGACGTCTCCGACTCCGGACAGTGCGACCAACCCCGCGCCGGTCTGCCACTTCGTCGGCCAGAAGGCGGTCGAGGGCGACTACTGGTGCTACTGGCTCCTAAGCGCGGCCGCCCTGACGAGGATGCTGTCGGCGGCCGGGTTCACGCGGGTGGACAACATCGAGCACTTCGTGCTGACCCCCGAGCCCGGCCGCCCCCCCTTCGTGAAGCCGCACCCGCATGTGGCGATGTCCGCGTATGTCTGAGTCGATGGTCGACAACCCGGACAAGCCCGAAGCCCACAGGCTCCGATCTGTCTGGCTGTACCTGCTGGCGGCGGCAACCAGCGTCGGGGCGGTAATCGTCGTGTACCAGCTCTGGCGAGCGGACCTGTCGGTCCCATTCGAACCCGTCGGCGACCCCGCCATCTACTGCCAATGGATCAAGGACATGGTCCGAGACGGCTGGTTCTTCGCCAGCCCGCAGACCGGAGCACCGGGGATTACGGACATGCGCGATTTCCCGCAGGCGCCGAACCTCCACATGCTGATCATCAAGGCGATGTCGCTTGTGACGCGGGACTTCGGCGTGCTGTTCAACATGTACTTCCTGCTGACCTTCCCGATGGTCACGCTCACGTCCCTTTTCGTCTTGCGGCGGTTCGGGATGTCCTGGCCGCCGGCATTCGCGGCCGCGCTCCTGTTCACCTTCCTTCCATATCACATCCTGCGGCTGGACCACTTGTTTCTGGCGGCGTATTTCATGGTTCCGCTGATGGTGATGATGCTGCTGTGGGTGTATCTGGACCGGCCGATCTTCTTCCGGGCGGATCCGTCCTCGGGGCGGATGCGGTGGCGCCCGCTGAACGCGCGGGCGCTGGCGGCCGTGACGCTGTGCGTCCTCGCCGGGACCGACGGCGTCTACTACGCGTTCTTCGCCTGCGCACTGCTGCCATTGTGCGGCCTGGCGGCCTGGGTGCGGACGCGGAAGGCCCACGCGCTGGCCGGCGCGATGGTCCTCGTGGGCGTCATCGCGGCGGCCGAGCTGGCGAACCTCTCGCCGTACATCCTCTACGCCGCCCGCAACGGCCGCAACCCGGAAGCATCGGTGCGAAGCCCCGCCGAGTCGGAGATACTCGGCCTGAAGGCGGTTCAACTGCTTCTGCCGGCCAACTACCACCGGATCGGGCCGCTGAGGAGAATAACGGCCAATTACTGCGCCGACTCCCCGCTGGTGAATGAGAACAGGTCCGCGTCCCTGGGCGCCGTGGGCGCGGCCGGGTTCCTCTTTCTGCTCTGGCGGATTGTCTTCGCGCGGAGCAAGCCGCCTGGCCCCGCGCGAAGCGCCGACGGCGAGCTGCTCGACGGCGCGGCCTTCCTCAACATGTCGAGCTTTCTGCTGGGGACGGTGGGGGGGATGGGCGCCGTCGTAGCATGGCTCGGCTTTCGGGAGGTCCGCGGGTACAACCGCATAAGCGTGTACATCGGGTTCTTCGCGCTGATGGCGATGGCGATACTTGCCGACAAACTGTGGCGCCGCTGGCGGCAGGGCCGCGGGGGAAGGGCGATGGTGTTCGGGCTGCTGGCCGTCGTTTGCGTCGTCGGCCTGCTCGACCAGTTGCCCGCCGGCCCGTCCATCTACCAGCAGGCCAGGGCATGGATGTCCGGGGACCGCCAGACGCTGGATCGCATCGCTGCCGCGCAGTCGGCGGGCCTGCCCAGATACCGGGAATTCAAGGCGATGTTCGACAGCGACCGCGAGTTCGTGGGCCGGATCGAGGCCATGCTGCCGCCGGGCTCGATGGTCTACCAGATGCCGTTCTCGGCGTATCCGGGCGGACCCAGTCCCCGCAGGATGATAGATTACGATCACCTCAAAGGCATGCTCCACTCGCGGACGCTGCGCTGGAGCTACGGGGCGATGCGCGGCAGGCCGATGCATGCCTGGCATGAGCAGCTCGCCGCCAGGCCGCTGGAAGAGATCGTGCCGTCGGTGGCGATGGCCGGCTTTGTCGGCATATACGTCGACAGGTTCGGATACGGCGCCAACCCGGCGAAGGCCGACTACCTGGGGAAAGTCGAGGCCGGCCTGAGGCGGCTGCTGAAGGTCGAACCCATCGAGAGCATTGACAAGCGGCTGATCTTCTTCGACATGCGGCCGTACCTGGCTTCCGGCGCGGCGACGAGGCCGCTGGCGGCCAGCCGGCCCGCGTCGGCGAGCTCTCCCGCCGGCGGATGAAACCGCGCGCGGCCGCGCGAGAGGAACACGTGAAACGTCAAGCGGAAGGCGAGATCATGGACATCCCCGCCGAGGCGGAAGCATACGCGCAGGCGGACTTCGCGGATGTGAACCAGGCGTTCGTCGACCGGCTGCTGGAGTTGGCCGCGGGAATGGATAATATCCGCGCGCTGGACCTGGGAACCGGGCCGGCCGACATTCCCGTTCGGCTGCTCAAGACGCTTCGCGCACGGTCGGGCGCGGCCGGCAAGGCGTCGTGGCGCATCACGGCCGTGGATGGCTCACGGCCGATGCTGGAACACGCCGCGAAACTGGTCGAGCAGGCCGGCATGGCGGATGACATCATATTGAGATATGCGGATGCGAAGAATACCGGCCTGCCCGCGAAATCCTTCGACGTGGTATTCTCAAACAGCATCCTTCACCACCTCACGGAAACAGCGGCTTTCTGGGCCGAAATCAAGCGCGTCGCCAAGCCGGCGGCCGTGATATTCCTCCGCGACCTGGCCCGCCCGGCGGATGAGCAGGAAGCCCGGCGGATCGTGGACAAGTACGCCGGGACGGCGTCCAATATATTGTGGGATGAGTACTTCCGCTCGCTGCTGGCGGCGTACACCGTGGATGAGGTCCGTCGGCAGCTTGCCCAAGCGGGTCTGTCGCCGCAACTTAGCGTGCGGATGGCGACGGATCGGCACCTGGACGTTTGGGGGCGGCTGAACGCCGGTCAGTAGGGATTTGTGAAAAATGGCTCTGTTCTGCAAGACGACCTCTATCGGAATAACGGCACTTTTGGCCAGTTTTCGCCATATCTAACTCGTTGTAACGGCTGAAGTTACAACATCATCGTTTTCCCAGACTAACCATTTTATCTATTTTATCCATTTTCTTCAAGTTTTCACGTCAAGCTTCCCGATTCTAGCTGTGTTCGCTATATTACGCAGCTTAACTAGATTAACACGGCACTAAACAGAATGGCAGATCACAGCAACTTGGCCCTCGCCCGGCCGGAATCGGAAAGGAAGACCTGACATGACGATTGCCGACCTCTTCACCCAGTACCTGGAGCACCTCTTCGGCGGCAAGCGCTGCGAGGCGCGGGAGCTGATCTTGGCCGCCCAGGACCGCGGCGTGCCCGCCTGCAAGCTGCTCAAGCACATCATCTGGCCGGCGATGGAGCAGGTCGAGAAGCTCTACCGCGAGAACCACATCTCCGGCATCGTCGAGCACATGGCCACGCGGATCAACCGCATGCTGGCCGACCAGCTCCAGGCCCTCCTGGCCCGCAAGCCCAAGAGCGGCCGGCGGATCGTCGTCGTCTGCGGCGACGGCGAGGCCGAGGAGCTCGGCGCCCAGATCACGGCCGACCTCTTCGAGGCCGAGGGATGGTCCGTCTGGTTCCTGGGCGCGGGCGTGCCCTGCGACGAGGTCCTCCAGTTCGCCGGCAAGGTCCGGCCGGACATCCTGTGCCTCTACGGCACCAAGCCGGCCGGCGTGCCGGTCATCCGCAACATGATCGCGCTCGTCCGCGAGCTGGGCATGTGCAATGAGATGCAGATCATGGTCGCCGGCGGCGTGTTCAACCGCGCCCCCGGCCTGGCGGATGAGGTGAAGGCCGACCTCTACGCCACGACGGCCGCCGAGGCCCTCCGCGTCGTCGAGGACAACCCGGTCCGCGTCCCCAAGCCCGACGTGCCGGAGCCCGGCCGCCGCCGCAAACGCCGCCACAAGGCCGACCTCCACGCCATGCGAAGGGCGCTGGCCGTGCCGGCGTGAGCGATTGTAGATTGCGGATTGCGGATTGACGATTGACGACTGACGATTGAACGACGGCCGTGGCTAGGAATGGAATCCCTGCCACGGCCGTTCGCGTTGGCCGCGCAGGCCTCCGGCGAAAGCCGGGGGGCGCCCGCCTTGCCGCGACGGCTTCAATCCGGCCCTTTGCTCTCGCGGCGTTTCACTTGGCAATTTGGCCTGAATAACTCCTTGACGCCCCTCGTGCCGCACGTCAGAATGCCGGTGTTCTAAGGGCAAGTCTCGACCACAAGAATCGAGGTGGGCTGTGCCGGAAGGTTCTTGGCGTTTCCATGAGCAGCGGCCGACGGATAACGTCCACAATCCGATCTCCGGAGAGTTCTTCTCAACTGAGGCCGTCAAGGACGTCACCGAAGCCATTGTGCGCGAGGGCGTCCAGAACACGCTCGACGCCAGGGCCATAAGGGCCGATGGCAATCGAGAGCTAGCTCAAGTGCGGATTTACTTGTCCGAGCAAGCCGGCGCGCTTTCGCCGGCGCGCGCCCGACTGTGGTTCGATTCTCTCTGGCCGCACATAACCGCCCCAGCCAACGGCTTGAGGAACCAACCTTCGCCGGATGAGCCATGCCAGTTTCTCGTATTCGAGGACTTCGGCACAGTAGGGCTGACTGGAGATCCGGCCGAGCACCGTTTGACGGAAGGGGTAACCAATCACTTTCTCAACTTCTTCCGCGCGGAAGGCCACTCTGACAAAGGCGGAGACGATCGAGGGTCTTGGGGCGTCGGCAAGACTGTTTTTCCAAGGGCCAGCAGAATCGGGAGTTTCTTCGGGTTTACCAGGCGCAGCGACGATGCCAGGAAGCTTCTCCTCGGCCGGTCCATCCTCAAATTCCATCGAGTCGGTCGTACTGCCTACAAGTCGGATGGGTAGTTCGGTCTGAGGCGCCAAGCCGACGACATCATGCTGCCCACGGAAGACGCCGCAACCATCGGGCGGTTCTGCGACGACTTTCAGGTCACGCGCCGAGATGAAAGCGGCCTTTCGCTAATCGTTCCCTGGTGCGAGAGCAACGGCGACGGTATCACAAGGGACCGGACCATCGTCGCCGTGCTCCGCGGGTTCTTCTTTCCTATCCTGATGGGCCACCTATCGGTTTCCGTCGCCGCGCCGGGGTCATCGATAACGCTGGAGCAGGGCTCCTTCATCCAGACGATACGAAACCTGGGTGGACCGGCCGCCGAGGAGGTCCTTCCGTTGGCCGAACTGGCCGAGTGGGCAAAGACCGCCCCGCCCGGCGAGTTCACGCCGCTCTTGCCTCCGGCGCCTGATGAAAGACAGAGGTGGTCTGACGGACTAGTGCCGCCAGAGGTAGTCTCTCGCATACGCGAGGCCATCGCCCGGCGCGAGCGCCTCGCCATCCGCGTTCCCATGCACGTGCGCCCCAAGTGCGAGGCGCCGCGAAGAACGCACTTCGACATCTTCCTGGAGCATAGCGAGCAGGACAGCGCCAAGCCGGTATTCATCCGGGATGAACTGATCATCCCTCGCGTGAACTGTCCGCGCGTTTCTCAGATGAGATCCATTGTGATTGTCGAGGACGAGCCGCTGGCCACTCTCCTGCGCGACGCGGAAACGCCGGCTCACACTGAATGGAACCAGAACACCTCCAACTTCAAGTTCAAGTACACATACGGGACTGGGGTTATCGACTTCGTGAGCAAGTGTGTGTCGGAACTCCTGCGCATCGTCAATCAGGCGGAGCAGGAGCCCGACCCGAGCATTACTATCGACTTCTTCTCAATTCCAGCGCCTCCAGAGGATGATGAGGCCGTTCCGGCCCGACGTCGCACGGCGCGGCCTAGGCCGGGGACCGCCCCCGGCGCGCCGCCAACGGTCCCGCCGGCAGCAACGCCGCGGCGCTTTCGCATAGACAAGTTGCGGGGCGGGTTCGGCATCCGCCCTGGCCAGCCGGGAGCTCCGGCCCCGCAATTCTTGGACATTCGGGTAGCGTACGACGTCCGGCGCGGGAACCCGCTGAGGAAGTACAGCCAAGCCGATTTCGACATCGGCCACGACCCTATCCGCCATGATTCTGCCGCGATAGTCGTCCGCACGGCCGAGGCCAATCGCATGCTTGTTGAAGTGACGGGCGCGGATTTCAGCTTGGATGTTACCGGTTTTGATCCTGACAGGGACCTCTACGTAAGGGCCGTGGTGAAGGAGGCTGCCGATGTCGATCAGGCGAATTAACTCCACCGGGCGCAAGAAGATCCTGCGCGAGGACGCTCGGGTGACCGTCCACCCCGACGGGGAGGGCGCCCTGACGTTCGACGCCGCTCTTAACCTTGGCGAATATGAACTGCCCGCCGACGCCAATGTTTTCGTTGAGGCCTACCGGCAAACCAGCTTCATGCGATTTCCATACGGCACAGTGTCCGCCCCGCATCCGCCCGCCGACGATCCGCGCCGCCTGACTGAATTCGCGGGCCGGGAAGGGCTGCACTTCCGGGTGAAGGTGACGGCCACGGAAGATCGCGCCGGCGTACTTCTGGCTGAGGCGGACCGCATCCCGATCAGTGAGGAAGAGGAGCAACCGGACAATCGTATTCCGCTCCTGCAGGTCATTCAGGACGACCTTGAGGCGGAGACCTGGCGCGTTGACGACCTGAAAGGCGCGAGCGGCCCAGTGCTCGCCATCAACCGGCGGGTCGGCGACTGGAAGGCTGTTGCGGCTTCGCCACTGTTACAGTGTCTGGTGGGCGACGGGGTCTTTCTCGATCGAGAGCCGAATGCTGAAGCGCGCCCTGCCCTCCGCGCGTCCCAGTGCGGCAAAGCCCTCTCCAAGCCCACCGGGGCCGGCGAAAATGTCAACCACCGGGATTATTGCGTTTCGCAAAAGTAATGTAATAGACCTACCAATCGAAAGGTGATGGTAGTT
>JBHGBE010000088.1:0-17285 GCA_041946855.1 Phycisphaerae bacterium | reverse complement strand
AGAAGACTAACGCAAAACGGCTTCAGAAAATTCCACTTGAACTGCGTGCCAAGACAGCCTGTTCGGCACTGGGCCAACTGCCAGGCGCGCCAACATGAATCACGCCCACTTGCCCGGCGGCACCATAGAGATAGGCATCATAGTAGTTGTCCGTGGTGGAGGTCACGGAGACCGTGACCGCACCCGCGCTTCCAGCGAGGGCAAGCAGTAATCCTGCAACCGCAAGTGTCCCCAATACCGTTCTCACTGTAATCTCCGTCTGTCTGTCTGTGCAGTCTTCGCCAGAAACTTCCTGTGTCACGCGTCTCCGCCGCGCCACAAGCGCGACAGAGCACCACCTGACTCATCCGGCCTGCTGGGGCCGGCGTGTTCTCTTGCGCACGTACATGCCCAGGCCGCCGATGGCGAGGAACGCACTGACCATTGTCAGCGGCTCAGGAACAGGACCGCTGAGGATCTCGCCTTGGATCGGCTGGATCGTCCAGGCTGAGCCTGACCATGACACGAGGGCCTCGCAGACCACCGCGCTGTCGTTGCGGGCGCTGAACGTGAACACCACGGGGGATGTGGGGACGCCCTCGAAGGTGACGTCGAAGGTCAGCTTGCTGACGGCGCCGCCCGAGGCGCTCAAAGCGTTCGTTCCCAACATCTTATCCTGGCTCCAACCCGCGACGCTGAAGTTGGAGAGCAACTCCAAGGCGGCTGGGGGTTCTTTGGCCAAAGCCAGCTCGATCCTGTTGAAAACGCCCGCGCCCGCATCCTCAGTGAACGTCTGGCCCCAACTGTGCGCCGGCCAAACTGTTCCCTCGGTGGTCAGCGCCATCGCCGAGCTTGCCATCGCAAGAACGCACACTGCCGCGATATACCTGTTCACCGTCCTCATAGCCTTCCTTTCCGGGCGCCGCCGGCGCCCTCTGTCAGGACCTCGTTTGTCTCATCTCCGTTCCTCGTTCGCGGCCATCCTCTGCACGCGCCCGCGCCGCGGAGACACGCCTCCAGGCGCGGATGCACAATCAACAACGCATGGACTACTGCGGATATGATCGCGCCTCTTCCGCAACGCCTGCGCAGAACGCCTGCGCGCGAGGTTCTTGGAAGCGGCGCTTTCCCCCTCAGGAAAGCGATCACATCATGCTTCCGGCACGAACGAGCCAACAGTATAAGGCCGCGCCGGAATTCCGTCAAGGCGGAAAAAGGGATTTCGCGAAATATTTTTCGCGCAAGCCCTTTTCCCGCTTTGGCTTAGTGTAGGGGACTTCCCCTACAGAGCGTCTGGGATGCTTTGGCGATGGGCCGTGCGCCCGCGGCCCCGAGAAGAGATGAACTAGCGCACGGAAGAGGTTCTTGTGGAAGGAGTTGCCTTGCGGCCGTCGTCCGGTCTGGTGAACCTGGCCTCAATCCTACCGTCCAGGCCGGAGGTGCTTTCGGTGAATTCCGACGCGGAAATACGGTCGATCCTGTACAGCAGTCTAAGGGGATCACCGTTGGGCAGCGAGACGTTGTAGCAGACGTTTCCGTCCTGGACGGACCATGTGCCGGACAGCTCCCGCTGCAAAGGAAGGAAGACTCTGTACGCGCGGTGGTACCTGCCTTGAGCGTTGCCGGCCGGCCGTGACGTGGCCGCCGGCGCCGAAGTGGTGGAGCGGTACTCCCGCATGATGACCGTGCCGTCATCCTTGAGCAGGCGGTAGTAGACAACGGGGCCCAGCTCCCACTGCCGCTCCCACTCGCCGGCGAGCTGGGTCCGCAACAGCTTGTCCTGGTCGACCGGCGCCTGGGGCTTGGGGTCGTCGCGGCCGCACCCGCAGGCGCAGGCAGCGATTAACGTTACGCAGACCTGGAAACTCAACCTGGCTAAACGATGGCGCATGGTCTTTCCCTGCGAGAAACGCAAACTATCTTCGCGTTGACGCACATGAGTTTCGCCCAAAAGCCCCCGCGGAGCTACTTCTCTGGCCCCAGGGCGCTGAGGGCCTCCTGTGCCAGCTTGATCGACTGGGCCATCTCCGCCGACACGGGCCTGCCCTGGGCCTGGATGGCCTTGCCTATGCTGACGGCTGCGCCGTGGTGCCACCGCGCCAGGTCCAGTCGCCCGCAGGCCGCTTCCGCAAGGGCGAGGTGGTAGTGTACCGGGGGAAGCATCGGATCGCCCTTGATGGCCGCCCGGAGCTCCATGCACGCCTTCTCGTTCTGGCCTTCGAGATACAGGATCCATCCAAGCGTATCGCGAAAGGCCGCATTGGCCGGCTCCTTGGCGACCGCATCTTCGATCATCTTCCTGGCCTCGTCCAGCTTGGCCGTGTCTTTCGGGTAGAGCTGGGAGGTGAGGTACGCGACGTTGTTCGCGGCCGTCGGGGTCTTGGTGCTTTCCCAATGCTTGCGGTACAGGGCGAGCGCCTCGGCGGGCCGGCCGGCGAACTCGGTGTCCCTGGCCTGGTTGAGGATAAGTTCCGGGCTGGGATCGGTCTTCGCGGCCCGTGCCCACAGATCGGCGGACTTCGCGTAGTAGCCCTCTCGTCGCATCAGCGTCGCGTTCAGCGCCAGGGCCAGCGGGCAGTCCTTCGGCTCAAGAAGGCCCAGCACCTCCTCCTGCTCCTTCTTGTCCCTACTGCCTTGGAAGGCCAGCAGCGCCGCCCACTGGCAGGCCGGCCGGGCCTTGGCCAGGCCAATCGCCCAGCCACGGGCAAGGGCGGGCAATCCCATGTCCAAGGCGACCGTGGACTTCAGCAGGCTGGAGGCCTCTTCGGCCGACTTGGGGTTGGAGGCAGCCGAGGAGACGATCTCCCTGGCGGCCATGCCGCCGATCCCCAGGTTGGCTGCCGCGGAATCCACAAGGCCCTTGGCCTGCTCGGACTGGCCGGTGCTCAGGCAGATCAGCAGGCGGACGGCGGCCAGCGCGCCCGGTCTGGCCTTGTCCATCTGCTTGTCGATTTCGGCCAGGCGTGCGAGCCACTTCATCCGGGCCGCCGCGTCGTTCGTCCTGGCGGCTAGGCAGACGCCCATCGTCGCGGACCATAGATCGGCCTTGCCGCTCTCAGGCAGCAGGCCCATGGCCGACGATGGGTCCTCATCCGCCAGCAGCAGCGCGCCCAACAGGCGCCAGCCCGCGTCGCCGGAGGAGCGGGCGATCTCCACGGCCAGGTCGCGGGCGGCGGACCTGTCGCCGGACTCGAGCATGGCCTGGGCCGCCAGCCTCGGGGCGCTACTTGAGGCCGCTTTGGCCTTGATGTTCTTCGCGGCGTACTCCTGGAATGCCTTGGCGGCATCGGAGGGCTTCCCAGCCCGCATGAGGACGGCCATCTCCTGGATGAGCACTTCCTGATTGTCAGGCTTGCTCTTACGAAGCTCGCCGATGATCGCCAGCCTGGCCTCCGTAGTCGGCGCCAACTGGGCCAGCAGAAGCTGGGCCGGAACATACTGATCGGCCCAGACGGGGATCGGCTTGAGGAACTCGGCCGCGCGATCCGCCTGTCCCATCCTGGCGAATGCCTGTCCCAGCGTCAGCCGCACCTGCGGATTGCCGCCATAGCCCATGTTGGCGACACGAGTCAGGCAATCCGCCGCCTGGTCCGGCAGGCCCCAGCCCGCCAGCAGCAGGCCGCGGTTGAACAGGGCGACAGTAGCGCCGGCGGGGCCCGCATCCTCCAGCCTGCGGAGGACCTCGAGCGCCTCAACCGTCTGCCGCTGGGCGTCCAGGCTGCCCGCCAGCGCGGTGTACAGGGCGTAGTTGCCCGGCTGAAGCTCGATCGCCTTGCGATAGGCTTGGGCCGCCTCCGCGCCCTTGCCATTGGCGGCCAAGAGGGCCGCCTTCAGTTGCCAGTTCCTCGCGTCATCCGGGCCGGATTGCAGGAGCGCGTCGCAGGTCGCCAGGGCCTTGTCATAGAGCCTCATCGCCGCCCACGACTGCGCGGCGTCCCTCAGAACAGCGGTGTCGTTCTCTTCCTGGGCAAGCCTCCTGAGTTGGTCCAGGGCGGCCGAGGCCTCATCCGTCCGCGCGGCGATGGCCAGGGCGCGCGCCTTGGCCGACAGGGCCTGTTTGCGCCACGCGGGGTCGCTCAGCAACTTGTCGCACTCGGCCACGGCCTTGTCGATCTGGCCGGCGCCCCCATAGGAAAACGCCAAGACTAGGTGTGCCTGGCCCCGCACGTGATCCGGCGCGCCCGGCCTGCCGACCAGGCCGGCGAGGACCTCGACGGCCTTGTCGTGCTGGCCCGACGTGGCCAGCATGCTGCCGACGGCGAAATCGACCATGTCCCGCTGCGCGCCGGGGACGGCGGCCAGCCGTCTGGCCGCCTGATCGACATCGCCGCCGTCGCCCAAAACGCGGGCCATCTCCAGGTACAGAGGCATCCGATCAGGAGATTTCTGCACCACCTTCTCCCATTCTCCTATGCCTTCCTCCTGCTTGCCCCCGCCCTGGGCAACGAGCGCCCGCCCCAGCAGCCAGCGAGCGTCCTGGTCATCCGGCTTCCTGGCGAGCTCCTTGCGGCACAAGTCCTCGCACTCCGCAAACTGCCCTCTTGCGAAGTAGAGCATCGCCGCGGCCGCGGCAGACCGCTCCGGGCCTTGCGCCCACTGGAGCAGTTGATCCGGCGGGACCTGCTGTCCCTGGATAAGCCGGAGCTGGAGCCGCAGCGCGTTGGCGGATGGACTGGAGGAGTCGACGGTGTCGAGGACCTTCTGGCATTCGGCCATGTCTCCGCTGTCCATGAGGGCACGGGCCAGCGTCGTCCGGTATTCCGAGTTGCCCCTGTCGTCTTCCACCGCCAGGCGGTACTGGTCGATGGCCGGCAGCGTCCTGCCCGTCCTGGCAAGAAGCTGCCCCAGAAGCATGTGTGTGCGGGCCTGGCTCGGGTCTTTCTTCAGTTCATCAGTGAGAAGTTTTTCGGCTTCGGGAAGACGGTCCACTCTCTGGAGGGCTTGTGCAACCGCCAGCCGGCCGTCCAGGGAAGCCGGTTGAGTGGCGGCGACTGCCTTCTGGGCGACCTTCACTGCCGAGGCCCGGTCGCCCAGAGAGTCGTAGCCGTCGGCAACAGCCAACAGGACATCCGCCCGGCCGGGGTAGTCGGCCGCTATCTTATCGAGCGCCTTCTTCGCCGGTTCAGCCTGATTCGTCCGCCCGGCCGCCTCGGTAAACAACCTAATCGCCACCGGGTCGTCGGGGCGGTCCTTGAGAAGGGCCTGGGCGCCAGCCAGGGCATTGTCGAAATCAGAGGCCCGAATCCGCAGATCCGCAAGGTACTTGAGGACCGACGTGTTTCCGGGATCGAGCGCGGATGCATCCCGCGCGGCGGCGATGGCGTCCGGCAGGTTGCCCTTTCTGTCGGCCACCCTGGCGTAGGCCAGCAGGGCTTGCGGCCATCTGGGATAGGCGGTCTTCAGCGCCAGCAGTCCCTGCGCCGCTCCGTTCAGATCGCCATTGGCGGCAAGCACATTGCCCTTGATGAGGTAGGCGGAGGGATTTCCCGGCTGGCTTGCCAGTACTTCATCGACGAGCCGCCCGGCGGTCGCCGTCTCGCCCACCGCCAGCGCCAGTTCCGCCTGCCTGAGCTTGTGCGTCTGTTGGGCGCGGGGGTCATCGACGACCTGACTGGCCATGGCCCGCAGGGCGTCAAGGGCAGCGCTTGTCCTGCCGGCCTGGAGAGCCAATCTGCCGTAGGCATACTGTGGCTCGGGCCATTTGGGGAAATCGCGCCTTAGGCCTTGAAGGACCTTCTCCGCGGCGTCGATGTCCCCCTCCTGGCCGAGCACCGTCGCAAGCGTGAGCCGCGCTTCAGGATTGCGCGTGTCGGCCTTGAGCACGTCGTCGCACAGCGACTTGGCCGTCTTCAGGTCGGAGGCCCGCAGGGCCAGTTCCGCGCGTCTGATCTTGACCTGCCTGACCTGCTCGAGCTGCCTGGGCTCCTTGTCGTCGCGGTGCCTGTCGATTATCGCATCCAAGAAGCGGCATGCCTCCTGGAGCTTCTCGCGGTTTACCGGGCCGGGCCCTTCCTTGCCGGCGGAGGTCTCCAGGTCCTCAATGGTCAACATCATGGCCGCCACCGGGGCGGGATCCTCGGCACGCAGGATCGCCTCGCGGGCCTTGGCCAGGGATGGCTGGTCCTTCAGATCCAGGCACAGTTCCACCAGGGTCGCGGCGGCCGTCGCCCGCGACGGGTCTTTGGTAACCGCCTCCAGCAGCGTCGCGATGGCGTCTCTGAGCGTCATCTCCCTCTTGCCGCCTGCCGGCGCGGATGCCGTCGCGGGCATGGTTGCCGGCCGCGTGGACGGCTGGCCGGCCGGGCCCGGATCGATTGCCTCCGTCTCGGAAAGAAGTGCCTCCCTGGCCTTCTCATTTCGCGTCGCGTCGGCCTCGCTCCTGAGCCGCGCGGCCAGGCGCCGATACGCCCCCGCAAGTTCCACCTGCGCCATGCCCCTGCGTTCAAGGACGTCGATGGCGCGTTTGGCGTCGGGGGCCTTGGCGCCTGCGAGGGCCCCCAGGGCCGCCTCGAACATCGTCACGGCCTGCCGGACCTTGGGCAGTTCCTTGGCCCCGATGAGCTGCCGGGCCTGTTGCTGGTAGGTTTCGGCAAACAGCAGCGGGACGGAGACCTCCCTGGGATTGGCCTTGGCGGCCTGGTCCAGCGAATCGCGGGCGTCGTCGAACCTGCCCAGGCCCACCAATGCCCGCGAGCGGTGGTAGTAGCCCGTCCAGTCGTGAGGGCGGTCGGCTATGTACCGGTCCAGCATGCCTATCGCCTTCCCGTGGTTGTTGGCCTGAATGGCAAGGTCGGCCCTCCGAAGCAGCCTGGATCCGGTGTTCTGATATAGCCACCACAGGACCCCGCCTATGCCGAGGACCACGCACAATCCCAACGTCACGAAGAGCAGGAACAAACGCTTTCGTTTCATGCTTCCATCTCCCGTAGCGCGCTACGGCAGGCCGCCGGTCACATGCGGCATCACCGTGCGCATGAAGCTCACTGATCGCCGTCGCGCATCCTCGACGTCATCCCCGCGGACAGGCGCGGAAATCCGGAGGAGCGCTACGCCGGCCTTCCGGTGCAGGACGCTGTTCCATAGAGCCAGGCCCTGTTGAAAGTACCAGTTCACCGTCCAGTCGGAGCCGGCCTTGTAGGTGTATAGGAAGTACTGTTGACTTGTCCCCTCAGCGCCTGTCTGACGCACGAGCAGTTCACGGCAGGGAACCCGCCACAGCCCCGACGGCTCGGCGACACAGACGTCCCCCTTGGCGACAATCGTTGACCCCCCGCCTTCCAGGCAGACGTCAGGTGGGTGAGTTGCCCTTCTGCTCCCCAGGGAGTATGTGACAAGAACGTCGCAGGTCTCGCCATCTCCGGCGCTTCCCCGTTCGACGTATCTGCGATACACGTAATCGTTGGTCCGGAGGATGAGCCGGGTGCGTTCGTCGAGCTCCATGTCCTGGCCGACGAACTCCTTGGAATCCACGCACAGCACCGCGGGGAACGCATCCCTGGCAAAGGACGTGTTCAACAGTTGTTCCGAGGGGCCCGCGGCGAAGTAGTTGCCCACGACGGCAAGCACGACCATCATCACCGCGACGACGCCCTGCCTGCCTCGAACGGCCAGAACCAGTTCCCGGACCTGCCAGGCGTCTTCATCTGTCCGGCGGACATCGTGGAAGAGCGGCACGACTCCTGTCGACGGCGTGAACCCGGCGCGAATCCACAGCACCAGTCTCTCCAAGCCGAACATGAGCGCCAGCGCAAACAGGAACGTGAGCACTCCAGAGGAGTCATGGAACCATCCCGTCGCCGCCGGGACGCCCCATATATCCGCGACCACAATCAGGGCGGTGATCCGAAGACAGTTGCTGATCAAGGCAACCGGGATGCTCATCGCGAACAGGCCCGCCCGCAACCACCCTCGCAACCGGCAAACGTAAGCGTATATCGCCCCGAACGCGACAAGGCTTATCAAGGTGCGCAGGCCGCTGCAAACGTCCCCGACGACCATTTCCTTGCCGCCGGGAAACTTGAGCACGCTGCCCGCCCTCTCGACGAGAACGCCCAGGAAGCCTGCCAGCGCGACTCCCCAGTTGGCGGCCATCATCTTGAGCCTGAAGCTCAGTTGCGCGATGGCCATTGGGGGCAGAGGCATCATGGCCGTCAGCAGGACGATGGGGAACCACAGCCTTCTCAGGGCCCCCGCGCCCCAGAGCAGCAGGACCAGCCCGGCCACGACGCCGACGAACGCGAAGCCCTTGACGAAGTCCACCCCCGCGTACACGCCGGCAAGGTGCAAAAGCAGGCTGCCGCACAGCAGAATCCCGCCGGGAATCGGCCTGGGCCGCACGCGGATCCGCGTGTGCCGTATGAGCAAGGCAGCGATAAGTATGCTCACCAGGGGGACCAGCGGGGCGTGCGTATAGTAGCTGTCCCCTTTGACCAGCCGGTCATACAGGCCAAGGCCTTTGGCGTTCCACGCGGGGAACCAGTGGTATCTCCACATCCCGCTGAAGGCGTCGAAGAACGTGATCCCAAGCGCGCAAAGAAGGACCGCCCAGATCGCCAGGGCGATCCAGTCGCGCGCGGAAGTGCCCACAACAGGCTTGTTATCGAGGGCTGCGCTATCGCTCATGGCCGATCACTTCGCGGCAGGCGTCTTGGTCCTCTGCGCGGTCTTCTTCCCCCTTGTGCCGTACTTGGCCGTGTACTGGTCGTATATCCACGCGTAGGTCTTCTCCATGCCGTCTCGCAGGCGCGTGGACGGCGCCCAGCCCAGCAATTGCCGGATCAGCGTATTGTCGCTGTTGCGGCCGTTGACGCCCTTGGGCGCGTTGAGGTTGTGCGTGTGCTTGAGCTTGAGCCCGGCGATCTCCTCCACCATGTCGAACAGGCCCTCGATGGTCACCAGCTCGCTTGAGCCCAGGTTCAGCGGCTCCGTGATGTCGCTGTGGGTGATCATGTCAATGCCCTTGAGGCAATCGTCGATGTAGGTGAAGCTGCGCGTCTGCTTTCCGCTGCCCCAGATTTCGATCTCCTTCCTGCCCGCCAGCTTGGCCTCGATGACCTTGCGGCAGGCCGCGGCGGGGGCCTTCTCCCGCCCGCCCTCCCAGGTGCCGTGGGGGCCGTACACGTTGTGGAAGCGGGCCACTCGCGTGGCCAGGCCGAAGTCCTCCCGGAAGTGCCGGCACATCCGCTCGCTGAAGAGCTTCTCCCAGCCGTAGCCATCCTCGGGCATGCCAGGGTAAGCGTCGGCCTCCTTGAGCGGGACCACGTCCTCCGATTTCTGTTTGTCGGCGTTGTAGACGCAGGCCGATGAGGAGTAAAAGAACCGCTGAACGCCGCAGTCCCTGGCCGCCACCAGCATGTGCGTGCTGATGAGCACCGACAGCATGCACAGGGCCTTGTTGTTCTCGATGAACCCCATGCCGCCCATGTCGGCGGCGAGGTTGTACACCTCCGCCGCCCCGACGCAGGCGCGATAGCAGTTGGCCTTGTCGCTCAGGTCGAGCTGAAGGTTCTCCACGTCGGGAAAGCACTGGTACCACTCGCCCGTGGGCTTGATGTCCACCGCCCGCAGGCGCGCGCCGCCCTTTCGGCGAAGCGATGCGATGAGATGGCCGCCGATGAATCCACCGGCGCCGCCGACCACTATCAGACCGTTCTTGTCCATTTGCTCTTCCCTTTCGTTGTCGATGTCATTGCCGTTGCCGTGTATCCCATGTTGCCGGCCTCCGCTTCCCCGACACAGCCGCCCGGCACTGCACGCTACGGACAGACCCGCGACGGCGCTCTGGCCGCCACCGCCGGGCGCCCCGCGCGCACCCGTTGCCAGAGCACGTGGAAATACATCATCGCGGGCAACATCACGAGGTAGTCCACGGCGTAGTTCGAGCCGCAGACCTCCGGTATGCTCCGCACCGTGAAGAAGGCCAGCACGCCCCCCGCCTGGAGCAGCGTCAGCCCCTGCCCCATCGGCGCGACGGCCGGGTTGAAGATCAGCCTTCCGAACAGCGCCCATGCCCAGACCAGCCCCGCGACGAACACTCCCAGCCCAACCACGCCCCCAGCCACCAGCGCGTACATGTACGTGTTGTGGACGTGCTCCCCGAGCAGCCACCGGTCGGCCTCGAAGCCGTGGCCCATCAGGGGATCCTTGGCCATCTCGTTCAAGGCGTTTTCCCACGGCCGGGTACGCCCCGTCATGGACTGCATCTCCTCAACCGACTGCCCGCGGGCCAGGTGATCCAGCATCTTCTCCGGCACGGCGTTCAGCGCGATGGCCGCCGCCGCGGCGATGCCGATGGCGACGCTCCATACCCATCCCCGCCGGCTGGAAAACCAAACCATCATCAGGCTCGCGGCCGCGTAGCCGGCTGTCGCTCCGCGCGACTGCATGATGTACATGAAGAACGCACCGCCAAGAAACACGACGCCCCCCAGGATCCGCCAGATGCCCCGCCCGCGAAGGGCCAGGCCGAAGGCCACCAGCCCCGGCACGGCCGCGAATCGAGCCATGCCTGTTGCTAACGACATGGGCATGCCGGCGATGCCCCCCACCCGCTCACTGACGCCATAGGCCGACATCTCCAGCCCCTCGCCTTCGACGAGAGAGTCACGGGCGACAACTACGAGCGTCGTGATCACGGCCGTGGCCAGAAGCCAGGTGACGCGGTTGAACGCGGCCGCCGAACCGACATCATCGCCTTGGAGGCACGCAAGCACGATGGCGAAGGCAGCGAAGTACGCGGTAGTCCAGTAGATCGCTCCGAAGGGCCCGCCCTTGTCGATCAGGCCAAAGAGGAGGCACATTGCCCCGTAAATCATCCATAGATGGCCGGGGGAGGTCCTCCGGCTGGCCGCGCTGCGCTTCCGCCACATTGAGATGGCGACGGGGAGCAGAAGGAAAGGTATGGTCGCCCGCGCGGCATTGAAGGTCTCGTACGCCGTCTCCGGGACGCTCCTAAGGTGCCACGGGCCCGAATTGTAGTTGCACCACAGGAGCACCCACAGGAGGGCCGGCAGCGCCACGCCTCGCTCGGACAGCCCCAGGCGGTGCAGCCACGCACCCGCAGACTGTTGGCTTTCTGTCGCAAGCGCCGGGTTCAACGTCGCTCCTCGCCCGCCGCGAGCGGCCGGGCCCAGGGCATGTCGCTCAGCCGCTTACCCGTCGTCGCGTCGATCAGGGTCCCCGCCGCATCCCAAACAGGGTGTACCATGACCTCAATGTTGGTGCCACTGCGCCCTCCGCGGCTTACGTAGTACTCATAGTCGGCGGCCGAACCGAACAGGTCGCTGGCCGCCAAGCCTGCGCGCCGAATCCGATGATTGACGGCCGCGCGGTACAACGTCCTGACCAAGCCGGTTGACCGCCCCATGTTCCGGGCTATCCTCAGCCGCCCAATGCCCTCCGCGCGACACACGCGGACAGCGACTGACAGTATGCCCCACTCCTCGTGCGCGTGTCTGTGCGAATCCGCGTGTCGAGGCAACAGGCCGAGCGCCCGACATCGCGCCACCTGAGCGTGCAGTTCTTCCGCCAGCGCATCTTCCTGATCGCGGCAGAGTCGCATCACCCTCCGACTGCGAGATAGACAGAACCTCCCGTCAGAGTCGCAGAATAACTCGCAAAAACGGATCCCGTCCGTCAAGGGCGAACCTTCTATCACGTTCAAATGTGCCCCGACCCGCTCGACAAACCCGTCCTGCCTCGCCAACTCGCAGGCCTCCTCGAAGCCCGGCATATTCGCCATGGCTGTGGTCGTCGAAACCCACCCGGTCTTCACTGCGGATACAATGGCTCGGTTGACTTCGGGGCCGATTCCAAAATCATCTGCGTTTGCCGTCACCCTGGGAAACATAGGTAGAATCATCTTTTGCTCCCGCGCTTACCGCGGCGGAGAAGGCCCGCCACGTGCCTCAAAGCTCCCTTGGGGCGGAGTAGTGAGGCAATTCCAAGCCGCATCAGCCCCCGCACGTTCCTTCCATTGCCGCGGTCGATCATGGACTTGCGGTACTGCACACCCGACCACCAACCGATTCGGTCCAACAACTTCCGAATGGAACCCCGTCTTGTCCATCGTTCCGCAACATCATCGATAGAAGGCTCAGGAACATCGGCTGCCCGGCATCTGGCGCACTCAATAGAGAATCGCACGTCACGCCGCACAAGATCAGCACGAGCAAAGCAAGTGGAGTTCTCTTGGACACGTATGTCGTACAGGACATCCGGAATGTTGGCCAGTCTGCCGTTCTCCGAAATCCGGAGATACATATCGATGTCCTGGCCGGCCTTGAGATCGCGGTACCCGCCGATCGCCCTTATGGCTTCGGTCCGCATCATGCATGCCCCGTGGCATATGGCGGGTACGCCAGCCAACAGCGCCTTCCTGATGCCATCATGATCAAGATGCTTCTGAGGACCGCTGAACTTCCGCTTGCCGACGAAAAACCGCACGTGGGTTCCCGCCAGAACTACCTCTTCGTGGCTTCTCATGAAGCCCAAAAGCAGCTCAAGCCGCATCGGAGAGCACTTATCGTCGGCGTCCATCCGGGCCAGGAACTCTGTCTTGCATGCAGCAAGACCCGAGTTCAAAGCCGACGCTAGTCCTTTGTTGTCCTGCCGGAGCACAACAACGCGAGGGTCGGTCAACCGTTGAAGGTAGCCCGAGGTCCCGTCCGTGGAGCCATCATCCACGACAATGAACGTGAAGTCGCGAATGCTCTGATTCAGGATGCTTTCGACCGCCTCCGGCAGATAAGGCATCGCGTTGTAGGCGGCCATGAGGACAGTTACATCAGGCACGCTGAAGATCCTCCCGACGGACGCCGGAAACATGCGGATGGGCGACCTTCCTTGGGAGCGATTGATCGTACACGCGACAGATCTGCCTCTCTTTCCCCTGCCAGGAGTAGCTGATAGCGCGCTGCAATGCACTCAGTGCCATTCCGCGTCGATGGCCCTCGTCGGCCCATACTGCCTGGATTGCCTGCATCAGCGAGCGAGGGAGACTTCCGGGCTGATCGATGGCGAGCTTGATTCCGCATTCCTCCGTCACGACATCGCTGAAACCGCAATGGTCCAGGCACAGGACCGGTACGCCCTGGGACAGTGCTTCGAGAAGAACCGTAGAAGTCAGATCCTTCAGGCTGGTTATCACGAACACGTGCGAATCGTGGATAAGTCCGATAGCCTTGTCCCTGGGAAGCCACCCGTGCCAGGTGCAGCGGGCATCAACTGCGAGCTTCACAGCTAGCCGTCGCCAACGCTTGGTGCATGGCCCTTCGCCCAGGATGTCCAGCCGCCAGTCCACTTCCGCCGGCAGCATCGCGACGGCCTTCAGGAGCAGGTGCAGCGCCTTGCCCGCGTCGTGACGGCCGCTCCAGGCCAGGCGCAGCGGTTCGCCCGGCCTGCGCACCGAATGGTCTGCCGCGACCTCGTCCGGCGTGCCGATCTCGCAGATCACCTCGCTGTCATGGCCGTACCAACGGCGGATCTCGCGCCGGATGCCCTCGGTGGCCGCGATGATCGTCCCGGTGGCGGCCGCCTTGGCGAACGCCCGCCGGGGCAGCCGCAGGAACCGCCTATGAAGAGAGTTGACGATGTTGCGGGCAGCGTAGTAAATGGCCCCGCGCACGCCCAGCAGGGGCAATAGCCGCCAAGGCGTGTTCTCCAAGCCGCCGATGGGCCCCCACACGAACGGCACATCCAGTTTCCACAGGTGGCCGGGCACGCGAAAGCCAACGTAAGTCACCAGGTGGACCAAGTCGAACCCTACCTCCTCGTGCAACTTGCGCCCGAGCCGGTAGGCCGCCCGCTGCCACAGGCGATACCTCCACAGCCAGCTCGGAGGCCAGAGGCGGTCAAGCCACCTGGGGCAGTGGAAAGGCAGGTAATGGAAACGGATGCTCGCATACCGCGCCGGGTCTGCCGCCACCGCCTTCTCAATGTCCGCCCGCTCAAACTCGGCCGTGAGGACCCACGCCTCGTGGTTGGCGGCAATGGCATTGACCCACCCCCAACCCACGCCGTGCTCTGACCCGCAGCAGGGGTTGCAGGCAAATGCGGACACCAGAACCTTCAACCGGTGCTTGCCGCACCAAGTCCGAACGGCCTGTTGATTCGTCTGTGCGATTGCTACGGTCACCGCATTTGCATCCTTCCGCCACGGCAGAGGGCAGCGAAGTTCCCGGCCAAGCGGCCGAGGGCGGAGCGGAAGTCCCCGCCGACGGCCGCCATGGCCAGCGTCCCGAACATGCGGATGACTAGCGCCAGATAGCACCGCGGAATGGACAGCCCGTGCTTCCTTACGACGAAGAGCCGGTTGGCGACCTCCAGCCGGCCGAACTTGAAGCCGCCCGTCCGGCTGCTAGGCGATGGATAGTGCCGGAAGCCCGCTTCGGCCACCACGGCCAGCTTGTACTTCTTGCTGACGCCGTAAGAGAAGTCCAGGTCCTCCAGGTAGCTGTACCCGTCGAACCATTCATCGAACCGGTGCTCTTCGAAAACCTTCCTGCGCCACACCGACGCCCCGCTCGGAAGCCACTGAACATTCATCGTCTCCGGCACGGCCACGGCGAGCGTCTGCCAGCCGCTGGGCATCACCGCCCCTTGCCGCCGGCTGTAGAGGCCCAGCGCCTCGCACAGCCAGGTGCGCTTGAGCCAGCCGCCTAGCCTGGAGCGCCTGGCCGGGTTCATCCAGTTGAAGGATGCCCCGCCCACATCCTCGCCCGCAGTCTCCCAGAAGCGCATCATCGCCTCCATCGCGCCAGGCTCAAGGACGGCGTCATCATCCAGGAACCCCACCAGGTCAATCCCCTCGCCTACAGCCTTGACGCCCGCGTTGCGCTGGGCCGACGCCGACGGCGGCAAGTGCCGTATGTACCGCACCGGCAGCGTCGGGAACTCGCCCACGACGGCCGTAACAGGCTCGGCGCTTGCATCGACGATGATCACCTCATCCGGCAGCCGCGACTGACTCGCCAGGCTTGCCAGCAGGTTCCGCAGGTCCGCGGGACGGTCCTTGGTGGCGACCACAAATGCAATCTTGAGTGGGTCGGCCGCCATCTACTTGCCCGCCTTCTGGGCCAGAAACCGCGCGACGGCCGCGCGAATGCCCGCCTTGAACTGCTCGACGCCAAAGAGCGTCGCCTGTTTCGCCAGCTTCTCGCGGAGGGCGGCCTGGGCGGCCTCGTCGCGCAGGACCGCGACGATCTTCGCCACGGCCTCATCGGGCGATGAATACGTGAGGGCGGCGTGGTTGACGACCTCGGCCTGGCCGCCCTCGCCGGGGACGAACGCGATGCAGCCGGCCTTCACCATCTCGGCAACCGCCGCCCCGAAGGCCTCGCCACGGCAAGCATGGATTCCGTACCGGTGCTGGGCCAGTATCTTCTTCTTGGCCTCCCCGTAGACCCCACCCTCCAGTCGCACCCAGGATTCATGCGGTCTGCTGATATCCCGTATCCTCCGCCCATACGGCGAGTCGTGGGTGGGGCCGACGATATGCAGGTGCACGTCGTGCCCCAGGGCCCGGACCCGGCGGACCACCTCGATAGCCAGCTCCACCCGCTTCTCGACCGAGACCCGACCGATGCATACAAAGCCGTTCTCCCGGCTCTCCCAGGGAATATCTGGGAATCCTCCGACAACCGGGGGATAGATGACCGAGACCGGGACCCCGTTTCTCTGGGCATACTCGTGCGCTGCCCAACTAGACGTGGCGATGTAGACGCTCTGGGCCTTGTCGAGGCCGCTGGGCTTGCCGCAAATCCGGCGGCAGAGCCACTTGTATGCGCGGCGTGCCTGATTGTCTTGGTACAGGAACCTGCGCCAGCCGGAGGGATAGCTCAGGTACTGGCGCCTAAAGCCTTCGTCAAAGCAGAAGTCCGCGATACACTGGATTGCCGGAACGCCAAAATCGACCGGATTGTACATGCCCAGCGCCACGTCGTAATCACGCGCAGCCCCTCGGCAAATCCTAGCATGCCAGCTTCCGCGAGCGGCGTCAAATCGCATCATGGGGCGCAGTGGCAATGGCGGACGCGGGGCCAGCACGCACAACTTCGCGGCATCGACCTGAGTGCCGTAGGTCTTGTTCAGCCGCTCGATATCAGGAACGGCGGTGGATATGAGCGTACAGTCGTACTCATCCTGAAACGCCTCAATGGCGCGCATTACCCGCGCCTCCGAACCGCCCGCCCCCATCTTCGGATGCGCCAATGCCAAGGATAGGCGCTTCGATGTCATGCCGACGATCTTCCTCGCTTGTTCATCGTCCACGCAGCCAGAATCTCGCCTTCTCTGCGAATGCAACTCCGCGCCTAGATCCCAGGATCTTGCACAACATCCTTACGCTTGAGATCTCTCGACCAATTGACCTGCCCCCGATCTCCTGCGCTAGGCTAAGACAGCGCATGCCATCATCCCGCAAACCCCCGCTAAGATACATCCGGCCTGCCGTGAAGAGGCGGTTTGATATGGCATTCAGGCACTCCTCGCTATCGAGGCCAGCATCCCGCAATGCACTCAGGACGCTAAGGCTTGTTCCCTCGGCGTCCGGCGCCAGGCTTGAGTCGCCACGCGCCTCTGAGGATAACCTCGCGCCCTCGTGATCTCGAACGTAGCACAAAACCTCAGGGCAATGAACAGGCTTTATGCCCGCAATGCCAGCCCTGCAATCATACTCCCAATCCTCCCAATGCTTGAAGTTATGCCAAGGCCCAATAGCGTCGCATGCGCTTCGCCTCCACAGCGGAGACAGCGTGTGCCACCGCCGAGAATGCAAGACGCTCGGTAGCAGCGATCTCACTGGCTTGTCGGTCAGGCCCGATGGAGGAGCCTTCTGATCCGGCTCATCCGTGAAGCGTACCGAAACGCAGTATGACAGGCCGGCCTCCACACTTTTATCAAGCTGTTTCACCTGCGATTCCAACTTCCGAGGATGAAGAAGATCGTCGGAATCCAGGAACTGGATGTACTCTCCCTTCGCCAATCGAAGGCCGTGATTCCGTGCTGAAGCCGCACCGCAATTCTGCTGATGAACGTATCGCAACCTCTCTGAACCGCACTCGGAAATCCGTTTGGAGACAGCCACCATTGTGTCATCTGTAGAACCATCATCAACTACAATGCATTCCCAGTTGGCATAGGTTTGAGCCTGTACCGAAGCGATGGCCTTTAGGAGCAAATCTGACCTGTTGTGCGTTGGAATGATGACGGTGATCAAGCGAACTTCCCCATGTTGCCCACTATGGCAGATCTAGACCCTGAACAAGCGTGATTTTCGGAGGCGTAGCGCAAAAAGTACTCGAAATCCC
>JBHGBE010000087.1:0-17659 GCA_041946855.1 Phycisphaerae bacterium | reverse complement strand
GCGCTGCATGTTGGAGCCCATCAGGGCGCGGTTGGCGTCGTCGTGCTCCAGGAACGGGACGAGCGCGGCCGATATGCCGACCGTCTGCTTGGGCGAGATGTCCAGGTACTGGACCGAGTTGCCGTCGACGATCTTCAGCTCGCCCTTGGCGCGGGCCAGGACGTGCTCCTGCGGCAGGCGGCGGCGGTCGCCGCGGGCCGCCTCCTCGAGCGCATCCGGCGGGGCCAGGGTCGCCTCCATCTCCTCGTCGGCGCGGAGATAGGCTATGTCATCCGTGACCTTGCACTTCTCGACCTTGCGGTACGGCGTAGTCAGGAAGCCGTACTCATCCACGCCGGCGTAGATGGACAGCGAGGAGATCAGGCCGATGTTGTTGCCCTCGGGCGTCTCGATCGGGCAGATACGGCCGTAGTGGCTGATGTGGACGTCGCGGACCTCGAAGCCCGCCCGCTTGCGGTTCAGGCCCCCGGGCCCCAGGGCCGAGAGCCGCCGCTCGTGCGTTATCTGGCTCAGCGGGTTCTGCTGGTCCACCACCTGCGACAGCTCGCCGCGGCCGAAGAAGAAGTCGATGCTCGACGAGATGCTCTTGGAGTTGACCAGGTCGGCGATCTTGGTCAGCTCGTTGGGGTCCTTCAGGCTCATGCGCTCCTGCACCGTGCGGCGGAGCTTGAGGAAGCCCTTGCGAAGCTCGTCGGTCGCGAGCTCGTCGATGGTGCGGAGGCGACGGTTGCCCAGGTGGTCGATGTCATCCACGCCGACGCCGCTCTGTCCATCCCGCAGCCGCATGATGTACTTGAGCGTGTTGACGAAGTCCTCAACACGCAGCGTCATCACGCTTTCGGGCACGTCCTGGTGGAACTTGCGGTTGATGCGGAAGCGGCCGACCTTGCCCAGGCGGTAGCGGTTCTCGTCGAAGAACTTCTCCTGGAAGAGCGTCTTGGCCTTGTCGATCTGCGGCGGGTTGCCGGGGCGCAGACGCATGTAGATGCGGAGCAGCGCGTTCTCGTGGCTGTCGGAGGCATCCTCCGTCAGCGTGTTGAGCATGAGGGGATCGACGATCTTGTCGATGACCTCCAGGTGCTTGACCGATGAGGCGACGATCTTGGTCAGGGCCTCGCCGATCTGGCCTCCGGCGGGGACCAGCTCCTCGCCGCTCTCAGGCTCCACGAACGCCTCGACCACGTACATCTGCGGACGGAGCTTGTCCACGGGCAGCTTGGTCGTCTCGTAGAACTCGCGGATGATGTCGGAGGACTTGCTGTACCTGGCGTCCATCGCGCGGATGAACATCGTGGCGGGGATCTTGCTGGACTGGTCGATGCGGATGGTGATGGAGTCCTTCTTGGTGACGCTCAGCTCGATCCAGCTTCCGCGCTCGGGGATGACCCTCGCGCCGTGCAGCGGGCGGTCCGACTCCTGCATCTCGACGGTGAAGTCCACGCCCGGCGAGCGGTGGAGCTGGCTGACGATGACGCGCTCGGCGCCGTTGACGATGAACTCGCCGCCGCCGATCATCCTGGGCATCTCGCCGACGTAGATGGACTCCTCCAGCACGTCCTTGGCGTCCTTGCGGCTCAGGCGGCAGCGGATCTTGAAGGGCATGCCGTAGGTCAGCTTCAGGTCGCGGCACTCCTGCTGGCTGTACCGCGGCTCGCCAAGCTCGTAGTCCAGGTACTCCAGCGTCATGTTCTCGTCGTAGCTGACGATGGGGAATATCTCGCGCAGCAGTGCCTCCAAGCCCTCGTGCTTCCGCTTGGCCGGCTCGGTGTCGGCCTGGAGGAAGCGGGCGTAGCTGTCGATCTGGAGGGCGACGAGGTCCGGGACGGGGACCGCGTCGCCGACCTTCGAGAAATCCCTGGTCTTTTCCATTCTCAGCATTTCAGTTCATCCTCTGAAAGCGTTGGCTTGCTGGACGTTGCGTGATGCGCAAAGCAGCAACTGGTCAATCGGTGAATCGGTGAATCGGTTAACCGGTTAATCGGCTAGTCGGCGGACCTGGCCGGTCTGACCCGATTCACCGATCAACCGATCAACCAATTCACGGTCTTCACTTGATCTCGACGGCTGCGCCGGCCTCTTCCAGGGCCTTCTTGGCGGCGTCGGCGTCTTCCTTGGATACTCCCGTCTTGACAGGCTTGGGCGCGCCTTCCACCAGGTCCTTGGCCTCCTTGAGGCCCAGGTTGGTCAGGGCGCGAACGGCCTTGATGACGTTGATCTTCTTGTCGCCCGCGGCCTTGAGGATCACGTCGAACTGGGTCTTTTCCTCGACCGGAGCGGCCGGGCCCGCGGCGCCCGCCGCCGGGGCCATCATCACGGCGCCGCCCGCCGCAGGCTCGATGCCGTGCGCGGACTTCAGATACCCCGCCAGATCGACGGCCTGCTTGAGCGTCAGGGCCGCCAGCTTGTCGCCGAGGGACTTGAGCTCCTCTGATACTGCGGTTGCTTCCTCTGCCATTGTCGCATCTCCATTCTAGTCACCATGCCAGCCTGATAGGCGCCGCCACGCTGGCGGCATTTAAGCCCCGTAAGGGGACCAATCCGCGGCTGACAATTCGCTCTTAACAGTGCCGGCCGCCGATTTGGCGCGGCCAGGCGGTCATCCGGCCTTCCTGCTCTTCTTCTTGGGCGTCTGCTCGCTGCCGAAGTCCCATTCCTCAGGCGTATAGGCCAGCAGCATGCCGACGCGTTTCTTGAACATCTGGCCGAACTCGGCCTCTAGGGCCTTCCAGATCATTCCCTGGCGCTCATGGGCTTGCTTGCCCTTGAAGCTGGTGGTGATTATGTTGCCCACGATCCGCCCGCCGATCTTCTCAAGCATGAACTCGGGATTCTTGAGGCCAAGACGGCTGGTGAGTGCTCGCTCCAGTTTTTCCTTGGTCAGTCTTTCCATAGGACCTCGCATCTCTGGATGATCCCAGAACACAAGTTATAGAAATCCTGCGCCGCACGCTTCATGGTTCGCCGTTTGCCTATCTCGCGACGTTCGAACCAGGTCTTCGCAACCTTGCCTGTCGGCAGGAATCGCATATTGTTCGTCCACAGCATGGCTACCTTCTGCACGTCCTCGGGGACCTCATCCTGATCTTCCAAAACGACTCCCAGGTTCGAGACCAACTTGAACAGGTCTCGCAGACCGTGGCCCGTTTCCAGTCTCTTGCGCCCAGCAGGATAGTCCGGATCATGTCTCCAGACCAAGCCGCGAAGCATGCCTTCCACCGCTCGCCCGGCCAAGTATGCGCTTCCGCCAAAACGTTCCTCGAGCAACAGGATATACGACTCGTCCAGGCGCTCCTTCGCGCCGCTGCGATAGTCTGTTGCTCCTATCGTGGGCATTCGTTTCCTTGACCGCCGCTATCGGTGCTCGGACTCTTGTCAGCAATCAGCCAGCCTTGGGCGCTTCCGGCGCGGCCGGGGCCGAAGGTGCCGCCGGCGCGGCCGGAGCAGCGGCAGGCGCCGCGGCCTTTGTCTCCGCCGCGGGAGCGGCGGCCGCAGGCGCTTCGGGCACGGCGGCCGGCTTCTCTTCCTTCTTCTTCTCCTCGATTGACTTCAGTATCGAGGCGATCTTCGCCGACGGACCGATCAGGCACCCGGCCAGCGTCGCACCCGGCGACAGCAGGCTGCTGACGATTCGCCCGATGGCCTCCATCCGCGTCGGGTACTTGCTCAGCGCATCGACGCGCTCGGACGAGAACACCTCGCCGTCGAGCATCGCGGCCTTGACGGTGAGCTTGGGGAAGTCCTTGCCTATGCCCAATAGCGTCCGTATGACCTCGACCACGCCCTCCCCGCCGTAGGCCAGGGCGCAGGGGCCGTCGAGCATCTTTTCCGCGCCCGCCAGGCCCAGCGACTTGAAGGCCGACCGCGCGATCGAGTTCTTCACGATGGTCATCCGGACGCCCTTCTCGCGAAGCAGGCCGCGGATCGTCCGCGTGGCGATGGCGTCGAGCCCCGTGAAGCCGACCACCGCCATCGAGGTCACGCCCGTCAAACGCCTGGACAGTTCCTTACGAATCAGTTCCTTGACCGGTTTGCTCATTGTCGCGCCTTTCTACTGCACGTCCAGAATGACGGACGGGGACATCGTCGCCGAGATCGCCGCCTTCTTGATGTACACGCCCTTCGCGGAGGCGGGCTTCAGCCGGCGGATGTGGTCGATGAACGCCTCGACGTTCGCGGCGAGTTTGTCGGCCTCGAAGCTTACCTTGCCCACCACGACGTGGACGTTGCCGCCGTCGTCGTTGCGGAACTCGACCTTGCCCGCCGCGTACTCCTTGACGGCCGTCGCCACGTCGGTCACGACCGTGCCGGCCTTGGGCGAGGGCATCTTGCCCTGCGGGCCGAGCACCCGGCCGAGCCGAGAGACCATCTTCATCATCGCGGGCGTCGCGATGGCCACGTCGAAGTCCATCCAGCCTTCCTGGACCTTCTTGACAAGCTCATCCGCGCCGGCCTCGATCGCGCCGGCGGCCTTCGCCTTGGCGATGTCGTCGCCGTCGCAGAAGGCCACGACCTTCTTCGACGCGCCGATCCCGTTTGGCAGGCTCACCGCGCCGCGGAGGGCCTGGTCGGACTGCTTGGGATCGATCCCCAAGTGCATGACCAGGTTCACCGTGGAGTCGAACTTGGTGTGCTTGAAGGCCTTGAGGGCCTTGACCGCCTCGGCCACGCTCAGGCGGCCCTGCGGGGCGGTCTTGGCGCATTCCTTGTACCGCTTGCTTCTGGTCCTTGGCATCATGGTCTCCTACGCCAGTATGGCTCCCACTGTTGTCGGCCCGTGGTTCGGCCGTGCGCCCGCGTCGGGCATCGGCTATCGCTACTTCTCCACGACAATCCCCATGCTCCTGGCCGTTCCCTCGATGATCCGGCAGGCATGTTCGATGTCGTAGGCGTTGAGGTCCTTGAGCTTCTTCTCGGCGATGGCCCTCACCTGGTCCATCGTGACCTTGCCGACCTTCTCCTTGTTGGGAACGCCGGAGCCCTTGGCGACCTGTGCGGCCTCCTTGAGCAGCGAGGCGGCCGGCGGGCTCTTGGTGATGAAGGTGAAGGTCTTGTCGGCGTACACCGTGATCTCGACCGGGATCGGCGTGCCGTTGTACTGCTTGGTCCGCTCGTTGAACTGCTGGACGAACTGGCCGATGTTCACGTTGTGCTGGCCCAGGGCCGGGCCGATGGGCGGCGCGGGGGTGGCCTGCCCGCCGGGGGCCTGCAACTTGATCTTCGCCTTGATTTCCTTCGCCATTGTCTTGACCTTTCCGGATTCCGCTACGTCGAGGCCCTCAGGCTAACGCCGCCGTCGCGCCTCGGCTCACGGCCACCGGTCTGTAGGGTTCTAGGATTTTTCCACCTGCCAGTACTCCAGCTCGACCGGAGTCGCCCGGCCGAAGATCGTCACGATCACCCGTATCAGGCCCTTGTCGGCAAGGACCTCGTCCACGGTGCCCTCGAAGTTCTCGAAGGCCCCTTCCTTGATCTTGACCTGGTCGCCCTTGGCGAAGTCGACGGACAGCGGCGCGCCTTCCTCGGCCTTCTCGACCTGGAGCAGCATCTTGTCGACGTCGCCCTGCTTCATGGGCGTCGGCTTGCCGGCCGAGCCGATGAAGTCGCCGACGCCCGTCGTCTCCTTGATGAGGAACCAGGGCTTCTCGCCTATCGTGCCGTCCTCCTCCAGCTCCATCTCGATGAAGACGTATCCGGGGTACATCTTGCGCTCGACGAACTTCTTCTCGCCGGCCTTGCTGCCGCGCGGGCTGGGGCGGCGCTCGGTCGGCACGAGGATGCGGCCGATGCGGTCGTTCAGCGCCTCGATCTTGACCTTGCGCTCAAGGGCCTCGCGCACCTGCTCTTCCTTGTTGGAAGCCACTCGCAGGACGTACCATTGTTTGGCCATAGGGACGGTTCCGTTAGGGTCCGCGGCGGAGGCCTACATCACTCCGATCAGGCCGAAGAACTTGATGAACAGCACGTCAACGCCCAGGAGGATCATGGACAGGATGACGGATGTAACGATGACGACCTTGGTGGACCCGATGACTTCCTTGCGGCTGGACCAGGATACCTTCTTCATCTCGCCCTCGGTGGCGATGAGGAAATCGGCGCTCTTGGGACGGTTGACCAGCCAGAACATCAGGACGGCCAGGCCCCCGGTGAGAACCAGCGGCACGCCGAACTCAATGTAGGTCGCGGCCGTCGAAAAGCTTGCGGCCAGTTGCCGGCCCAGGACCACCGCTCCCAGGCCGCCGGTCAGGACGGCCGCGATGAACGTCGTCAGGCGCGTGTACTTGCCCTGGCTCTTCTTGTAGATCTCGATCTTAGCCACTATTCATTCCTCTTGGCCCGCCCGCACGTCCGTTGACGCCGGCGGCCGCCTCCGCGCCACCACGGCAGGGAGGACTTGAACCCCCAACCTGCGGTTTTGGAGACCGCCGCTCTACCAGTTGAGCTACTGCCGTGTGCCGGCCATCGCCGCCGGTTGCTCTAACAAAACCGTTCCGCCCCGGCGGGGTGGAACAGTCTTGACGGCTATCGGCCGCGATCGGCCCAGGTTGTCTGCCGTCTTCCGCGCCAGGCGGCCACGGAAGGCCGGGCTACTTCTTCTTCATTTTGTGTTCAGTGTGCTTGCGGTCGCGGGGGCAGAACTTCATGCGCTCCAGCTTCTTGAGCGCCTCCCCGCCGCCGGTCTTGACCAGCGTGCGGTAGTTCAGCTCGCCGCACTCGCTGCACTGCATCCAGACGTACTCTCGGAGCTTCGACTTGGCCACGCCGTGTTACTCCAGGATCTTGGTTACGACGCCCGAGCCGACGGTCCGGCCGCCTTCGCGGATGGCGAAGCGAAGCTGCTCCTCCATGGCGATCTTGGTGTTGAGCAGCTCGACGTCCATCTGCACGTTGTCGCCGGGCATGCACATGTCCGCGGGGTTGCCGTCCATGCCGCGCAGAGCGGTGATGGTCCCGGTGACATCCGTCGTGCGGAAGTAGAACTGCGGCCGGTAGCCCTTGGTGAACAGGCTGTGCCGGCCGCCTTCTTCCTTGGTCAGCACGTACACCTGGGCGCTGAACTTGTGGTGCGGCGTGATGCTGCCCGGCTTGGCCAGCACCTGGCCGCGCTCCAGCTCGTCCTTCTCGATGCCGCGGAGCAGGCAGCCGACGTTGTCGCCGGCGATGCCCTCGTCGAGGGTCTTCTGGAACATCTCGACGCCCGTGACGACGGTCTGGCGCGTCTCGCCCAGGCCGACGATCTCGACGGTGTCGCCGACGCGGACCTTGCCGCGCTCGATACGCCCGGTGCCGACCGTGCCGCGGCCCTTGATCGAGAACACGTCCTCGACCGGCATGAGGAACGGCTTGTCGGTCAGGCGGACCGGCTCGGGGATGTAGTTGTCCAGCGCCTCGATGAGGTCCATGATCGGCTTGGCGTCCGGGCCTTCCGGGTTCTCCAGGGCCTTCGTGGCCGAGCCCCTGATGATGGGCGTCTTGTCGCCGTCGAACTCGTACTTGCTCAGCAGCTCGCGGACCTCCATCTCGACCAGGTCGACCAGCTCCGGATCGTCCACCAGGTCGACCTTGTTGATGAAGACGACGATCGAGGGCACGTTCACCTGGCGGGCCAGGAGGACGTGCTCCTTGGTCTGGGGCATCGGGCCGTCGGCGGCCGACACGACCAGGATCGCGCCGTCCATCTGGGCCGCGCCGGTGATCATGTTCTTGACGTAGTCGGCGTGGCCGGGACAGTCCACGTGGGCGTAGTGACGTTTGGCGGACTGATACTCGACGTGGGCGGTTGCGATGGTCAGAATCTTGGTCGCATCGCGTCGGCCCTGGGACTCAGACGCCTTGCCGATCTCGTCGTAGGTCTTGTACTTCGCCAAGCCCTGTTTCTCCAGCACCATTGTGATGGCCGCCGTCAGCGTGGTCTTGCCATGGTCAACGTGCCCGATGGTCCCTACGTTGACGTGCGGCTTGGTCCTCTGAAAGACGTCCTTTGCCATGAGGAAAGCTCCTGTTGCGTCCCCCGCCGGGGGGACTCGATTTACCTTTCAAGCCGCCGATGGGGCTTGAACCCATGACCTCCTCCTTACCAAGGAGGTGCTCTACCACTGAGCTACAGCGGCGTTACGTGTACTAAGCCATCAGCGGCACGGGCAACCGTCCCGCCCAACGCGGGCTGCGGCATAGGTACACCGACACCTTGCCCGTGAGATAGATGGTCTACTATACAAGGGCGAAAATAGCTGTCAAACGGAATTTTCGGCCGTGCCCCACTTTTTTTCCACGGCCCGCGTGCTGGGACGTTTACTGGTCGGCCGCGGCCCCTTACCATGCCGCCGTAACCCCAAAGGAGCGAGGACATGAGCAAAATGCTTGCTGCCGTGCTGCACGACTTCGGCGACCTTCTCCTGGAGGAGGTCGAGCAGCCCCACCCGCGCGAGCCCGGCACGGTCGTGGTGCGGATCAAGTCCTGCGGCGTCTGCGCGACGGACTATAAGGCGATCAAGGGCATCAGGCGGAACGTGACCTTCCCGTTCATCGCCGGCCACGAGCCTTCCGGCGTGGTGGCCGAGGTCGCTACCGGCGTGACGCACTTCAAGGTCGGCGACGAGGTCATCATCTGCCCCTCCTGCTGGTGCGGGTTCTGCCCGCAATGCCGCGTCGGCAACACGCACTACTGCGAGCACTCGCTGACCACCGGCGGCGACGGCCCGCCGACAACCTGGCCCGGCGCATTCGCCCAGTACATGCTCACGCGCGAGACCAGCCTGTTCGCCAAGCCCAAGGGGCTCTCATGGGACGCGGCGGCCGTCACCGAGCCTTTGAGCGGGGCGTGGAAAGGTGTCATTCAGTACAGCCAGATGCGCCTGGGCGACGACGTGGCCGTGATCGGCGTGGGCTCGATCGGCCTATTGTGCATGATGGTCGCCAAGGCGGCCGGGGCGGGCAGGCTCATCGCCATCGACACCAGCCCCCACGCGCGAGCCAACGCGCTCAAGCTCGGCGCGACGCACGCCATCGACCCATCCGACGGCCAGGCGAGGAAGCGCGTCTATGAGATCATCACCGACGGGCCGGACCTGGTCGTCGAGGCGGCCGGGCCGATCCAGGCGGTCAGGCTCATGGTCGAGCTGCTGCGCCGCGGCACGCGGTGGAACGTCTTCGGAATAACCACCCACGAGAAGTTCGAGCTCGACGGCGGCCTGACGCACTTCCTGGAGGCCCGCATGGACGCCAGCTTCGGCACCACGCCGACGGCCATGAGCAATGCCATCCGGCTCATGGAACGCGGCCTGGTCAACACGGAGCAGATCATCTCCCACCGCTTCCCGCTAGCGAAAATTCACGAGGCGATGGACGTGATGGGAACGCCGGACCACAACAAGATAATCATCAATCCATGAGAGCCATTGTCAATACCGGGCCCGGCAAGCTGGAGATGCGCGAGGTCTCCAAGCCACTGCCGGGACGTGGCCAGGTTCGCATTCGCACCGGCGCGTGCGCTATATGCGCGACGGACCTGGCGATGATAGCGGGCTGGGAGCGGACGCCGTTCGGGTCGATACCCGGCCATGAGTGGGCGGGCACTGTCGATGCGGCCGGGGAAGGCGTGGATAGCAGTCTCGTCGGCCGCAGGTGCGTGGCGGAAAACGTCTGGACCTCAGACGGCGGAGAGGTCGGCTTCGAACATCCCGGCGGATACGCGGAATACTTCGTGACCGAGGCAGCCAATGTGCATGTGTTGCCGGATGACTTCGACCTGACCGCGGCCGCACTCATCGAGCCGCTGGCGGTGTGCGTCCGCGCCGTCAAGCGGCTTGCGCGGGCGGCGTCCATACTTGAGGTGCGCGGATCGGAACTCGGACGGACGCTCATCATGGGCGATGGCCCGATCGGCCTGCTGATGACGGCCATCCTCAGGACCGGCGTGTTGGTGGGCGGACGGCAGCATCGCCTGATGCTCGCACGCGAGCTGGGGGCGGATTCGACGATCAACTATCACGACCTCACGCCGGGAAACCCGGCCGACGGCATCCGCCGTGCGCGCCGAGGCGTTTTCCCAGAAATGGCCGAGTTCCAGACTATCATCGAGGCCAGCGGGTCCGACGCCGCGATGCAGGCGAGTCTCGATCTGGCGGCCGTCGGCGCGCGAGTGCTGGTAATCGGCGACTACGGCGCCGCGCGGGCGGGCTTCCCGTGGAACCGGATCCTCCATCGCGAGCTTGAGCTGATCGGCTCCAACGCCAGCGCCGGCGCGTGGGGTGAAGCGGTCGCCCTGGCGACGCGAGTGGGGACAGTCCCGCCATCGGGGACAGTCCCGCTGTCTGGGACTGTCCCCAGTTTCTCTGGACCTCCGAAAGGGAACAACCGGGGACAGTCCCAGACGGCGGGACTGTCCCCCCTGCCGCTTGCGCGGCTGGTCTCGCACGTGCTTCCTGCCGAGCGATTCGCGGAGGGCGTCGAGATGACGCGGTCAAAGCACGCCGGCGTGATTAAGGTTGTGCTAAGGTGGGAGTAGGACTCGCCCCGGTTGCCCTATGCACACATTCCTCTATCTTCATATAACCACGCAAAGGCTTGTCCACAACCGGGCGGGGCCTTCCTCTTCTTCCAACATCTGTCAGCCAAAGGCGTTGCGCCAAGCCGCCGGGACTTCTACACATGTTGTCCAGATGCCTTTCACACGGCCTGCCGCAGGACGTTCCCATGCGGATGATCGCATGCGCCCGCCGAGGAGGGCGCGCCGGCAGCCGTCAGGCTCCACAATCCGTGTACCGTGCAGTACGCTCGCACCGTGACCTTTTCGCGGGGGATGTGGAACGTGACCCGCGGGCTCTGGCTGGGGCCCAGGAACTGCCTGTAGCATTTGCGCCCCACAACCGCCTCTATCCAGGCGATGTAATGATCGGCCTTGCACGGGTGCAGGGGATCGCCGATAGAGACTGTCAGGCCATCGGCTGTCCACTTGACGACCGCGCGATGGCTGCCGGCGTTGTCGTCCGCGCAGTTCTCCGAAAGGAGCTTCATCGCCGGCCCGCAGCACACTATCTCCAGCCCGCACTCCTCAAGCACGTCGACGACGGTGTCGCAGACAGGGCACTTGTACAGCCGCATCTTCTGGCCTCGCATCCTCGGGGCTCCTTTCGCCTCTGGTCAACTGCCGCAACCCGCGCCGCGCGCCGGCGCCACGCGCCAGACGCATCCGCGGCTCAGCCCACGAGGGCGGGCGGCTGAACGCAGGTGATCGGCCTGGCGGGCATCGCCACATTCAGACTGGCAAGATATGAGCGGACTGCCAGGTCGATCCTTCTGCCGGCTTCCTCGCGCGTGTCGGCCGTGACCTCGCATCCGGGAAGCGCGGGGCACCACGCGCGATACCGCCCGCTTCGCTGCTGTGCAATCCTCACCACGAGCTTCATGACCTTCTCCAATGCCTCTTCACACGCCGTCCACCGGGACAACCGCAACTGCTCATTCGCACACGTCTATTAGAGCCGAATTCGTCGGCGGTTCAATCAGAGCCAGGCCCGTTTTTGCCTTCCGGACAACACCGGGGGCGCATCAGGGAAAACCTTACCCGAATCGAGGCGGAATCAATGCCTCACAAGAAGGGCAGGAGTCTCACGGCTGGGCGGCAGCCGGCTTCCTGGCGGCGATGGTACACGTGACGGCCGTGCCGCGGCGGCCGGCGCGCCCGACGTCAAGCGCCGCGCCTATCATGCCGGCCCTGTACCTCATCGTCCGCAGCCCCATTCCCGCCAGGTCCGCGTGATCGCCCGCCGCGGCGGGCATGCCCACGCCGTCGTCGCGGATGGTCATGGCCAGGCTCCCGTCGGTCGCCGCCAGTTCGATCCGTATGTGCTCGGCCCGCGAGTGCTTGACCGCGTTGTTCACGGCCTCCAGGGCGATGTGGTAGAGCTGCGTGGCCGTGTAATCGTCGTTCAAGGCGATGGGCTGCTCGCAGGCGAATTCGCACGGGACGCCCTGGAGCTTGGCGACGTTGGCGGCCAGCTCCTTCAGGGCCGTCATCAGGCCGTCGGCCTTGGGCTCCACGGGGCACAGGCCGCGCGACAGCAGGCGCGTCTGGTTGACCGCCTGGTTGACCAGCGTGGAGATCTGCCCGGCGTCGGCCGCCTCCGGACGCGACTGGCCGCGCAGCCGCTGCTGCATGACCTTGCTCAGGAACGCCACCCCGGTGAGCAACTGGCCCAGCGAATCGTGCAGGTCATGCCCGATGCGCCTCCGCTCCTTGTCGCTGATCTCGACGATCTCTCGCTCCAGCCTCCGCCGCTCGGTGGCGTCTCGCGATATGAGCAGGACGGCCTCCGTCTGGCCCTCCGGCCCGTTTATCGGCGCCAGCTTGGAGTCCCACCATATCTCCCGGCCTCCCTCGCCCGTGGACTTGTGCTGGACGGAGACGGTCTGGCCCCCGGCCGCCAACTCCAGCGCGAGCTCGAAGCCCTTGCGGTTCTCCAGGATCATGTCGGCGCACTTGCGGCCGGCCAGCTCCATCGGGCCGGCAAAGCCGCACGCCGCCATCCCGGCGGGATTCATGCTCAGAAACTCCCCCTTGCGCGACAGCCGCGCGATGCAGTCCTGCGAGCTCTCGGACAGCGACCGGAAGTGCTCCTCGGACGCCCGCAGCGCCTCCTCGACGCTGAACCTCTGGAGCGCCTCGCCGATCAGCGGGCTGAGCATCTCCAGGAACTCCACCATGTCGGGCTGGAACTTGCCGGCTTCCGGGTCGGCCAGGTGGATCGCCCCCAGCATGCCGTGGCGATACTGGATCGGGATGACCGCAACCGTCTTGAAGCCGGCCTTGACGCACGCGCCGCGGTAATCCTCCGCCTGCCCCGCCGCCAGCGAGTTGACGAAGGCGGCCGTGTCGGGGCAGAAGAACGATCCGCCCGCTGTCATCATCGGCGCATCATGCGGCAGGGGCTTGCCGTTTATGACGCGGACGCACACGCACCGGTCCGTGCGGATGCACAGCATGCTCTCCTTCTCGCAGAACCGCTTGCAGAAGCCCACCTGCGCCTCGTACGGAATATTCTGCCGGTCGTCCACCACGCGGATGCCCGCGGCCTTGCTCCCGGTCCATTTCTGAATCAGGTCCACCGCGCCCTGGAGGTACTCCTTCCTGGTAGTCGTCTTGGCGAACAGCGAAAGCAGGGAGTTGGCGGCGGTGACCCTCTGTTCGGCCTTCCTTCGGGCCGCGACCTCCTCCTCCAGCACGTCGACCGTGCGGACAAGCTCCGCGGTGCGGTCCTTGACGCGCTGCTCGAGGACCTCCATGAGCCTGATGCGCTCCATGGCGATGGCGACCTGGTCGGTCACCGTCTTCATCACGTCCAGCTCATCCGGCGTGAAGCTGGTCCGGTTCCTGGCGCCGAAGGAAAGCGTGCCGATGACCTTGCCGCCGATCATCAGCGGGTGGCAGGCGTACGCCTGGATGCCCAGCGCGCGCACCATGTTCACGCGCGGGTCCCGCGTGTGCTGGATGTCCTCGGCGACGATCCGGCGCCCGTCGCGCGCGACGCACCCGCAGACGGCAATGCCCATGTCCAGCCACTGGATTCCGCGGGCGGTTTCCTCCGGTATGCCCGCGCATGCGTTGAGGCGCAACCTGCCGGCCTTCTCGTCGAGAAGGAAATTGAAGAACGCCTGGCAGTCGAGGAACTCCATGACCTTGCGGGCGATCTCCTCGACGATCTTCTGCGGCTCATTTGAGGCCAGCAGCCGCCCGGCCGTCTGCGAGAGCAATTCCAGCCGCAGGCTGTGGAGGGCGAGGGCCTCCATGGTCCGCTGCCGCTCGATGGCGTACTTGATGGCGCGGGCGAGCAACGTGCCGTCCGCCTGGCCCTTGACGATGTAGTCCTGCGCGCCCCGCTGCATGGCGGCGACGCCCATCGCCTCATCCGCCAGGCCGGTCATCACGATGATCGGCGCATGCGGGGCGGCCGTCCGCATCCGCTCGACGGTCTGGAGCCCGTTGCTGTCGCCCAGGGTCAGGTCCAGCAGCACCGCGTCGACTGTATCGCCCGATTCGAAGGCTTCTATCCCCTCCGCCAGGGAGGCGCGGTGGTCAAGGGCGAATCCCTCCGTGCGGACATCCCGCAGCGCCTCGCGGACCAGCGAGGCGTCGCCGGGGTTGTCTTCCACCAGCAGCACTCTGATAGGCGTTTGGCTCATGTCACATATCTTCCACGGCCAAATAGGCCCGCCGCCTTACGACGTTCCGTTTTCCGGCAGCTTCACGACGGTCAGCCAGAAATCCTCAATGGACTTGACAACCTCCATGAAACGGTCGAAGTCCACCGGCTTGCTGATATAGCAGTTGGCATGAAGATTATAGGCCTTGAAAACGTCCTCCTCGGCCCGCGAGGTGGTCAGGACCACCACCGGGATGCGCCGGAGGTTCTCATCCGCCTTGACCTCCGCCAGCACCTCGCGCCCGTCCTTGCGGGGCAGGTTCAGGTCCAGCAGTATCAGGTCCGGGCGCGGAGAGGAGCCGTACTTGCCCTTCTTAAGGAGGAAGTCCATCGCCTCCACGCCGTCGGTGACGACGAAAAGCCGGTTATGGACCTTGGCCTCCTTGAGGGCCTCCCTGGTCAGCCGCACGTCGCCGGGGCTGTCGTCCACAAGAAGGATGTCGATTGGCCGCACCGCAGCCGCTGAAGTCATGTCATTTCTCCTGTGCACTCAGCGTGAAGTAGAACGTGGAGCCTTCGCCGAACGTGGATTCCGCCCAGACCCGGCCGCCGTGGCGCTCGACGATCTTCTTGCAGATCGCCAGGCCTATCCCGGTGCCGGGGTACTTGTCGCGGGTGTGAAGCCGCTGGAATATGACGAATATACGGTCCAGGTATTGCGCCTCCATGCCGATGCCGTTGTCGCGCACGGAGAACATCCATCCGCCGCCGTTCTGGCAGGCCGACACGTGGACCTTCGCCGGACGATCGGAGCGGAACTTGATCGCGTTGCCGACGAGGTTCTGCATTAGCTGCGTAAGCTGCGTCGCGTCGCCGTGGACCTTGGGAAGCGGGTCATGCGTCACCGCGGCGCCGCTATCCTCGATGGCCTTGGACAGGTCCTTCGTGGCATCCGCCAGCACCTCCTCCATATCGACGGGCCCGAAGGGCTTGCCTCTTGTTCCCACGCGGGAGTAAGCCAGCAGGTCGACGATCAACTGCTGCATCCGCGTCACGCCGTCCACCGCGAAGCCGATAAACTCATCCGCGTCCGAGTCGAGCTTGCCCCTGTAGCGGCGGGCGAGCAGTTGAATGTGGCCCGAGACCATCCGCAGGGGCTCCTGGAGGTCGTGCGAGGCCACGTATGCGAACTGCCCCAGCTCCTCGTTGGAGCGGGTGAGCTCGGCCATGGCCTTCTTCAACTCCTCGGTGCGCTCCTCGGCCAGTTCCTCAAGGTGCAGGCGGTGCCTGGCGAGTTCCTCCTCGACCTTCTTCTTCTCGGTAATGTCGCGGGCGGCCGCGAAAACGCCCTGGACCTGCCCCGCCTCGTTCTTGTACACCGTCGCGTTGTAGAGTACGTCAGTCAGCTTGCCCGACTTATGGCGGATCGTCAGCGAGTAATCCGTAACGAACCCATCGGTCAGCACCTTCCGGTATCCCGCGCGAGCCTTGTCCGGCTCGGTGAAGTAATCGGAGAAGTCGCTGCCAATCAGCTTGGCCCGCGCCACGCCCGTCACTTGCTCGGTGGCCGTGTTGACATCGGTGATCTTGCCCTCGGGGCTGATCGTTACAAGCGGATCGAGGCTGGCCTCTATCAGGCTGCGGGCGTAGAGCGACGCCTGACGGACCTCTTCCGCCGCCTTGACTCGCTCGGTCACATCCTGGAGTGAGAAGACAAGGAACTCCACCTCCCCGCCGGCGTCGAGGATGGGCGTCAGCGTCCAGTCCCAGTAGGTCACGCCCCATTCCGGGTGGTCCGGGAATGAGAACGGCTTGGCGACGGCCACATAGGGCCTCTTCGTCCGCATTACTTCCTCGAAGATCGCCTGGTTCTCTGCACTCGGGTAGAACTCGAAATGGTTGTGTCCGGGGAAGTCCGCGACGCCCTTCTGGCAGGCCTTGGCGTAGGCCTCGTTGACGCGGATGAAGTTGAACTTGGGGTCCAGGAAGACCAACGGCGTAAGCGAGTGCCTGAAGAAGGCCTCCATGTACCGCGACTGTTCGGCCAGGGTGGCCGTCCGCTCCTGGACACGCTGCTCCAGTTCGGCGTAGGCCTTCCGCTGCTGCTCCTGCGCTATGCCGAGGTCCGCGCCCATCCGGTTGAAGGCCTCGGCCAGACGGCCGAACTCCTCGATATCGGGAATCCGGGTCTGGTGGTCAAACTGCCCCCCGCCGATGGCCTGCGCGTGCTCACCCAGCCGCGCCACGGCGCGGGTTACGGTCCGCGAGAGGAGCATCGCGCCCAGCACGCTCAGGACCACGACCCCGGCGTTCAGCCCGACCGCCAGCCAAAGGGCGCGGTGGATTGGCGCCATGACGGTGCTGACCGGCCGGCTGGCCCCCGCCGCCCAGCCAAGGCCGCCAATGGGGGCACGGGCGATATACCGGTCGGTTGCGTCTATGGGAAGCTTCCCGATGCCGTGGGTCTCATGCCCGCTATTGAGGCACTGTATCAGGAGAGGGTCGTCTTTCGACCAATCGCGCTGCGCCACCTTCCCCTCCGGGCGAAGGTAGACGACCATGCCCTTGCGGTCGAAGATGCCGAAGAACCAGTTCTCCTGCTCGCTCTGCTCGATGGCTATGGGCAGCGAGCGCAGTTCCGCGGGGTCAACCGAGGCCAGCACGACGCCTTGCAGCGCGCCCTTGCCGTCCCGAACGGCCCGCGCGATGGTGAACGTCTCCGGGCCCGATTGCGAGTTGAGGACCAGGTCGCCAAGGCCCAGGTTCTTGCCGTTCTCGGCGATGTCCCGGAAGTATGGCTCGCCGGCGATGGACGACTCGGCATAGGGCGGCGCCGAAGATGCGATAAGGCCCCCGTCGGGCCCGTACCAACAGTAGTCTCGGACCGCGCGGTGCTCCTTGCGCCTGGCGTTTTCCTCCAGGATCCCGGCGATCTGCTGCCGGGAATACGCCTGGCTCCCCGTCAGGACCAGGCCGATTGACAGTTCGTGGCGGCCGATGTCACTCGCGTACGTCTCGAACGTCCTTGCCACAACGCGGGCGAACATCAGATTGTCGGAGACGACTTCCGTTTGCCTCGCGTCGTACCACGCGAAGTAGATGCCAACCTGGAGCAGTATCAGCGGGACCAGGACGACCAGGATGACCATCAGCATGGCCCGCTTCATGGTGCCGGGGAAACGGCGATTCCTCGGAGAACTAGTGTCCCGACTCAAAGCACGCTCCACTGCCCGACCTGACGACGAGCCGTTTCCAGCCGGAGGCGCCCGGCCGGTCGGCAAGTCCTGACGGCGCATCATCTCAACTAGACTACTCCCCTGATCGGATTCCGGCAACCCGGATCACACCTGAACATTCGGTAGGGGTTATCCCTAGAAGCCAAGGACCTAGGGTCAAGCATCTGCCTCGGTTCATCCCCGCCGTGAAAGGGTCGTCCATTGCCCCCGGACGGCCTGACTGGCGGACGGGTGCATTTCGGTTTCCGGGAAGTGGCGTGGGCCTCCGGCCCGCGCGTCGCGAGG
>JBHGBE010000086.1:0-17894 GCA_041946855.1 Phycisphaerae bacterium | reverse complement strand
AAGAAGACTAACGCAAAACGGCTTCAGAAAATTCCACTTGAACTGCGTGCCAAGACAACGACTTTGACGACCTCGGCTGTCGAACAATGGTACGTCCTACCCCGTTTGCGGTAGCCCGCCGCCTTGAGTCTACCTTCCAGGTCCAGCTTGATGACCTCGTCAATCATCTTCGCGATTTCGCTCATGGCTGATCCCGATTACCGAAGCACGAAGTTGAAGGACAGTCAAACGCTTGCATCAATCCGCAATCACTGAAAGAGGGCCGTGCCTATCCGCAGTACCGTCGCCCCCTCCTCCACCGCTATAGGATAGTCATTGCTCATGCCCATCGAGAGGTGCTTGAAAGCCTCGCCGCCGACGTGGTCGTGGCGCAGCTCCTCGAACATCTCCCGCAGCAGGGCGAAGGCCGGGCGGGCCTGTTGCGGGTCCTTGACCAGCGGGGCCATCGTCATCAGGCCGACCAGGCGGATGTTCCTCATCGTGGCGATCAGCTCGGCCAGGTGCGGCGCGGCCCCCACTGCGCAGCCGAACTTCTGCGGCTCCTGGGAGCAGTTGACCTGTAGCATGATATCGACGGTTGAGCCGGCCTTCTCGGCCGCCTCGCCGATCTCCTCGGCCAGGCGGAGCGAATCGACCGAGTGGATCATCCGCGAGACATCCAGGACCTGCCTGACCTTGTTCCGTTGGAGGTGGCCGACCATGTGCCAGCGGACAAGTTCCGAGTTCGGAGTTGTGAGTTGTGAGTCCGCGGCGGTGGCGCGATCGGCCTGACCTTCGTGATTGGCGATTCGTGATTCGACGCTTTTCGAGCGGCGATGCAGCCAGTCCGTCACCTCGCCGGCCCGCTCGACAAGCTGCTGGACTCGCGACTCGCCCAGGTCCGTCAGGCCGATCTCGACCGCCGCCTTGATCGCCTCCAGGTCGGCCGACTTGGTGATGGCGACGATGCCCACGCCCCGCTGGTCCCGCCCGGCGCGGCGGCACGCCTCGGCGATCTGGCGCCGAATCTGCTCGAGGTTGCGGCTGATCCTGGTCCTGACGGCGGACATGGCGACGCAAGATATCACCGCCCCGCGGGCAAGACAAGCCAGTCGTCTTTGAGAGGGACTAGGGACGAGGGACTAGCGACTAGGGGAAAGTAAAAACAGGTCCGTGAATTGACCAGGCAGCAGCCTGATTCCAGAGGCCCTAGTGGCTGGCCCCTCATCCCTGGTCGCTAATCCTTTGCGGCGCGATTCATGCTGTCCAGGTCCTGGGAGCTGAACTCGCGGAACTGGCCGCCGGTGCCCGTGGCCAGCTTGCTCAGCGACTCGGTGACGCTCTCGCGCTTGTCGAGGATGACGCAGTCGATGGCGACCTTGAGCTCCTTGGCCTTGGCGACGATGGCGCTGACATCCTCTTCGGGAATGTCCTTGGCGGCCATGAGGACCACGGTGGCGGGCCGGGGCGTCATGGCCAGTGCGGCCATGAGGCCGTCGGCCGGCTTGGTCGCGCCGCCGCCGGCCTGCTTTGGCAGGTCCTTCAGAAGGCCCTCGGAGGTCGCGTTCGTTGCGAAGCCCTGGCCGATCGGCTTGGCCCCCCCCTCGGTTACCAGCACGACGCCGAACTTGTCATCCGCCTTCAGCGACTTGACCGACCGGCGGATCATCTTGGTGGCGTAGTCATAGACATCTGATATCGAGCTGCCACTGTCGAGGCAGTAGACCACCGGCGCGGAGATCTCGATGCCCGCGACGTTGGGTACGCCCTTGTGGTCGAAGATGTTGGCCGGTCCGGAGGTCTGCGTCGCCTGGTTGTACTGGGCCTTCCGCTTGGCTTCCTGGTTTTGGGACGCCAGGAATCGGTCGACTACGAGCCAGATCACCACGCCGACCATGGCTATCATCAGCGCGATGAGCGCGATGCTCACGATGCCCTGGATCATCACGGGCTTGGCCGTGGGGACGTGCTCGTGGTCGACCGTGACATGCATGGCTGTCTCGGGCTGGTGGGCCGGCCCCTCGCCGGGCGTCTCCGGCCGTGTGGCCGATGTAGCCGCCGAGGCGATGGCGTCGGGCGAGTCGGGGCGCAAGACGGGGGATTCAGGCCGTGCGCCCTGCGACGCGACCGCGCCCCCCGCCACGACGACCAGCGCCTTGCAGTACGGGCACCGGCATACGCCGCCCGCGAACGCCTCGTCGATGGATATCTTCTTGCGGCACTCGCTACAGCGGATCTTGATGGCCATAGTTCCATTCTTTCACGCGCCCCCGTATTCGTCAAGCCAATCCCCAACGCGGCCGCCATGATGTGAGCCGGCACGAATCGGGTTTCCCGTTGTCTGCGAGAGTTACGAACGTCAGAATGAGTACATGGGCGAAGACGGCGTAAATCCTCCGGCGGCAAAGGGAATGAGGTCCTCGCGAAGTCCCCTCACTTTCATCGCGATCGGCCTGCTGGCCGCGCTGGCCGGCGGAGTGTTTGGCTGGCGGGCCGCGGGGCACTCCACCTCGGGGACGGGCGACACCGTCCGACCGGCGGACCCAGTTTTCCCGCCGGCGGGCAGAGAGGACCTGCTGGCCGGGGCACAGTGGCTGGCGGCGATAGAGGGCAAGGAGGAGTGGCGCGACCACCTCTCGCTCTCGTCCGGGTACCACGAGTTCCGCATCCGCATCGTCTTCACGGTCCGGCAGCCGCCCGATGGTTTCCTCCGCCTCCAGTCCAATTGCTCGCTTAGCGAGTGGACGCTCAACGGCCGTCCGATCCCGCAACCCTCCGAAGAACTCAGGAGCGAGATCATCGCTCATGTCCCCGCCTCGATGCTCCAGGCCGGCCGGAACGTACTGGAGGTCCCGCTGGCGACCTACCTCGACGGGCCGTCCGAAGGTCCGCCCGCGCAGGCGTTGGGCCTGGCTGCCGCCCTGTACCGCGAGACCGACGAGGACCTGGCCTTCGACCTTGGCCCGATCCTCGGCTGCGCGGGCGAGGACTTCTTCACGGTAAACTGCCGCACGTCCATCCGGGCAGTCGTCACGTTGAGGGTGGACGGCAGGGACTTCGCCGATGAGAGCGGCGTGTTCCATTCGCTCAAGGCCACCGGACTCAAAGCCGGCACGCGGTACGAGTATTCGCTGACGGCCGCGCTCGCCAGCGGCAAGATCGCCGTCTCATCCGGCCCGCACCCGGTCAAGACGCTGCCGGGCGGCGACAAGCTCGTCTTCGCCGCCATGGGCGACAACCGCGAGGGCGCCGAGGTCTGGCGGCACATCTCGCGGCACGTGCTCGGGTCCGGCGCTGACTTCGCCGTCCACTCCGGCGACATGACCGACTCCGGGCAGGTCAGCAAGTGGTGGAGTCAGCAGTTCTGGCGCCCGGCCGCGGAGTTCTGCGCATCCATGCCGTGCTTCTACGTCATGGGCAACCACGAGCGGAGCGAGGCCGTCTTCGACATGGTCTTCGCGACGCCGTCGGGCACCTCCAACTGGCAGCAGCAGGTCGGGCCGGTGCTGCTCGTGGGCATCAACAGCTACAAGGGCGACTGGTCCGAGGGCAGCGCGAATGTGAAGTGGCTCGACGGTGTGCTGTCCGGCAGCAAGGCGCGGTTCATCTTCCTCATCGCCCACCACCCGCCCTACTCCACCGTCGAGGGCGGCGGATACAAGAACATGCGCGGCCCGTTCGCCCTGCTGGCCAGGTACGGCGGCACGGCCATGATCTGCGGCCACGCGCACGGCTACGAGCGGTCCGAGCCGGGCGTGCAGACCTCGATGATCATCACGGCCGGCGCCGGGGCGCCGCTTTATCACGGCACGCCGGATGACACAATCAATCCGTACTCCAAGGTCCTTGAGAGCGTGTACAACTACTGCCTGTTCACCATCGACGGCGACCGCTGTACGATGAAGGCCCTGAGCTTCGGCGATGACCAGAGCGCCAAGCTGGGCGAGCCGACTGTCATCGACACGCGGACGTGGCAGGCCAGGGAAGTGAAGTAGCTGGACAAGTCTTCACAAGTGCGCGGCACTGGTCAGCGCCGGCCGGGCCTTACTTGTCCCTGTTGAACCACGGCAGGTTGCGCCAGGTCAGCAGCACGACCTCGCCGGGCTTGAGGAAGACCAGATGGCCGTCGTGATATGTGACGGACGCGGTCCCGAAGTGCGGAAATGCGCAGTACTGCGTTCCCCAGCCGGGGTCATACCAGTATCGCCCCCCTGCTCGTTGGTCTCGCCCTTCAGGTACATGATGCTCGGGCGGATGGTCCTCTGAAGGTTGTAGTGCAACGGCCCCTTGGGGTTCCCGCTGCCGTCCACGCCCATTGTCGGGTCGGCCTGCGCCAGCCAAGGCACGTTTGTGGGCCATTCCTGGCCGCCTTGCATGGCGTCGTTCATGCCGTAGTAGACCAGGTCGTTGCCCCACACGTCGAACTTCTTCCGGGAGGGGCACTTGAAAATGTTCACATCCGTGGCGTAGCTGGTCAGCGGCTTCCAGCCGCAGGGCGCGTTCCACTTGGGCGCGGCGATCAGGTACCTGTACCACGCGGGCCAATAGGCGTTCGCCGGCCCCCAGGACGGCGGGATCAGCCCCCGGTTGTCCTCCGCATACAGGCTCAGGGCCGTGAACTGGCCCTTCGCGTTCACACCGCAGACGGTTCGGCGGGCCATCTCGCGCGCCTGCTGGAGCGACGGCACCAGTATGCTGATCAGGAGCGCGATGATCGCGATGACAACCAGAAGCTCGATCAGTGTAAAACCTCTGGGCCTTCTGGACATGGATGCATCTCCGGCCGACGATTCTGTCAGGGCTGCTTCTCAAGAGCAACAGGGCTCTCTGTTAGAATAGCATATTCCGGCTGAAAGACAGAGAAAATTCCGGCCATTCTTGCTCGATGGCAGGGGGGGAATAAATAGGGACGCACCCTATTTATGTTGGTCTTGGCCGGAAAATAGGGTGCGTCCCTATTTTTCCAGGCGTATCATTATCCATTCATCGCCCGTCCCGGCGCGACGAAGCTCGAATCGCCCTGCCAGCGCCTGCCCCGCCAACTGCGCCTCCCAGCGGCCGGCCTGGCTGGCCAGCACCCGGCAGGAGCCCCGCTCGACGCGCTTGACCTCGCCCCGGCCTCCGCTCACCGGCCCCTCGTAGTCCAGATATGCCAAGCGATGGTCCGGGAGCCGGCGGCCGGCGAGCTCGTTGACGGCCGGCGCCTCCGCGTAGCCGCCCACCAGCCCCAACGGGTTGGCCGCGAATTGCCAGGTCGCCAGGGCCGGGCCATTCTCGATCATCAGGTCGTAATGCGCCGGCCCGTGGCCCGTGTGGAGAAGGATGACGAAACGGCGCGCGGTCTGACTTGAGCATTGAGGGTTGAACATTGAATGCTCAATATTCAATACGCAATGCTCAATGTTCAAGTCAAAATCCCCTTGCACGGTCTGCGGGGCGACCTATAATCACTCCCGTCCCCAACGGGACGGCTGCGAGACGATCTATCGTGGACATCGGCGTTGCTCGACATTGCGGCCGGAGGACATCGGCGGCCAGGTGGCTGATCGTCGGGCTTCTGGGGGCCGTCCTCGCGTGCCTTGCTCTTCAGTTGCGGCCCGACGGCGCGGCTCAGGCCCAGCCGGTGGGCGTCGCCAAGGGCGGGAGCATAATGGCCGTCGCGGGGCAGGTCACCAAAGACACCTACGGATTGTTCCTGATAGACCTTGAAAACCGTAGAATGAGTGTGTATCAGTGGCTGCCGGACAGCCGCACGCTACAGCTTATGGCGTGCAGGAATTATACTTTTGATCTCAAGCTGGACGATTACAACACCAAGCCCTCGCCGCGAGAGATGAGAGACATCGCCGAGAGGGCGCGGTCGGTAGAAAGTCCCGCCACCGCCCCCAAGTGACGGTGGCAAGGAGCAGTAAACCATGGCTAAGAGAATGTACTACACGGAAGCGGAGACGGCCGCCAAGCTTGGCGTGGGCCTTGCGGAGCTGAGCAACATGGTCCGCGACAACAAGCTCCACTCCTACGTTGACGGCATCCGCAAGATGTTCAAGGTCGATGAGGTTGACGCGCTTGCCGCCCCCGCCGCCGCGGGGACCGGCGAGGTCGAGCTGACACCCGCCGAGGGCGAGGTCAGTCTCAGCGAGGCCGACGCGGCCAAGCCGCCCACCAAGGAAGACACGGTGATCACGGCCGAGGGCATCAGCATCTTCGACGACGAGGACCTGGAGATCGAGACGGCCGACCCGATGGCCAAGACGCAGATCGCCCCCAGCGTCGAGGAGCAGACCGCGCTGGAGGGCGTGGGCAGCGGCTCGGGCCTGCTGGACCTGACTCGCGAGAGCGACGACACGTCGCTGGGCGCCGAGGTGCTGGACCACATCGACATGACAGGCGAGGTTGGCTCCGGCATCGCCCACGAGGCGCCGGAGGCCACGCCGTACATCGCGCCGCAGGAGATCGTCGTCGTCGAGTCGGCGGCCGACACGATGGACGCCTCCAGCGGCCTGTTCGGCGGGATTGCCGTCGCGACGGCGCTGCTGATGGTGCTGATGGGCATCGTCGTGGGCGCGGCCGTCCAAGGCACGACGCCCGGCTTCGTCCTGGGCATGAAAGAGAACATCGGCGTCGTCCTTGGGGTGGCGGTGGTGGTGATCATCATCGGCGCGGTAGCCGGATACCTGATGGGCAAGGCCGTCGCATCGCGGCAGGAAGCGACAAGGAAAGTCGGCGGCTAAGGACGGCCGCCGCAAACGCACAATAAGACGAGAAAGGAAGGACCCATGAAAGGACTCATTGTTGTGTCGGTTGCCGCCGGAGCGCTGGCCGGGCTGGTGATGGCCGGCGGGTGCGTGTCGAACGACGAGTACCAGCGCGCACTGCTGATGAACAGGAAGATGGCCGAGCAACTGGACCTGACCAACAAGGCCCTCAACGAGCAGCAGGCCAGGTTCGCCGCCAAGCAGAGGGAGATCGACGAGCTTAACGCTCAGATCGCCAGGCTCAATTCCGAGAACGACATCCTGAAGAAGGCCCGCGCGGACCTTGAGGCCCGGCTCGCGGCCGTGCCCACCGGCGGCGTGAAGATCCCCGCGCCGCCAGTCGGTTTCCCGCTGCCGGCCGCGCTCAACAAGGCGCTGAAGGAGCTCGCCGACAAGTACGGGCCTGTGCTCACTTTCGACCCCGAGCACGGCATGGTGAAGTTCAAGGCCGACACGACGTTCGACCCCGGCTCCGACAGGGTCAGCAACGAGGCCCGCGAAGCGATAAGCAAGCTGGCGGAGATCCTCAACGATCCGATCGCCCAGCCGTTCAACGCATACGTCGCCGGCCACACCGACGACATCCCCATCGTCAAGGAAGAGACCAAGAGACGCCACCCGAACAACTGGTACCTGTCCGTCCACCGCGCGGTGGCCATCGAGGAACTGCTCGAGAAGGACAAGGTAGCCCCCGAGCGGCTTGGCGCGATGGGCTTCGGCGAGTACCACCCGGTGGCGCCGAACGCCCCAGGGCACAAGGGCAACGTGCTCAACCGGCGCGTGGAAGTGTGGATCGTCCCGCCGGAGCGCTTTATGACCGTCAACGGCGGCACGGCCGCGCCGGCGACGACAGGCGGCGGCGAGACCGAGAAGTAGTCTTCTGTGGCATGGGCGTCCCGCCCGTGCGTCGCGAGGGCGTCCCGCCCTCGACTAAGTTTGTCGATAGCGGCCCTGGCGCCGATCAGGCGCCAGGGCCTTTGTATGCACTATGAACCAGGATGCCCGGCCAACATCCCTTCCGCTGCGAATCATCCGTGCGGCCGCCTCCACGCAGATGGGCCTGGTCCTCATCGGCCTGATCGTGCTGTACCTCTGCGCGGCCTCCATCCTTCGCGAGCTCGCGCCGCAGCAGTTGGAGAGCTTCACCGGCAGGGACGCCGACGAGGTCTACCGCCTCTGGCCGCTGTCCGCGCTGGGCCTGCTGCTGTGCCTGAACATCCTGCTGGCGACGCTCTTCCGCGTCCCGCTTGATTGGGCCCACGCCGGCGCGGTGTGCACCCACCTGGGCGTGATCGTGCTGGCCATCGGCGCGGGCACATACGTGGCCTGGGGCGTGCAGGGCGAATGTCTGACCAGGCTGGGCAAGGGCGGATGGTCGGAGATCCAGTACTTCTACATCAACGATTCATACGCGCTGGGCGTGGCCCGCGAGGATGCATCGGGCCAAGGGGGCAACCGCGAGCCGGAGGGTGGGCAGACGCCACTCGGCCGGCTCGCGTCGGCGCGCGGCGAGGTGAAGCTTGATAGGCCCGTGGCAGGCGGGGGCGACGTCGCCATCACCGCGGCCGCGTTCCTAGCCCACGCGGATTTCCGCGAGGAGTGGCTGGATGATTCGCCCAACGAACTGCCGGCCGTGGCGCTGCAATTGGGCCAGGGCGACATGTCGGGGCGGACGGTGCTGTCGCCCTACTTCGCCGACACGACCGAGTTCACGGGCCGCGGCTTTGCCATCTACTACCGGCCGGGCACGTCGCCGGACATCCTGCGCCGGATCGCCCAGCCGACGAGCGCTCCCGCCTCGCAGGCACGGCTGGAGATGATCTACGTCCTCACCGGCCCGGACATCTCCCCCACTCTGGTGCTCCAGCGGCCGGATGGCACGCGATGGCAGCACGCGTTGACGCCGGGCGAAGGGCTGGCCTTGCCATTGAGCGCCCAGCCGCTGCACCTGGAACTCGTGAAGCTCTACACGCACGCGCGGCGGGTCTATCACGCAACCGAGGCCCCGCGCAGCGATAAGGAAGCCCAGCCCGCGGTCCTGCTGGAACTGGCCGCGGGCGCGTGGCGGGCGAAGACCTGGGTCCCCTTCTCGCGCTTCGCCGAGGTCCAGCCGCCGCTGCGGATCGACGTGCCCGGCGGAAAGTGCCTGCACGTGAGCTTTACCCGCCAGGGGGTCAGGTTCCCCAAGCCGCTGTACATCGTCGGCCAGCCGGCTTACGAGACGTATCCCGGCTCGGTCGTGCCAAAGGACTACCGCTGCGACGTGCGGATCGGCGCGGGCGCGGATGCCCCGCGCGAGACGATCAGCCTGAACCATCCCATCATGGACGGCCAGTTCCAGGTCAGCCAGAACACCTGGCTGCCATCCGGCCGGCGGCCGATGGCCATCATCCTGGGCGTCTCGTCCCGGCCGGGACTGATAACGATATGGGCGGGGATGGCGATGATTATCATCGGGCTGCCGGTGGCGTTCTACCTCAAGCCGCTGATGCTCAGGCGAAGGGGGAAGGCCGGATGACTGGGAACAGGAAGAATAGGACGTATAGGACGGATAGGACCAATGGGACAAATAGGACGCTTGCAGCACTGGCGCTGACAGCCATGCTCTTCCTGGCGGGGCATACGAGTGCGGCCGGCGAGCTGTTCGATGAGGCCACGGTCGAGTTCGCGTCAAAGGTCGATGGCAAGGCGCTCGGCCTGACGGCCGTGCAGTCTTCGGGGCGGCTGACCATCCTGGACACGGTCGCCCGCGAGCGGCTTGCGGACATGTACGGCTCGGAGCGAATCGACGGCCTGCCGCCGGCCGTCGCGTACATGGAGCTGTATCTCAACGCGGGCAAGTACCTGGACAAGCCCGTCATCGACGTGCCGGAGAAGTCGTTCCGCCAGGCGGCTGAGAACCTTGCCGGCGAGCCGCTCGCGGGCGAGCTCCGCAGGACGCACCGCCTGCCGCCGGCCGCGCTGCTGGACCACCAGGGCGCGATCCTCCTCAAGACAACGGGCCGGGCCACAACGGCGGAGCTTGACCGCGCCACGGCCGTCACATCCCTTCGGATGGTCCTTGGCCAGCTCAGCTCACGCAGCGAGCATCGGCTGGCGCTGGAACGGCTCGACGGGCGGCTCTCGGAGTTCTTGGCGGAGGAGGACCTTGATGTCATCTATATCGGCGGCGGGTCGTGGCTGGCGATGGATTTCTGGTCCAGGCCGGGCATGAACACCGTGTTCGACGAGTACAAGGTCGAGCTGGCCGCGTTTGAGCAGGCTTGGCGCGCCCGCGATGCGTCCGGGGTCAATCGGTGGCTCGGCGCGCTGGAGGCAAGGCAGTCGCAGATGCCCGGCTATCCGAACCTGACTCGCCGCGAGCTGGAGTGGTGGTACAACCGGACGTACAAGTCGACGATTGCGTGGGGCGGCTTTGCCGTCGCGATGGCGCTGCTGATCGTCGCGGCCGCATCCGGCTCGCGAAGGTTCCGCCGGCTTGGCATGATCGTGTTAGCCCTGGCGACGACGGCTTTGCTGCTGGGCTTCATCACGCGATGGATCCTTAGCGGGCGCGAGTGGTACCTGCCGCCGATCATGAACGAGTTTGAGGCCCTCGTCGGCTCGGCGCTCATCGCGGCCGTCATCGGCGTCGGCATCGAGCTCTTCCGGCGGCTCAACTACATCGGCCTGGCGGCCGCGGTGTACGCGACCATCGCACTGCTGGCGTGCTTCTTCCTGCCGGGCGCAACGGGCGCGGGCATCGCCGCCATGCCGGGCATACTCAACTCGCCCGTGATGGCCGTCCACGTCGCGTTCATCATCCTCGGCCACGCAATGGTGGGCATGACTCTCATCATCTCGCTGATTTACCTGGTGGTGCTGGCGGCCGGCGGCGCGCGAGGCGGCGCTACGCGCAGCGCCGGAACGGACCTGTCCGGTAATTCTCCCGTGCAGGGCGCCATCGACCAGGTCGCTGCTCCGCCCACTGCCGATGTGCCGGCCGGCGCTCTGGCGACCATCGACCGCTGCAACCTGATCGTCGCCCAGCTTGCCGCGTGGATGGTCATTGTCGGCACCGCGCTCGGCGCGTACTGGGCCGACTTCGCCTGGGGCCACTGGTGGGACTGGGACATCAAGGAGACCTGGGCGCTTATCACGTGCCTGGTCTACGTGGCGATCCTGCACGCCCGGTTCATCACGTCCATCCGCTGGCGCGGCCTGGTGACGGCCGTGCTCTGCATCATCGGCTGCGCGGTCATGCTCTTCAACTGGCTGGTGGTGAACTACTTGTTCGCGGGGAAGCACTCCTACGCATAGGGAGTAGGGACTAGCGATTAGCGACTAGGGGGAAGGGAGCATCTGGCGCAGCGTGTCAAGCAGGCAGGAGGCAAGACTAGATTTCCGCTCGTCCCTAGTCGCTCGTCCCTAGTCCCCCTCCTACGCTCTTCCTCGCCCGGAAGAGCAGCCTCATCGGGACCTCTGAGATCGGCAGCCGCTCGCGCAGGTTGTTGACGAGGAACCGTTCGTACTGGCGGTCGAAGCTCCTCACGTCGTTGACGAAGCACACGATGGTCGGCGGGGCCGTCGCGATCTGCGAGACGTAGAGCAGCTTGGGCGGCTTGGTGCCGGCCTTGTGGCTTGGCTGGCGAAGCTTCATCACCTCGCCTACCGCCTCGTTGAGCCTGGCCGTCGGGACGCGGGTGTTGGCCTGGCGGAAGAGCTGCTCGGCCAGCGCGATCGTCTGGCGAACGTTGGTTCCCTCGATGGCCGTCGTCAGGCTGATCGGCGCGAACGCCAGCTCGGGAAACTCCCTGTCGAAGTACTCCTGGTAATCCTCGCCGGAGGCCTTGCCGGCGGCCAGGTCCCACTTGTTCACCACCAGCACCACCGGCTTGTACTCGGCGGCGATCTCGCCGGCGAGGTCCTTGTCAACCTGCGAGACCGGCACGGATGCGTCGATCATCAGCGCCACGACATCCGCCCGCCGCACCGATCGCATGGCGCGGTGGTAGCTGTAGAACTCGATGTCGCCGGCCAGGCTCTTGCGCTTCTGCATGCCGGCCGTGTCGATCACGGTGAACCGCCGCCCGTCGAGGTCGATCTCCACGTCGATGCTGTCGCGCGTCGTGCCGGGCTTTTCCGAGACGATGCACCTCTCCTGCCCGGCCAGGGCGTTGATGAACGTGCTCTTGCCGGCGTTGCGCTTGCCGACGATGGCGAGCTTCATCACGCTGTCGGGCGGCCGGTCGCCGGCGCGCTCGCCCAGGCGCGCCGCGATCGTCTCCAGCAGCTCGTGCCGCCCGATGGAGTGCTTGGCCGACACCTTCAGCGGCTCGCCGAAGCCCAGGCGGGCCATCTCGTGTACCTCGCAGGGCAGGTCTTCCTGGTCGAACTTGTTGGCCACGAGGATGACGCTCTCGTGCAGGCGGCGGAGGCGCTGGGCCACGTGCCTGTCCAGCGGCGTGACGCCCTCGCGGGCATCGACCACGAACAAGACCAGCGCCGCCGACTGGATGGCGAACTCGATCTGCTCCTCCACGTGGGCGGTCATGTCGGCGTCGCGGTCCTGGATGCCCATGCCGCCGGTATCGACCAGTTCGACATAGCGGGCGTCGGGGTCGGCCGACAGCGGGCACGGCGCGGAGATGCGGTCGCGCGTCACGCCCGGCGTCGGATCGACTATCGATATCCGCCGGCCGACGAGGGCGTTCAACAGGCTGCTCTTGCCCACGTTGGGCCGGCCGACGATGGCCACTGTCGGAAGGCTCATAGGGGCGCATTATACGGGCAGTCGCGGTCGAAGGACTGCCCCTTCAACAACGCCAAATGGGAAATGCCAAATGAGGCCCGAACATCGCCCCCATGCCGTGAACCAGCCTCGACCCATTGCTTCCGCCGGAGCATTTGCCATTTGAGTCTGGGAATTCTTTCGTCATTCGCAAATTCCGCGTTCCTCACTTGCCTACAATGCCCCGGTGACGGGGAAAGGATGACTCCTCATGAGGATCGCTGTAACCACCCCCACAGGGCACGTCGGGAGCGTTGTCACGCAGCAACTGCTGGACTCCGGCGTGGACGTCGTGCTGCTCTGCCGCGACGGCGAGAAGTGCATGAACTACGGCCGGCGCGGAGCGGAGATCAGGCAGGGCTTGCAGGACGACGCCGCCTTCGTGACGGCCGCCACGGAGGGCTGCGACGCGCTATTCTGGGTGACGCCGCCCAACATGGCCGCGCGGGACCTGCGCCAGTTCCAGCGCGACTGCGGCCAGGCCGCCGCCAGCGCCATCCGCGCCAACAACATCCAGCGGGCCGTCAACCTGTCCAGCATCGGCGCGCAGCAGGGCACGGGCGGAGGGCCGATCAACGGCCTGCACGACGTGGAGGAGCTGCTCAACGCCGCCTGCCCCAACGTCACGCACCTACGCGCGGGCTTCTTCTTCGAGAACTTCCTGTTCCAGAAGGACTCGATCAAGAACGACTCCTGCATCAATTTCCCGACGGCCGGCAGCAGGAAGATCCCGATGGTCGCCACGCGCGACATCGGCATCGTGGCCGCCAGGTGCCTCCTGGACACGAACTGGACCGGCCACATCATCCGCGGCGTCCACGGGCCGGCCGACCTGTCGATCCAGGATGCGTGCGGGCAGATCACGCGCGGCCTGGGACACACGATCAGGTTCAGGCAGGTGTCCGAGGACATCGCCCGGAGGACCATGAAGACGGCCGCATGCAGCGACAGCGTCATTGACGCCATGCTGGAGATGGAGCGCAACTTCGAGTCTGGCGCGATCACGGTGGCCGAGCCGCGCACCAGCCAGACAACCACGCCGACGACGCTGGCAACATTCGCCGAACAGGTCATCGCCCCGCTGGTGGGCGTGACGGCCGGCGCTCCGGTGTGAGCGATCTTCGGGGACAGTCCCGCCGTTTGGGACTGTCCCCAGTTTCCTCCGCGGAAGAGCAACCGGGGACTGTCCCCAAGTGAATCAGTTCCATCCAGCCGCATCGCGATGTAGAATCCCCTCCGTCAAGAGGGACATCGCATGATGCCGGAACTTCTCTTTCTGCTGATCGGGCTGGCCGTGGGCGCGATCGCGGCCATTGCCGCTTGGAAGACCGCATCCGCGCGCGCGGCCAACCAGGCTTCCGCCCGGATGACAGAGCTTGAGGCCAAGGCCCGCGCCGCCGAGGGGATCGCCTCGGAGGTCCGCTCGCAGGCCGACAAGGCCGCCGCCGAGGCCGGCTCTCTCCGCGCCAAGCTCGAGGAGGAAAGCCAGGGCCGCATCCGCGCCCAGACGCGGCTTGAGCAGGAGCTCAAGAACATCGCCGAGCAGAAGGCCACGCTCGATCAGGCCGCCTCGAGGCTTTCGGACGCCTTCAGGGCCCTTTCCGGCGAGGCGCTCAAGAGCAACAACCAGGCCTTTCTTGAACTGGCCCGCACGAAGTTGCAGGAGGTGATCGCCGAGGCGCAGGGCGACCTGGGCAAGCGCCAGCAGGCCATCGACGGCCTGGTCAAGCCGCTGGCGGCCGCGCTGGAGAAGTACGAGAAGCAGGTCCAGGAGCTCGAGAAGAGCCGCCAGGGCGCCTATGCCGGGCTTCAGGAGCAGCTCAAGGCCGTCGCCGCCACGCAGCAGGAGCTTCAGAAGGAGACGAACAACCTGGTCAACGCGCTGAAGACCCCGCAGGTCCGCGGGCGCTGGGGGGAAGTGACGCTGCACCGCGTGGTCGAGCTGGCCGGCATGAGCGAGCATTGCGACTACGCCCAGCAGGTCTCCGTCGAGGCCGAGGACGGCCGGCTCCGTCCCGACATGGTGATTCATCTGCCCTCCAACCGCGACATCGTGGTCGATTCCAAGGTGTCGCTCGCGGCCTATCTCCAGGCGATCTCGGCGGCGTCGGAAGCCGACCGCGCGGGCTTCCTCCAGCAGCACGCGCAGCAGATTCGCGCCCACATGCAGAAGCTTGCCGCCAAGCAGTACTGGGACCAGTTCGCCGGGCGGACGCCCGAATTCGTCGTCATGTTCATCCCGGGCGAGTCGTTCTTCGCCTCCGCTCTGGACTGCGACAAGGGCCTGCTGGAGGACGGCATGGACCGCCGCGTCGTGCTGGCCACGCCCACGACGCTGATAGCTCTCCTGAAGGCCGTCGCGTTCGGCTGGCGCCAGGAGGCGATGGCCCGCAACGCCCAGGAGGTCTGTGAGCTTGGCAGGGAGCTCTACGAGCGGATTCGCGTGATGACGGGCCACATCATCGGCCTGGGCCGGTCGCTTCGCCAGACCAACGAGCGGTACAACGACGCGGTCGGGTCGATGGAAAGCCGCGTGCTTCCCTCGGCCCGCAAGTTCCGCGACCTGGGCGCGGCCGGCGGCGAGGCCATTGAGACCGTCAAGCCGCTTGACATCGCGCCAAGGTCGCTGACGGCGGAGGAAGCCCCGCCCCACGAGGAGCGGCAATGAGACCCGAGGTCCAAGCCCAGCGCCCCGCTGACTTCCCGGCAATCTCTTGACACTTGGCCTTTGCGCAATATACTAGAGTCGCATTTGCGGCTATTGTCTTTGTGCGCATATCAATAGCCGTAGCTGTTCGTGTCTGGTACTGCCGGAGTCCGTTGAACGAGGCCCGCAAGCTCTTTCTGTCTAGTAGATAAGGAGATCGGCCATGAGGAACGCACTGTTTACCTGTGTCCTGGCATGCCTGGCGTGTGCTCAGGCCTCTGCCGCCCTGTATACGTGGACCGGTGCCGGGACTACAGCGAACTGGAACGACGCCGCCAACTGGGACCTGAACGCCATTCCCGGCGCGGGCGATGATGTCCTGTTCGGCACCACCGGGATGATCGGGACGACGGCGATAATCCCAGGACCTCCGCCTGTTTCAGCCTATGTCAATAGCATCACATTCAACAGTTCCTTCAACATCACCAGCAACGGCTACCTGCACCCGCTGAGCGGCGGGATAACCGTCGCATCGGGCGCCGACGCCGTCATCCAGTGCAACAACTACACCTACCTTGGCGACGTCAGCCAGACCTGGAACGTCGCGGGCGGAGGCACGCTGACCTTCGCCAACACTGCCTCCGGCGGATACATGTACCTGGAGCCCGGGAACACCTACCGCAAGACGGGCACGGGCCTTCTCCAGATGCTCGCGGCGGGGTCGGGCAACGTCGGGTACGGCGCCGGCACCTACAACTCCCTCGCCATCGATGAGGGGGCGGTGTACATCGAGTCCCCCAACGGGTTCAGGAACAGCTTCAACTCGCTGACAGGGGCCGACGGGACGACCATGACGTTTAACGTTACGAACCAGACCTACCAGTTCATCTGGCTCAGGCTCGCGGCGGACAACGACTTCCTCGGGGTAATCTCGGGTACGATCTCCGGCTCTCCCGGCCGGTTCAGCCTGAACACGAACAAGACCTTCCGTCTTCCCGGCCAGTCGCAGTTCCTGGTCAACTCCGGCTTCTACGTCAAGTCGGGCATCCTCGAACTGGACTATAGCGGCGGCAACTACGCGCTGAACAAGTACGGCGACGCGGCGCCGCTGTACCTGAACAGCGGCGTGCTGAGGATCACCGCCGACGACAGCGGGTCCGTCGATGAGCAGATGGGGGCCCTCACGATCGGCTACGACGGCGGCGGCGCCAACTTCGAGGGCGGACTGGGCACGATACTACTCGCACGGGGCACTAACCAGAACGTCACGCTTCGCTTCACAAACAGCTCTTACGCCATCGCCAACAACACCTGCGGGAGCATGCTCCGCTTCCAGGGCCTGGAGTCCACGCCAAGCGGCACGGCCAAGGTCATGTTCGGCGGGACAGGCCTCAGGAGAAACGGCATCATAGGCGGCTGGGCATACGTCGGGACGGAGTTCGCCGACTACGACGCGACGGAAGGCGTCATCCCCCTGTCCCCCACCGCTCCTTCGCGGTCCAGCGACATCCTGACGGCCGTCTCCAGCAACAACGTCACCCTTTCCGGCGGCAGCGTCACGCTGACAGGCAACAAGAGCATCAACAGCCTGAAGATTACCGACGGATCGGGCCTCGATCTTGGCGGCAACACTCTGTCTGTCTTCACCGGCGGCATCATTCAGACCGGCGCCAGTAACGCCGCCGGCATTGGCAACGGGACCATTTCGACCTACGACACGACCTACGGCTACCAGAGCCTCTACGTCTATGCCGACACGGACCTGGTCATCAGCGCCACTGTGAATGTGGGCACGGGCTCGAACTTCGGCCTTTCCAAGGCCGGCGTTGGCAAGCTCACGCTGACCTCCAGCGTCAACCTCAGCCGCGCCTATATCCGCTGGTACGAGGGGTCGCTGGACTACCAGTCCAACCAGGATGTCTACATCTACGGCAGCGGGCAGGGCTACACCGTCAATTCGCCGTACATCTACACAGGCGGCATCCTGACCAAGGGCGGCACGGGCACTATGACCGTGAGAAACGGCCTGATGTTCGGCGGCATCAACGTCAACAGCGGCACGCTGGCCATCGCCGCCCCCAACTCCGGCGGCGTCTATGGCGACGTCCCGGGCCTCAACGGCACCGGGACGATCTACGTCGCGGCGGGCGCGCAGATCTGGTACAACACGACCAATGTCAGTGGCATCGGGATGTGCAGCACCACGCTGACCGACGCGGGCCTTGCCGGAAGCGGAACAGTGCTGCTGAACACGAATGCCGCCGGTACCGGAACGCCCTGGACGCTGACCGGCCAGGGCCTGAGCGTCAGCCCAGGCGGGCCGAGCACGGCCGGCATACTGCCCATCCAAGGCAACGTCGCCTTGGCCCAAAGCCCGAACACCAGCGCGTTCTCTTCTCTCTACGTCAAGGTCCTCCATGGCACAGGGACGGCCGGCCAGCCGCTTCCGGGCGTTGACTACGACCAGCTTGTGGTCTCGGGCACCGTGACCGGACTTGCCAACGCCGACCTGGTCGTCAACATCGCGCCAAAGCGCAACTACATCGGCAACGTGTTTACGGTCCTGGCGACCGGCAACGACCTGACCGGGCAGATCGGCCACGGCGTCACCTTCAACAACACCGGCTTCGCCGATGTAGCGAGCGGCGGCACCACGGGCAGCGGCTACGTCACGCTGTCCCACATCAGCTACCCCGGCGACGCCAACCGCGACGGCATCACCGACATGAGCGACTACATCATC
>JBHGBE010000085.1:0-18184 GCA_041946855.1 Phycisphaerae bacterium | reverse complement strand
ACCGAGACGCCTTCGCTCCTGCATCGGGCCGGCGGACATACGCTTGTTTTGGGTCTAGCCTGTCGAGCCGGGCCAAGCTTGATTTTGCAGGCCCGGCCTTGCAGGATACCCGCGCGGGCTTGCGTATCCACCGCGGAAAGGACGTGCGTCCATGGGCTGCTTCTGGGGCAATCTACTGGCACAGGCGGCCACGAGGCCGGGCGAGACATACCAGCACGGGAACCGGCTGGTGCCGCTGGCGCTGGCGGTCATCGTATTCGTCGTCGTGGTGGAGATGATCCGTCGCCGCAAGCTCCGCGAGGAATACGCCCTGCTGTGGCTTGGCACATCCGTCGTGATGCTCGCAGTGGCGCTGTTCCCGGACGTCGTCATCGAGGTCGCCGAGGCGCTGCACATCAACTACCTTACGGTGGTCGTGCTGGGGCTGTTCCTGTTCCTGGCGATGATAGTCATGCACTTCGCCGTGGTGATTTCCCGCCAGGCCGAGGAGATCCGCCAACTCGCGCAGCGGCTGGCGCTGCTGGACCATAGCCTGGAGCAGGAAAGGAACCAAAGGTGGACAGGAGGCGAAGACAAGGCAGGACGCCAGGACGGGAAGACTGGAGGACAGGAGGACACTAAGACAGGATGACACGCGCGACGGTGGAAGGCGGTTGCTCTGCTTCCACCGGCCAATCCTCGTGTCCTCCCTTCCTCCCCTCCTCCCTTCTTCCCTTCCTCCTGTCTTCCCGCCTGCGGAGACGACCTCACCGCCCGATAAGCTTCAGAATCGTATAGGCGGCGACGATCTTGGCGAAGTTGATGCGGTGGCGGAATATGGCCCAGCGATGGCGCCCGGCTGCGATCTCCCTGGTCACGGCCAGTTCCTCCCGGAATTGCCCCGCGAAGCCCGTCCCCGACTTGCTGGCGGGATACCACCTGAACGCGGCCAGATAGCGGTCGATGAACCGCCCCGGCCATCGCGCCCCCAGGCGGAGCCAGAAGTTGTAATCCATGCACCAGTGCAGGTCCTTGCGGAACGGGCCCACTTCGCGCCCGGCCGAGGCCCGCCAGAACACGCCCATCTGCGAAATCCAGTTCTCCGCCAGCAGCTTGGAGTAGCTGTAGCGCCTCATGCGGCGGTTCTTGTAGCGAGTGATCCAGCGGCGGATTTCGCGGCCGTCGGCGTCGACGATCCGCACCTTGCCGTAGAGCCACTGCGTCTGCGGCTCGGCCTCGAAGACTCCCGCGACGGCCGCCAGGGCGCCGGGCTCGTAAAGGTCGTCGCTATTGAGCCAGCCGATGACGTCGCCGGTGGCCATCGCGAAGCCTTTGTTCAAGGCGTCGGCCTGGCCTTCATCCTTCCGGCTGACCCAGCGCATGGCCTGGCCGTAGCCCTTGAGGATTTCGACCGTGCCATCTGTCGAGCCGCCGTCCATGACGATGTGCTCCAGCTTGAACGCCCTTCCGCGCCCCTCCTGGGACTGGACCGAGTCAATCGTCCGGCGGATGAACTGGGCCTGGTTGAAGGATGGGGTGATGACGGTGATCTTCAGCACGATGGGATGATACGATGGCTGGCCAAAGGAGGACAAGACACATCAGGCAAAGAGCAGCGAATTGGGCGATGTCTCCGGCAAGACCGATTCCAGGAGGGACAGGAGTTCAGCGAGAACAACGTTTTCCGAAGGCCGCCAATAGCAGACGATGATCCCGGCGTGGGGCAACCCCTTTTCCAGGAATTCCTCGTGAAGGCGAATGAAATGCGAGTGGTCGTCAGTAACAGGGACGCGCCCTTGAGCTGTGGCAAACCGAAGCTGGTCTTCGTCCCCGGTGCTTCGTCTGCCCGCTTGGTGAGTTGTCAAAACGTCCCATCCCAACTTGCGAAGTCTGGCAGCCATGATGGCCGACATGTCCTCATCGAAGTAGAGTTTGGGCTGGCGAGCCAATAGTCCTTGCCCCTTAGGCCAGCATGGTTTCCGGCGGGCGGTTGGCGGCGACGTCCTCCTCTATCTCCTGCCGGTTGTCGTCAAAGTAGCCCAGCGCGTCGAATATCCTGGACAGAGTGAGTTGTGGATAGTGCGCAAGGATCTCCTCAGCGGTCAGCCCAGACCGATACCACTCCACAATGATCCAGACAGGTATCCGCGATCCCTCAATAACCGCTTGTCCCCCGCACCGCCCTTCGACTTTCTCAACGTAAGGATGTCGCGGATCCGGTATCATGCCTGGCTCCTGCTTCCTATTTGACATGTTACTCGAACCCGCCTGTTCCGACAAGCTGGCGGGCAAAAAACCTTTGCCGCTCTTTCGCAGCGATTGTACGCTGGGCAAACTATCATGAAACGCGCCTCCAGGCTACTGCGGATCGTCAACAGCGCCGCCCCAATCCGCATCTGCGACAACGGCGGCTGGACCGACACGTGGTTCGCCAGGCACGGCAAGGTCTTCAACATCGCCGTGTACCCCTACGCAGAGGTGCAGATGCGGGTCTTCCGCTCGACCGGCCGGCGGGCCAGGATCACCATCAACGCCGAGAACTTCGGCCAGCGATACTCCATCGCCGAACCGAACGGCTATTACGACAAGCACCCGCTGCTCGAGGCCGCCATCGACTACATGAGCATCCCGTCCAACGTGGAGATCGAGGTGTCGATCTTCAGCCAGGCCCCCAGCGGGTGCTCGACCGGCACATCCGCGGCCGTCAGCGTGGCGCTCATCGGCGCGCTCGACTGCCTTACGCCCGGAAGGATGACGCCCCACGAGGTCGCGGCAGCCGCGCACAGGATCGAGACCGACCTGCTCCACCAGCAGTGCGGCATCCAGGACCAGGTCGCCAGCGCATACGGCGGCATCAACTTCATCGACATGCACGACTACCCGCACTACACGGTCAGCCAGGTGCGGACGAGCGAACAGACGCTGTGGGAGTTGGAGAGCCGGCTGGCGCTGATCTACATCGGCAACGCCCACCGGTCCAGCGACGTTCACCAGATGGTCATCGCCTCGCTTGAAGAGGCCGGCCCCGACGCCCCCAAGCTCCGTCCGCTCCGCGCCACGGCCGAGAAGTCTCGCGACGCCCTCTACGCCGGCGACCTGGACGCGCTGGGGCGGGCGATGATCGAGAACACCGACGCACAGGGCGACCTCCACCCGGCGCTCATCGGGCCGGGCCATCGCAGGATCATCGAGATCGCCCGCAAGCACAAGGCCGCCGGATGGAAGGTCAACGGCGCCGGCGGGGCCGGCGGCTCCGTCACGATACTGTCGGCCCGCGACCAGACGGTCAAGCGCGAAATGACCCGCCAGATCGAGGAGGCCGACGCGAGCTTTCGCAACATCCCAGTGTACCTGTGCCGGTATGGACTGCGCGTGTGGGAGTCGCCGGCGTAGACCATGAGAATCGCGATCAGCCTGCTCAACTTCCGGCCGGGCATGATCGGCGGCGCCGAAACGTACATCCGCCGGCTGCTGGAGCACTTGCCGCGGGCGGCCGTTGGACACACGCTGATGCTGGTGCTCTATGGCGACATCGCCGAGACGATCCGCACACCCGGCTACGAGCGCATCGTCGTGGACCGGAGCGATCGCCGCATGATCGCCGCCCGCATCATGGAGGCCTATACGCCCTTGCGCGCGCGATTCGCGGAGCGGGCCTTCGACAAGGCGGCCGCAGATGTGGTCTTCTTCCCGCAGCAGTCGATCTTCCCCAGGACCGTGCGCGGCCCGTGCGTGATGACTGTCGTGGATGTGCAGCACCTGTTCTTCCCCGAGTATTTCGGTCTCTTCGATCGCACGTTCCGCGCGCGGGTCTATCCGCGGAGCCTCCGGCGGGCCGACCACATCGTCGCCATCAGCGAGTACACGCGGAAGACCGTCATAGAGCGGTGCGGCGTGCCCGCGGAGAGGATCACGGCCGTGCCGTTCGGCACTTCCGGCGCCGACGTGAGCCAGATTGAGCCTACGGACAAGCTGCCGCGCCCCTACCTGTACTATCCCGCGGCGACCTTCCCCCACAAGAACCATCGCGCGCTCCTGCGGACATTCGCGGCGCTCAGGAAACGCGGCGGCTTTCCGTACAAGCTCGTGCTGACGGGCAGGCAGACGCCAGAATGGACCAGGCTCCAGGCGCTGATCGCCGAGCTGGGGCTGAAGGAAGACGTCATCCATCCCGGCTTTATCCCCTTCGAGGAGGTCCTCCGCGTCTATCGGGGCGCCGAGGCCATCCTATTCCCCACGCAGTTTGAGGGTTTTGGGTTGCCCGTGCTGGAGGCGGTCGAGTTCAACAAGAAGATCGTCACCTCCCGCCTTGAGGTGTTCGACGAGATAGGAGTGCCGCGGCGGTTTCAGATAGACTTCGCCGACCCGGATGAGCTGGCCAAGGCGCTGGCGGTCCCGGGACCAACACGGCTGGAGAAGACGCCGGCGACCTGGCCGGAGATCGCGGCCAGGATGGTCGACATCTTCCAGCAGACGGTGCGGCGATGATGGCGGCCGCGACGGCTTGGCCGCGATTGAGCGGCCGAGGAACCTGATATGGGCGACGGCCTGGAAGACCCGAAGACAACGTATGATCGCCGCGCCAGTTCCTGCGTCGCCTGTTCCGCCGGCACGCTTGAGAGGAAGTTCAGCAAGCAGGTCCTCGGCCGATACGAAGCGGCTTTCTTCCAGTGCGCCCAGTGCGGGACGCTCCAGATCTCCGACGTGTACTGGCTGCCCGAGGCCTACGGCGCCGGCGCGCGGTTCGATCTGGACACCGGCGCCGCCCAGCGCGGCCTGGTGTGCGCCTTGTTCATCCGCGCGATGCGGATGGCCGGCCTTCTGCCACGCGGGGCGAAAGTCGTCGACTTCGGCGCCGGCAGCGGGCTGTGTGTCCGCCTGCTGCGCGACCTGGGGTTCGACGCATACGGGTTCGACAAGTACACGCAGATGCCGTTTTGCCGGGACTTCCGCATCGCCGACTTGACCGCCGAAGGAGGCCTGAACGCCCGCCTGATAACAGCTTTCGAGGTCTTCGAGCACCTGCCTGATCCAGCGGCGACACTTGAGCTGCTCGCCCGCAATCTCGGGCCCGGCGGAGCGATCCTGCTGGCGACGTCCTTGTACGATCCCGCAGCGCACGGCCCTGACTGGGAGTACCTCAACCCCCAGCACGGCCAGCACATCAACTTCTTCTCGCGCACGGGCCTGTCGCGCCTTGCTGGGAGAGTGAAGACGAAGGTCGTGTGCCTCCCCTTCAACTTCTATCTGGTGGCGCCGGAATCGGCCGGAGTCGGCGCGTTTCGCCGGCTGATGCTGTTCATCTTCAGCGCGGCGATGTTCATGGCATGCCGCCTTGGGGGCCTGTGCAGGTTCAAGTACGCAAACCTGGACAACCGTGCCCTTTCCGACAGGATGAGAGAATGACACGTGCCGCCCGGTTCCAGCGGCACATCAACACTTGAAGGAGTGACAGACTATGGAATGGAGCAGTCTAACCGTCGGCGATTTCGCCAAGGCCGTCAAGGAGACCGGCGGAGTGTGTGTGCTCGCTGTCGGCTGCCTGGAGAAGCACGCCGACCACCTGCCGCTTGGGACCGACTTCCTGGCCGGCCACCGCATCGCATGCATGGCCGCCGAGAAGGAGCCGGCCGTCGTGTTCCCGCCCTACTACTTCGGGCAGATTCACGAGGCCCGGCCGTTCCCCGGCTGCATCGCGCTCGACGAGGTCCTCACGCTCCAGACGCTCCGCGCCGTGTGCGATGAGATCAGCCGCAACGGCCTGAACAAGATCATCATCTACAATGCCCACGGCGGCAACACGCACATGCTGGGGTACCTGGCACAGACCAACCTGTCCCAGCGACGGCCGTACTCGCTGTACCTGACCGGCTTTGACGGCCTCTGGCCAGAGTGGCGCAGGAAGGCGTGGAGAGAGACGCTCACAACGCCCAACCACGGCCATGCCTGCGAGTGCGAGACCAGCCAGATGCTCGCGATGTTCCCCGAACTGGTGAAGATGGAGTACATCAAGGGCCGCAAGACCGAGCCGCTTGGCCGGTTCAATCACATCCCGCCGGGAATGGTCTCCGCGCGCTGGTACTCGGACTATCCCGACCACTACGCGGGGGACGCAACGGCCGCCACCGCCGAGAAGGGCCGCAAGCTGGTCGGACTGGTCGTCGATTCGCTGGCCGACTACATCAAGGCCGTCAAGGAAGACACGGCCGTCGCCGCGCTGGCCAAGGAGTTCTACGACAGGTGCGATCAGGTCGGGCGGTAGCGCCGGCCGCGGGCTGCTCTGGCTGGGCATAGTCACGCCGGCCCTTGCGTGGGACATCAGGGCGGTGCTGGCGTATACCGCGACCCCTTTTGCAGCACTCCCGCAAGCGCGGCCAGGTCCGCCGGCCTGGTGACATCCGCGCACAGCACGCGGTACTCGTTGTCCCCCGGTGTGGTGGCGACCGTCCGGATGTCGCCGCCATCGCGGCGGATCGACTGGACAATGTCCGTCAGGTAGTACTGGCCCTGCGAGTTTGCGTTGGTCACATCGCGCAGGTGTTGCACGAGCGTCCGCGCTCTGATTGCGTAGAGCGGGCAGTTGCCCTCGTTTGACGCCAGGAGCGTTGCCCGCCGCGCCGGGTCAGGCTCCGCGAGGATGTCCTTCTCCTCGACGATGCCAATCACCCGGCCGTCGCCGTCGCGGATGATCCGTCCCTTGCCGCGCAGGCGGTCCGGTTCGTAAAGCGCCGTCAGGAAGGTCAGGCCGGCCTCCTTCGGACCGCCGCGATGGGCGTCGCACAACTGCCGGAAGACGGCCGTCGGGATGATCCTGTCGCCCATCGTGATGACCAGCAGCGGATCGGCCTCCATCAGCCCCGGCGCGCCGCACGCCTCGTAGGCGGCCATGGCCGTGCCGCCGACGGCATTGGATGAGAGGACATAGACCACGTCCTCGCCCAGCGCCCGCGAGACCTCTTCATGGCGGTAGCCGATGACGCAGACGACCGGGGAATCGCTGAAGCTTCGGAAGTTGTCTATCGAATGACGGGCCAGCGGCCGGCCGCACACATCCTGGATGCACTTGGGCGCCTGGCCGAAGCGCTTGCCGATGCCGGCCGCCAGGACGACCAGGACGGGCGCATCGGCCCTGATGCCGCCGTGCAGGCCGAGGGCCTTGGACTTGCTGACGGCCGCAGCACCAAGCTGCACCACCCGGCCAAGAGGCGCGGGCGTCGATTGTGTCGAGGGAGACGGCGAACTGACTTGGTCCATGGGAATTTCCGGCCTCTGGGCGCGATGGCCTATCCGCCCCAATCTCCAAGCACGATGACGGCCTCAATGGCTTTGCAGCCAGCCGCCGGTGGGCGGCAAGACGCTGCCTTCCGGCGGCCGAACGTCAACGATAATGGCCATCACCGCCTTGTCCTCTCATTTCGCAAGCTCCAGGACGATGCTCTTCATCGTCGGCTTGCCGAAGCACTTGACCGTCCATGTATCATCGGCTTTCGAGGCGACGTGCTCGTCTTTATTTTCGATTCCGCCCTCTTCCCACAGGTACGTCACCTTCACGGGCTTGAAGCCGGCGTTGGGGAGCTTGTAGTCGGCGTCGATGCGGACCAGGAACAGGCACGTCGTGTTCCGCTGCTTGCCGACCCAACGGACCTGCGCCTCCTTCTTGCCGGCGGGTATGTCGCTGACCGTGATGTACTTGCAGATGCCCTGGTAAGGCCCAGTCTGCGTATCGACGGTCTTGAACGTCTTGCCGCCGTCGAATGAGACCTGCATCTCCCACTGGTCATCCTTCTCGCGCACGCGGTAGTGCCCGCCCATGCGCAGTCGTGTCATTTCGCCGGGAGTGGAGATTGGGAACGTCACCGAGGCCCCGTCGGCCTTGACGCGGAAGTACTGCTCCTCGATGTCCTTTAGCGCCGGGTGGAAGTCCATGGCGATGACGTTCTTCTTCTTGTGGTCCGGGTAGCTGGTGCCCTCGACGGTGACGGTCCCCTCCTGCGGGCCGGCCGAGAAGCTGATCGTGTTGTCCCCGGCGCCGAGGTTCGGCAGCGCCCGCTGGGAGCACTGTATGTCGTGCGCGATCCTCAGTGCGTCAAGGCCAGTGCCCTTGCCCTCGAGAATGACTCGCAGGCGGTAGTCGTACCTGCGCAGGCAGTTCTTCTGGATGTCGATGTCCTGCTTGCCGGACTCCTCGACGGAGGCAATCGGCGTCCAGTCCTGCCCGTTGTTGTCGCTGAAGAAGAGGCGGACCTTGCCGCCCTCGCCCACCTTGGCGTCGAGCTGGACCTTGCCGGTCAGGTAGACGTAGCTGGTCGGCATCTCGATCTCCAGGATGCCCTGCTTGGCGGCGTCCTGGAGGTGGATGGCGGGGCCTTCCTTGTCATCGGCAGTGGAGGCGATGTTCTCGACTCGCAGCGCCCCAAGCTTGAAGGCCCCGCTTGCCAGCGGCACGTCGTACTCCAGCGTTCCGCTGCCGACGCGGGCCTCGTTCAAGTCCGGGTACTTCGGTTCGAGCTTGGCGCCGAAGTCCTGGGCGGCCGTGAGGAAGTTGTGCTTCTTGAGGCTGCCCGGCGCGCCGCCGTCCTTGAGCATGCCGTTGACGTGCAGCCCCTTGTTGAACCAGTTGCGGGTGAGCTTCTCGCCCTCGCGGAGGCGGATGTTCACCTGGTAGCCCTGCGAGTATCCGTACTCGTACGGGAAGGGCGTCTTGTCCTTGCCGCTGAACTCCTGCATGGTGGAGTACCACCCGTGCGTCTTGGCGGGCCACCAGCCGCCGGCGTCGTAGAACTTGCAGTTGGCCAAGAGCGCGGGGCCCTTCTTCCAGCCGGTCCAGCCATCGGCAGTCTGAAACTGCCGAAGCTTGGCGTCATTGTCGCGGTACTCCTCGTGCTCCTTCAGCCAGTCCTGGATGGCCGTGGCCAGCTCCTTGACGCTGGCGATCTTGCCGTCGTCCTTGGTGAAGTAGTTAAGCAGCGACGGGTCCAGGAAGTGCCACTCGTCGTCCCACTTCACCTCGGCGACGCTGTGGCCGATGATGCCCCACCCGCGGGCCTCAAGCCCGACGTAGCGGGACAGGCTCTCCAGCCGGGCGGCCGCGCAGCAGCAGATGCCGTACCCGTAGACGTTGAAGGTCTTGATCGCGTCATGCACATCGCCCTCGTGCAGGCCCTCCACAGGCGATGAGTCCTGGTAGCCGAACATGCAGTTGGACTTCCAGACGGCCAGGGCCTTGTCCTGATCGCTCATGCCTTCCTTGATAAAGGACTTCTTCCACGCCTCCAGGCTTGAGACGTCCTGCACCTTGTCGGACAGCACCTTGACGTTGGCCACCACGCCGATGGGCTTGTCGCCCGCGGCCTGCGCCGTCGCCTGCCCGCACACGCCGGCAATCGCCACAGCCGCGACCGCCGCCATCACCAAGGCCCTCAATCTCGACATGACTGTTTCCTTTGTATTTGATCTGGACCGGGCCCCATGACGTTCTCTGGGAAGCGACGCACTGTCAAGGCGAAAACCGGGCTCGCTATTCACTTGGCGCCGGCCGGGTCAGCGGCGCCAGGCCTTTGTACGGCGCGGCGTCCTTGTGCTCGTCCCACCACGCCTTGAACTTCGCGGCCGCCTGGCCATGGGCGTCTTTGGATGCAAATCCGTAAAAGCGTCGATGCGCGTGCGGGAATCAGCCGCCAGCAGCGACTGGCACAGTCTGTCCTGCGCCTGGCGGAACTTGGCCAGCTTCTCCCGCATGGGCTGGCCTAGGCCGGCCGTCAACTGCTTGGCCTGGGCCTCGGCCGCCATCTTCGCCAGCAGGTCCTGGACGGATGCCCGCAGATCGGCGTCCGTGGAATCCATTGCCTCGCACAACGGCCGGCCGAAGCCCGCCAGGACGGCCGGGTTTCTGGCCAGCGCCGCATCATTCAGCTCCTTCTGCACGTCGGACAGATCGAACCGGAAATTGCGGTCCGCATCCGCGGCCCGGGAAGCTGTCTCCTGGGCCTGAGATGGCACGAGAACCACGACTGCGATTGCCGCGGCGCATAGGACTTGTCTCATCTGAGTCTTCCCTTCAGCAAGATGCCCAACCGTCGTCAGCGCCGATGATACCGTAAAGCCGCCAGAACGCAAACGGCGGGAAGACATACCGGCCAAGGGGAGATCAGGCCACTTCCGCGGACATGTATCGCATGGTACATTCGGGCCGCAATCTCATCAGGAGAACGCCCATGCGCAAGGCTGGACTCGCTCTCATGGCGACGGCGATAGCGTGCGGCACGACAGCGTATCTCGGAAGCGCACCCCAGACAGGTACGGTCCTGGCCGGGGAAGCACAAGCCGAAATCACGCCGAAGGCAGCAGCCTCGGCCTCCGCGCCGGCCGGCAGTCCATACGCGGTATGGTTTCGCGGCCCGTCCCACGATGAGGGCTACTTCCCCATCGCCGTGTGGCTCCAGGACCCGAAGAACGCTCGGAAGTTCAAGGACGTCGGCGTCAACCTGTACATCGGGCTGTGGAAAGGCCCGACTGACAAGCAACTGGACGACCTGAAGTCGGCCGGCATGCCCGTCATCTGCGAGCAGAACGACGTGGCCCTCAAACGTCTGGACGACCGGACCATCGTCGGCTGGATGCACGGCGACGAGCCCGACAACGCGCAGGAGCTCCCCGGCGGAAAGGGCTACGGGCCGCCCATCGAACCGAAGAAGATCATCGCCGACTACGAGCGGATTCATAAGGCCGACCCGACCCGGCCGGTGATGCTTAACCTGGGGCAGGGCGTCGCATGGGACGCCTGGCACGGGCGCGGCACACGGACAAATCATCCCGAGGACTATGTTGAGTACGTCAAGGGAGGCGACATCGTCTCCTTCGACATATATCCGGCCGTGCATGACAGCCCCAAGGTGGCCGGAAAGCTGTGGTTCGTGGCCGACGGCGTGTCGCGCCTGCGGAAGTGGGCGGGCCGCGGCCGCGTTGTCTGGAACTGCATCGAATGCACGCGCATCAGCAACGTGAAGGTCAAGCCGACGCCCGCACAGGTGAAGGCCGAGGTGTGGATGTCGCTCATACACGGCAGCCAGGGGCTGATTTACTTCGTCCACCAGTTCCAGCCGAAGTTCATCGAGGCGGGCCTGCTGGCTGATGATGAGATGACTGCGGCGGTCACGGGCATCAACAAGCAGATTCACTCGCTGGCGGCCGTGCTGAACGGCCCGACGCTTTCCGATGCGGCCGTCGTCATTTCATCGGCCGGCCAGAGCGTCCCAGTGGCGATGATGGTCAAGCGCCGCCAGGGGGCAACTTACTTGTTTGCCGTGGCGATGCGGGACCGCAAGACCTCGGCGGCGTTCACGCTCAAGGAGCGGCAGGGCGCGGCCGCCGAGGTCATCGGCGAGGACCGCAAGATCGACCTCAAGGATGGGAAGTTCTCCGACGACTTCGCACCGTACGCCGTCCATCTGTACCGGATTCCTGAAAAGAACTGACAACATCCGGGCAAGGCCATGGCAGTCTTGGAAGCTATGGCCGAACACACGGCCGGACTTGACCCTGGTACCGCCGAACGCGGACCTGACTCAGTCCACCCTCACCAGCCCCAGTGAGACTGCGTATTGCCGCAGCTCCTGGACTTCCCTGTACGCCGCCGTGCCCAGGAGCTCCGGAAATTCCGCGGCCCTGTAGGCCGGATGGTATTGGCCCATCACGTTGATGGCGCAGGCGGGGGCTGTCTTGGCGACGGTCTCGATGGCCCGCCGGCTGTCGGCGAGGTTGCCCGGCATCGCCAGGTGGCGGATGAGGACTCCTCGCCTCGCCCGGCCGTGCGGGTCAACCTGGAGAGGCCCGGCCTGGCGGTGCATCTCCGCCAGCGCGGCCGTCGCGACTTGAGGGTAGTCCGCCACGCCGGAGTAGACCTTGCCGGCCCTGGCGTCGGCCCACTTGAAGTCGGGCATGTAGATCTCGATCAGGCCCTCAAGGAGCTTGAGCGTCCGGACAGATTCGTAACCGCCGCAGTTGTAGACAATCGGAACGGACAGCCCATCCCGCCGCGCCAGCACCACGGCCTCGGCCACCGCGTGTGAGACGTGCGTCGGCGTGACGAAGTTGATGTTCTCGCACCCCTGCCGCTGGAGGTCGAGGGCCAGGTCTGCAAGCTGCGCGGGCGAGACGACCCGCCCCGACATATCGTGGCTGATGTCGGCGTTCTGGCAGAAGACGCAGTCGAGGTTGCAGCCGCTGAGGAATATCGTCCCGCTGCCTCCCCGGCCGACCAGGACGCTCTCCTCGCCGAAATGCGGCCCGTACGAGGCCACTACGGCGCGCTCCCCTACGCCGCAAGCGCCAGGTTTGCCGGCCAGGCGGTTGACCCGGCAGGCGCGCGGGCAGAGCGTGCAGTCGCCGAGTATCTCCCGAAGGCGCAAGACGTTCGCTGGCATTTCCACCACGGTATTGTAACGAGAAGCGGCGCCCGGCTGCGCCACGGCATTGACCATGCGCCTACCCCGAGCTCGATAGGGTGTCAGGCGGACATCGTGCGCCGCGTGGGAGGGTCGTGCGCCAAGTGAGCTTCAGAGCTTCCGCACGAGGAGCTCGCGTATCTGGTTGTCGCTGAACATGCCGTCTGTCCGAAGGGCGTACGCGCAGTGCATCTCCAGCACCCCGCCGTCGAACGTCATCTTCATGGCGGCCTTGTCCTTGACGTTCTTGAGCTTGACGAGGCGGAGCCCTTCCTTCACGGCCTGCTTGCCCATTTCATCCTGGCAGATCACCCGCAGGGCCATGTTCAGACGGTGGCAGGAGAGGTCGTCGATAGAATTGAGCGCCTCGGCGTCGTCAGCCAGGCTCTCCCAGTCCACTTCGTAGGGAATCGCCTTGCCGCAGATTTCCTCGATCTCCTTGACCCGCCCGGGGAAGCAGCGATTGAGGGCAGCCGCCACCACGGCCGGGCGCTGCACGGTGCCAAGCCCCGCGGCACGCGTGGGGTCCCGCAGCAGCGACGACGCCTCGGGGACCGGCTCCAGGTAGTGCATGGCCGTCACGGAGAGCAGCGCGGCCGGCACGCCGTGCCCGCTCACGTCGATGACGTAGGCGACGAGGTAGCGATCGTCAATCAAGTGCAGGCCCAGCGCATCCCCCGCCAGCTCATCGGTCGGCTGGTACGCCCAGGCCGTGCGGGCGTGCGCGGTGGTGGTATTTTTCCCGGGCATCCGCGAAATCGAAGATGGGGCGGCCGATGATCTCAGTTCGCGGCCGTCCCAGGATTCGGCACATGGCGTCGTTGACTTCCAGCGTGACCACGTCGTTGTCAATCAGCCAGAAGCCCTCGTTGGAGGTCGCCAGAATCCTGCGGAGCCTGGCCAGCTCGGACCGGAGGCGATTGGCCTCCTCGGACAGGCGCAGGATATCCGCGCTCCCAGGCTTCGCGCCCGATGGTTCTTCGACCATGACTCACTTCGCGTCGGCTCGACGCCTGACAATACACAACAGGAAATGCCAACAGGGGCCCGGCCCATTGTCGCCGGCGAAGACCTTCGGCCGCCCGGCCCTTACGGAGGGCGCATTCTAGCCCCTCGCGCTGGGCCGGGCAAGTGGCCGAAGGCGGAGGCATGGGCACTGAACTATGCGCCGAAGTTCCCGGCGCTGACTGGTTGCGCGGAGAAAACCCATCCTTGCGGAGATTGTTCTAGACAGACGGCCGGCTTCGGCCATATATGTATCTGTCGTATCTGCTGGGATGTGCAGGCAAGAGCGGATCGCCCGCGCACGAGAACATCAGGTCCTCGCGGGTCATCAGCGCGGACTTTGCTTCGTCGCATACTACGTGGAAAGCGTGCGGCCGATGGTCGCTGCCGCCAGTAAGCAGATGCACCTTTCGACGATTGCTGGACGGCTGCCTGGCGCAGTTACGCGTCAAGCGCCGGCACGTTCGGTGATATTCGGGGAGGAACCAAGGTGAAAGATGAATCATGAGAGAATTAGTAAGTCCGTCCGGAAAGGCGCCAAGCGGCAACGCATCGGCATCGTAACAGGCGGCGGGGACTGTCCAGGCCTCAATGCCGTTATCCGGGCCGTCACAAAGGCCGCCGCCAACAAGCAGGGCTGGGAGACAATCGGCTTCCTGGGCAGCTACGAAGGCATCCTGGAGCCCCAGCGGTACATCGAGCTGGACTACCAGAAGCTGGGCCCCATGCTGACCCGCGGTGGGACGATCCTGGGCACGGCCAACCGCGGGCGCTTCTCCGCCAAGGTGGGCCACGGCCGCACCAGGAGCCTGCCGCGGGAGCTGATCGACGGCGTCAAGGCGGGCATGCGAAAGCTCAACATCCGCGCACTGGTCAGTATCGGCGGCGATGGCTCGATGAGCATTGCCCAGCAGTTACACAAGGCGGGCGTGCCGCTTGTGGGCGTGCCCAAGACCATCGACAACGACCTCTCGGGGACGGCGTGGACCTTCGGGTTCGATTCGGCGGTGGCGTGCGCGACGGATGCCCTGGACCGCCTCCACACGACCGCCGAGAGCCACAACCGCGTGATGGTGCTGGAGGTAATGGGGCGGTATGCCGGCTGGATCGCGCTCTACGCGGGCATCGCCGGTGGGGCCGACGTCATCCTCATCCCCGAGGTGCCATTCACCTTCGAGGGCATCTGCGATAAGATCCGCGAGCGGGAGCGCGCGGGCAAGCAGTTCACGCTGGTGATCGTGGCCGAGGGGGCCCGCGAGAAGGGCGGCCAATTCGTCACGTCGGCCTCCCAGGAGGCCAATCGCGAGGCGCATCTGGGCGGCATAGGCCAAGTGGTCGCAGACCAGGTTGCCCGGCGCACGGGCAAGGAGTGCCGCGTCTGCGTCCTCGGCCACCTCCAGCGCGGCGGCAGCCCAACCAACTTCGACCGCACGCTATGCACCATATTCGGCGCCCACGCAATCGAGCTCATTGCGGCGGGCCGATTCGGCAGGATGGTCGCCTGGACGGAAAGGGGCATCGATTCGGTCCCGATCTCAGCCGCCGTCGGAAGGCTGAAGACCGTTCCCATCGACGGCGCCCTGGCCCAGACGGCCCTGTCCATGGGCGTGTCCCTGGGCAATTGAGAAACCTGGGCGATGTTGTGCAAAGCATCGTGTCACTTCAGCAGGAGCCAGCGCATGACCGCGCCGAAGGCATCGAAGACTGAGCGGAGCAGCCGGCTGCCACAAGACGAACTGCGGAAGATGGACGCCTACTGGCGGGCCGCCAACTACCTGTCGGTCGGGCAGATCTACCTGCTCGACAACCCGCTTCTGAGGAAACCCCTGGAGGCCCGCCACATCAAACCCCGTCTGCTGGGGCACTGGGGCACGACGCCCGGGCTGAACTTCATCTACGTTCACCTCAACCGCGCGATCAAGGCCCATGACCTGAACATGATCTACATCATCGGGCCCGGCCACGGCGGCCCGGGGATCGTCGCCAACGCGTATTTGGAGGGGACGTACACCGAGACATACCCGAACATCTCGCAGGACGCCGAGGGCATGCAGCGCCTGTTCAAGCAGTTCTCGTTCCCTGGCGGCATCCCCAGCCACGTCGCGCCCGAGACGCCCGGCTCAATCCATGAAGGCGGCGAACTGGGCTACGCCCTCAGCCACGCTTATGGGGCCGCCTTCGACAACCCGGACCTGATCGTCGCCTGCGTCGTCGGCGACGGCGAGGCCGAGACCGGGCCGCTGGCCACGAGCTGGCATTCCAACAAGTTCCTCAACCCCCTCCGCGACGGCGCCGTGTTGCCGATCCTCCACCTCAACGGCTACAAGATCGCCAACCCGTGCTTCCTGGCGCGAATTCCCCACGAGGAGCTGGAGTCCTTCTTCCGAGGCTGCGGCTACGACCCGGTGTTCGTCGAAGGCTCGGACCCCAAAGTCATGCACCAGATCATGGCCGGGGCGGTGGATAAGGTCATCGCCGGCATCCGCCGCATCCAGTCCGACGCCCGCAAGCGCGGTCTGCGCGGCCGGCCGCGATGGCCCATGATCATCCTGCGCTCGCCCAAGGGCTGGACGTGCCCCAAGGAGATCGACGGCAAGCGCACCGAGGACTACTGGCGCTCGCACCAGGTGCCGATGGGCGAGATGCACGAGAAGCCCCAGCACGTGAAGATCCTGTCAGCCTGGATGAAGAGCTACCGCCCGGAAGAGCTGTTCGACAGGAACGGGCGATTGCGCCCCGAGCTGGCGGAGCTCGCGCCGACGGGAGCGCGGCGGATGAGCGCCAACCCGCATGCCAACGGCGGCCTGCTGCTCCGGGACCTGCGGATGCCGGACTTCCGCAAGTACGCGCTGGACGTGCCCAGGCCCGGCAGCGTCGTCGCCGAGAGCACGCGCATCCAGGGGCGGTTCATCCGGGACATCATGCGGATGAACATGGAAGCCGCGAACTTCCGCGTGTTCAGCCCCGACGAGAACGCCTCGAACCGCTGGCAGGACCTCTTCGAGGTCACGAACCGTTGCTTCATGGAGAAGATCCTCCCTTACGACGACCACCTCGCTCCGGATGGGCGGGTGCTGGAAGTGCTCAGCGAGCACCAGTGCCAGGGCTGGCTGGAGGGCTATCTGCTCACCGGGCGGCACGGGTTCTTCAACTGCTACGAGGCGTTCATCCACATCGTGGACTCGATGTTCAACCAGCACGCCAAGTGGCTGAAGGTCTGCGGACACATCCCGTGGCGCAGGCCGATCGCCTCGCTGAACTATCTGCTCTCGTCGCACGTCTGGCGGCAGGACCACAACGGCTTCAGCCACCAGGACCCGGGCTTCATCGACCACGTGGTCAACAAGAAGGCCGAGGTGATCCGCATATACCTGCCGCCCGACGCCAACTGCCTGCTATCGGTGACCGACCACTGCCTGCGCAGCCGCAACTACGTCAACGTCATCGTGGCCGGCAAGCAGCCCGCGCCGCAGTGGCTGACGATGGACCAGGCCATAAGGCACTGCTCGGCCGGCGTGAGCATCTGGGAGTGGGCCAGCAACGACCGCGGCGGCGAGCCCGACGTCGTCATGGCCTGCTGCGGAGACGTGCCGACGCTGGAAACGCTGGCGGCCGTCGACCTGATGCGCCGGCACCTGCCGGATGTGAAGGTCAGGGTCATCAACGTCGTGGACCTGATGACGCTTCAGTCGCGCAGCGAGCACCCCCACGGGCTGGCCGATCCCGACTTCGACGCCCTGTTCACGAAGGACAAGCCAATCGTCTTCGCGTTCCACGGGTACCCGTGGCTGATCCACCGCCTGACGTACCGCCGCACGAACCATGACAACCTGCACGTCCGCGGGTACAAGGAGGAAGGCACCACCACGACCCCGTTCGACATGACCGTGCTGAACCAGATTGACAGGTTCCATCTCGTCTCCGACGTGATCGACCGCGTGCCGGCGCTGGCCAGCCGCGCGGCGTACGTCAAGCAGGCAATCCAGGAGAAGCTTCTGGAGCACAAAACGTACATCCACGAGCACGGCGAGGACCATCCGGAAATCCGCGACTGGCAATGGGGCCAGGCGACGGAAAATCGCTGCTGCGCAAGGTCAGCATCTCCTACAAGACCGCGCCCTCCCGGCCGCGCTACTCGATGTTGATACCCCGCTTCGAGTTGTCGAATGTGCCCGACTACGTTCTGGCGGCCCAGATCCCGCCGGGGCGCAGCTAGTCAACCTGACGCCGCTGCCGAAGGCCCAAACGCAGCCAGCCGCAGGCGCGAAAACCGTAGCTGGCGGCCGGTGGTTGGAGATCGGGACCGGGCGCCTGGCGCCGAATTGCCTGGCGAACGCGAGGCGATGGAGATATCATCCGGCAGTCACATCGCGCGGCGATGCCTCACCCGCTGGCGGCTATCGCTCGGCCGGCGGCGGGAACCGGACCACAAAGCCCTAAACCAGTTCTGAGAGGTCACCATGGCGGAAGCGAGGATTTCCTGTCGAAGTAGCGTGATGTTGCCTGTTCAAGGCCGATTTCCCCACTGGAGTGGACTATAGGATCGTCTATGACACCACCGTCTTCGTGAACGAGTCGATCCACGAGGTCTACAAGACCCTGTTCGAGGCGTTCGTCCTGGTCTTCCTCGTGGTGCTCGTGTTCCTCCAGAACTGGCGGGCAACGATCATGTCTGGACCGCAATCAGCCAACGTCAAAGGGATGGACGTCCCCATCGTGAAGTTGATGCCCCTGCGGAGACGCAAGGTCAGCCAGCG
>JBHGBE010000084.1:0-19528 GCA_041946855.1 Phycisphaerae bacterium | reverse complement strand
CGGTAAGGTCTATCGGCAAATCACGGGTTATTCGGATAGGCTCTTAGCCGTGCGCTTACTGACGATGCGCCCCTCAACCTTCAGCGGCTGACAGTGATAGCAGTACATCGGGCGGATGTCCCCCAGCTTCTTGTCGGTGTTGTTCACTATCGTCATCGTCAGGTCGATGCGGTCCTTGGCGACGACCTTGGCCTCGCCCCGCACCTTCACACCCGGCTCCCTGACGCTGTCGGCGTCCAGCTTTGCGGACAGGCCGTCCGCCGCGACGACCCAATGGCCCTTGGCTCCTTCGTCGCTGTATCGCAGGATGCCGCGGGTGCCTGGCATGTACTCCAGGTGCTCGGGGAAGTTGATCAGGAGATAGTTATCGTGACGGCCCGCAGCTCGGCACGTGTCCTCTGCGTTTCATTACTTCGTATACTTGGCGAGCAGACCGACGAAATCCTTGACCGCCTCCGCCGTGCCTGCCGGGTCGGACCCGCCCACCGTAATGGCGTCACGCGACTTGCTGGTCACGTCGTAGTGCGGACAGTTGATGGATTCCACCATCCCTATGATGCCCCGCCCCGGATCTGGGTAGGAGGCCGTGATCTTGTCGAGGACCTTGTCGTAGGCATACGATCCTTGCCGGTTGAAGTGCCGGGTCAAGACGTTGGTGGCGGCGTTTCCCACAACGACAAGCTGCTGGTCCGTGTCCACGATCTGGTTATCAAACGTGTCCACCAGGTACTTCTGCCCGCCCCATCCGTATTTCTTCTTGAACTGCTCTTCATACTCGCCCTTCCTCCAGGGCATCCGGTTGGTCAGGGCGTTCAACACTCCCCTCATGGGATCGACCCGAACGTCAAAGTGTATCTTCTTCAGCTTGATCTCATTGGCGTCGACCACTGCGGCCTGGACCCCACTTTTCGCAAGGGCCGACTGAATGGCCGAGGCCCCCGTTTTCTCGCCCGGATCGCTGCCGTACACAACCGTTACGGGTTTCTTGATAAACCACTTGAGCGACGGCTTCCAGATCGACACCCAGACCTTGTCATCCATGGGGCGCAGCAGGAACATCTGGGCCTGTTCCGGCTGAATGTCGCAGGGGATCCCGTTCTCGGACAAGTCCTTGGCGGTCATGCGGTAGTCAATCTTGACAGCCTGCTGTGACGGCTCTTCCTTCAGGGCCCAGCCGCCGTCCTCCTTCTTGGTCAGTTCGGGCCTCTGGCCGGTCACGTCGATTACGGCGTATTCGCCGGGCGCGAGGCCGGGGACCTGAAGCTTGAACGTCTTGGGTGTCTTCTCGTTGATGTTGCAGGCCCCGGCAAGAACATAGCCGTCGCCGGTTAGCCTTCCGGCGGAGATGTCGGCCGATGGGTCGGCCAAGCCGGCGACGCCGAGGATCGTTTGGACATTCCAGGACTTGAGGAGTTTCCCGAAGCCTTCCTGAGTGGCGGGGTCGCTGGGGGTGGTCGCCAGGGCGACGTTGCCGTCCTTGTTGAGATAGAGTCCGGGCCCGAGCTTTTGCACGCCGCCGGCGTCCTTACCGGCGTCGGCCTGAGCGAGGCCGGGGCTTGGCAAGCCGAAGCTGTCGGGAAGGTGGATGTCCCGGTCGACGCGCGGATCGTCGAAGAAGGCGCCGCCGACAAGCGCCAGCCGGCCGCCCTTGCGGACGTAGTCCTTGAGCTTCTGGACCTCGGTGCGGTCCACGTACTTGGCGACGCAGTCAGAGTCGGACAGCATGACGACCTTGTAGGGGGACAAGTCCTTGACGCCGGCCATCGCCACGAGGTCGGGGACGAGGTACTGGGGACGGAGGAGTTCGGAAACGCCGGGAACCTCTTTGTTGACCGTCGTGGGGCTCCCGCTGAGGATCAAGGTTGTCTCGGTGACGGGGGCAATGATCTCGTGTCGCGGCGGCTGGGCGGGGATCCATAGGGGCGCCAGGCGGTAGTACCACTGGAAGGCGCGTGTGGCAAGGAGCGCCTTGCGTTCGATGTACACGGGCGGTCCCTCGTAGGCCTCGGACTTGTAGCTGAGGAGTTCCCCGGTCCAGTAGGTAATTGCGTGTTCTGGACCGAGTTCCTTGAGCAAGACCGTAGGATGGAAGAAGTGGCGCGAGCCGTCTTCGTACCATTCGGGGATATCACCCCACTTGTCCCCGACGAGGATCTTGGTCATGGCGTTGAGATAGTCTTTCCTGTAGTCGGGCGCCAGGAGCGGCTTGGGCTTCAGCGGTTGTTTGAGGTCGGTCCGGCCCTCGGAGTAGGCGTGTTCGCAGTCGAAACTGGGCCAGATGTAGCCGTGATGCGGGGCATGGCCGAAGTGCCGGATCGTCTGGGGGGGTGGGAATGGGGTCGTGTCCTCGTACATGACATTGTGGCAGAAGGACACGGGGAATTCGCAGGTGCCGCCGGCCGCGATGTGGTACGGCTCATTCTTGTGGATCACATCACATGCCTCCTTCACCATCTGCGAACCGCCCCATTGGGCGAACTTGCTGAACATGATGTTCTCGGGCGTGCTCCTCCAGTTGGGCTTCCCCTTCTCATAGGCCTCATCCGGCAGCGGTATGTCGCCAAACGAGTTGTAGTTCCTGTTCCAGTCCTCGTTGAGGGCGGCGATCGTCTTGTACTTGGCCTCGAGCCAACTGATGTACTGGACGCGGGACTGGTCGTCGAATCGCTTCTCGCCGATGTCCCACTCCTCCATGTAGAGGTAATAGCCGGCAAAGGCCGGGTGCATTTTGATCTGGTTGCCGGTGATGGTATAAGTCTCCTTGACCACCTCTTTTCCCAGGGCCGAGTTGACGGGCATCTTCACGTCGTAGCGTGGGACCCGTCCCTTGGCGTCAACGGCCGTCGTGGCCTCGCCCTGAACCTGGCGCGGCGCGACAGTCAGGGACTTGGGTAGCTCCAGATAGTGGAGGATCCCTCTCTGATACCACAGGTTCAGCGTGTTGATAAGCTTCCAGGGATAGTCATCCATCAGGGAGAACTTCTCCCAGTCGGGCTTGAGGAAATACTGGGATTTCCCGATCAGGCCGTCACCGCCGAGTAGCGAATTGACCTGGCAGTAGTACTGGTATTCCTTCATATAGGGGTTTACGAAATAGATGCTCTGGAAGAAGAAGGGCTTGCCGTTGCGCGTGTAGAACCCGCCTTCGTTCCTGAGGGCCTGTGGATCGCCCTCGGCAAAGGCGACCTGGCGCACCCGGATGCCGCGCTCGCGAATGAGCTTCCACTCCCACTGGTTCACCAGCTCCTTGTCCTGGGCGGGAAGGACGAGCAGATAGTCGACGTCCCACTTTACGTTCGCGGCGGTCCGGGGATTGCAGAAGAAGCGCACGGCGAGCGTGCCGTCCTGCACCTCCACGTCGCGGATGATCGTCCGCTGGCCCTTCTGCCCCATCTCCTTGTTTCTGAGCCGGCCTTGAACCGCGACACAGGCCGTGGCCCACGTGTGCCAGGAATATTCGTAATTCGAGCCGATGATAAGGTTGTACCTGCCGTTGGGAACGTTAGCGTGGAATTCCACGGCCGCGTCGTCGTCATCGTACAGGTTGGACGTCGTCTCCCGCGTCTCCGGCGCATACCAGTCAACCCCCGACGGGAACGGCGGCCCGCGTCTGGCGAACACCCCGCCCCGGTCCGTCCACGGAATCATGCCCCCCGCCATCAGCACATACACGCCGTCCCGTTCCAGCGGCGTGTCCAGGTCCAGTGACTTGTTCAGCGACTCGATACTCGTGTTGCCGGTGTTGTGCGAGCTGAACAGCATCGCGTGGCGGAGGTACATCGCCATGTTCACCCTGGTCGCCTCCACCTTCTGCGTCAGCGCCTTCTTGTATTCCTCCATGCTGGCCTTGGTCGTCTTTACGATCTTCTCCCTTCGCGCCAGGTCCTCGTAGATCTCCCTGGGCGACCGCAGGCCCGCCGCCTCAATCTCGTCGTCAGTTGCCGGCTTGATCTCCCGCAGGTCGGTCACCACCCTCTTGGGATCGTCGAATACCCAGCCGAATCCTCGTTGCGGGTTGTACAGAGTGTGAACGTTCACCGGGCAAAAGCCGTCGGCCAGTTGCTGGTCCCTCGGGCCGAAATCGAAAAGGAAGGTCCGGTTCATCGGGTCCGGCGCCACCGTGCTGCCCGCGATTCCCGCCGAACTGATGTGTACGGTCCCCGCCGCCCCATCCACCGACCGCAGCACAAGACCGACCTTATAGGCGTCCGCCGTCTTCGCAAGGACCTCTCCGCCGTGCATGCGTCGCCAGGTCGAGATAGTCTCCGTCTTGAACTCGTCCGTGTCCGGCCAGTACGTCTGGAACTGCCACTTGAGCCGCACGGTCGCGAACAGGGCCTGTTCCCCCTTGTAGATTCGCAACCCGTCCACGGCCCCAGTATGCTTCCCCGAGGCGGTCTCATACGTGATGTCGATATCCGCCGTTCCGGCTCGCGCCTCTTTCCCCTTGACGTAGGACGTGTACCGGCAGCTCTTCTGCCCGGCGCCTGTTATCGTATACCGGCAGACGATCCGGTCCTTCGTCTCCTCATTCTCGGCGATCGCCTCCAACTCCAGCGAGCCCGCCTTGCTCTGCTCGGCGGTGTCGAAGTAGACCTGAAACGTGAACAGGTCCGAGTACGTCTCCTTGCTCAAGAACTGATACGTGGCGTTCGGCTTGACCGCAATTTGCAGACCCTTGGCCGTGAAGGCCGCCTCCGGGATGTTCTCCGCCGAATACGCTTGCGCATCCCGCTTCGTCAGGTCAAATTCCCGCGTGTTCCAGCCCGCGCAGAGCGCCAACGGCGGACAGGCAAGAAGGATTCCCGCGAGAAACAGCGGCAGAAACCTGGGATACATCAGGCTACTCCTGTCTTGCCTCGGTGAAGACCTTGAAGGCCTTAACCTGGTGCTCCGATAGACTGCCTGCATCGAACTCGCCCCCCTTGACGGGCACGTTCGCCCCATCTTGATCCTCGACCTTGAGCACCTTGTCCGGGGGGTCCAGACGCACTCTCGCGGGGCCCGCCTTCTCGGCCCCGAGCAGGAGAATGCCCTCTGGCTTGCCACCCTCAAACCAGGTTCCATGTATGCTCGACGACGTCGTGCTGAAGTGCCTCTCGACGCCATTCAGGTCCGATTGGACTCTCACTGGGCCCTGCGGGAGCTTCTGACACAGCCGCCACCATGAAAGGTGGTTCTTGTCCTGGGACGGCCAGAGGATCAGCGGGCTGTCGCCATGGATGGCGGCAAGCGCCTCATCCGCCGGCGTCATCGACCCAAGCACCGGGCCGAACCCCGCGCCGGTACGATGGCGGCGGAAGCTCTGCTCCATGTCCGTGCCCGATCGGTAATCTTTAAGGTCTTCCGTAGCATGAAGATCGAATTCCGCCAGCGAGACCAGGTTCGGCCCTAAGGGGCCGGGGTCTCCAATGAGGAAACCTCCAGCGCCGACGATCCTTCGCAAGGCCTTCATACACACGGCAAATCCCGCGGCGTTCACGCGATTGGCCCCGTCCTGCTTGAATTGGACCTCTTCTCCCAGTGCCTTGAAGGTCCCCTGGCCAATCGCGTCGCTGAGGAAGTTGACGTTCCTCACGTACAGGCCGTCATAGTTCTGCTGGAATTGGCTGACAAACCAGTTGCCGTTCTTGACCAGGGCCTGCATCTCCTTGAGGTCCACCGTGGCGCCGACCCGCATGCCGTGACTGTGGGCGGCCTTCACCGCTTGGGCCGTTCCGGCCGAATCCTTCTGCCAGGCGAGCCCGAGAATCAGGACGTTGCACCCTTCGCCGGCCATCGCGGCTATCTCATCGGCGGACGGCACTTTGTCCCGGGCATAGTAGATCCGGGCGCCGATCAGCAGATTGCGGTCGTCCGCCTCCGCGTCGGGACGCGACGACCGTTTTCGCGAGGCGAAGGCGGCGGTGAGACAATTCGTGTATTTCAGGGGCTCGTTTAGGCCCTTCGTCTCTCCGTCGAACAGGTTCCAGCCGATTCCGAAACCGGCGAAGGGGCGCAAGGTCTGCTCGATGCCCGATTTCTTGGGAAGGCCGGAATCCGCGTGGGGCATGACCCACGAACCGAAGTCCTTTGTCGTGCCGGCCAGGCTTTCGGCCTTTTCAAGGGCGAATTCGCAGTAGGCGTTCTGGACCGAATCGGGGGCGTGCGTCATGTCATAGGCCGCCGACATGAACAGAAGCGGGTTCTTCGCGAATATCGTCGGCATGTCCTGCCGCCAGTAGGTAATGTACGGATTCAGCTCCAGGTCGATCGGCAGGTGTGTCGTTCCCGGGCCCTGGAGCACGAACTTCCAGGGCCACCCGAAGCTCCCGAAGATGTTCACGAACGCGCACTGCCCCGTGACGCTGAACTGCTCCTTCTCGCCCGAAGACGCCCAGCCGAACGAAAAATGAGCTTTCCTGTCATCGTAAAGCTCCTTGTACAGCGGCTCGGCCAGGCAACACGATATCGAAGCCCAGTCCAGCGCGTAGGACTCGCCCTTGGGCAGTTCGATGGTCATGCTGTTGAGGATGACTCCCGAATCGAACACGCGCACGTGCTGCCGGACGATCCAGGGCGTTTTCTCCAGTTGGTTCTCAAGGATCCGGGGATTGCTCGTGGTCTCGAAGACCACCTCGTCCGCCGACTTCTTCACGACCGTCAGCCTGGAGCGCCGGTCGGCGTTGGCGTAAGCGACCTTCCATTGACCGGAGTAATAGGCCTTGCGGTCCGTGGAAAACGATAGCGCCGGGATCGTGTCGAACGACTTGAAGGCAAGGTCCGAATTCACCCGCATCCAGGGCGCTCTCTCCAGGTACGGGTTCCCATAGGACCACCATCCCTTCACCAGGTTGCCGAACTCGTCGATCCTGTTCCGGCCCCGCTGTTCTACCTTTGACAGTTCTCCTCCCCGGCGCGTGTCCCAGGTGTAGCGAAAGTTCCGGCCCGTCAGAATGAGCTGCTCCGTCTTGAGAACCTTGTCCGTCTTTGTCTCCACATGCAGACCCGCTGCATTCCGCGTGGCAGGCTTTGGTTCTTCGCCGCTGGCGGCGATCGCCGGAGCGGCGACCTGACACGCAAGAATGCCGGCCAGGATGGGTGGAATCAGGGCGGCGGCGCTCACACGACGGCATGCTGGCCGTGCTCTCGAATTCAATATGGATGTCCTCAGTTGATGCACACACGATTCAACAGGTTCTGCGCCAGTTCGTTCCTGGCAAAATGCCAGTCAGATGAAGGAGTCCACCGCGGAGGCGACCTTCGCCGACCCACGGCGCAGCTACACGGCCGCCTTTGACTGGATCGCCCGTGCGGAAGCCTCGGGGATCACGATGCTCAAGAGGTCCGCCCATCGATTGAAGGTGTACCGATTCGGATTGCTGGCCTGATATGACCACCCCGTCTCCACCGGCCCGCTGGAGGGCACCAACAATAAGATCAAGACCCTTCAACGCCGGGCCTACGGCTACCCAGACCAGCAATACTTCACCCTCCGCATCTACGGCCTCCATGAGACAAAGTATGCTTTAGTCGGATGAACCTTCCTTGTAGACCTCCTGCGAGATGCGGCGGCGGGCGTTGGCCAGGGCCTGCTCGGCCGTGAGCTTGTCGGAGGCGTCGCTGAGGTACTTTTGAAACTCGACCAGCAATATGTCCGCCACCTGGCCCCAGTTGACCGGATCGGGGTATGAGTAGCCGCGGTCGAGGGCCTTCCCAAGTTCTACGATCTCCGGCTTCATGTCGGGCCGCTCGTACATCGCGGTGGTGGCGGGCATCTTGCCGCCGCCGACCGTCCTGCCGTCGGGGTCCTTCCAGCCCAGCGCCACGGCCGTCTGGAAGCCGTGCGCATCAGTGCAGAACGTCTCGTAGCAGAAGTCAACCGTCTGGCGGATGACCGGCGAGCACTTGGGGATGATGCAGCCGTAGGTGGCCACCAGCGAGCCGGCCTCCGCCGCGCCGGGCGAGGGCGCCACGCCGATGACGTCGCTGCCGTGGTCCTTGATGGCCCACAGGCCCCGGCTGAGCCAGTGCGTGTACATGGCCGAGCGAAGCACGCGGAGGTCCTGCTCGACGCTGTCGCTGACCAGGCAGTTCGGGCTGAGGTAGCCGGCGCGGTACCAGCGCTTGAGCGTGCTGAAGACCTCGATGGCTTCCGGGCTGGCAACGTCCAGCCGGCCCTTGTCATCCGTGACGCCGCGGCCCTTCTTGAACGCCGCGAGCATGGGGATATAGCAGTTCTGCCCGAAGAACCCGCCCTTGGCGAAGTTCATAGACAGGGCTGCCACCTTCACGCCGCCCGACTCCAGGCCCGAGAGCTTCTTGCACGCGTCCTCCACCTCGGCCCATGTCTGCGGCGGACGTGCAATGCCGGCGCGCTCGAAGAACTTCTTGTTGTAGTTCAGCGACAGCACCTCGCCCATCCACGGAAGCTCGTAAATGTTCATCCGCCCGGAGGGGTCCTTGCGCGAGCACCCGCCGAAAAGGGCCGGCTTGAAGCTTGCCAGTTGCTCGGGCGTCAGGTAGTCCTTCACGTTGATCAGCAGGCTTCGGCGGGCGGGGTCGGTGGTATTCCAGTTGTAGTCGATGAACGGGTGAATCTCCTCATCCGCCCAGGCGACGATTGCGTCGAACCGCGTGTAGTCGCTCGCCCAGAAGAGCAGCATGCTGTTGAGGCAATCCTCCGGCAGGACGCTGGCGTCGATGCGGACGTCGGGGTGGGCCTTCTCGTAACTTCGGATGGCCTGGTTCCACGGGAACTCATCCATCTGCCACGAGGCGATGCCCAGGCGGATTACCGTCGGGGCACGCGGATTGAGGGACTGCTGGGCCTTGGCGTCGCGGCCGGCGACGAACATCAACTGCTCCAGAGGCGGCCGGTCGGTCAGGTACTCCGCGACGCTGACCGCCGCAATCAGCAGCGCCAGTATGACGCACGACCATCGGAGCATGTTCGGGCAACCCGTCCGGCCATCAAGCCGTCACTTCGTGAGTTTCAGGATGAACCACTCGAACGGCCCCAGATCGAGCGCCTCATCCGCCTTCACCGCTCTGCACGTGTTAAGGTTCTCGATCGCCGAGACCTTGACCGCCGGCTTGAGGCTGACCTTCATCACGTCGGGCGTGAGGTTGTACACATAGGTCAGGTACCCATCCTTGCAGGGCACGGTCTTGGATTCCAGGCCGGGGATCCGCTTGCCATCGGGGCCGACGGTCCTGACCAGGCGCTCGACGCCGCTCTGGGCGTATACCCAGTCGAGCAGGTCGCCGGTGCAGGCATCGGTCAACTGCATGGCGGTGTAGATGACCTGTCCCTTGCCCGCCTTGATGCGCACGACCGCGGGGCTGCCATCCTCGTAGGTGGCCAGGACGCCGTTGGGGACGCTCACCTTTATGGTCTGGCGAATGCCCGCGCCGTCGAGAGCAGCCGGACCGTTCTGGCCCTTCCATGTGATCTTGGCCTTGGGCTCATCCTCGACCACGGTCTTGGCTATTGGACCCTGGATGAAATCGTACTCGCTGCCAGGCTGCTGCACGCCAGCCGTGGCCTTGGCGGCCAGGTATTTGGGCACTGTCTCCTGCACGATCTCGACGCCGAGGCCCTTGAGGTAATCCCGCTTGCGGTTGTACTCATCGGCGACCAGCGAGGTGGGCGTGACCACCAGCGTGCCGCCGTCCTGGGCGAACGCCATCAGGTTCTGCACCACTTCCTCGTTCTCGAAGTACGCGCCGGGGACGACCAGCACCTTCAGGTCCTTGCGGATGCCTTCCTTGACCTGGCGCGAGGTGACAAAGCCGATGCCCGCATCCAGGATGTTCCCGGCCCGATAGCACTTCTGTAGTTCCAGCGTGTAGGGGGTCTGCACGCCGGCCTTGTCCGGCGATGCGCCCGGATGGCGCTGGATCAGCGAGGCGCGGCTGTAAAGCAGGGCGACCTGGGGCTTGGCCTTCGGGAATTCGATGATGGAGTCCTGGAGGCGGCGGACGTCAAGCACGCCGTGGTTGAGCGAGTATCCATCGCCCAGCGACGCGGCCGTGGCCCTTGGCCAGTCCCAGAAGTCCACGCTGGCGGCGCCGTGGAAGTACATCAGGCACAGGTAGCCGCCGGTCGAATGGTATTCCGGATCCACGATGGGCATTTCGCTGTTCATGCTGTGCTGGAGGTCCATGAAGGCGCCCGTGCCCCAGCTTCGGCTGCCAGTCTCGCTGAGCCAGATGTCGTCGACCTTCTGGACCATCAGGCCTTCCTCGTCGATGGACTCCTTCCAGAACCTGCTGCCAAACGGCATGCCTCCGCCGACCATGATCGGCAGGTCGGGAACTTCCTTGGTGATGACGGCCTTGGCCCACTTGAGGTAGTCCGTGAACCGCCAGAGGCTGAACTCGCCGTGATCGTAGTACTTGGCGGGGTTCTTCTCGGAGGCCGAGTTGATCGGCGGCAGGTCGATCTCATCGAAGGCCTTGAAGCTCGTCTTCCAGACCTTGTTGAGGGCGTCGACGGTCGTGTAACGCTCCTTCAGCCAGTTCTGCCACTTGACCTTGCTGGGCTCGTCGTAGTTCTCGTAGGTGTACTCCCAGTCCATGGCCAGGATCTTGTTGCGCTTGTTGTTGGCCTTGCGGTACGCCTGCGCCTTCTTGACGATGGACTGGCGGACGGCCTCCAGCATGGGGGGATAGTCCAGGGAGATGACGCAGACGCCCTGCGCGCCGCCGGCGCCGCCGATGGACCACTTGTCCTTGATGATGTGGCCGCACCAGCCGCCGTCGTAAACGCGGTGGCTCTTGGGGTCCTTCTGGTAGACCTCCCAGATCGGGGTCTTGTCGTAATCGTACCGGCTGGCGCCGACCGCCTCGACGATGCCGTACAGGTCGCCCTTGCCGGCGAAGCGCGGGTCGGCGGTGCCGCCGCCGGAGTTGCCGACGGTCACCACCAGGGCAGTCTTGCCGTCAAGCTGGAGGTAGTTGCCCTTCCACTGGAGCTTGGCATAGTCCGGGATGGGCGGCACGACACGCGGGTCCTTGGCGCCCGCCATGGTGGTTTCCAGCATCTTGGCCTCGAAACTGGCCCGGTCGCTCAGGAACGTGGCGTAGGCGCTTCGACGGCCATCCTCCACGGTCACCCAGCGAGTCAGCAGCGATGGGGCGGCCTTCAGCACCGCCTCCGCGTAGAGCGTATCGACGTTGGCCGCCTTGGCCTTCTCCACCAGCGCCGCCAGCTTGTCCACGACCTCGACTGTCTTGCCGTACTCGACCAGGCCCTTGGCCAGCTCGCCGCAGGCGGCGCACTTCTGGGCCTTGGGGTCGACCATCAGGCCGCAGCTTGGGCACTTGAGGCCCCCCGGGCCGTCGAAGCCCGTGAGCTTCTCTTCCGAATCGCTCATGGTCAGGCCCTCCTTGTGGTCCGTGCCGTCGAGCTTCTCCAGGACGAAGTCATCCAGCCACACGCGGCCGGAGCCGAAGAGGTAGACGTAGATGCCCGTCTTGTCGGAGGGCTCTGGCAGCTTCACCACCAGCTCGAACTTCCGCCAGCCGTAGGTGCCGTTGGGTAGATTGGTCATCATCTCCTTGCCCTTGGGCTCGAAGGAGACGATGGCCGCACGCCCCTGCGCGCCTGGCGTCAGGTTGATCCCTCGGACGTAGCCGGTGAGCTTGTAGAGGCCGGCCTCGGTCTTCACCGTGTCGGAGACGGCGATCTTGCAGTTCCCGTAGCTGAACATCAGGGCGCTGGTCTTGCCGCCGTGCTTGATCTCGGTGTCGGCCACGCGCTGGCAGTTGCCCTCCCACTTCCAGCCGCCCCAGACGCTGAAGGGGTTGCCGCGCTCGTCGGGCTTGTCGAGGACCTGCTCAAAGCCGCCGTCCTTCAGCAGGTTCACCCCGGCCAGCGCGGGCCATGCCGCCAGCAGCACGATAGTAAGTGCCAGTGCGTGTTTCATCCGAATCTTCTTAAGATGGGCGTTCCTGAGAAACTACAAATCGTCAGGATAACAAGACCTGTGACAAGCATCAACCACGTCCCGCGTTTTCCAGCGATGACGAACTTTGCGTGCGGTGGCGTTGAGCGCATAGGGTACGAGGCACGGTTGTCGGGGATGCGCATGGTGAATCGCCCAGCAGCAAGGCTCGGAACGACCGGCTTGGCGGCGGGAGTGCGGCCGGAGCGGACCGACAGCTTGGGGCCTATGAGCTGTTGAGCCGGGTTTGGATTGATCTGGCGGCGGCAACGTCCAGCGCATCGGGCGTGAACGTCCGCAAGAGCTACGTCATGGAAGGCCTCGATGCTGGCGTTGATCGCAAGAAGCAGTGCCGTCCGTCGCGGCTACCGGTCCTGGACGGCGCAAAGGAAGCACGGCTGGTGGCCTTGTGCTGCGGGACCGTTCCGGCCGGGCACGGCCGCTGGACGCTGCGGATGCTGGCGGACAAGTTGGTGGAACTGAAGGTCGTCGAGAGCGTCTCGCACGAGACGGTGCGGCAGGCTCTAAAAAAACGAATTGCAGCCTTAGCGTCGGATGATGTGGTGCATTCCGCCAGAGCACAGCGCCGCGTTTGTCTGCGCGATGGAGACCGTGCTGAACGTCTACCAACGCCCTTATGACCCGGACTATCCGGTGATATGCATGGACGAGATCAGCAAGCAACTGGTTGCCGAGACGCGCCAGCCGTTGCCGCCGCTGCCCGGCGAGCCGGAGCGGTACGACTATGAGTACGAGCGTCACGGCACGGCCAACATCTTCCTGTTCACCGAGCCGTTGAGCGGCTGGCGACAGGTGAGCGCGACGGTCGGGCATCGAAGATCAGTCCGCCTCGTCACCGCAGGGCCTCCGTAGCGATTGCCCCCGGCGGGCCCGGCTCCCTGCCAAGGATGCGGCAGATCATCTCGACGTTCTTGCGGGTTGCGCCCTGGCGGGTGCGGATGTAATCCTGGACCTTCCTGCCGGCGGCCTGCGCGGCGACCGGGTCGGCCAGCCAGGCCTCAAGCTGGCGAGAGAGGGCTTCGGCGTCGGTCACGCGGGCGCAGCCGTTGGCGGCCAAGTCATCCGCCTGCGGGAAGTTGAATGTGTGCGGCCCGAAGGCCGTCGGCTTGCCCAGCGCGGCCGCCTCGATCATGTCCGACCCGCCCATCGGCACCAGCGACCGGCCGACGAAGATGCACCTTGCCAGGCCGTAGAACTTGCGCAGCTCGCCCATCGTGTCGCCAAGAAAGACCGGGCCGCGCGACGCCTCACTCCCCACTCCCAGCTCCCTACTCCCTACTGGAGGTTGAGAGTGGGCAGTGGGGAGTGGGGAGTAGGGCGTAGGGAGTCCAGAGTCGCCTCTTGCGTCTGGGCGCTCGGAGCGGCGAACGAGTGGGAACCCGGCCGCGGTGATGAGCTTTGCCACCTCATCGAACCGCTCGGGCTTGCGTGGCACGATGGCAAGCCTCGCCTCTGGATGGTGGGCCTTGATGCCGCCGAAGATCTTCAGGAGCATCTCCTCCTCGCCCGGCCCGGTGCCGCCGGCGACGATGAGCTTGTCCTGCGGGCCGATGCCCAGCGCGGCCGCCAGCGCCTCCTGGCCCTCGACCCGGTCGGCCACCTCGGCGGTGTCGAACTTGATCATGCCCGTCACGCGGACCTTCTCCGGCTTGACGCCAAGCGAGAGGAAGCGCTGGGCGTAGCTCTCATCCTGCGCGCCGATGGCCGTCAGGCGGTTGAACATCCGCGTCGCGATGCGGCCGAGCTTCTTGTATCGGGGGTAGCCCTTGTCCGGGCTCATCCGGGCGTTGACGACCACGACCGGGACGTTCCTCCTGTTGCACGCCGCCAGGAAGTTGGGCCACACCTCGCCCTCCATCAGCACGACCAGGTCAGGCCTCATGCGGTCGAGCGCCCGCCTGACGGCCAGGCTAAAATCCAGCGGCCAGTGGAAGACTATGTGGTCCGGCGCGAACAGCCGCCGCGCGGCGGCCATGCCGGTGTCCGTGGTCGATGAGATCGCCACGCGGTAATCGGGAAGCTGGCTGTGCAGCTCGGCGACGATGGCTCGCGCGGCGTTGACCTCGCCCATGCTCACGCCGTGGACCCAGATGACCGGCTGAAGTCCGTAGCGTATCGGCGCCGCGCCGAACCGCTGGGCGATGCCCTCGCGGTAACGGCCGTGGCGGATCATGCGGTACAGCCACACGGGGCTCAGCGCCACCAGCCCGGCGCCGTAGAGAAAATCCAGGAGGATTCCTGCCATGCAGCCAGTATCCGCACGCTGAGGGGGGCTGTCAACTGACACGCCTTCTCTGGCTCAGCGCTACAATGCCGCGTAGCTTCTGGATATGATGCCCGCGATGAGCGACCAGGCCGCCGCCCAACCAGCTCCCAAGGCGCCGCTGGAGATCACCGAGCGGGAACTGCTCTACCGCCTTGGGTGGTTCACTCGCGTGCGGTGGATAATGGCCTCCGCGGGGCTGGCGCTGCTCTTGGTTTCGTGGTACGGCCTGGGCGTGCGATTCCGTGTGGGGACCGCGGACACGATGGCCCCGGCCCTGGCCGTCATAGCGGCGATCTTCCTTTACAACATCGTCTTCGCGATCCTGTTCGGCCTGGGAGCCGGGCGGGTGGCCCGCCGCAAGTGGATCGTGCGAGTCGCCCTGGCGCAGATCGCCTGCGACCTGGCGGCCGTGTGCCTGCTGGTCCACTTCACCGGCGGCGTGGAGAACTTCTTCCTGCTGCTGGTGCTGCTGCCGGTTGTGATCGCGACCGAACTGCTGCCTCGCCCGCTGGCGTATGTCGTGGCGCTCGCTGCGGCGGCCGGAGTCAACGCGCTGGCCTGGGGGGAGCAGCAGGGCCTGCTGTCGCACGTCGAGATCATCTGGCCAGCCGGGCCGGCATCCAGGTCGTTCCACGCCGACGCGCTTCACGTCCTGGCCCTGACGACGGCCATGACCGCGACGGTGTTCGCGACGGCCGTCATCGCCGCCAGCATCACCGGCCGCCTCCGCCGCCGCGAACGCGAGCTGGAGCGGACCTATCGCATGCTCCGCGAGGCCGACGAGGCCAAGAGCTTCTTTATGCGCAAGGCAGGCCACGAGATGCGAGCCCCCCTGGCGGCCATCTACAGCATCCTCGACGCGCTGGGCCAGGTCTGCACGGACATGACCCCGCAGCACGTCATGCTCGTGGATCGCGGCCGGCGCAGGTTACAGGCCCTTATGGCACTGGTCGACGACCTGCGGCGGTACTCGCGGCTCCGCTCGCCGCAGACCGACATGGCCAGGGGACGCGTCAATCTCGGCGAACTGGTCGCGGCTACGGTTGACCTCTTCCGCCAGCAGGCGACCGACGGCCGGGTCACCATCAGTTGCCATGTGCCGTCGCCGGTGTGGGTCGAGGGCGACGAAGGACTGCTAGGAGAGATGGCGACCAACCTTGTCGCAAATGCCATCCAGTACACGCCGGCCGGCGGCACCATCGACGTACGACTGGCCAGCGAGAACGGTCTGGCCGCACTGAAGGTTCGGGACACGGGCATCGGCATCAGCGACGACGCCAAGGCCAGGATATTCGAGGAGTTCTACCGCTCGCCGGAGGCCAAGGAGGTCTTTCCCCAGGGGACGGGCCTGGGCCTGGCCATAGTCAAGCGGATCGTCGAGATGCACAACGGGCGGATTGAGGTCAATTCCCGCAAGGGTGAGGGGACGGAGTTTACGGTGTCCCTCCCGGCGACGTCCTAGAACACGCCGCACGCGGCCGGGCTGCCGGGCAACTGGCCGTGGCGATAGACGCGCGCATCAGGGATGCCCAGCATCCGCTGAAGGTTTGACGTCAGGTTCTGGAGGACGGCCGCCTGCTGCGGCGTGAGCTCTCGCCGGGCGCCATCCGTCACCACCACGACGCCGATGCTGTCGGAGTTCCAGTCGCCGCCGTAGACGTTCACGTGGTTGCCGTCGGCCTGGTCGGCCCACAGCGCTGTCCGCGTCAGCACGCCCGCGGCGTCGATGACGAAGTGGCACCGCTTCTGGATGTCCGGCCCCTCGGCCGTCGAGGAGTGGATGATGATGTTCCGCCAGGTGTTCCGGCGCGGGACCCGCGTGTCGCGGATGACCTTGGCGGAGTCGTCCGCGCCGGCCGTGATGCCCGCAAGCGGAGAGCCCGGCCGGATCGGGTCCGTCTCCATGAGCATCATCAGGAATGAGCCCAGCGTCATCGCGACCAGAAGTGCGGTGAGCGTCTTGATCGTCCGTGATCCGGCCATGTTCTCTTGTGCCCGCACAAGCCCACAAAGGGCCGATGTGTCAGCGTAAAGTTTCCGTACTCTTTATCGCTATCGGCGAAGTACGAAATCCAAGAATAGTGATTCCAATCGCTCACGCAAGAATTTTGTGCCCGGATGCGCGGTTTTTTCCCAAAATCAGTTGCCACGTGTCGCCTTGGATTCCCGCCAGGCAAGGGATGAAGGGGGATCAAGGAGGCTCAAACCGGCTTGGCGTCCCACCGGTCTTCCCGCGGCGCATCCTGGTCCGCCTCGGCCTTCTCGGCCGGCAGCAGGTCGAGCGCCTCCAGCGCCAGCCTGGCCGCGTCCTGCTCGGCCTCCTTCTTGCTCATCCCCCAGGCGCTGGGGAACGTCCGCCCGTCGATCACCACCGCGATCTCGAAGCACTTGCTGTGGTCCGGGCCCTTCTCGTCCAGCAGGACGTACTCAGGCGTGGCGCCCCAGGTCCGCTGCGCGTGCTGCTGGAGGAGCGACTTGTAGTTCCGCTGGTGCTCGTTGGCCAGGCACTCCTCGATGTGCGGGCGCATCAGGCGGAGGATCAGCCCACTGGCTGCCTCCAGGCCGCCGTCGAGGTAGACCGCGCCGATGATCGACTCCAGCACGGCCGCCGACACCGACTGCGGCACCGACCCGGACCTGGAGATGCCTTTCCCCATGAACAGCAGCTCAGTGATGCCCAGGGCCTCGACTACATCCGCGCACGTCTGCCGCGAGACGACCGCCGATTTGATCTTCGTCATCTGCCCCTCGGTCAGGTCGCCCTCGCGCTCGTAAAGCTCCTGGCAGACCACAAGGCCCAGCACCGCGTCGCCCAGGAATTCCAGCCGTTCGTTGCTCTGCGCCCGCGTGGCCGCGACGGAGGAGTGCGTCAGGGCGAGCGTCAGAAGGTCAATATCCGAGAAGGCGTAGTCGATCAGTTCCTGGCACCGCTGAAGAACCGAAGGATCCATGCTGCTTTCCACGTGGCGGGCCGGTGGCGGCAGCCGCCGCCGCAACGCACCAGCGGCGACTGGCGCCTCAGGTCCGCCCAACCTGAAATATACAATCAGATTATACAACAAGATTGGCAGTTCCATGCTCGATATTTCTTTTGCGCACCGGCGCCATTCGATAAGATGAATTGGCATGACCAGCAGGGACAAGATTCTTTCGGCCGACCTGGCTTCGCTGCGGATCATCAAGTATCCCGACCCGCGCCTGGCGGAGGTGTCCACGCCCATCGAGGAGGTCGGCGAGTACCTTCGGCCGCTGGTTGACAGGATGTTCGAGCTCATGTTCGCGGCCAAGGGCGTCGGCCTGGCCGGCCCGCAGGTGGGCATCACCGTGAGGCTCTTTGTCGCCTCGCCCAAGTACGACAAGGCCGACCGCCGCGTGTACATCAACCCGCGGCTGCTTTCCGTGGATGGCTCGCAGGACGAGGAGGAAGGCTGCCTCAGCGTCCCGGGGGTCAACGCCAAGGTCAAGCGATACGCCGTCGCCACCATCGAGGCCACCGGCCTGGACGGGCGGATATTCCAGGAATCGGGCACTGAACTCACCGCCCGAATGTACCAGCACGAGCTGGACCACCTCAACGGCCAGCTCATCGTCGACCGCATGGGCACCGTCGCACGCCTGGCCAACCGCAAGACCATCAAGGGACTACAGGAGAAGTACGAGGAGGAGCAGTCGGCAGCGAAGCGGTGAAGGCGGGCCCGCCAATGCGGAATTAGGAATTCCTAAATGTGGAAGGAATTCCAAATGCCAAATGACTGAATGCCTATCGCAGGTGTTCTTGCACTTGTCATTCTGCATTGCTTCGTCATTCCTAATTCCTAATTTGACATTCGCCCGCGGAGCGGCGGCCCGTGTAGACTCCCGTCGATGATCGCCATGGCCTCCTGGAAGATCGTCCTGATATGCGCGGGCGGCTTCGTGCTGCTGCACTTCCTGCTGAGCATGATCCCCAATCTGCTACTGTATCTGCGGCCGGCGGCGCGGGGCGACGCTAGGGCGGGACTGGTCGTCTTCGTCGAGGGCATACGCTGGCTGAGCGTCGAGTGGGACAGCCGGCCGGTGCTCGCCGGGCTTCGGCGGGCGGGCTTCCGGGGCGAGCTTGTCTACCGCCGGTGGCACTCGACATGGCGGGCGTGGCTCGTGCTGCCGGCGATAATGGACCGCCGCCTCATCGAGCGAGAGGCGGCGAAGCTTGCCGACTTCATCGCCGCCGAGCGCCGCTCGAACCCCGCGCGGCCGTTGTACGCGGTGGCCTGCTCGGCCGGGAGCGCCGTCATGCTGCGGGCGCTGGAGATGCTGCCCGCCGGCGTGGCCGTGACCGCCGGCGCGATACTGGCCGGCGCGTTCGACCCGCGGCGCGACCTCGCCCCGGCGATGGCCCACGTGGCGGGCAACCTCGTCGTCACATCCAGCCTCGGCGACTGGCTGCTGTTGGGGCTTGGGACGCTGCTATCCGGGACCGCCGACGGCCGGCACACGCCATCAGCCGGCATGATCGGCCTGCGCGGGCGATTCGCCGGCCGGAGCGACGACGCCCGGAGCGCGGAGGCCCGTATCGTCGAAATCAAGTGGCGCCCGACCATGGTCGCCCTTGGCCATCTGGGCGGCCATTTCACCTCGCCGACCGTCATCGCCAGATACGTCGCCCCGGCCATGGGGTTGTGTGGGTGATCTTAGCCCTCGCCAGCGCCAACTGAATGTCCCCCGCCCGAATGCCGATACCGAGAGTGGGCCTGTTTGCAGGCCCTCGCCAAAGGCGGACTTCCAGTCTGTGCGGAAGGAGATGCACCATGCCGCAGCCGCAGGCAGAGCGCCGTCGTTACCCGCGTGTCCGGGCGGGGTTCCCCGTCGCCCTGACCGACTCATCCGGCCTGGAGCTGCTGACCAAGACCATCGACCTGTCCGACGGCGGGGCGTTGATCCCGGTCCCCTTTTCGGGCGCACCGGCCGTCGGGCAGGAGATCGACATCAAGCTGACCCTCCCCGTCATGATCGCCGGCTACCAGCGCGAGCGCGTCGTCGCGTGCAGGGCGTTCGTGGTCCGCCACCAGGACCTTGGCCTGACCTCGCAGATCGGCATCGGAATCGAGTTCGCCACGCCGCAGAAGCTCGACCTGCTGGGATAGCCTCTCAATGAGCGATGTCAGCGGCGATTCCTTCGCACAAGAGGCAGGCCAAAGGCCAGCAGGCAAGTAGTCGCCGGCTCGGGAACCGGGCCGCCTTCGCCCTCTTGGCCGAAGTAGTTGAACCAGGTTATGTAGTCCGTCATGTCCGTGATGCCGTCGAGGTTGAAGTCCGCCTGGTCCCAGCCGAC
>JBHGBE010000083.1:0-19934 GCA_041946855.1 Phycisphaerae bacterium | reverse complement strand
TACTACGACTACTACCAGCCCGAGGCGTACATCCCGCAGCGCGACATCTACATCGAGAAGGACTCCTCCAAGAACGAGGACCTCGACCGCCTGCGCCTGTCGGCCACCACAAGCCTGTCGGCCAGGCGCGACGTGATCATCGTGGCGTCGGTCTCGTGCATCTTCGGCCTGGGCTCGCCGGAGGAGTACAAGAAGATGGTCCTGCCCATCCGCGCGAACACGACGGTGGACAGGGACGAGCTGCTCCGCGGCCTGGTCAGCCTCCAGTACGAGCGCAACGACGTGAACTTCAAGCGCGGCACGTTCCGCGTCCGCGGCGACACGATCGACATCTACCCGGCCTACGAACAGTTCGGCTACCAGATCGAGATGTTCGGCGACATAATCGACGCGGTCAACCTCATCAACCCCACCACGGGCGACGTGCTCAGCACGTCGGAGCAGGCATTCATATTCCCGGCCGTGCATTACGTGGCCGATGATGCGACCATCGAGCGGGCCGCCAGGTCCATCAAGGAGGAGCTGGAGGCACGGCTGATCGAACTTCGCAACGCGGGCAAGCTGCTGGAGGCCCAGCGCCTGGCCGCCCGCACGCGGTACGACATCGAGATGCTCCTTGAGGTCGGCTACTGCCCCGGCATCGAGAACTACAGCCGGCACCTCGACGGCCGTGCGCCGGGCCAGCGGCCGTACACGCTGATAGACTACTTCGGGGATGACTACCTGCTGATCATCGATGAGTCGCACGTCTCGCTGCCGCAGTTGCGGGCGATGTACAACGGCGACCGCCACCGCAAGGAAGTGCTGGTGGAGCACGGCTTCCGCCTGCCGTCGGCCCTGGACAACCGCCCGCTGCGATACGAGGAGTTCATGGAGCTCTGGCGGCAGGTGCTGTTCGTGTCCGCGACCCCCGGCGATTACGAAATCGGCCTCGCCGGCGGCGAGGTGGTCGAGCAGATCATCCGGCCGACGGGCCTTGTGGACCCCGCCGTCGAGGTCCGACCGGCCCGCGGGCAGGTGGCCGACCTGCTTGAGGAGATCCGCAAGCGCGTGACGGCCGGCGAGCGGACGCTCATCACCACGCTCACCAAGCGCCTGGCCGAGGACCTCAGCCAGTACATCCAGGCCGAGGGCTTCCGCTGCAAGTACATCCACAGCGAGATCGAGACGCTGGAGCGAGTGGACATCCTGAAGGACCTGCGGCTTGGCACGTTCGACGTGCTGGTGGGCGTCAACCTGCTCCGCGAGGGGTTGGACCTGCCGGAAGTCTCGCTGGTGGCGATCCTCGACGCCGACAAGGAGGGCTTCCTCCGCTCGGCCACGAGCCTGATCCAGACCATCGGGCGGTGCGCCCGCAACGTCAACGCGCAGGTGATCCTCTACGCCGACAAGGTCACCGAGGCCATGCAGGAGGCCATCGGCGAGACTCTCCGCCGGCGGAAGATCCAGCTCGAGTTCAACAAGGCCCACAACATCACGCCCAAGACCATTCAGAAGGCCATCCGCACGGCCCTGGCCGACCAGCTCCGCGCCCGCAAGGTGGCGATGGAGGCCATCAACGCGGCCGAGGATGAGTTCGACCGCACGGAGCTTATCGCCCAGCTCACCGATGAGATGTACGAGGCGTCGGAGGCGCTGGAGTTCGAGAAGGCGGCAGCCCTCCGCGACAAGATCGCCCAGCTCAAGGCGATGGAGGAGGCCAGGGAGAACGGAGGCGCCGGGAAGGCGGCCCCAAAGAAGGTCAGGGCGTGAGCGAATTGCAGATTGCAGATTATGGACGCGAGTTGGCGAAGAATCTCGCCTCTTCTTGCGGCATTGTGCGTTCCATGCATGTCAACATTACAATGTTCCTGCGACTATGACTCATCGGTGTTCATGCGTCGGCCTTCTCATGTCGAGGGTGACGTGCCGCGCGGCGGCGATCATTGTACTCACAGGACTGCACCTCATGGGAAACGCAGGCTGTTCTGATAAGCCGGGTGGCGCGGACATCACGGCCGCCGCGTTCGGGGACATCTACGATATGAGCGACGGCGCGCCGCCCATACAGAAGGGGGGCGGCCACAACGACATCGTCTCCGGCGACACCTGGTACAGCACGTGGGCCGGCGACGGGACCGCCTACCTCATCCATGATGACGGTCTTGGGTTCGACAACATCGGCGGCCTATTCGCGCGGAACCGCCTGTGCCGCCTCGATGGCGACCCCAACCTGTCAACCGACGGCTTCCGAGGCGTGAACCTCAATCCCGGCCTTCTGGGCAACACTCTCCCCGGCCACAAGGCGGAATCGGAGTGGCGAAAGGGATACTCCACATCCATCTACGAGCAGGACGGCGTCCTGTACGAGATCCGCCACAACAGGACCAAGGGCGATAACATGAGCCCCTTCGTCGAGTCGACCATCATCAAGTCGACCGACGGCGGAAGGAATTGGGTCAACAGCCTGGGCGAGGTCAACGCTCCGTTGCCGCACAAGGAGGACGCCATGTTCCCCGCGCCGCCGTGGACGAGGCTGACCTTCATCCAGTTCGGCAGGGGAGGCGCCGCGCCCCGCGCCGACAACGCGGACAAGTACGCGTATTTGACCACCGGGCAGTACCTGGCCAGAGTGCCGCGGGACAAACTGCCTGACCTCAACAAGGACGACTACGAGTACTACAAAGGCGGCGGGCTGGACGGGATGCTGGATTCGAGCTGGTCAAGGCTTCCCTCCGAGGGGCGACCGGCGGTGTTCCACCGCCTCCAGGATACGGGCCAGGAACCGGATGAGAGCCACGGCGTGGACAACGTCGTCTACAACGCCGCCCTCCGGCGATACGTGGCCACGCGCGAGTCGTGGTACTTCGCGCCGGGGGAGGGCGCGCACACCACGGGCAAGGGCAGGTTCATCATCTACACATCCCGCCGGCCGTGGGGGCCGTGGCAGGAGGTGCTCAGCTACGGCGTCTGGGCGCGGGCGGGTTGGAACTTCCTGCTCTGCAACAAGTTCACCACCCCGGACGGCCTGAAGATGTGGTACGTGTTCTGCGGCGAGTACAAGGGCGACACGTGGAACTACGGCTTCCAGTACACCCCGCTCCATTTGTCAACTGGCGCGGTTGACAGGTACGAGGCCGAGAGTGCGGCTCTCGAAGGGACCAGCGCTGAATCGAGCTATCCATCCTTTTCCGGGTCGGGCTACGTGGGCGGCTTCGCAAAGCCCGGCGACAGAATCAGGTTCAGTCTCAACAACGTCAACGGCGAAGGCTGGCACATCGTGAGAGTCCGCTACACGTCGCCGCTGGCCAACGTCCGGACGCTGAGCGTCTACGTCAACGGCCGGAAGGCCCGGCGCCTCAAGCTGTCGCTGAACAACAGCGACTACCGCCCCAACGAGAACTGGACCGACCGCTCCGACATCTACTATCTCAAGCACGGCGCCAACGTGCTGGAGCTCAGGCAGGATGAGGGCGACGCCGCGGCCGGAGTCCTGATCGACTACATCGCCGTCTCGCGCGAGCTGACGCACGGCGAGGGGCGGAACGTGGCGCCGGAGTCATCCGCGACAGCAAGTTCAGGGGAGCCGGCACTCGCCGTCAAAGGGTGCGCGGATGGCGTCCGCGAGTGGTCCGCCCAAGGCACGGCCGGCGAATGGATTCGGCTGGATTGGCCCTCTCCAAGGACTGTCCGCAAGGTCGTCCTCTACGACAAGGTTAGCATGGCCGACCAAGTCACCTCTGGCACGCTCTCCTTCAGCGACGGCTCCTCCGTGGCCGTGGGCAAGCTCCAGAACGACGGCCAGGCCGGCACTGTGGTCACATTCCCGCCCAAGACGATCCGATGGATGAAGTTCACGGTGGATTCGGTGCGGCCGGGGACGCAGCACGCCGGCCTTGGCGAGATCCAGGTCTACGCCGACCTTCCGTCGCGATAATGCCGCGCCATGCACGTTGCCGGCCGGTGCATTTCCAGTTTGCCAACGGTACAATGAGCGCGCGATGACTACGGCTCAGAGAACTTCGGCGGCCGGCACATTGGTGCCCATGCGGCGAATTCGCAAGCTCGCGCGGGACATCGCGGAGAAGTTTCATCCGCTCCGCATCATCCTTTTCGGCTCCTATGCACGGGGCATGGCGACGCCGGACAGCGACGTCGATTTGATGATCGTTGTTGAACGCAAGCCATCCAGCGATCTTAGCCTCAGCGTCAGCCGCAAGGTGGAGCATGACTTTGCGTTGGACCTGTTGGTCGTGGACTCCAGGAGATTGAGCACACACTTGGCCGAAGGCGATTTCTTCCTGGAAGAGATCGTTGAGAAAGGCAAGGTGCTCTATGAAAAGGGCGACCGCTGAGTGGGTTGCCAAGGCGGAAGAGGATTTCACGGGCGCGAAGAGCCTGGCTCGCAGAAAGAACGTCCTCAGACACCGCGTCTGCTTTCTTTGTCACTAGGCCGCGGAGAAGTGGTTGAAAGGCCTGTTTGAGGTGAACCGCATTCGTCATCCACGGACTCATGACCTGGAAAATCTGATGAAGCTGGCGACTCCAACCTGGCCGGCTATTGGTCTTCTTGCGGACGACTTCCGGTATCTGACGCGCTTCGCCGTGAAGTATCGGTATCCTGGGGTCGATGCCACGATCAAGCAAGCACGCGACGCCTTCTCGGCGGCCAAGCGTATCAGGGCCGCGATTCTGCCGATGCTCAAGCGGCGAGAACGATGACCTCAATGGCGAAGCTGGTGACCATCTCGATCATTGCCGCGGCAATTGGCGTACTGATGGCAGTTATCGGTCATGTTGAGGTCCGGTTGCTCTCCGGTGGAACCTACGCAGGTGCGACCCCTCCTGATGACGGCGCCCTGTTGAGGCTGGCTGGCATCATTCTCGCTCTGTGCGGAGCAGCCGGCACGGTGGCGTTCTCTGGTTGGCGCAAGCTCCGGGATTAGGCACGCGTGCTTACCCTCATCAACACTAACCTCATAAGACCACCGATCGCGCCGGTTGGCCTTGAGTATGTCGCGACGGCCGCGCGCCAGGCGGGCATCGGCGTTGAAGTCCTGGACCTCTGCCTGGCCGAGGACCGCGACAAGGCGCTGCGCGACTACTTCTCCTCGCGCCACCCGGAACTGATCGGCCTGTCGTTCCGCAACGTGGGCGACTGCTTCTGGCCGTCGGCACAGTGGTTCGTGCAGGGCCTCGTCGACCTGGTGCGGCGGATTCGCGGCCTGACCGGCTCGCCCATCGTCATCGGCGGGGTGGGCTTTTCCATCGCGGCAAAGCGGATCGTAGAGGAGACGGATGTCGAGTTCGGCGTCCGCGGCGACGGCGAGACGGCCATCGTCGCCCTCTACCAGGCCATCGCCGGCCGGCGCGAGTTCAGGGATGTGCCGGGCCTCCTCTGGTGGCACAGGCGCGGCAAGGCATGGATCACTCGCCGTCTGTTCTACAACTCGCCGGCCTGGCCGGCGGAGGTCCGGCCGCCATCCTGCCGCGACATGATCGACAACGCCGCGTACTTCCGCCGAGGCGGGCAGGTCGGCGTCGAGACAAAGCGCGGCTGCAACCGGCAGTGCGTCTACTGCGCCGATCCGCTGGCAAAGGGCCGCGCTGTCCGCCCGCGCCGGCCGGAGGATGTGGCCGATGAGTTCGCCTCGCTACTGCGGCAGGGGGCCGACGTGCTGCACATGTGCGACGGCGAGTTCAACGTCCCCGGCGAGCACGCGCTGGCCGTCTGCGAGGAGTTGATCCGCCGCGGCCTGGGCGAGCGTGTTCGTTGGTACACGTACATGGCCGTCACGCCGTTCGATGCGGTGCTGGCCAGCGCTATGCGCCGGGCCGGGTGTGTGGGCATCGACTTCACCGGTGACGCCGGCTGCGACGCGATGCTCGCCCGGCTCCGCCAGCAGCATCACAAGGCCGATCTCGCGACGGCCGTGCGCCTGGCCCGCGAAAACGGCATCACAACGATGGTCGACCTTCTTCTTGGCGGCCCAGGCGAGACGCCCGCGACCATCCGCGAGACGATTGACTTCCTCAAGTCAATAGGCCCCGACTGCGTCGGCGCGCCGCTTGGGATGTGCCTGTACGCGGGCACCCCGGCGACGCAGATGGTCATGGCCGAAGGGCCGCCGGAGAGCAATCCATCCATTCGCCGCAAGTACCCCGGCGCGGTGGACTTCTTCAAGCCGACGTACTACATCTCGGCCGCGATTGGCCCGCAGCCGGCCGCGCTGGTCCGCGAGGCCATCGCGGGCGATCAGCGGTTCTTCGCGCCGGAGGATGACGACGTGACCGGCTCGGACCACAACTACAATGACAACGCCCCGCTAGTCGCCGCCATCGCCGCCGGCGCGCGGGGAGCGTATTGGGACATCCTCAGGAAGATGCGAACGGGCCGATGATGGGGCAGGGGGAAGGAGGGGTTCAATCGGCCTTCCGCTACCGCCGCGCGTGGCTGTGGGTCTTGCGCGTGGCCGATGCGATGCGCTGGCGGACGTTGTCGAGGATGTTCATGTAGTTGATGTACGCGTCGTACGGCGAGTCGTAGGGGTTGAAGTACTTGTGAACGTCGCCGTCCGAGAACCACTTTGTACACTGGTAGTAGAAGTGGTCGGAGGTCTGGAGCTTGCGCCAGTCATCGATGAGCCGCTCATCGCCGCTGGCCAGCACCTCATCCGCCAGCGCGTACACGTCGTGCAGGGCGTTTGATTGCATCGAGTTGCCCAGCCACGCGGAGAGGTCCCGCTCGGTGTCCGCCCAGGAGATCATGTGCGGCACGTCAACCTCGCCGACGCTGGGGTAGCGGTCGATGGCCTGCGAGACCGTCAGGAAGTCGTTCTTGCCGGTGGCCAGCACCTTGTCGGGCAGGTGGCGCAGAAAATCGAAAATGCCGGTGTCCGCCCACTGGTGCTCGCCGAAAGTCTCGTAGTCCATGAACAGGTTGCAGACGTAGCCGTTGCCGTTGATCTGGTCGACCCAGAGGGTGAACTTGTCGGCCGTCAGGGGCCATTCGGCCCACGAGCGGTTGCCGAAGCGGAAGGCGATGTCGTCGGACAGGCGGTAGTTCTTCATCAGCATCCGCAGGTTGGCGCAGTTGGGCGGGTTGTAGATGAAGTTGGGGCTGCGGTAGCCCAGGATGTGGTCGGCGCCCTCGGTGAGGATTGCGTCGAAGCCCATCTCCTCCACCACGCGGGCCACGTCGTTGTTGTACGTCAGCTCCGTGTTGCGGAAGATCCGCGGCGTCTGCCCGAAAAGCTCCTGCATGAACGCCTGGTGCTTCTTGGTCTGGGCGATGAACTCCTGCCGGTTGTACAGGAACGCCAGGCTGTGGTAGTACGTTTCGGCGATGAATTCGACGCAGCCGGTGGCGGCGAGCGCCTTGAACGTCTCCAGCACCTCCGGCGCCCATCGCTGGAACTGCTCGATGACCGTGCCGGTCAGCGAGTAGCTCACGCGGAAGGCGCCCTTGTGGCGCTCGATGAGCTCTAGCATGAGCCTGCTCGTCGGCAGATAGCACTTGTCGACCACCTTCCGGCAGACCTGCTCGTTGCGGTGGTTGTCGAAGTACTCGTGGTTGGAGTCGAAGATCGTGTACCTGCGCAGCCGGAAGGGCTGGTGGACCTGAAAGTAAAAAACCACTGATGCCATGGCTCATAGAAGACGAAAAATCCCCCGCCGCGTCAAGTGAATCCTCAGCCTTTGGCGATGGATTGGTAGATTTCCGCCAGCTTCACGGCGCTGTCCTTCCACGAGAGCTTTCGCAGCTCGATCTGCCCGTGCTGGCGGAGCGTCTTCTGGAGGGGAGCGTGGCGCAGGACGGCCAGGATCTTGTTGGCCATCTCGTCGATGTCCCAGAAATCGACCTTCAGCGCGTGCGTGAGCACCTCGCTTACCCCGGATGTCTTGGAGATTATCACCGGCACGTTGTGGCTAATGGCCTCCAGCGGCGCGATGCCGAACGGCTCGCTGACCGACGGCATGACGTAGAGGTCGGCCATCTGGTATATCCGCGCCACGTCGTTGCCGCGGAGGAAGCCGGTGAAGGTCACGTGCCCGCCGAGCTTCAGGTCGGCCGCCAGGCGGATGCACTGGGTTATCATGTCGCCGCTGCCGGCCATCACGAACCGCACGTCGGGGAACTTGTCCACGACCTTCCGGGCGGCCTGGAGGAAGTACTCCGGGCCTTTCTGCATGGTCACGCGGCCGAGGAACAGGACGATCTTCTCCGTGTGGCGGATGGGGGCGATGAAGTTGTTGCCGTCGGGTATCTCGACGGCGTTGTAGACGACCTCGACCTTCTCAGCCGGCACGCCGTAGCGGCTCAGCACGATGTTGCGGGTGAAGTGGCTGACGCAGACGACCTTGCTGGCGGCGTGCATGCCCGCCCGTTCGATGTCGTAGACCTGCTGGTTGACGTTCTCCCCGCTGCGGTCGAACTCGGTGGAGTGGACGTGGACGACCAGCGGCCGGCCGGTGGCGGCCGCGGCGGCCACGCCGGCGGGATAGGTCATCCAGTCGTGCGCGTGGACCACGTCGAACCTCTCGCGCCGGGCCATCTCCACCGCCAGGCGGGCGTACTTGTTGACCTGCCCCATCAGGTCGCCCTGGTACTGCCCTGGCGTGCCGCCGATGGTTCCCACCGGCAGGCCCGACGACGGCGACGAGACCGACAGCAACTGCGGCAGCAACTTCCGGATGACCTCGGGCTGCTTCATCAGCTCCTTGATCATCTCCTCGTAGCTGCGGGGCGTGCCGTAGGGCTGGAGCAGGGCGGACAGGCGGTGGACGGTCAGGCCTTCGGTCGTGCGGATGAACTCCTCCTGGACTTCGCGCGTGCTCTCCACGAGGTTCGTCGGCGAGCGGAACTTGACGTGGCTGGTCGTCCCGACGGGGACCGCCTGCGGGAGCACGAAGATCACATCGACCCCGATCTCGCACAGGCCCTTGGTGAGGCCCTGGCAAGCCGTGCCAAGTCCCCCGGAAATGAACGGCGGGAATTCCCAGCCCAGCATGAAGACTCTCATGGCGCGTTCCTTAAGGCCGCTCCATCGCAAGGAAGCGGACGGTCAACGTGTGTATCCTAACGGGTAAGCTAATCGGGTCCGCCTCCCGCGGGAGACAAATTACGACGAGTCCGTTCAAGGGGATTCTTAGCGTGCGGCGCTTTCGGTATCAATAGCCAAATCATTTTTCCATCTGAATCGCGCCGACGATCTCGCGAATGCTCCTGTGTCCGTGGCGCCGCAGGTAGTCGGCGATGCCTACGCGGATGTCCGCCAGGCACGCGGGGTTGACGAAGACGGCCGTCCCGACGGCCAGGGCCGACGCGCCGGCCAGCAGGAACTCCACCGCGTCGCGGGCGTACTGGACGCCGCCCATGCCGATGATCGGAACTCCCGCTTTTTTCGCCACTTGCGTGTAAACACGATAGACCATCCACACCGCGATGGGATGGATCGCCGGCCCGGAAAGCCCGCCCGTGATGTTGCCCAGGACGGGCCGGCGTCGCTCGACGTCGATGGCCATGGCCGTGAAGGTGTTCACCAGGCTCAGGGCGTCGGCGCCGGCGTCGACGGCCGCGGCCGCCGTCACCGCGATGTCGGTGACGTTCGGCGAGAGTTTCACGATGAGGATGTTCTTCCTGCACACCTTTCTCAGCGCGCCGGTGATCTCCTTGACCGCCGCCGGGTCCACGCCGAACTGAAGCCCGCCCGCCTTGACGTTCGGGCAGGATATGTTCAACTCCACCCCGCGGACCGCCTTGACCTTCTCCATCGCCTCGGCGACGGCCACGTACTCATCCTGCGTCGTGCCTGCCACGTTGACGAAGACGGGGATCCCCAGCTTCTCCAAAATCGGGACCTTCTCCTTGATGAAGGCCTCCAGGCCGACGTTGGCCAGGCCGATGGCGTTCATCATGCCGGCGCGGGTCTCGACCATCCGCGGGTACTCGTTGCCCGCGCGCGGCGCGAGCGTGATCGACTTGGTCACGAACGCCCCCAGCTCGCGCAGGTTCACGAGGTCGGCGTACTCATCCCCGTAGCCGCAAGTTCCGCTTGCGGTCATGATGGGGCTGGCGAGTTTCACGCCGGCAAGGTCAACGCTGAGGTCTACGTTCTGCTCCGCCGACTGATCGCTCATGGCATGGCATTCTATCGCACTCCGCACGGCAAGCAAGCGCGTGCATCGGGCACGGCTCCGAGTATGCCGCGATCAACGCGGATGGGGCCTCCCACAGAAGAACTTGCCGTCCGCCGGGGTGATTGGCGGAGCGGCAAGTGTCGGTGAAACAGGTATTGTCTTCGGCGATCAGGTGCTCCCGGTCGCCGAGGTTGTGTCCTTCTCGCGGCGGCGGTCCTTGGCGCGGTCCCGGAACCGATCTCTCAGGCCCGCCCCGGCCTTGCTGCGCCACTCCTCGTATTGCTTCCTCTGATCCGGCGTCAGGACCTCGTCGATGATCTTTTTCCAGGCCGCGCGCATGATGTCGCGCCTGGCGTCGGGCTTGGCGCTCTGTGCGTCCCGGCGGGCCTTCTCCACGATCTCCTGGATCTGCTTCTTCTGATCGTCGGTCAGGTTGAGCTTCGCCAGTCCGATCATCTGCGGGTCGCGCTTGATCCTCTCAAGTATCTGGCGCTGTTCATCCGTCAGGACCGTCGTGCGGATCTTGTCGAAGGCGTCCCGCCAGATCTTCGCCCTGTCCTTAAGCTCGACGGCCTTCTCCGCCTCGGCCCTGGCGGTGTCGGTGATCTCCTTGATGGAATCACGCTGCCTGGCGTCGAGGTTCAGCAGTCCCAGCGCCGCCATCAGGTCGGGGCGCCTCGGCTGTAGCATGTCCCTGGCCTTCTCCATCTGCTGGTTCGTCAGCGCGTCGCCCAGTTGCTTGAGAAGGTTGTCGAATAGGGCGTTGCGCGACGCAACGAGTTCCGCGGACTCGTCGCGCAGGGCCTTGACCTGCTCCTGGTCGCCTGCCTTTCTCGCGGCGGCCTGCTTCGCCTCGATGTCCTTGAGCTCCTGGCCGTGCTCCTTCTGCCAGTTCTCCACGTCCTGCTTGTGCGTCTGGAATATCTGCGTGACCTGCTTCTGCTGCTCGTCGGTGAGGTCCAGGGCCTTGATGAGATTGTCGACAATCATTCCGGGACGCTCGGCCATCCTGCCCGGCCGGGTGTCGCCCAGGCCGTCGGCCGCCAGGAGCGAGCCGGCCATGATGCCCAGCAGGACGGTCGCCCAAGTGCAAGTGACAAAACCTTTCATCAAGCCAGTTCCTCGATCTTCTTCCCATATTGCGGGCGAGGCTGTGGGGGTTTATTGGCCAGGGAAGGAAATATTCGGGGGAGGGCAAAGGGGAGGCGGGACGAGGGCAGGAGGGGAGGAGGACCCGCCCATTTCAGGTTGGTCTCTTGTCCTCCCTTCCTCCCTTCTTCCCTTCCTCTTGTCACCGTTTCCTCCAATCCTCTTGCCCTCCCGTCCATGCGTCCATGCGGGTTGCGGCAGGCGCCGAGGGGGCGTACAATCCAGCCATGCGCGAGCCATCCCGGAAAGGGCGGGACCGCCAATCGTATCCGGAGTTCGACCGGCGGCGGCTTAGCGTCCGGCCGCTGGCATCCCGCGAGCACGACATGAGCGTGCGGGACGTGCTGACGCTGGCTGGCGCCAGGCGTGCGGCCGGGCGGTTCGATCATCCGGACATGCCGGCCGTCGCGGATGCAATCGCCGCCGCCGTCGAGCGGAAAGCGCCGGTGGTCCTGCTCATGGGCGCCCACGTCATCAAACAGGGCCTGAGCCGTTTCATCATCGACTTCATCCGGCGCGGCTGGGTATCGGCCGTCGCGTGCAACGGGGCGTGCGCGATCCACGATTACGAACTGGCCCGCATAGGCGCCAGCACCGAATCCGTGGCGCGGTACATCTCGGAAGGGCAGTTCGGCCTGTGGCGGGAGACGAGCGAGCTTAACGACGCCGTCAACGCGGGCGACACGGCCGGACTCGGCTTCGGCAGGGCCGTTGGCAAGGCCATCGCGGAAGGCACGGACGCGAAGTTCCCTTACAAGGACCTCTCCATCTTCGCCGCGGCCTGGCAGTGCGGTGTGCCGGCCACCGTTCACGTGGGAATCGGCTATGACATCGTCCACGAGCACCCGAATTTCGACCCGGCCGCCGCCGGGCGGGCGAGCTACCGCGACTTCCTTACGCTGGCGAGCGTCCTGGAGCGCCTGGACGGCGGCGTCGTGCTGTGCTTCGGTACGGCCGTCATGGGTCCGGAAGTCTACTTGAAGGCGCTGGCGATGGCCCGCAACGTCGCCGCGCAGGAGGGTAGGACAATCACGCGGATCACCTCGGCCGTGTTCGACCTGCTGCCCCTGGCGGGCGACCTTCGGGCCGAGGCGCCCAAGGACTCGCCCGAATACTACTTCCGGCCGTACAAGACGATACTCGTCCGCACGGTCAAGGATGGCGGCACGAGCTACTACATCCGCGGCGACCACCGCAGGACCATCCCCACGCTGCACGGGCTGATCTCGGCCAGGACGGCAGGCGGCAAGAAGAAAACGAGGTAGATCGGGCTCTGTGCGTCGTTATACGGATATGGGCCGGATTGTGCGTTGTGTGCGTGGACAAGGGTGATGGCACAAAGGAGCGTCGAATGAAGACTCTGACATCGGCCGCCGCTGGAATGATGGTCATGGCGTTGATCGTCCCTACTTCAATGGCGCAGAGGGTGGTAGGCCCGCCCGTCCGCGCGACCCCGATGCCGAGGCTCACTCCCACTCCGCCCCCGGCCCCCGAGCAGACGCTTTCGGGCGTCTTCAAGTACGCCCAGACGCGGCAGGACTCGGCGTGGGGCCGGGTCTTCCTGGTGGTCCTGGCCGCGCCGGCCATGGGCGGCAACATCACGGACATGATCGTCCCCAACAAGGATGAGAGCCCCGGCAAGCTCAACCCCAACGACCAGATGGCGGACATCCTCAAGAACGCCAAGCAGGGAGACTACCTGGAGGTCACGGCCGCGAAGTTCCAGGGCCGCTGGATGCTGCGTAGCCTGAAGGCCTACGACCTCAGGCCGGGCGAGGACGAACAAAACGTCTTCATCTTCTCGGACAAGGGCGAGCAGAAGGTGGGGCAGGAGACGTTCACCACCGTCAACGTGAGCAAGTTCGGCCAGCAGTACACGATGCTGGTGCCCAACAGGAAGAACAGCGACGGCAAGGTCGGCCCCAACGAGGAGATCGTAAGAGTCATCGACGGCTTCAAGAGCGGCGACCCGGCCGAGATCCAGGGCGAGCGCTCGGGCCCGAACCTGATGATCCGAAGCATCAAGGTCTTCGACCTGCCCAGGAAGTACGTCTTCTCCAAGATCGCCAGGCAGAAGGTCCAGGACAAGGAACAGACAGGCGTCGAGGTCAAGGACGGCGACACGCCGCTGGTGTTCCTGGTCAACCCCAAGGATCCCAACGCGTCGACGCTGTACCGCAAGATCATGGAGTTCAAGGCCGACCAGCCCGTGATCGTCCGCAGCAACAAGGACGGCTGGCTGATCGACATCAAGGCCGGGCCAAAGGAAGCTCCCAAGCCCACGACGGCGCCGGCGAAGTAGCCCCGAGCGGGAGCAGACGGCTTCGCGATCTACTCGATCCTGCCGCCATACATGGACTGCATGACCGCCTGGAGTGGCTAGGCCAAGGAACCCGCCAACCGGCCGGAGCTGATTGTCATCTACGAGCCAAAACAGTAAGGCCGGCGAACTCAAGAAAGTTGCCTTGCAAGCCGGGGATTCCGTGATATATTCTGCGTTTATGGGGCGGGCGGTGGGGCTGCATATCCGCCCGCCAATGGAGCGCTGTTCCGATGGTGTCCGTTGAGCCAAGTGCCCTGGACTCGCACGTGCTGGTCCTGAACAAGCACTACGCGGCCATCCGCGTGGTGCCGGCCAGGCGCGCCTTCGTCATGCTCTACAAGGAGCTTGCGGAGATCGTCGCGGTCGAGAACGACCAGTACGTCTCATACGACTTCGAGTCCTGGCGCGAGGTGAGCGAGTACCGCGCCAAGTACGAGCGGGAGCACAACGACTGGGTGCGGTGCGTGCGGTTCGAGCTGGCCGTCCCGCGGATCGTGCGGCTGCTGTTCTACGACCGCCTGCCGCGCCAGCCGGTCAAGTTCAACCGGCGCAACATCTTCGCGCGGGACGGCAACCGCTGCCAGTACTGCGGACGGAAGTTCCCGTCGCCCGAGCTGAGCCTGGACCACATCGTGCCGCGCAGCCGCGGCGGCGACACGAGCTGGACGAACATCGTCTGCTGCTGCGTGGACTGCAACGTCCGCAAGGGCGGCCGCACCCCGCACGAGGCGCACATGAGGCTCATCGCCGAGCCGGTCAAGCCCAGGCGCTCGCCGGTGATCACCCTGCGCCTCAACAGCGCCAAGTACGCATCCTGGAAGCAGTTCCTCGACACGGCGTACTGGAACGTCGAGCTGCGCGACTGATACTCACCACAAAGGCACGAAGCCACAGGGGCCGCTGCAAAGCCATTCGTGGCCTCGTGCCTTTGTGTTAAGGTTTGTCACTTCCCGAACCGGGCGTAGTAGTAGACGACGCCCACAGCGCCGCACAGGCTCGACGCGAGCATCATCGCGAACGGCCCCGGCCCCGTGGGATCGACGGCGGACCGTCCCGCGACCAGATTGGCCCCGACCCACACCGCGCCGCCGACGATCGGCGCCAGCATTACCGCCACGCAGCGGGCCGACCAGTAGATGCCGATTGATTGCGTCTTCATGGCCGGCGGGATCAGGTCAACTATCATCGCCTTGCGCGCAGGCTCGCCGATCTCGCGCATCCCCGCGAACACGTACGCCACGCCCATCAGCAAGATCACCAGCGACGCGGGCGCGATCCGCGCCACGGCCAGGTACCCCATCCCCGCCAGCACGGCCGGGAACGTCGCGAAGAAGAAGAACGTCAGCCCGATGTACGGCCGCTTGCCTAAGCCCGGCTTGGACGCCAGCGCGCCCATTGGCAGGTAGGTTATCGCGCTGGTGACCTGGGAGACTATGAGCAGCACGCCGTAGACGGCCCAGGCGTGCGTGTACTCCATGCCGGTCGAGACCATCAGGGCCGGCACGATGAAGATAACGAATAGCTCCCGCGGCATGCCCTCCGCCAGCCGCGCGAAGATGTCCGCCGCCAGCAGCCGCTTGAGCTGCGGGTCAAAGCCGCGCAACACTGACAGCGGCTTGTGGATGATCGTGCCCTTGTCCTCGCTGGCGGTCTTCATGAACCGCATCTGCACCAGCAGGCTGGCCAGCACCACGACGAAGCTTATCGCGAACGCCGCGTGCATCGTCGCCTGCGCCGCCTGTTCCTGGCCCTCCTGCGAGGCCCCGTAGGCGCGCCCGGCAGCCACTACTATGCCGGCGTTGACGCCATACGCGATGACCCTCGCCAGCCGGCGCAGCAGCGACTGCATTGAGAACGCCATCGCACGGCGGTCCGACGGCAGCGAGTCGCCCACGACGGTCAGAAGGGCCGGCCCCGCCAGCGAGTCCCACACGAACACGAACGGTATCGCCAGGAACACGGCGATCGTGTTGTGCCACAGGAACAGTATCGCCAGCCCGGCAAGCGGGGCGGCATTGAAGAGGAGCAGTCCCCTGCGCGTGTTGAACTTGCCGGCGATCCAGCCGCCCAGCAGGTAGTTCACAGCCTCGAGGAAGTCGCGGAACGTGCCGTACACGGCGATGGTCATGATGACGGCCGCGCTGATGCTAAGCACCTGGTCCTTGCGGAACAGGTCCTGCATGTACTTGGGCAGGAACTTGTCCCAAAGCTCGCTGCCCATGCAGACCAGCAGTATCGCCCCCAACAGCGCGCCGGTCGATGAGTTGATCGCCAGCAGCGCGGCCCAGGTTGACTTGGCCTGCGGCGGCGCGGAGTTCGCGGGGCTCGCGGGCGCGGCGACGGGCTTGTCCTGGTCGGGTTTGGGATCGGGCGGGTTATTTGTCACTTCGCGCCACCTCAAGCCGGCACCAGGAGTAGAGCGAGTCGTACAACTCAAATTGCCTGTCAAGATTGGCCGTGTCGTCGGGGTATCGCAGGCTGAAGCCGGATGCGATTGCCTCCAGCCCGGCCGCGATCGGCTCGGCCTCAAAGTGGCCGGTATCCGCGGCCCGCACTATCGCCGCCAGACGCAGCAGCGCCTTGTCCTTCAGGCCGTGCTTGGCGATGATCGCGTCGAAGGAGCACTCCTGGCCGTGATGGCCCAGTTCCGCGCCCTTGATGTCGAACGGGATCGCCCCCTCGCGCCGGGCGACCTCCTCGACCTGCGAGGCCGGCGCGAAGATGAACTGCGCCTCGGAGTCCACGAACCGCTTGATGAGCCAGGGGCACGCCACGCGGTCGACGTGGACGTGCGAACGGGTGATCCATTTCATCGTCGCTCTCCTGCTGACTGGCGACATTCTATGGACCTGCCATCCGCAATGCCACTGGCGGGCGCCGCGGTCTATCCTGAAGAAACCCAGGGCATGGAGCTTCCTGAGCGCGGCCGCAAACATTTCCCGTGCCGCATCCGCAAGCGCTAGAATAGCTTGAAGATACAAGACGCTCCACCCTGAAAGAGGACAGACATGTTCATCGACTACATCGCGCTGATGCTCATCAACACAGTGGCGGCCCTGGCGGTCTCGGCAGGCTTCTTCTGGCGAGGCATCAACAGCCCCAATCCCAAGCCGTGGGCGGCCGCGCTGGCGATGCCGGGGCTGGTGTCGCTGGTGACGGGCCTGTGCATGGTGACGACCTGGCCCGTTGGCCGGCCGTGGCTTGAGGGACAGCAAGGCATGACCAAGCTCGCGTTCGCCAACGATGCGTTCGGCGAGCCGTCGGTCCTGCTTGGGATAGCCCTGCTCGGCGCGGCGCTCTGCGTGGCCAGGGGATGGTCGCTGACGCCGATGTCCATCTACGCGGCGCTGGCGGGCCTGGCGGCCATCACGGTGGGGGCGGCCGTGGCGTACTGGTCGTACTACGCGCCGCCGGACAGCGCTACGGCTCCGCCGCACCCCGCGGTGACGGCGATGCCGCCCCTGACGACGGCCGGATTTGTCCTGGCGGGCCTGGGGGCGGTGCTCGTGCCGGCCGCTGTGTCGGTGAAGCTCAGGCCCGTGCGCTACTTGACCGCGATCCTTTTTGCGGCGTCGGCGTTGGTCTGGGCGGCGACGGGCTATCCGGCCATCTGGGCACACTTGGGGATGTGGTCGAAGTAACTCATGCGATGGAAGGCGGTTAGCAGCCGGACAGTCGCTTGGTGATGAGCCAAAATGCCGGTTTTCCCTTGACAGAAACGGGATGCGCGGTAGAATCTTCATTTGTAGAGAGGTGTCAAGTCTTCGCGGCGCTTTCGTTCGCCGCGAATTGTCGGCAGTATGCGTCGGCTACGCGCAGGTTGGTCCGCCCTGAGCCAGCGGATCGAGTTGCAGTAGAGCAAATCGGAAGGAGGTCTCTGGCAGGCGTCAATCGCTGTTTCACTTCGGAGCCTATTTTCTAGAGATTAGGAGGACGTCATGAGAAAAGCATCGATTCTTGCTGTGGTTGCAGTAGCGTTGGTGGCCGGCCCGGCGCTGGGCGCGACGATCACTATCAAGTTCAACGGCACCGACGGCCAGAGCTCGTGTCTGTGGTGGGCAGGGTGGAGCACGATGTGCAACACCAACACTGGCGCCGAGCCGGGCCGAGTCCTGCTGTCAAGGCCCGGCGATGACTGGTACTTCCCCGCGGCATTGCTCATGCCGGTCCTGCCCGCCGACTTCGCCGGGGCCACGGTCAATTCCGCCACGCTGGCGATGAAGGAGACCTGGTGGAACGGCTATAAGTATGATGGCGTGGAACTCCACAATGTCACCCAGGCTTGGACCGCGGGAAACGGCACGGCTGCCGGTCGCTGGGGACCGGAGCACAGCGGCGCCGGCAAGTGGTTCTCGAACTACGATGCAACATCACAGACCGGCGTGGATTGGCAGGGCAACACGGTGAACCGCGCAACAGCGCTTTCGAACAACTACACGTTCGACACCACCGCTATGGGCACGCTGATCGACACCCAGAACGGCGTGGGCAATGGCGCCCGCACTACCTTCGACGTTCTGACCTGGGCCCAGAACATCGCCAGCGGAGCCTGGGCCAACAACGGCCTGGCGATCTGGATGGGCAACGCAGTGCGCCAAGACGGACTGCTGGGCGGCACGTTGGACGAGAGGTTCACCGCCGCGACGACCGATGGCCTGACGATAGACTACACGCCGATCCCGGAGCCGGCCACTGTCGCCCTCTTGGCGTTTGGCGGCCTGGGTCTGCTTCGCCGTCGGAAGTAGACCCTCACAAGGCAACCAGGCGGCGGACTAGGCCGCCGCCTGGCGCAATGGCTTAGTCTCGGGTGGCGGGTCTCTGACCCGCCAACGAAACGGATGGTGGCGGGTCAGAGACCCGCCGCGCCCTGCCCCTACCCATGACTGAGGCATTACCGCCTGACGGAGTTCGAACTGGGTGCCCGCGCCCGGGCGCAGCATTCGCATGTGCGCCCGGGCGGCGATCCACGTGGGGTCTGTCGCGGCCCCCGGCGTCTGCGGTTGGTTTCTGAGTGTGTTGGGAAAGGGCACGGATGCCGCAGGCCGGTGTCGCTCGCGTCGCCGTGAGCGCTTGCAGTCGGTTTTGTCTGCGCAGTTTTCCAGGATAACGCTTGACGAACCTGCCAAGCGCGGTATGATGTTGGCGTCATCTCGCAGCACAGTCGAAGCAGCAGAACGGCATTGTGGGGCACGCGTTGCGGCGTGCTTCGATGGTTGGCGTCAATTCAGAAGGCGTAGCCGTCTGCCCGCCGGCTCTTCAGATTGGCCGGACGCGGTGCGCCAGCGGTCTGTCAACGGCGCCGGCGGTTCCTCGTGGGCCGATGCCCGGGACGCGCTAACAGGTAAGCGGGACGCCCTGGACCCTTGACATGGTTTGGAGAGACCTTCTCTTGAGGAGACCTTGCTATGAAGAGACCCATTGTGGCAGTGGCAGTGCTGGCGGCCATGTCGGCGACCGCCTTTGGTGACACACTTCAGTTCACCTTCTCGGACACGACCAACTCCAAGAACACGTGCTTGTGGACCTACACCGGCCGCAACTCTAACAACGCGGCCATCAACACGGGGGCCGAGCCGACGCGGGTGCTCTTGTCCGGATGGAACCAGGACTGGTATTTCGGATACGCGCTATTCCAGGTCGACATGCCGCCCGTGATCACAACGGGCTCGGGGGTCGTGGAGTCGGCCGAACTGAGCATGAGGGACACGTGGTGGGGCAATAACGGCTACTCCAACGTGGAACTTCGCCGGATCAACTCTCCGGCGCCTTGGGAAGTCGGCAATGGAACCGCCGCTCTTCGATGGTCTTACACGACTGTGCCGTCGTCCCAGCAGTACGGCGCGTCCTGGTTCTACGCCAACTTCGACAACCTCGCGGGAACAGGCACCAGTTGGACCGGCGCGCAGGTTGACAAGTGGAGTTTCACCCCGGCGGACCGGCTGGAGAACGCCGTGTGGGCGTCCGACGGCGTTACTCCTGTCCTGAGTGACCTGATCTCGAGTGGTACAATAGCGGCCCGAGGCGGCTGCTACCTCGATGATTGGGTCACGCTTGTAGGTGGCGACGGATGGGCGAGGTTCGACGCGACGATGGCTGTCCAGAAGTGGGCAACCGGCGCCTGGCAGAACACGGGGATGGCCCTCTATACGGGCAACGCGCTGCCACTGCGGACAAGCGATTCCAACGGCGTATTTATGAACACCACGCTGAACTTCAGTACGGCTACGGGGGGCCTCGTCATCACGTATACGACGGCCCGCATGGGCGACGCCAACAAGGACGGCCTGGTCGACATGTCGGACTACATCATCTGGTTCAACAACTTCGGCGCGACCGTCAATAC
>JBHGBE010000082.1:0-20064 GCA_041946855.1 Phycisphaerae bacterium | reverse complement strand
TGCTGTTTGTAAGTCAAATGTCGACAAGCACTTATCATTGAACCGCCGGCTTTGGTTGCGCTGTACAACTAGGAAGTATGTTGAGGTCGAAGCGCACTGTGACCACTCCTTACTTCCCGCTCAGGCAAACGACCTTTCCATCCTTTGTGCAGATGACCAGCCTGCCATTGGCGGCGATCATGCCGTCGAAGACGGGCGGGGAGTCGAGCTTAAGCTCGGAGAGCTTCTTGCCATCCTCTGTCGAGACGGCCCACAGGACGCCGCCGGGCGAGCCCTTTTCGCCAAGAAGCGCCCCCGCCTGCTCGGCCAGTTTCGCCGCGATCCGCGGATCGCCCTGCTTGCGGAAGGCCTCCATCTCGTTGACGAGCATCGGCGGGCCGGCAACGAACATCGTCTTGCCCGCCACCGCCATCGCCCTGACGGCCACGGGCACATCGGCCGTCCAGTTGTAGTTGACGGCCGACGGCCGCTTGATGCTCGTGCCCTCGGGGGCGTTGGGGTCGGGCTGGGCCATGCCGGAGGTCGGAACGACAACGTCCTTTCTCACTTCCTTGCTCGCGGAGAAGAGCTGGTACTCCACCGGCGTGGTCCAGATGTAGTAGTTGGGCTTGCGCCCGTAGCCGTAGACGGCCGTCTCATCCGCGGCCAGCAGGTTGCCCGAGGGCTGGGCCAGGCCCGCACGCGGCCAGCCGCCGGGGCCGGAGTCGAAGCCGCGCCCGAACACCCAATAGGCCCGGTGGAACCAATTGCCGTCGAGGAAGCCGACGGGGCTGTACAGGTGCGGCGGGATCTCCTCGGGGGCCTTGATGCCGCCGGGGACGATCTGCCGCCGCTTGCCCGCAAGGTCGAACTGCTGCGAACGCATGAAGACGCTCTTGCCGTCGCTGGCCAGCACATCCGGCAGCGCGGTGGGCATGTTCAGGCCGGTGATCTTCGCCTGGAGGTCCTTGCTGGTCTCCGGATCGCTGTCGTCCATAACGGTCTCGGAGAGCTTCCTGCCGGTCCTGGCGTCGAGGCGGAGGTAACGCAGGCCGCCGTCGAGGAACATCGACCGCCCGGCGACGCAATGCACCTCGCCATTGAGCACCAATACGCTGCCATGCACGGGCCAGACGGACTCAAGCCGCTCGTAGGACATGAGCTGCTGGTGCGCCGGGGCCGCACGGAAGCGCCATGCCAGTGCGCCGTCGGATGCGCGGAGGCAGTACACCCATCCATCCGCCGAGCCGAATATGACACGGCCATCGTATACGGTCGGGGGCGAATCGACCCGCCCGCCGGCAGTGAAGGTCCAGAGCGGCTTGCCCTTGTCCGCCGCCAACGCGTGGACCGTGTGCGCGTCGATCGAGGCGACGTAGACCTTGCCGGCCGCCAGGACAGGACTTGTGAGCCTGCCGCCAACGTCGGCCTGCCAGGCCTGGGTCAGCTCGGCCGGCACGGCCGATGCAGTTGCGCCGCTCCGCGCGGCGTCGTGGCGCAGCGTCGGCCAATCCTCTTTCCCGGCCGCCTCGTCCGCGGATACATTCTCGTAAGCGGGTCCCTGTTCGAGCCGTCCCTCATCAGGAATTTTCGGCGGCAACTGTCTGGCCTTCGACTCCGGCGCCAGGGCGCAGAACCCGTTGGTCTTGGACTCGATGTAGCACGCACAGTCGTGCGGCGGCGTGTAGACAAGCCCGTTGCACGGCATGATGCCGTAGATGCACCCGCCGCGCGTCCAATGGTTGATCGTCCAGCGCTTTGCCTGCACATCCACGAACTCGATGCCGCTCCGCGACGGCAGCAGGTACTTGTCCGTGGCCTTGGACCGGTAGCAGCGGTGGTGGAACCAGTAGGTCTGGACATCCGGCGGGAACTCGGCCTTTACCTCGCCCGTATGAACGTCGCGCCCGGTGAACACGCCGGAATCCTTGGTCAGGGCCGTCGCCCCCGACCAGGCCAGGCCGCCGACCACCAGCAGGTCTTCGGGCGAGCTGTGCCCCGACGGCGGGTGCGGGGCGGTCCATAGCTCCTTGCCGGTCTTTGCGGACAGGGCCGTCGTGGTCCGCGTCCCGCCGAAGAAGAGCACGACATCCTCGTAGACCACCAGCGTCGAACCGAAGAAGACCGGGACCGAACTCCTGGCCGCGACGATGTCCGACTTCCACGTCTCGCTGCCGTCCTTGCGGTCCAGGCACACGATCTTGTCGCCGTCGTGGAAGTAGACGTGCTCGCCATCCGCGGCCAGCGTCAGCGGCGCGACCTTGTACTCCTTCTTCCAGATCACATCGCCCGAGTCGGCCTTGACGGCCATGAGCTGGCGCGGCTTCTCGTTCCACGACCAGTCCTTGGCGACCTTGGCCTTCTCCTTGCCGATGTTGTTGCTGGTCTGCTGGAAGGTGGCCCAATCGACCGGTGCATCCGTGACAAGCACGAACAGGACGCCGTCGGAGAAGATGACTTCCTCAGCGGCCTTGGTGCTCTCATAGGTTCGGACGGTCTGGCCCGTGGCGGCGTCGAGGGCGACCAGCGGATCGTTCAGGCCCAGCGTGACGTAGACGCGGTCGCCGACGGCCACGAGCCTGCGCGGCGGCTGGGCCGGGCCGCTCTTGAACGGGAACATCGCCGGATACCACGACGAGATCGGCCGCTTCCAGAGGACCGCGCCGTTGAACGCATCGCGTGCTATGAGGAACCACTTGGAGGGCAGTTGGACCCAGTCCGTCGGCCCTTCATCGAAGATGTAGAAGATCCTTCCCCCGGTTGAGACGCAGGCGCTGGTGCTGGCCATGTGGTCGTGGTGGCGCGCCCATGCTGGGCTGCCGACCCACTGGAGGTGGCGCGGCGGGCCGACGACGCTGTCGTGGGCGACGGCGTTGCCGCTGGCGTCGTGGAGATAGTGCGTCCACTCGTCGATCTCCTTCGGGCGCGGCTTTCTGACGGGAGCGGCCATGGTCCACGCGCCATCCTTCTTCACATATGCGACGCCGCCGGGCGCCAGGACGCGCATCACTTCGTCCATCGGCACTTTGCCAATGTTCTCCGACACGACGAGGTTGACAAGGTTGTCGATGTACGGGAGCCGCTCGCCGGCAAGCTTCCCGGCCGTGACCTTGCCGTAGATGCCGAGCGAGCGGATGTACGTCCTAGCCTTTTCGACGTTGGCACCGTCGTCGTCCAGGCCCTGGACGATGTAGCTGTCGCTCGCCCGCAGCGCGGCCGTCAATTTGCCATCGCCGCAGCCGACGTGGACCACGAGCCCGCCTCTGACGCCGGTAGCGTCGAGGATGGCCTTGGCCTCGGCCTTCTCATCGGCCCAGGCCACGCCGGGCGAGGCGAAGATGCCCAAAACGAAGAGGGAAGACAGAAGAGGGAAGAGAGACATTCGAGACATGCCGTTCTCCTTGTCCGCCAGTGAGAAGGACACTCGCATCGGCTCCTGGCCGGCCAAGACGATCTTATCCCGCACGGCCGTGGAATAGAAGCGCATCCCCGCCGGTGCATCTTGGAGTAGTGGCATGGGCGTCCCGCCCGTGCGTCCCGCAGGCGTCTGGCCTGCGGTCGCGGCCGAGACGGCCGCGAGACACGCGGGCCAGAGGCCCACGCCACAATGCGCGCATCCGCGCTCGGCCCGGCGATTGCGTTTCGGGGTTCAATCACGGAGAGTGCATGTGCATGCATGCGGCGTTATTTCGTGGTCACCGAGGTGGAAATGGACCGCTCGAACACAGCGAAGACGCAAGAGAGAAGAGAGAACAGTGAGACTCGCCGGGGTCGCTGGTTGTTTGGCTCTTCCCTCTTCTCTGTTCTCTCTTCGCCTTTGAAGTTGGCCCTTGCACTGGCAGCAGTCCTGTTTTCGGCGCAGCCGGCGCCGGCCCACTACCAGACGCTCAACTTCGACATCACGAGGAACGACGCGCAGGCCTACACGACCAACATCCCCGCCGATGCCTTCACGCCGAAGGGCATCAGGCTCGACGTCAAGAAGGGCGCCCAATTCACGCTGACCAGCAACCGCGCCTACGACTGCGAGTTCGACTATGACCTCCAGATCGAGTGGGCCAACCGCAGCGAGGCCGGCCGGATCACGATCGAGATATTCCTAGTCAACGACCAGGCCAGGCGCAAGGCCGTCTGCACCTACGTCAATTCGCCGTCGCTGAAGGTCGACCACGACCGGGCCTCCATCAGCTACTACAAGGACGGCAAGCCGTCGAACACGAGGGCGGACAATTCCACCACGATCGCCAGCGGCTCGAGCACCGACAAGCTCGGTTCATGGGAATGGCTGCGGATCCACAAGGCGCTGACTCGCGTGTTCTTCCTCCAGAAGGCCCGCGGCGCGGCCTACGGGTGGAGCTGGTGCAACTACCCGTTCCCGGACTACTTCGGCGAGGACTGCGAGAGCTTCCAGTTCGGCTTCACCGTCCGGTGCGAGGACAACGCCTCGGCAACGCTGCTCATCAAGTCGATGAGGCTCTCGGGGGCCAACGTCCTGCCACGGGACAAGACAAGGCGGACGTTCCTCTTTGACTTCGGGCCGGTCAACCAGGAGCTGGAGGATGAGTTCATCGGCATCAGCGAGTACACCGACTACTCGCCGGCGCAGGGCTACGGCTGGGTCATCCCGGAGCGGGAGAAGGTCGTCTACGGCCGTAACTACTTCCCGTCGCTGAACGACAAGGCCATCGCGGAGGCCGGCCTGCCTCCCATTCCGCCCGTCGATCCCGGCGGCGAGAACTGGTACCAGGCATTTCTGCGCACCGCCAACTGGATGGAGGTCAACGACAAGAAGTGCTTCTCGTCGTTCTCCGCGGGGTGGGACTACATCGAGTTCTGGAAGAAGGCACTCGACCTGAAGACACCGCTCGAGCGTGACGCGGTCGGCATGTCGCGCCCGTTCCACTTCGGCGCCAACCACCTCTACCAGAAGGACGTGGAGGAGCGCCGCGGCTCGCTGTACATAGACGACGACCTGTCGGGCGACTTCGTCGTCGATCTGCCCAACGGCAACTACAACGTCATCCTCGGTGTCGGCTACAACGGCCTGCCGTTCGGCGGCACGCTGGCGATGGGCGTGGACATCAACGGCCGCGTCCGCAAGCAGGACCTCGGCAGCGACTACGCCCGCAGCCACCAGTATCAGCTCCGCAACATCCTTGTGACGGACGGGAAGATGGACTTCCGCTTCTTCGCCAACGTCCGCAAGGCGATGGACCCCTACCAGAACGACAAGCTCAACCTCGGCTGGCAGATCAACTACCTGCTGATCCTCCCGGCGGAGGAGAAGGAGCTGATGAACGAGTGGGAGTGGAAGATCATCAAGCGGCGCGGCGAGATCATCAGGCGGGTGACGTTCGTCCAGGGCGACCCGGCGCAGGTCCGCAACGAGCCGCTCTCGGCCGACACGAAGGCCAACTTCCTCTCGCTCAACGGCAAGCCGTTCTACTACCACAAGCTCCAGTACAACCACGTCAAGGGCGACACCGACTACGTCAGCCTCTACTGCCTGGCCAACATGCTGACCAGCTCGCACAGGACGGCCGGCTCGGACCACTTCTTCAAGCCCGACTGGGAGAAGCTCTCCTACAGCGACGACTACCCGTGGCAAGTCGTCGATGAGATGAACGTGGCGTACACGTGGCGTTGCCTGGCGTCGCTGCTCCAGCACGACGTGCTGTCGTTCGTGCCGCACGCGGTCCAGGGCGAGGGCACGCCGACGATGGACGCCCGCGGCCGGCGAAACCCCTACAACATCCAGCCGCCGCTGAACTCGGCCCTGGGCAGGGAGATCCAACGCGAGGCGTTCACGATGATCTCCAACCAGCTCGGCGCACACCCCGACAAGCTGGACAACTACATCTACGAGGAGCTCTGGCATCCCGACGACCAGGGCTATGACGACCAGTCGCTCATACAGTACTGGAGCTGGCTTGGCCGCAAGTACGGCGACATCGACGCGCTGAACAAGGAATGGAAGCGGAGCTACAAGGCCTTCGAGGACGTCCTGCCGCCGGAGCCGTACAAGAAGGAGTTCTTCGAGTTCGACCCGGAGTGGACCAACTTCCGCAAGTTCCGCTCCTGGGCGCAGCAGCAGACGGTAAAGAGCGCCTGCGAGCTGTGCAAGACACTTGAGCCCAACATAATCACCTGGGGCGCCAAGGGCGACTTCGGCACGCAGTCTTGGTACACGGGCGAGTTCCTGGACGATTTCGGCTGGTACAGCCCGGAGGTCGCCGCCAGCGTCGCGCGGCACTTCCAGAAGTCGGCCGTCGTGGGCGGGTGCATGCTCAACTGCGAGTACGCATACGTTGACGGGCGGCGTCAGTTCGACCACAAGCCCGGGCCGCGCCAGTACCTTGGCCTGGGCGAGGTCAACACGGTCTACAACAAGCTCATCACATCGGTCTTCAAGGGCACCAAGGGCTTCTACAGCGAGTGGTACTCCGACGCCATGTGCCACAGCTTCCACCGCACGCAGATGATCAAGAAGCTGGCGCCGCAGTACAAGATCATCCGCTGGACGGGCGAGCTGGCGTTCTACGAGCCGGGCGCGTTCGAGGGGCCGCCGGTGAACATGGAGCGGCAGGCGATCTACGCCTCGGCCGCAAACCAGATGCTCTACCGCCTTGCGCCGCTGTGGCTCCCGGCCCAGCCGCTGCTGCCGCGGGTGCTCGTGCCGACTGTCGAGACCAGCTTCTTCCTCGAATTCATCGGCCCGCGCCCCTTCGCCGACTTCGAGGAGATGGCCATGCGCCCGCTGCGGGCCGCGAACATACCGGCCGACTTCATGAACCTGCCGGCCACGAAGGACCTGACGCCCTACAAGCTCATCATCATGGGCGACTGCTGCCAGGCGATCTCCAAGGCCGACGCCCAGCGGATACGCCAGTTCGTCGCCGACGGCGGCAAGCTCATACTGATGAACGGCGGCGGCTTCAGCTACGACGAGCTGCCGCGCCGATACGGCAACAAGGACGAGGTCTATCCGCTCCAGGAGTTCGCGGACCTGGGCGGCTACAACATCGTCATGTCAAATCGCTGGCACATGCCGCTGGGAAAGCTCTCCGCCAGCTTCGCAGCCAACGACCTCGCGCCAGAGTTCACCGAAGGCCAGGCGGTCGGAGAGTGGAACACCAACTTCTACTACACGGCCAGTGAAGGCTCGCGGGTCTTCATCAAGGGCACGCTCAAGCCGCCGCAGGGCGCGGCCAAGGACGTGGCGGTGGGCATCATCAACAAGGCCGGCAACGTGGCCGTCATCCAGATGCCGCCCAAGGGCGCATCCGACACGGAGGCCCGCAAGGCCACCGGCGAGGCGTCAGGGAAGGGCGATGAGCCAGCCCACCTGGTCAGCCGCTTCTTCCGCAAGCTGCTGAACAAGTGGGCCATCGACGACCGCGTCCACGTCGCCGGACCGGACGATGAGTGGGACACCTACGCCGGCCTGATGGAAGGCAACGGCTATTGGCTCGCCTGCGCCTGCAACCGCAGCGATAAGCCGATGAAGATGTCGCTCAGGATCAAGCTGCCGCCGGGTGACTACACCGTCGAGGATGTCACCGGCGACAAGCCCGATCTCCGCAAGAAGGCCGACGGCGGCATCCGCCTTGCGTCCGATCCGGCCAACCGCCGGCCGAAGATCGACTACACGCTCTCCGCGCAGCAGCTTGCCGATGGCGCGATCACGGCCGACATCGCGCCGATCCAGGGCCGCGTTTACCTCATCCGCCCGGCGGCACAGAAGGTCTGGGTGTCCATCTGGCGGCCGTCGCTGGCGAGCTTCATCGCACGGCCGGTGGTCATCGCCTACGGGCGCGACGCCGCGGACAAGTCCGCCGCCGACACCATCGCCGCAGCGCTTACGAAGGTGGGCATCAAGCCCACGCTCATGCCGGCCGCCGATGTGAAGCTCAAGAAGCTCCACCAGGAGGTCCGCGTCAAGCCTGACGGCAACTCCATTTCCTACCAGGAGACGATGGACAAGTGGTACGTCGTCGATGTGTTCGACAACGAGGTGGTCGATTGCGAGGCGATGACGCCGGCTTCGCCGAACATCATTATCGTCGGCAGCGAGGACACCAACTCACTGCTCAAGCACCTGGGCACGGATGGCGCGTTCGCGTACGACAAGGTGCTGGAGAAGGTCAACTCCGCCTTCCCCGGGCCCGGCCGCGGGATCATCGGGACTGTCGAGTCCATCAATTCGGCCACGTACGACCCGCGCAGCCAGTCGCGGGACGCCATCTTCGTCGGCGGCAGCGACGCAGCCGGCACGACGGCCGCCGCAGATGAACTGGCCGCCCTCATCGCCAGATACTGCAAGGACGGCCCGCGCCCGACCACGCTCCCGACGCGGCGAATCGGACCAAGCGCGCCGGCGACGGGACCGGCGGCGACGGAGCCGGCTGCCGATTGACGGCCGCTACTTGCTCGGCGCGGGCGGCGCCTCTGCCTTCGGCGCGGCATCGCGGGTGATCATCAGCATGAGCCGTTCGCGGACCGTGTCGAACATGGTCCGCAACTCGCCGACGGCCTTGCGCTGGTCTTCGGTCAGCACGTCGGACTTGACCTTCTCGAACGCATCCTTGAAGACTTTGATCCTGGCCTCGGCGCCCTCGGCCTTCTGCGCATCGGCCCTGGCCGCGTCCATGATGTCCTTGACCTTGGCCTTCTGGTCATCCGTCAGCTTGACCTTTTCAAGCTGCGTCTTGATCTCATCAATGTTGATCGCGAGCTTGGACTTCAGCTCCTCCAGCGCCTTCTGCTGCTCCTCGGTCAGCACGTCCTTGACCAGCTTGTCGAAGGCGTCCTTGAAGACCTTCATCTTTGCCTCGGGGCCCTCGGCCTTGGCGGCGTCGGCTTTGGCGGCCTCGATGATCTCCTTGGCCTTGGCCTTCTGCTCATCCGTCAACCTGAACTTGGCCATCATGTCGCCGGCCCCGGCGAACTTCGCCTTGAGGTCCTCGACGGCCTTGCGCTGATCGTCGGTCAGGACGTCCTTGACGATCTTGTCCATCGCGTCGCGCATGGCCTTCACCTTCGCCTCGCGGCCGTCGGCCTTCTCGGCGTCGGCGCGGGCCGCCTCCATGATCTCCTTGATCCTGGCCTTCTGCTCATCGGTCAGCGACGGCAGGTTGGCCAGCGCCCCCAGGCCCGGCCTGCTGACGGCCGGGTCCTTCGCCGGCTGCTCATCCGCCGCCACCGCGGCCGTCGCCGCAATTCCCACAACCGCCAACAGTCCCAACATCGCGATCACGTGCTTGCCCATGCTCTGGCTCTCCTTTGGCTTTGGAGGCCCTGGGGGCCTCCTGCTCGTTTGACCTGATTCCTGCGCAAGGCAGCCGGCGCGTCCGCCCGCGCCGGCCGTCGTATGTCTATTGCCGGCCGGCGGCCGAAAGGTTATTGGAATCCGTTTTCGGCCTTGTCATGCCCGGCCCACGCGGTAGAATCTCCGCCTGTCGCCCCGGCCGGCGGGGCATGTCATTGTGGCGGCATCAAAACAGGAAGACTCAACATGCGTAACGCGGTTCTGCTGACGTGCCTGGCTCTGGCGGGCCTGGCGTCCGGCTGCTTCGAGAGGACCCTGGTCATCACCCTCAACCCCGACGGCTCGGGGAAGTTCGTCATGGACAACATCGCTGCCCCGATGCCGGACTTCAGCACCGGCCCGGATGCCAAGGCGCCGGACCCCAAGCAACTCGCCAGGAAGGCCGTCAGGGAGCTGGTTGACGAGACCAAGGGCGTGGACGCCTGGGCGGATGTGTCGTCCGAGGTGATGGACGACGGGCGGATCCACGTCAAGGCGACCGGCTACTTCCCCGACGTGAACAAGCTGGAATTCCAGGGCTCCTCCAAGAGCGACGTCAAGTGGGCCAAGAACGCCTCCGGCGGCATGACGCTGGAGATGCTCATGGACACCAAGAAGGAAGGCCCTGCCAGCAAGCCCAAGCCGATGACGGATGAGCAGGTCGCCGAAGCGGTCAAGAAGGCCAAGATGCAGTGGCAGCAGGCACAGCCCATGATGGCCGCCTTCGTGGGCAAGATGAAGATCGATACGACGTACATGCTGCCGGGCAAGCTCGGCCAGGTCGAGGGCTTCACCAAGACCGACAAGGGCGGCGTCCAGATAGTCATGGACGGCAAGAAGATGCTCGACGCCATGGACAAGGTCCTGGCCGACGACAAGATGGTGGCCGAGATGGTCAAGGCCGGCAGGGACCCCGTCAAGGACGGGCCCGGAGAGAAGGCCATGCTGGAGGCCGTGTTCGGCAAGAACGTCACCGCGCTCAAGGCGTCCGTCACCGGCGAGCTGAAGCCGCAGTTCGACTACAAGGCCGATATGGGCAAGGCCAAGGCCGCGCAGGAAGAGATGATGAAGAAGTTCGCGGACGCCCCGGCGACCAAGTAGAAGGATTTCAGATTTCAGATTGCGGATTGGCGGCTCGCCGCCTGTAAGACTTCTGCTCCTCGATTCTTGCAATCCGCAATCTACAGTTTACAATCTGCAATCTGCAATTGAACTCAGTGCCATAGCCGCTAACGCGGGAAAGGAGATCAACATGGCCTGGACAAAGTATCTGCCTGTCGTGGTAGCGCTGGCCGTCATGGTGCTGTTCATCGGGGTCAACTGCTCGAAGGAAGAGTCCAAGCCGGCGGCCCCGACGCCGACGGCGAAGGCCACGGCCGCCGCCACGCCGAAGGCGACGCTAGCGCCGACGGTCGCGCCGACCACGTCCGCCGCCCCGACGGCCGAGGCGCCGAAGGCCACCGAGGCCCCCAAGGCGACGTCGGCCCCGGCCAAGTGAGGCCAAGCAGTTTTGAGTTCCGAGTTGCGAGTTCTGAGTCCTGAGTTGTTCGTAGTGGCATAACAAGGACGCGCGCCATTGGTCAGGTTCGTGCGCTTGCCAATGGCGTGCGTCCCCGTTTGTTTGTTAGACTCTCCGCATGGCGTACCTGCCGCTGGCCAACATCATGCATTACAAGCTCCGCAGCGCGCTGAGCGCGGCGGGGATCGGCATCGGCATCTGCATGCTGGTGACGCTCAGCGGCCTGGCCCGCGGGACGCTGGGCGAGGTGGCCGACAGGTGGGAGGCGGTGGACGCCGACCTGATCGTCTACCCTCGCGACTGGGGAACCGACATCGTCACCCGCATGGGCATGGGCGTCAGGGACGACTGGCGCGGACGGATCCTCGACACGGGGCTTGCCAGGCACGTCGTGCCCGTCTATCTACAGAAGGTCCAGCTTGACCAGAAAGGCCCGGACCAGACGGCCGTCGGCGTTGATAGCGACCAGTGGCACACGCTGACGGGCGGCCGGCAGATACTCCCCGGCGGGCGGCTCTTCGATCCCGAAGGCAAGTTCGCAAAGTGGCTGGAGGGGCTGCTTGGGCCGTCGACCGCGCCGGCCAGCGCGACGGGTCCGGGTGAGATGATTGACCCCGACCCGCAGCTTGGCCCCCACGGCGGGCTGGAACTCGTCATCGACACCCGCCTTGCCGCCAAAGGCCGCTACAAGGTCGGCCAGAGGGTGACGGCCGCCAACCACGAATGGACCATCGTCGGCATCGTGCCGGACGGCGCGATGGGCCGCGTGTTCATGCCGCGCCGCACGGCGCAGTCGATCTTCGGCGAAAACGACATCTCACGCAGCACGCTGATGTTCGTCAAGCTCAACGGCGGCGTGGACGCTTCCACGGCCGCCAGGAAGATCAAGGCCCTGTCCCTGACGGACAAGCGGCTTGGCTTCGTCGAGGCCGTGCCGGTCAGCCGCTATCGGGCGAAGCTCGAGGAGACGTTCGCCCCGATGTTCCGCTACATCAACATCGTCAACATCATCGCGATGATCATCGCGTTCCTGTTCATCATGGTAACGCTGTACATGATGGTCCTCCAGCGGACGCGGGAGATCGCGATACTCAAATCGTTCGGCGCATCGAGCGGCTACATCCTCCGCCAGGTGCTCGACGAGGGCTGGATACTGACAGCGACCGGGACGGCCGGCGGAATCGCACTGAGCTTCCTGGCCAAGTGGCTCATCGAGCTGTTCCTGCCTCTGTACACGGTGACGATCACGTGGCAGTGGGTGGTCATCGCGGCGGGCGTCGCGCTCGTCGGCTCGGTAACAAGCGCCATCTACCCGGCGTGGCGGGCGACGAAGGTTGACATGGTCGAGGCGCTGACGCTGGAGTGATTGCGGATTGCAGACTGTAGATTGCAGATTGAACCAGAGTGCCCACATCCTGACAGCCAAAGACCTCCACAAGTCCTACGGAAGAGGGCCGGCGCGGGTACACGTGCTCCGCGGGCTGGACCTGGCGGTGAGGCGCGGCGAGTTCCTGGCCGTCATGGGGCCAAGCGGCTGCGGAAAGAGCACGCTGCTGCACGTGCTGGGACTGATGACCGAGCCGGACCGGGATGAAGCCGGGGGGCTGATGGGTGTCGTCGCGATCGAGGGCGCGGAGGTACACGATTCCGCCGCTGCCCGCAACGCACTGAGGCGGTCGAAGATCGGCTTTGTCTTCCAGAGGTTCAATCTCATCTCAGTGCTGAGCGCGGCCGACAACGTGGCCATCTCGCTTTCCGTCCGCGGCGTGCGCGACGGAGGCCAGGTGGGCGAGCTTTTCGAGGCCCTGGGCGTGGCGCACCTCAAGGCCCGCAAGCCCGGGGCGATGTCCATCGGCGAGCAGCAGCGGCTGGCGGTCGTGCGGGCGCTGGCGCACCGGCCGGCGATTCTGCTGGCCGATGAGCCGACGGGCAACCTCGACTCGGCCAACAGCGAGGCCCTCCTGGGCATCTTCCGCGACCTGAACCGCTCGCGCGGGCAGACCATCGTGATGATAACGCACTCGGCCGACGCCGCCGCCTGCGCCGACCGCATCGTGTACATGAAAGATGGCCAGATCACCCGACATAGCGCCTGAGGACACGCTGGGGGACGCCAACCTGCCCCAGAGCGTGTCCGTCCGCGGATGGCTCGCCGTCTACGGCGTGCTCTTCCTGGCGGCGGCTGTTCCCCTGGCGCTGATGATACGGGAAGACCCCGGCCCGTTCTGGGACATGCTCATGGCCACGGGGCGGATATTCAAGTCCTTCGCGAAGCTCAATCACTTCCACGAGTTCCTGGCGGCCATCACGGCGGCCGGCGGGCAGTTCGCGGATGCGCTCGCGCGGGCGGACTGGCTGCCGAAGTTCCTGTTCATGATGCTGTATCTCTCGCTCTGCACGACGTTCATCCCCCTGCCGACGGGGTTCATGGTGTCGCTCATGGCGACCGGCGCGGGCATCGCCGGCAATAGGCTCGCGGGCTTCGCCCTGATCTGCGCGGGCGGCGCGGCGGCCTCGACCGTGGCCAACCTGAACGACTACCACGTCTTCCTGCTCCTGCTGCGATACCGCCGCATCGCGAAGGTCCGCCACACGCGGACATACCGCGCGGCCGCGAGGTGGTTCGACAAGGGGCCGTTCAGCATCATGGTGATCTTCAACATCGTCCACATACCGGTCGACGTGGTGCGGATGCTTTCGGCGATTTACGGCTATCATCGGGCCAAGTTCGCGGCCGCCAACTTCATCGGGCGGTTCGTGCGCTACGCGACGTTCTTCTTCATCACCGTGGCCATCGGCAGGGAATATGAGTGGGTCGCGCCGCTGGCGTTCCTGGGCCTGGCGGTCCTCATCGCGCTGTCCAAGATCGCCCCGGCCGTCTGGCGGCGGTTTTTCGCCAACAAGCCGGCCGAGGAAGTGTCTCAATAGACGATCGGCGATTGAGGCGATTGACGGTTGACGATCTGCAAATGGCGGATGACAATCGGGCATCGGCAGCGCCCGCGGGCCTCCTATGCTTGAGGGTGTAACCAGAAAGCCAAGGGTATGACAATGACTCGCACGCTTTGCCTCGCGTTGATGCTGGCAATCGGCCTTGCGGCCTTCGCCCAGACCGCCGCTCCAGCACCGGCCACGATTGCCCCATCGACTGGCCCGGCGCCGACGGACACTCCGACGGTGGGCCAGGCGGAAAAGAAGATTCTGGATGACCTCCAGGCGGCCGGCGACAAGTTCCCCACGCTGACCGCAAAGGTCCTGTACACGACCTCCAACCCCGCCGAGGAGTCCGTCGAGATCCGCACCGGGGATTTGTCCTACCAGAAGGACACCGACAAGGAGCCGATGAAGCTGCTGATCAGCTTCGACAAGGTCACCCGCGCCGATGTCGGCCCCGGCGGCGAGTTGCTGAACAAGAAGACCTTCCCCGAGCGCGTCCTCTACGCCCTCGACGGCCAGTGGTTCACCGTGATGAAGTTCAGGATCAACCAGATGACCCGCTACCAGGTGGCGGCCGCCGGCGAGAAGGTCGAACCGCTCCGCGTCGGCCAGGGGCCCTTCCCGCTGCCATTCGGCCAGAAGGCGGCGGAGGTGATCAAGTTCTTCGAGGTCAAGACCCGCGCGCCGGCAGCGGATGACCCCAAGAACACCGTCTATCTGGAGCTGACGCCGCGGGCCGCGAACGCCAAGTCTGTCGGCTTCACGAAGCTCCAGATGTGGATCGACCGCGACACGAACCTGCCGGTCAAGCTCGTCAGCACGGAGAAGGACGGCACGGTCAAGTCCGGCGAGTTCAGCGAGATCAAGACCGGCGAGAAGTTCGACCAGAAGATCTTCAGCCCCGAAAAGCCGGCCGGGTGGGACCTGACGGTGGAGCCGCTGAAGAAACAGTAGGGAGTGGCCAGTAGGGCGTAGGGAGTTATCACGGTCAGCGGACGGTCTACGCCCCACACCTCACACCCTACTCCCCACTTCCGACCTATTACTCCCCTATCACCTTGACCAGGACTCGCTTTGGCCGGCGGCCGTCGAACTCGCCGTAGAAGATCTGCTCCCAGGGGCCGAAGTCGAGCTTGCCGGCCGTGATCGCGACGACGACCTCGCGGCCCATGACCTGGCGCTTGAGGTGGGCGTCGGCGTTGACCTCGCCCGTGCGGTTGTGGCGGTAGTGCTCGGCGGATGAGTTGAACGGCGCCATCTCCTCCAGCCAGCGCTTGAAGTCCTCGTGCAGGCCCGGCTCGTCGTCGTTGATGAACACGCTGGCCGTTATGTGCATCGCGTTGATCAGCACAAGCCCCTCGCGGACGCCGCTGGCCGCGACGACCTCCTCGACCTGCGGCGTGATGTTCACGAAGGCCATACGCGATGGAATATTGAACGTGAGGTGCCTGGTGAGTGATTTCATAGCGCCCACGTTACGACATGAAAGCCGGCCGCGCCTAGTGGCAAAGTACCGAGTTGGGCGTGGTATGGCGGGTGTGGGGAGTAGGGCGTAGGGAGTAGGGTGTGGATTGTCCGGTGACGTCAACAACTCCCCACTCCCTACTCCCCACTGATCTATTCTATGGATTCCACCTGGATGCCCTTCAGGCCGCCCTTCTCGACGACCTTGCCCTTGACCGTGATGGTGGAGGCCATCTTCTCGATGAACTTGTCGCGCATCGGGTTGGCCATGTCCTTGCCCATCAGAATGTAGGCGACGCCCTTCTCAGTCACCAGGCCGATCGGGTTGCCCGCTTTGGCGCAGGTGACGGCGCATTCCTTGTGCTTCTCGCCCATCGCCCCCACGCTCAGATAACAGTACAGGTCAACCACCTCGCCCTTCACCGTTACCGTGTTCTCCTTTGGCTCGGCGGCGGCGAACAAAGTCACCGCGCCCAGCGCGCCGAGGAGGAGCACGGCCGCCGCCAATATCGAAATCGTCAGCTTCATGGTAAACACTCCTTAGCTTGGCCCCTTGCCGCCCCACAAAGACCTCTGTCAAATGCTACGCGCGGGCGGCGGGGTCTTCAACCGGGTCGGTCTTTCCCTTCTTCTTCAACTTCTCTGCGTCCTCTGCGCCCTCTGCGTTGATTCAGTCCGGCTGCACCGGCACCTTGACGATCTTCACCGAGCTCTTGTCTGACCAGGCGACGGGCGCGAAGTTCGGCGGCGAGTACTGCGGCGCCGCCAGGGCCGTGATCTGGCGATACTCAAGTATGTTCACCGGCCCGCCGGAAAGGTCCAGCGGCTTTGCCCACGAGCCGTCGGCCTTGCGCTGGTAGCAGAGGACCGACGATTCCTTCATCAGCGTGACCCGTCTGCGGGGCGGCGGCTGCTCCGTGGAACCGGCTGTAAACAACATCAGTTGCTTTCCGCCGCAGAGGGTCAGCACGCCGGCGTCGGTCGCGTCGGCGCACTCGCGCTGCCACTTGGACCCATCCCACCGCAGCACGCCGGGGACCTTCCACGCGGTGAGGAACACCTCGCTGGTCCCGCGCGTCACGCACGAGCCGGGCACGCGGAAGCTCTCGTTCTCTGTCGGGGCGAGGATCGGCGCGGCCGTTGCGTCGATGACCTCGGCCGTGGCCCACTGGTCGCCTTCCATGCGGTTCCACATCAGCCCGCGGGCGTCCTGCCAGAAGACCGCGATGCCGTCACCGTAGGGCGCGCAGCGCGGCTGCTGGTAGCCGTAGGTGTTGTAGTTGAAGTGCGACTCGCGCGAGCCGGGCACAAGCGCCCCCTTGCCGAGCACCTGCCAGGTCGCGCCGTCGTCGTCGGAGTATTTCGCGTGGGCGCAGAGCGTGCGAAAACGGTCGATCTCGCCCCAGACGGCCCAGAGCCGCCCGGCGTGCTTGCCTTCACGCAGGCGGACGACGTAATCGGTCGAGCCGCAGTGGCGGATGTCGCAGTCGAGAATGGCCGGCGGCGTGCGGAGCTCCCACGCCTTGCCGGTGAAGGTGTACTTGGAGAGGAACTGCCTGGGGCTTGCCACGCCGACGCCCGCGCAGCCCAGGCCGCTGGAGACGGTGATCACGTCGCCTGTCTCATCGACCACGCTGCCGCGGGCCGTGCCGTGGTCGAGGTTGGCGACGGCCGGCGCCGCCAGCGACTCCCACGTCGCGCCGCCGTCCTTGGTGAAGCTCACGCCGGGCTTGCCGTTGAGGTTGTGGCCCAGCAGGAGCCTGTCGTTGTCGTACGCGGCGATCCAGCCGAAGGGCGCCATCGTAGCGCGCGGGACGATTATCGGCTCGCCGAGCTTGACGGCCGCGCGGTTGGGCTTGACATCGGCAGGCAGGGCCGGGACGACAGGCTTGGCCGGCTGGTCAATCGCGGGTAGCTTCATCGAGCGTTCATCCCGCAGCACCTCCAGTGCGGCCGGCGAATCGGCGACGGCCACGCGGATGTTGTCCACGCGGATGTCGGTCGTCTGAGTTGGCCGGCCAAGGATCCAGAAGTTGGCGATCTTCGCCAGGTCGAGGCCGCGCTCCTTGACGGCCGCACGCAGGTCCATCTCCAGCGTGACCCACTTGCCGGCCGGCGCGTCGTACTCGCACACCACCGGCGGCTCGATGAGGTCATCCTCGACGCACAGCCAGATCTTGGCCGCGCCTTCCGCCCGCAGGTCGACGCGGAGCACGTCGTAGCCGGCCCAGTCGCCAATGCCCAGGCCGCTCTGCGCCAGGAAGCCGAACGTGTTCATCACGATGGGCGTCTCGCCATTGCGCAGCATCGGGTAGTAGCGGTCGATGATGGGCGTGGACTGGAACTTCGGACCGCCCCTGCCGCCGGGGCCGATGCGGGTCGCCAGGGCCAGCTTGCCCTCTGTGACCTGTCCCGGGCGGCAGCGCCACGTCCAGGCTCGGCTGCCGACCTCCCCGTACTCGAACGGCGTCCAGAAGTCGTAGCCGTCGTCGGCCTTCTCGATGAACGTCCAGCACGCGCGGCCCTGCTTCTTGTTCTCGATCTCGGCCTTCTCGAAGCCCATGATGAGCTTCTCGGCCGACGCGGGCCTCGTCGCGGGCGAATCCGCCGCGCGGCCCTGTCCGCCACTCATTCCCATACACAAGAACGCCACCGCGGCCACCACGGCTAACACGCCTGCCAGACGAATTCGGGCCATTCCTCTGTCCTTTCACAGATGCGTCGCTTCTCATTCAACCAGATTCGCGCCTGCGAATAAAGCTCCCGCTGCCCTGTGGCCAGTCCATCCGGCAGTCAGTGCGACCCGCCAGTTAGCGCCGCGCCGATCTGGCGCTCTAGGCCCAGCGCATATTCATAGTCAGGCTTGATACGCAAGCATTCAGCGACTGCCTCCTTGGCCTCTTCAAGCCTGCCCAGCCTCTGAAGGCAGTAAGCGACGCCGGCATGGGCGCACTCCGGCCGCCAGTTACCAAGTTCGACTGCCCTCCTGAATTCAGGAAGCCCCTTCTCGAATTCATCCAGCAGGGCAAGGATGTTTCCCAGTTCATAGTGGGCTGTTGCTGACTTCGGGTCAGCCGCAACGGCGGACTCGAAGTCGGCTTTGGCCAGTCCCAGAAGGAGCAATGCGTAACGCTCCCTCGCGCATCCACGCCCGACTATCTTGTCGGGGTCGTCCGGGTTAAGCTTGAGGAGTTCCTCGAAAAGGAGGATGGCTTCCTTGGCATACGCATTCTCCTTCTGAAACCGGGTAGCCGCCGTATCCAGGTTATCCGCAGTGGTGGAAATCGCGATTGCTCTCCGCATTCTGTCCGCGCCTTCGTCCTTCAGGCCGATGTCCCAGAGCACGCATCCGGACACGGCCATTACGAGGTCAGGGCGAACAGTGGATTGTGTGGCTATTACGGCCGCGTCGATGTGCCTTCTGTCTGCCTCCAGAAGTGACCTGACTGCGCCCAGAAAGAGCGTCGCCTGGCCCGGAGGAGATTCACGAACGGCCTTACTCTCCAGGATCGGCTTTGCCTCGGCATTCCTGCCGGCCAACCAGAGCTCGTGCCAGTCCATTGCCTGCTCCTTCCCGACAACTGCGCCTGTCCGCTCATGTCATTCAACCAGATATTCATCTACGTGGAAAGCCGATAGTCGCCTGCCGGCGTTGACACGGCCGGGAGAGGCATCTACATTGTCCGCAGCCCGACGGAGACGGGCGATCACGAAAGGAACTCACAGTGTCCAAGAAGCCGTCCAAGAAGCTCAAGCTGGGTGCGGTCGGGATAGGCGGTTGCTGGAACTGGGGCCATGCGGAGCCGCTCTTGGCGCATCCCGATGTCGAGATCACGGCCGTGTGCGACATCGTCAAGGCCAAGGCCGAGAAGTTCGCCGCCGCCCACGGCATCAAGCGCGTCTTCACCGACTACCGCGAGATGGTCAAGCTCGACGAACTGGACATGGTCGACGTCTGCACGCCCAACATACTGCACTCGGAGATCGCCGTCGCGGCGCTCGGCGCGGGCAAGCACGTCCTGACGGAGAAGCCCGACGCGGTCAACGTCGCCGAGGCGCAGAAGATGGCCGACGCCGCCTCGAAGAACAAGCGCGTGCTGATGGTCATGCGTAACAACCGCTTCAACCCGTCGGTGCAGTTCATGCGGCGGTACATCGCGGCCGGGCACATGGGCGAGGTATACACCGGGCGGTGCGGTTGGATCCGCCGGCGCGGCATTCCCGGCAAGGGCGGCTGGTTCACCAACAAGGCTATGTCGGGCGGCGGGCCGCTGATCGACCTGGGCGTTCACTACATCGACGTGGCGATGTGGCTCATGGGCAACCCGCGCCCGGTGAGCGTGACGGGCATGACCTACCAGAAGTTCGCCCACACATCCGTCTCCGACTCGGTCCACAGCCAGTTCGGCGAAAAGAAGGACGAGGGCGTCATCGACGTGGAGGACCTGGCCAGCGGCTTCATCCGCTTCGCCAACGGGGCGTCGCTCCAGATCGAGTTCAGTTGGGCGTCGAACATCGACACGGAGACGCACTTCGCGGAGCTTCGCGGCACGAAGTCCGGCTGTTCGCTCACCGGCGAGCGCGAGCTGAAGCTCTTCACCGAGATCGAGGGCACGCTGTGCGACATCTCGCCGCGGCTGGCAAAGCCCGCCCTCTCGACGCACGGGCAGTACCTGGCCCACTGGATCGATTGCGTGCTGGGCAGGGCCGAACCGATCTGGACCACGCGCCAAGGCGTGGACATGATCAAGATACTGTGCGCGATCTACGAGTCGGCGGCCAGCGGCTCTGAAGTGAAGCTCTAGGCCCAAAACAAGCGTATGTCCGCCGGCCCGATGCAGGAGCGAAGGCGTCTCGG
>JBHGBE010000081.1:0-20204 GCA_041946855.1 Phycisphaerae bacterium | reverse complement strand
TGGTCTCATGCTTCATATATCGGCGTTTTCGTTACATTACTTTTGCGAAACGCAATAATTCGTTCATCGGATCAGACTGTGACCAGGGGGAGATTCGCCACGGCCGCCGGTGTGTTCGACGGCTGGAAACGGGTATGGTGTCCCGAATTGCCATAGGAGAACATGACATGAAGTTCCAACTGTTCAGAGGCAGGAGACTCCCGATCAAGGACCTCGCGACGCGGCTGGGGTTCGAGCGGAGCGTGACGAACTCGGCGATGGCCTACCCGCCCGATTCGGTGGACGCCGTGATGCAGGACGAGCAGATCTGGCTCAACGATCAGACGGCCGAGTACATCTACACGGATTTCACACCCACCAAGGCAACTTATAGACGAGGAAGCCGCCAGAAGCTCGAGGAGATCGTGGAGCGCCAGACGCGCGGGTGCCGCACCCCCAGGGCCAAGGCGCTTGCGCTCATGCGGTTCTGCCGTGACATCCCCGAGAACTTTCCATCGCCCGTGGACCCTAAGACCGTCTTCTTCGGCGGAACGGAGGAGGAGTTCATAAAGAAAGGCAGCAGGGAGTGCAACGAGATGGCGCGGACAATGATCGTGCTGTGCCAGATCGCGGGCGTACCCGCCAGGTACGTCGGGCACTTCGGCCAGTATCTTCCGAGCTTGGAGTACTTCGCCGGCCACGGGGTCGTCGAGGCCTTCGTCGAAGGCAAGTGGATGTACATCGACATGGAGGGCGGGAAGTTCTTCATCAAGCCCGATGGCACGTTCGCCGACGCCTGGGAACTCAAGAACGACCTCTCGCTGCTGGATGCACAGCCGAAATGGGTAACCAGGGAGATCAAGAAGGGCTACAGCGTCGAGACCACGCGCCTGTATTTGTCGCCCAGGAGCATCACGGTGGTCAACAACTACTCCGTGAATGATTTCGCGCGGTACAACTATCCGTGGCGATGGTACACGCCCGCGCTGGCCAGGAAGTTCGCGGCGACGGCCAGGAGGCTATCGAGCAAGCACCTGAAGATGCTCAAGGGCATCGCGGGCCGCGCCGCACATTGACGTTCGCCAAGAGGAACTGGAATGGGCAACTCCCGAGCTTCCATCCGGCAGGCGCCGCTGGTGCTGCCGACGTATCCGCTGGGCCGGCCGGACCCGTGCCCGCTCTTCTACGCCGGAAGATCGTACCAGGGCGCGCGCGGCCCGGTCTATCCGCTGGCCATGCTGGACAGGCTGTCGGTCGAGAAGGAAGACCGCGCGTGGCAGGCGGTGTACCTGGAGAACCGCTACGTCGAGCTTGTCGCGCTGCCCCAGATCGGCGGCAGGCTCTTTGCCGGGCGCGACAAGACCAACGGCTACGACTTCATCTACCGCCAGAGCGTCATCAAGCCGGCGCTGATCGGAATGGCCGGCGCGTGGATCTCCGGCGGCGCGGAGTGGGACCTGCCGCACCATCATCGGGCCTCCACGTTCATGCCATCCGACTACAGGCTCATCGAGAACGCCGACGGCAGCGCGACGCTCGTGGTCGGCGAGATCGAGCCGCGCCACCGGATGAAGTGGCTCGTGGCGACGACGCTTCGGCCCGATAGCTCGCTGGTCGAGACGGCCATCACGCTGGTCAACCGCACTCCTCTGACCAACTCGTTCCTGTGTTTCACGAACCTGGCCGTCCATGTAAACGAGAACTATCAGGTCATATTCCCGCCGTCGGTCCAGTGGGGCACGCAGCACGCCAAGCGCGAGTTCATAAGCTGGCCCATCGGGCGGCAGCGGTATGCCAACGTCGACTTCACGGCCGGCGTTGACGTGAGTTGGTGGAAGAACCACCCCAGCCATATCTCCATCTTCGCATGGGGCGGGGACGAGGACTTCTTCGGCGGATACGATCACGGCCGGCACGCGGGGACCGTCCACGTGGCGGACCATCACGTCGCGCCGGGCAAGAAGTTCTTCACCTGGGGCAGCGGCACGACCGGGGCGGCGTGGGACCGCATCCTCACCGACGGCGACGGCCCGTACGTCGAGCTGATGGCCGGCGTGTACTCCGACAACCAGCCGGATTATAGCTGGATCGGGCCGTACGAGACGAAGACCGTCAAGTCGTACTGGTATCCGGTGCGCGAGCTTGGCGGGATCAAGAACGCCAGCACCGATGCGGCCGTCAACCTTGAGGTGGGGCCGGCCCGGCGCGTGCGCATGGCTTTCAACACGACGCGCGAGCATCGAGGCGCCACGGTCCTTCTTCAGTGCCGCGGCAAGGTTGTCTTCCATCGGCGGATCGACATCAGCCCAGACAGGCCCTTCGCGCATGAGATGCCGCTTCCGCGCGGAGCGAGCGAGGTCGATTTTCGTGCTGCTGTGCAATCTGCGGATGGAAGGGAACTGGTCTCTTACAATCCGGTCCGACGCAAGCCCGCGCCAATGCCTGAAGTCGTCACGCCGATCCCGACGCCGGACAAGATCAAGACCAACGAGGAACTGTACCTGGCCGGCCTGCGCGTGGAGCAGTTCCACAACCACGCGCTTGAGCCTTACCCGTACTACGAGGAGGCCCTCCGGCGCGACGGGCTCGACAGCAGGACCAACACCGCGCTGGGAATCCTCTACCTGAAGCGCGGCATGTTCGAGCAGGCGCGGGCCCACCTCCAGACGGCCGTGCGAAGGCTCACCGCGCGCTACACGCGGCCGCGAGATGGTGAGCCGCACTACTACCTCGGCCTGGCGCTTCGGTGGCTCGGCGACCGCAAGGCCGCGCGCGATGCCCTCAACAGGGCCGCGTGGAACATGGCCTGGCGGTCATCCGCGCACTACGTGCTGGCGGAGATGGCCCTGGAGGACGGCGACTTTGGCGCGGCGACGGACTTCGTCGACCAATGCCTGGCGCTCAACGCCGACTCGACAAAGGCGCTTGACCTGAAGGCGATCCTCCTCCGGAAGGCGGACCGGCTCGACGAGGCCGACGCCTTGACAGCCAAGTCGTTGGCAATCGATCCGCTGGACTTCCTTGCCCTGAATGAGCGCATCCTCACATCGCACGGCCGGGGACGAAAGCAAGAGGTAGCCGCCAGCCTGGCCGCGCTGGGCGCACTGATGGGCGGAAAGGCGCAGTCGTACTTGGAACTGGCCTACGACTACGTCCACTGCGGCATGATCGACGAAGCGATCGGCGTCCTCAACCGAATCGGCGAGAGCGCCGACCCGATGGTGCATTACACGCTTGGCCATCTGCTGGATCGCAAGGACGACACGGCCGGCGCGAATCGGGCCTGGCGCCGCGCCGGCCGTCTGCCGCCGGACTACTGCTTCCCGCACAGGCTGGAGTCCATCGGCGTGCTCCAGGAGGCGATGCGCCGCAACGGGCGCGACGCACGCGCGCCCTACTACCTGGGCAACCTGCTCTACGACATCCAGCCTCTCCAGGCGATGGCCGCGTGGGAGGAATCGCGCCGGCGCGACGGCAAGTTCGCGATGGTCCACCGCAACCTGGCGATTGCGTATGCGCGCTTTGACAAGAACGTGAGCCGCGCCGTCGCGAGCATGAAGAAGGCGGTCGCGCTCGATGGCACCGAGCCGCGGTTCTTCGCGGAACTGGATGCGCTGCTTGAGGCCCAGGGCGCGGCTCCCCGCAGCCGACTTGCGATCATGGAGAAGAATGCCGAGGTCGTCGCCCAGCGCGACGATGCGCTTACTCGCCGGATTGCCTTGCACGTCCGCCTGGGCCATTACGACAAGGCGCTGGAACTCCTGGCGGGCCACCACTTCCACGTCTGGGAGGGCGCGGAGCGGAAGGTCCATGACCTCTACGTCGATGCGTGCCTGGCCAAGGGCCGCGAGCTCGCCGCCGCGGCTTTCCGCGAGCAGGCGCTGAAGCAGTACCAGCACGCCGCGCTCTATCCGGCCAATTTCGAGTTCGGCCGGCCTTACGACCGGGCACGCGAGGCCGAGGTGTACCACTTCATCGGCCTGGGCCACGAGGCGCTCGGCGAGCGCGACCAGGCCCGCAAGGCGTTCCGCCAGTCGCTGGAGCGAGACCGCGCCGGCACGCCGATGGCGTACTGGCAGGGCCTTTCGTGCCTCAAGCTCGGAGACCGCAAGCGGGCCAGGTCGTTCTTCGACGGGCTGGTCCGCGCCGGGCGCAACATGCTAAGGGCCGGCTCCGTGCCGGACTTCTTCGCCATCGCCGGCAACCCCAAGCAGGGCCTCGCCCCGGCCGAGCAGGGACATTACCTCGTCGCGCTGGGCCTGGCGGGCAAGGGCGATGTGAAGGGCGCAACTGCGGAAATCAGGCTATCGCTGGCGGCGAACCCCAACTTCATGCCGGCGCGTATCATGCTCGAACGACTGCGATAGGCTGGCAATCATCTGGCGAATCGGTCCGCGACATAAAGGACAAGTGCTACCAGGGGGACGAAGAAGACGCATAGTTCAGCGTAGAACAGCCAGCCGCGTCCGATCTCCCCGCGCGACCGAGCCACGAGCGCACGGATGATGATCCCGACATCAAACACGGTGAAGACCAATGCGCATCGCCAGTCTGGTCTTCCGTCGAGTGATCCGGCCAAGAGGATCGCGGCTTGAACGATGAGCCCCGCGAGAAATGCCATCGCGAGGAACTTGTAGTTCCACGGCCTGCCGCCAGGTGGCATCCATTTCATAGCGGGCCTCATTCTACTTAGGCCGCTCTCCAAGGGCAATTGCCTCGACCTGCACCGACCGAAGCTGACGGGCGCTTGCCGTTCGCGATTGACTCAGTAGGATGGACGCATCTGCAATCGAAAGGGCCTTACTATGAAACCACTCGCAGAAATCTCTGAAATCGCGCTGCTTGCTGCCCTGGCCGGAATACTGGTCCTGGCTCCGATCCGTGCCTGCGCTCAAACACCCGCCGCGTCGCAAGCCGCATCGGAGGATACGGTGCTGTTCGACTTCAAGGACGCCGCCGGCGCGGCCGACTGGTCGCCCGCCAAGCTGCCCGAGGTCAAGACCGACCAGCCCGCGCCGAAGGTCGAGATCGTCACCGGCTCGGCCGCCGGCGCGTCGGGCCTCAAGCTCACATTCGACGGCGGCGACTGGCCCGTCGTCGCCACGACGAATATCCCCGTCGAGGGCAACTGGAAGCCCTTCCAGACGCTCAAGGCCACCCTTACGGCGGACAAGCCCATCGTCGCCTATTTCCGCATACTCCAGGGCAAGCCCGACGACAAAGGCAAGCATCCTTACTGGGAGCACACGATGATCCTCCAGAAGGGCGTCAACGACTTGGTGCTGACAATCCGCTCCGGCCCCGGCGCCGGCGTGATCGATCCCAAGAACGGCGATATCACATCCTTCATCATCGGCGCGTTCCAGCCGGCCAAGGGCCAGACGCTCGTCGTAAACGGCGTGCTGCTGAGCAAGGTGTGGCCGCCGCCCAAGGTCATCGGCTGGTACTCGCCGTACTGCCACGACGGGTACTCATCGTCCGCAGCCGCCGAGTTCAAGCGGACGGGAACGCTGCCGCGGTTCAAGGTGCTGGGCGCGGCCGCCGACGAGCCGCAGGAGGTCGCCGACTGCGCCGACCTGGCCAGACAGCTCAAGGACAAGTGGACCAAGCCCGAGCCGAAGACCATCGAGCAGGTCGAGGCCGACTTCAGGGCCGGGTTCGAGGCCCTCAAGAAGGACCATCCCAAGGCGGTCATGGCCATCCTCCGCGAGGGCGAGAAGGGCTACGACCCCGCCGCACCCGACAAGGCCTACGCCGGCTGGAAGTTCGTCTACATAAGCTGCCACGGCCCCGACGGCCCCAATCCCGGCCGTGAGAAGACCCCCGCCAAGTACGAGACGGTCGAGGCCTTCATGCGCCACCGCAGCCCGATTCTCCAGGCGGACCTGTCGAGCATCCCCAAGGGCGCGGCCGTCCTCGCGGCGCGGCTGGTCGTCACGCGGGTCGGCGCTGCCGACCTGAAGGTCCCCGAAAAGCCGAATATGTGGGTGGCCGAGCCGTGCAACCGCGAATGGGACGACACGGCCGCCAACTGCTACTTCTACGCCAAGGGCAAGCTCTGGAAGGCGGTCAGCGGCCTGTACTACGGCGAGGACCCCGACTACTGGCCGGTGCTGCTGATGCACGGCCCGGCCGGCGGCGGGGCCGTCAGCGACTGGGACTTCACAGAGGCCCTCAAGTTCTGGACCGGCGGCCAACACGAGAACCACGGCTTCTTCCTCTACGGCGAGTCGAGCGACTACATGTCGATGTACACGCCAAAGGCCAAGGACATCAAGCAGCGCCCGGCGATCATGGTCGTCTACGAGCCGAAGCAGTAGCTTCCGATTCGCACTGCTGGCGGCATTGCCGGCGGGCCAGCCAGGGGTTTGTACTGGCTCGCTACTTCTCCTCGATGCAGTACAGGCTTGCCTCGCCGCGGAGGTAGATGCGCTTGCCGTCGAAGATGGGCGATGCCGCGAACCGCTCGGACCGCTGCCACCACTGGCCAAGGCCCACGACGGCCGCGACGCGGTTCCTGGCAATCTGCTTGAACTCGCGGCCCGGCTCGAAGACCACGACAGTGCCCGTGCAGCCTGTGGCGTATATCTTCCCGCCGGCAACGGCGAGGTTCGGGGCGATCAGGCTCCAGCCGGGCGTCACGTCCAGGTCCAAGAGCCGCTGATAGACGACCTCGGCCTTGGCGGCGTCGACCACGGACAGGAGACCCGTGTTGTGCAGGCAGTAGACAAGGCCGTCGTGGACGACCGGGCTGGCCTGCCAGCAGTCGCCGAAGAACATGCGGTAGCCGGCCGGGTCGAGCTTGACCTTGGTCCTGGAGTCGGCCTCCAGCTTGTCGCCGGCGTCTTTGGGCAGCTTGACGATGTGGAGCGTGCCGCCGGAGTCCAGTTTGTAGACGGTATCGCCGGCCGCGACGGGGGTAGGACGCTGTAGGCCGCTGGACATCTTCGCGTCGCCGAAAACCTTCTCGCCATCCGCGGCGCGGTCGATATCTCCGTTGGGGGTCATGAACATGGCGACGCCGCCGACGTTCAGCGGGCAGAAGCTGCCCTCAAACGCCGCATACCAGTGGTCCTTGGGTTCCTTGCAGATGGTCTTGACCCAGAGCTGCTTGCCGGTGGCGGCGTCGAGGCAGCGGATGTCGCCGAGGTAGACGATGAGCTTGCCGTCCACCAGCAGCGGCGAGGTGTGGAAGCCGTGGTGCTGGTAGCCGCGGTTGTCCAGGGCGATCCACTTGCGGTTGCCGTCCAGGTCGTAGCAGGCGGCGATTCCGCTGGCGTACCAGGCCCAGACGAGCTTGCCGTCGCTGGTGGGCGTGAAGCCGGCCATGCCGAGGTCCTGCTCCTTGGTGAAGGTGTACTTAACCTCGTCGATCTTCTTCATCGTGTCGTAGAGCTTCCTGTGCAGGCCGTCCTTGGCAAGCACCTGTTCCTTGGCCAGCGCGCCGGCCGCGCCCCAGGCGTCGTTGAGCTTATTGATCTCGGAGGCGAGCTTGGAGGCCTCGTCGAACTCGGGCTTGCCCTTGCGGTCGGCCTCGGACGTGGCTTCGAAGTAGTTGTTGCTCCTGGCCCACAGCACCTTGCCCGTGTTCTTGTCAAGGCACACGAGGTCATACGGCTCGGCCTGGAGGAAGAGCTTGTCGCCGACGATGATGGGCGCGGCCGCCCCGCCGATGTAGGAGATCATCCTCTCGCCGGCGGCGACGGGGCCTTCCGGGCCACCGAAGGATGTGGACCACAGGATGTTCTTGGCGCTGGGCTTTGCCTTCGGGTCGCCGCGGAATGAGGCGTAGAGGTACGCGGTGTAGGTGTTGTTGGTCGTGGCGGGCATCGTGCGGATGACAAGGCGGTTCCAGCCCTTGGTCAGCGGAAGGGCCAGCGGCACTATCGAGAACTGCGCGGTCTTGTTGGGCGGCTTGATGAGCGGTTTGCCGTTGAGCCAGACCGTTGTCCGCCCGCCGACGATCAGGTTGCCCGTGACGGTCGCATCCGCCGGGGCGTAGAGCGCGGCGTGGGCGTACACGGCCGCATCGGCCTTCTTGTCGAAGAGCGCGGCGAGGTTCAGGTACGACCCCTCGGCGGCCATCTCCTTCCAGGCGACCTCGCCTACCTTGTCGCCGACGGCCGGCGAGAAGTCGGCCTCGCCCTTGACGATCCCGGTGTCGGCCGTGGCGTCCTTGGGCGCATCGAACGGCCCGGCCACCAGCCAACTGCGGATCACGCCGTCGGCCAGCGGCTTGCCGGCGGGCTTGTCATCCGCCGGGCGGGCCGCCTGCCAGGTGATGCCCTCGATGGGCGAGCCAAACTCCCACGTCACCGGCGGCTTCGCATCGGGATACCGGCCTGTTCCGTCGCCGCGATTGCCGACGATCTGGGCGTCGGCCGCAACGATGAGCATACCAACGACGCCAGCAAGGGCGAGCGATCTCATCATCTGTTTCTCTCCTTGATAAGAGCTACAGCGAGGCCAGCACTGATTTCGACGTATTCCTCCATGGCCGGACCGTCTTGAAGCCCTCCGCGTAGGGCACACCCGCCTGGCCGCCGCGGAATGAGTTCTGCTCGCGCATGCCCTTTTCCAGCCGGCCGCGGACGTTCTGGCACCTGTGGCAGCGGACCAGGGCCATCTTCCGCTCGATGACCGATGTGATGTCGACGTACATGTCCGGGTCGAACTGCGAGGCCTGGCTGCGGAAGTACGCCTCGAAGAAGACCAGTTCCGCCTTCGAGCCGGCCAGCTTCATCGCCTTGCGGGCCATGATGGACACGGCCGCGTGGTCGGGGTGCGCGTCGATGGGCCAGAGCGTGAAGACGGCCGCCGGCCTGAGCTTGCGTATGATGCCGGCCAACTGCTCGCACGCCTCGCGGGAGGCGAAGACCTCCGCGTCGATCTGCCCCAGGAACGTCAGGCTCGCACCCAGCATCCTGCACGCGGCGGCCTCCTCCTTCTCGCGGATGGCGGCCGTCTTTGCCATGCTCCACCTGTCCGGGCAGCCGCGCTCGCCCTTGGTCGCGCAGGCGACGTGAAGGGCGTACTTCTTCCTCAGCAGGATCGCGGTGCCGCCGGCGCACCCGGCCACGTCGTCAGGATGGGCGACAACGAAGAGGATGCTCTTCATTTGATCGGAATCTCCACCTGCTGCTTCTTGTCGGCCGTCACGGTCTTGGAGGCAGTCTTGCCGTCCTTCTCGACGATGATGGTGTGCGGGGTAAGCTCGACCTTCTTGAACTGGCCTTCGGGCAATCCGCCGGGGGCGTCATACTTGCACTGTGCCAGTGGGATGTCCAGCTTGCCGTCCTTGTCGGCCGTGCCGGAGAAGACTTCCTTGCCGTCCTTGTCCTTGGCGGTCACCTTCGCGCCGGCGGCCGTGACGAGCGAAATGGTCCATTCGACGGTGAAATCGCGGTTGCCCTTGGCGTCGGGGTACTTCTTGGCATCGCTCTCGCTCAACTTCACCATTCCGCCGTTGAACTTCACCTTGTCGTAGCCGGCGCCGCCCTCGAACTTCGAGTCCAGGAAGATGTGCCCGACGCTGTCCAGTATCCAGTATCCGCACTGGATGGTGCGATAGTCGGCCCGCTCGCCCAGGCGGATGAAAGTGTTGTTGACGAATCGGCTGTTGCAGCCGACGCCGTAGGAGTCGCCCAGAACGACGTTGCAGAAGTTGGACAGGACGGTGTTGTCCTCGTAGAGCATCGGGGCGTCGTCGAGCTTGCTCTCGCCGCAGACGCAGATGGCCCCGCGCGAGTTCATCTTCTCATCCTCGCTGAAGGCCTTGATGGTGTTCTTGCGGAAGACCACGCCCGTGATCCCCGGCTCGGGGCAGACCCACAGGCCGCGGACGGAGCTCTTGCCCTTGCCCGTGACGACCATGACGTTGTTTTCGTAGAGGAAGTCCTTGCCGCCCCAGGTGATGCGTATGGCGTTGACGCCGGCCATATCGCCGTACTCGGTCCAGCGGCCCTCGGTGCCGACGGCCGCGTGGTGGATGAAGTTGTCGTGGACCTTGATGTCCTCCGAGCCGGACACCGTGCCGATGCCGATGGTGTGGTAGCCGGTGCCGAAGCAGCGGTTATGGTGGACGTCGGCCTTCTTTGTCTTGTAGCACATGATGTCGTAGGAGTTGGTCGCCCAGCTATCGACGTAGATTTCGTTGTTGTAGACCTCCGCGCCGCTGGCGATGAAGAAGCCGCGCTGGCGGCATCGCTTGACGAGGTTGTGGTGGACCTTTGGCGAGCCGGCCGGGATGGCGTCCACGCCCTGGTGGCGGTTGACGACGATCTCGCCCTGGTCGACGATCACGTTGTGGTGCAGGTCCTTGGCGCCGGATGCCAGGCCGGAGCAGCTCGACCCGTAGTAGTAGGCCGTGATGCCGGCCATCTCCTCGCCGCCGGCGGCGACGGGTTCATAGGCCCCGCCCACAGTGCCGCCGTCGGCGCCGGGGCCCTGGACGATGATGCCGTTGAGGATCTTGCCCGTCTTTTGCTGGGCGTACGAGCCGCGGATGCCGTGCTCGCCCTGCGCGGCGAAGTAGCCCATGCCGTTGGGGTTGGGATCGCGGACGCCGTGCTCGTTGTCGTAGGTCAGCGTGTGGCCGTTGAGGTCGAGGACCACGTCCTTGGCCAGGATGTTGATGCAGGTCGAGGGCGAGACGATGTCCTCGGTGACGATGTACGTGCCGGGCTTCTTCAGGTCGTAGGGCGGCTTGCCCATGTCGCCGGGCAGGTAGATCGCGCCGGCGACCTTCTTGGTGGTGAAGGTCTTGTCGTCGCCGGCGACCTTCGTGCCCTTCTCATCCACGCTGACCAGGCGGTAGTGGTACGTCGTGTCGGCCTTCAGGCCCTTGACGTAGTGTACGTGGAGATAGAAGAACCGCTCCGGCTCGGGGGTCTTGGAGCCGTACTCGGCCGTCGGGCCGTACTCGACGTAGGTCTTGGCGGGCAGGCTGGTCTCCCAGGCGATGCAGGCGGAGGTCTCGGAGACGTGCATCCAGTCGCCGCCTTCGAGGACCTTCAGCTTGTCGCCGGGAAGCTTGGTGGTCAGCGGCTCCTTGGCCACGCCGAAGTTTGCGATGCAGAAGTCGTTGAACTCCTTGTAGGTCTCCTTGGCCCCTTCGGGCGACGGTTGGGTGGCGGCGGCGCCGCTCTTGGCGGCCGGCGCGGCCGGCGTCACGGCAAGAAGCGCGAAAATCAGAAGGAAGCCGGGGATTGCTGCGATGCGCATTGTCATGGTCTCCTTGGATAGGGCGAATCGAGTACAGATTATACAACGGCCGGCGCGAGGCGACGTTCCGCGGCGCAGCAGGGAACCGCAAGCGTGAGCGCGCCGGACGGCAAGGCCAGGGCCGCTCGTCCCCGCGCTTACGCTTGGGGTTCGCTGGGGGGAAACGATAGACATTTGCGAGGCAGCGACTAAGCTGTCTATCCTTGGCTGGACGCTGAGGCAGCACATGGACGAGTTCATCGGCGAGGACATCGAGGTGGAGCAGTCGCCGAGTTCGCCGCAGCCGGTCCGCTTCACCTGGCGCGGTGAGGTGCATGAGGTGGTCGAGGTCCTGCGGCAGCGCGTGGATGTGACGTTCGGCGACCTGCCGCCTCGCAGCCGCAAGTGGTTCACGCGACGCCATCGCCGGTGCTACGTGGTGAAGGACGGCCGCGGTGACGTCTACGAGATGTACCTGGACTACTCCAACCGCAAGAAGGTGACGTGGCACCTGGTCCGAAGAATCTCGGCAGGAGGATGAAACGGTAACGACGAAGAAATCACGAATATCGGACAGGAAATATCGAATATCGAAGTGAAAGAAGAGATGGCAGTGCCGTTCGATATTCGATATTTCCTGTTTGATATTCGATATTCTCTTCAGGTCATTCGTTGAGAAGGATACCCGATGGAGTACCGCAAGCTTGGCAAAACGGACATCAGCGTCTCGGCCGTGTGCATGGGCGGCTGGGCGATAGTGACTGAGGACTTTAACTGGGGCTCGCAGGATGTGGCCGACTCGATCGCGGCCGTCCATGCGTCGCTGGATGCGGGCGTGAACTTCTTCGACACGGCCGAGGCGTACGGGGCCGGGGAATCGGAGGAGATCCTCGCCCGCGCCCTGGACAAGCGGCGGAAGGACGTGATCATCGCCTCCAAGGTCGGCGCGGACAACCTCAGCGAGGACAAGCTCCGGGCCTCGTGCGATGCCAGCCTTCGCCGGCTGAAGACCGATTACATCGATCTCTACCAGATACACTGGCCAAGCCCCAAGATTCCAATCGCCGACACGCTGGCAGTACTGGCCAGGCTCCAGAAGGCGGGCAAAATTCGCGCTGTGGGCGTGTCGAACTTCGGGCCGGAATACCTGGTCGAACTGGTGGAGGCGGCCAGGGCCGCGGGCGTCGTCATCGCCTCCAACCAGCTTCCCTACAGCCTGCTTTGGCGGCCGATAGAGGTCGAGATCCAGCCGCTCTGCACCGAGCACGGGATCGGCATCCTGTGTTACAGCCCGCTGTGCCAGGGCATCTTGACAGGCAAGTTCGCGACGGCCGATGAGGTCCCCGCGACGCGGGCACGCATGAGACTGTTCGCCAAGTCCCGGCCCCACACGCGCCACGGCGAGGCCGGCGCGGAGAGGCAGACGTTTGACGCAGTAGCGGAGTTGCGCAAGGTCTGCAAGGCCGCAGGGGTGCCGATGGGCAGAGCCGCGCTGGCGTGGCTCCTGGCTCAGAACGCGGTCGTGTCAGTCATCGCCGGGGCCCGCAACGCCGCCCAGGCGAAGGAGAATGCATCCGCCGCCGAGCTGAAGCTCCCGGCTGATGTGCTTGCGAAGCTGTCGGCCGCCACGGAGAAGGTCAAGGCCGCCATGGGCCAAAACGCCGATCCGTGGCAGCATGAGTCACGAATGGTACGACCAAAGAAATGAAGAATGCGGAATGCTGAATGCAAGAGGCAGAAGTAACGAACCTGCGGAAGCCTCTGACTCTTGCATTCCGCGTTCCGCATTCCGCATTGTGCCTTTTGAGAAGGATTCAGAATGAACAGGGACAAGCTGGAAGTAATCGCCCCCGACCCCGCCAGACATCACGACGACATGTTCGACATGATCTGCAAGGTCTTCTCCCATCCCGGCTATTTCCACTTCCGGGACCATCTCCGCAAGGGCTACCTCGACGGCAGCCACTACGACTGGCGGGCCAGCCGGATCGGGCTTGTGGGCGGCCGGATCGTCACGCACTGGGGCGTGTGGGGCTTCAGGATGCGGATCGGCTCGGCGACCGTGCGCGTCGGCGGCGTCGGCGCGGTGGCTACGCACGGCGATTTCCGCAAGCGCGGTTACATGCTCAAGACCGGCCTGGCCTCCGTCGAGGCGATGCGCGACCTGGGCTACGACCTGTCGGTCCTGTTCGGCATAAACGACTTCTACCATCGCTTCGGCTACGTGCGGGCGTGGCCGGAGATCGGCTACTACGTGGACACAAACGCCCTGCCCCGCAAGATGCCCGGCGGCATGCGGCTCAAGGCGTTCCGCCTGGTGCAGCGCGACGACCTGGACAGGCTCTATAACCGCCGGAACGCCGGCCTGACCGGCACGGCCATCCGCCCGACGTACTCCCGCCGCAGCGGCGCGTGGGGAGAGGAGGGCTACCTGTGGGCCGGCCCGCGCGGCAAGGTCAGGGGCTACGTCGTGGTCATGCCGGAGCGGACACCCACGCCGAAACTGTTCCTGCTCGACAGTGCGGGCGAGCCGGAGGAGGTCATGGCGGCCATGGGCATCCTGGCCCGAAGAAACCTGGCCCTGGAGGCGCGCTTCGGCAACATGCACCTGGCCAGTCCCCTTGCGCGGCGGCTGAAGGTGGGCCCGGCCCGCCTGGAGATGGTCTATCGCAGCGGCGGGCCGCTGATTTGCACAGTCAACCTCGGCTCCTGCCTGACGAAAATGGCCGGAGAGCTTTCGCGCCGGCTTCGCGCGTCGCATTTGGCCGGCTGGCGTGGGCAACTGGTCGTCGCCGATAAGCGCCAGCAGGTCGTGCTGAAGATCGCCGGGGGCGTCAAGGTTGAGGCAGGCGCGGCAGCCGCGCCGGCCGCGGCCAAGCACAGACATGCCATCCGCGGCGGCGATCATGTTGCGCAATTGCTTATCGGCACGGATGAGCCGCTCGAAACGGCTCGCACAGGCGGGATGAAGCTGACCGGCGACGCCCGGCAGCTTGCCGAGGTGCTCTTCCCGCGCCAATATCCCATGCTGGCTGGCGCGGACAGGTTCTGAGGCAATTGGACCTTCATTTTCGGACGATTCCGGGTAGAATGTTTGAACATCAGCACCGTCGCGCGGCCGAGTCGATGTCCGTCGCCGCGCGGCTGTTGACTTGGAACCAGATATTCTCCTGGCGGGTCTGCCGTCCGCCGGGATATTGTTGCCGGCGGCCGATGCATTTTCGGTAAAGCCCCGGCGATGAGACGCCGCCGCAATGGTTACCGGACAATCCGCGCTGCTGAACAAACCGGTCCCGACCGGCCTGGCGGTCAGACTCAAGGGCGAGGGAATCGACCCGGCGAGGGCCTGGCTGTCAACCGATACGGACCTGAACCTGTCGGGCAATTATGAGCAGGTCTTCCTGCTCGCCTACGAAGACCGGCTGGTGACGGCCGCCGTCCCATCTAACGGGCAGGTCAAGGCCGTCCGCATCAACCTCAACCGCGCCGACATCAAGGAGGTCCGCACGCGCCAGGGCGTCGGCGGCGGCTTCCTGGAGGCGCTCGTCGAGGGGGTCTACGTCGAGGTTCTGGCCTTCTCCAACGCCCGCGCCGACACGTTCCACAAGGTCCGCAAGAAGCTCAAGGACTGGTGCAAGGGCCAAGCGGCCCACGTCGGCCCCGAGGACGACATCAACCCCCGCAAGTGCCCCAAGTGCGGCATGACGCTCCAATTCAAGGGCGACGTGTGCCGCCGCTGCGTGGACCACGGAGCGGTCTTCGCCCGCGTGCTCAAGCTGATGAAGCCCTACCGCAACAAGGCCATCGTGATGATGGGCCTGGTGCTGGTGGGCATCGGCCTGACCCTGATTCCGCCCAAGCTTGTGCAGGTGCTGATCGACCGCGTGCTGGCGCCGGAGCAGGCCCACAACGCCAAGCCCGACAACCCCGGATGGTGGCTGTTGTGTCTGGTGGCGGCCCTCTTCGGCACGCATTTCATCGGCGCGGCCGTCCACACGATCATCGGCCGGCTGGCCAGTTTCGTCGGCACCCAGATCACCTACGACATGCGCGAGAGGGTCTTCAACCACTTGACGGGCCTGGGCATCGACTACTACGACCGGTACAACGTCGGCCAGCTCATGAGCCGTGTCGCCGGCGACACCGAGCAGTTCAAGGGATTCGTGCACCAGTTGACCACCGGCTTCTTCCAGCAGCTCATCATGGTCGTGGCGGTCGGCGCCGTGCTGTTCACACTTAGCTGGAAGCTGGCCCTGTTCACGCTGCTGCCGGCCCCGCTGGTGATACTGGCGGCCGTGTTCTTCTGGCGGAGAATCTACCCGCGCTACTACCGCGTCTGGGACGCCAACAGCAAGCTCCACTCGGCCCTGAACACGATCCTGTCGGGCATCCGCGTGGTGAAGGCATTCGGGCAGGAGCAGCGCGAGCAGGGACGGTTCGGGCGGTCCAGCGGCTATGTCCGCGACAGCTTCCGCGGCGTGGAGTACACGGTCTCCATGTTCAACCCATCCATCGGCCTGATATTCCAGATGGGCGGGCTGATCGTCTGGTTCGTCGGCGGCAAGGAGGTCCTGGCCGGCGTGCTGTCGCTGGGCATCCTCATGCAGTTCCTCAACTACCTGTGGATGTTCTACGGCCCCCTGGGCAACCTGACCCAACTGACAAACTGGCTGACGCAGTTCCTCACCGCCAGCCAGCGGACGTTCGAGATCCTCGACACGCCCAGCCAGATCAGCCAGGTGAAGAACGCCAAGTCCCTGCCGGCGTGCAGGGGCCACATCGTCTTCGAGAACGTCACGTTCGGCTACCACCGCCATGAGCCGATCATCAAGAACGTCTCCTTCGAGATCAGGCCCGGCGAGCACGTGGGCATCGTCGGCAAGTCCGGCAGCGGAAAGACTACGCTCGTCAACCTGCTGGGCCGGTTCTACGACGTCGACGAGGGCCGCATCACCATCGACGGCGTCGACGTCCGCGACCTGAACCTGGACGACCTCCGCAAGAGCATCGGCATCGTGCTCCAGGAGCCGTTCCTCTTCCGGGGGACGATCTACAACAACATCACCTACGGCCGGCGCGACACGACCGCCGAGAAGGTGCTGGAGGTCGCCAAGGCGGCCAACGCGCACCACTTCATCATCCGCCACCCGCTGGGCTACGACACGTACATCGGCGAGCGCGGCGCGGGCCTGTCAGGCGGCGAGCGGCAGAGGGTGTCCATCGCGCGGGCGCTCTTGTACGATCCGCGAATCCTCATCCTCGACGAGGCCACAAGCAACGTCGATACCGAGAGCGAGCAGCTTATCCAGGAGGCCCTGGGACGGGTGACGGCCGGGCGGACGACCATCGCCATCGCCCACCGCCTGTCCACGCTCAAGGCCTCCGACCGCATCTTCGTGGTCGATTCCGGCCAGATTGTCGAGAACGGCAGTCACGAGGAGCTGCTGGCAAAGAAGGGCTTGTATCACAGGCTGGTGAAGATACAGACGGAACTGTCGAGGGAGCCGTCGATCGACGCACTGGCCGTTCGGAAGTAATCAGAGAAGAAAGGCAAAATGCAGAATGAAGAGTGCAGAATGAAGTAAGAGCAACCTTGGCCGCTGTCTGCCCTTCTGCCTTCTGCATTGAGCATTCCGCATTCTGCCTTCTCTTCCATGAGTGCAGACATGGAGCGAACAAAGGAAAATGCTGGTGTTACCGGCCCCGACCCGACGCGGGTCCGTTACCTCACGCCCGACATCTGCAAGATCCACCTTGGCAGCCACGGGGCGCTGCACGTCACCGTGGTCAACGACCGCATCTACGGCGGCGTGTTCGCGGCCTACGCCTTTCCCGTTGCCCATCCGGATGAGTACATCTCGCTCATTCACTCGGCCGGCGAGGACAAGGAGCAGATCGAGATAGGCATCATCAAAGACTTGGACCAGTTCCCCCCGGAGCAGGCCCAGCTCATTCGCGACGCCCTGCGGCGGCGGTACTTCATCCACGTCATCAACCGCATCGGCCACATCGGCTGGAAGTACGGCTTCGTGGCCCTCGACGTGGACACCGACAAAGGCCGCGCGAGCTTCATGATGCACTGGTCGCACGACCGGGCGGTCGATTATGGCCGTCGGGGCAAGATACTCATCGACGTGGACGACAACCGCTACCTCATCCCCGACCTGGACAAGCTGACGCCCAAGGAACGCTCGGACTTCCAGCGGTACATCTACTGGTGAGGCCGGGACTGTGGCGATAAGCGGCAGCCCGGCGGTTAAGGAGTGCATCCGGCGCTGCTGCCGCTATAATGCACGCTCGTAGCGACGAAAGGATGCGTCATGCAGGCAGACCGCCTCTACAACCGGGACTGTATCGAGGGCATGTCGGAGATGGCCGAGGGATCAGTCGCGCTGGCGTTCGCCGATCCGCCCTTCAACATCGGCTACACCTACGACGTCTACGAGGACAAGCTCGCCGCCAAGGAGTACCTCGACTGGACGCGCAAGTGGGGCGCCGCGCTCGTCCGCACGCTGAGGCCCGACGGGACGTTCTGGCTGGCCATCGGCGACGACTTCGCGGCTGAACTGAAGTTGATATTCCAGCGCGAGTTCAAGCTCATCTGCCGAAGCTGGGTGATCTGGTACTACACGTTCGGCGTCAACTGCAAGTACAAGTTCAGCCGGAGCCACACGCACCTGTTTCACTTCGTCAGGGACCCGCGGAAGTTCACGTTCAACGGCAAGGCGATCCGCGTGCCGTCCGCCCGCCAGCTCGTCTACGCCGACACCCGGGCCGACGCGAACGGCCGTCTGCCGGATGACACTTGGGTCCTCCGCCCGCAGGACCTGCCGCAGGGCTTCCAGCCCGATGAAGACACCTGGTACTTCCCCCGTGTCTGCGGCACGTTCAAGGAGCGGAGGGGATGGCACGGCTGCCAGATGCCCGAACAGCTCCTGGGGCGGATCATCAAGGCGTGCTCCAATCCTGGCGAACTGGTGCTCGACCCGTTCGCCGGCAGCGGGACGACGCTGGCGGTGGCCAAAAAGCTTGGCCGCCAGTTCATCGGCTTTGAGCTGTCGGCCAGCTACGCCGCCAAGATCGAATCGCGCCTCGCGGCCGCCGCCGTCGGCGACCCGCTCTGGGGCGCCGAGGAACCAAAGGTGTCCGCCCCGCCGACGGCCAGGGGGCGAAAGGCGCAGGCCATCGGACCTCTTATGCACCTTTGAGATGATCCAGTATTCATAATTGGTGCGGTGGCTCTGATCGCTATCGAAGGATTTCGCTTCGAACGCTTGATGGCAACTGACCAATCTGCCGGCACGGGGATATCTTTGTGGTCGCCCATAGAAGGCGTTCTGCCATCTTGGCTTTGGTCTGGCGAACGCCCCGCCTGAGGGCTCACATTCCGCCCGCTTCGTCCTCTCAGCAGGCCACTTCTAATAGACGTGTCGAGCAGTACAGCCACTATGCGTGGAGATGAAGATGTCAACGGGCGCTTCAAAACGGTTCTTCCGCACTTTCAGTGAAGGGGTGCCACAGATCCGCCCAGGTGGCGCAGCCACGGTCGTCACACGCTGGTGGTCGGAGTCCACCAGTGGGCGGCTCGCGAGGCCTTTGGGTTTTTCTCGCTCATCCGTTGCCTCCACTCCGGCATGTATGCGTCGAGGGTGGCTTCGGCATTGACCGATGCTCCCGCCTTGTCGCAGATCGTGCTGGCTGTCACGTGCCCAGCAATACGCGTCGCCGCAATAGCTCGAAGGCGGCCCGCCCGTACATCTGCCGCTTGATCATCTTCAGCCGGTTGATCTGCCCCTCGACCTGCCCGTTGCTCCACTTCACGGTCAGCGCGGCCTTAACGGCGGCGTGATCCTGCAGGAGCCCGTCGGCGAAGGCCGTCAGCTCGCGTGGAACCTCCCCCTCGTGCGCGCGCTCGATCCAGTCGTCTAATGAGTCTGCCCCGCGGTTCTGAACCATCCGGGTGAACTCACGAGCCAGTTCCACACCTACCTTAAGCGTGGGGCACTGCTGGCAGAGCGCCTCAGCAAAAGCATCGTCTTCGGCCGAACGGTCCCCCGGCCAAGCCAGCAGGAGCCACGTCGCCTGCTCGGGCGACGGCGTAGGCGACGGCTTGGTTTCTGGCGCAAGAACGTCGCCCGTCTTCCGCCAAGTGGCCACGCATCGACGAACGGGCCAATAGGATCCCTTGTAACCGTGCTCCGCCAACTCCTTGGCCAGTAGAGCCGCGTTGCGGCAGCCTTCATTCCATCGCCGGCGCAGATAGTCGACAAAGCGATCCATCTGCCGGGCGTACTTCCGCACCGCACGTTCGGGGAACTGCCCGGCCCGCAGGAATCGCCGAACCGTGCCCCGGTGCATCCCCATCCTTCGGGCGATCTCACGCATGGAGATGCCCTGCTCGTGCAGTTGGATGATCTCCTTATACCGCTCAAGTCGCCGGCAACGAGAAGCCATTCTCGTCCGCTGGGTGCCAGAGAGTGCCGCGCCCGGAGCCATCACCGCAGGCGGCTCCGGGGATTCTGGAGGAGAACGCGGCTGGCTTGCCGCAGCCTGGGCCGCCTTCTTCAGTTCGCAGCGGTATCGTTCCAGCGTTCGCACCAGGGCCTCCCGCAGATTGCACAGCAGGTGATATCGATCTGCCACCTGTATGGCCTGGGGTGCTCCGGCGGCGGCTCCCCGGGCGTAAGGGCCGCTCCGGTCTCTGGCGATCACTCGCACGCCAGGATGCGACTGCAACCATCGCGAAAAGTCCTCCCCGGACCGCTCCGGCAGGAGTTCCACGGGACGGTGGCGTTCCAAGTCGCAGAGAATCGTCCCGTACCGTTGCCCTTTGTACCATGCCCAATCGTCCACGCCCAAGGCGATGACAACGGGCGGCGATGGAACCGGCGCGCGGCGGATCAGGCGAAGTCCCGCAATCAAGCTGCGCGCCAACGCAGGAGAGCCCCGCCGCGTCGGGCAGCAAAAGCTCCATCTCCATCGCGGTCTCCATTCCACGATGGCATCGACAGCGCCTGCTCTCA
>JBHGBE010000080.1:0-20805 GCA_041946855.1 Phycisphaerae bacterium | reverse complement strand
CGACAGGTCCAGCGCCGGGTACTTGGCATCACTTGCCTGTGGTATTACGTCTGCGGCGCAACTCCCATTCGCCTGGTCATCGTCCGCGATCCCGCCGGCAAACAAGAGGACGACTTCTTCTTCTGCACGGATGCGGCCGTGCCCGACCAGCAGATCGTCCAGCGGTACTACGACCGCTGGGGCGTGGAGGAGTGCATTCTGGAGTCCAAGCAGCAGATGGGCTTCGAGACCACTGGCGGCTGGTGCAGCAAGAGCGTCAACCATCAGGCCCCGCTGGCGATGGTGCTGTTGACGCTGGTCAAGGCATGGTACGCAAAGTGCGCTCCGGACGAACCTTCGCTGCTGCCGGAGCACACGCCGTGGAACCCATCCAAGTCTCGGCCTTCGTTCCCGGACATGCTTGCCGCCCTTCGTCGTGTGCTGTGGCAACATCGAATTTCACCCAACTCGAGGTTTACTGCGCGAGTTCGGAGTATTCTGAAAACCGTTACCTATGCAATCGCAGCAGCCGCGTGATTGGCTAAACCGCACAATCACCTGAATCCGTGTAATCCGTGTTCCCACTCTTCGTCCGCCCCTGGACCCGCGCGTAGTCCGGCAATCGCCGGCGCAGGCGCTTTGACAAACGGCCGTGCGGAACGGAGAATGTCCGCTCCCTCGCCGCGGGCGAGGACCGAAAGCGAGAAATTCATGGCCAGATACTGCGTCGGGATCGACCTGGGAGGCTCGTTCATCAAGGTCGGGCTGCTGCGCGAGGACCGCAAGGCCCTCAAGCCCATCGACTTGCCGACACCCCAGCAGGGGGCCAGGAGCGTGGCGGACCAGATGGCGGCCGGCGCCAGGAAGGTGATGGAGGTTCACGGCGTCAGCGTGAATGAGGTGGTCGGCGTGGGCATCGGCAGCCCCGGGCCGCTGAGGATGTCGGAGGGCGTCATCATCGCGACGCCCAACATCCCCGGCATGGCCAACGTGCCCATCCGCGACATGATCTCCAAGTCGCTGGGCCTGCCGGCCGTGCTGGAGAACGACGCGAACGCGGCCGGCTACGGCGAGTTCATCTGTAGCGGCGAGGAGGGCCTGCGCGACCTGGTTTTTCTGACGCTGGGGACCGGCGTGGGCGGCGGCGTGGTCATCGACGGGCGCGTGCTGCACGGCGCCCACGAGATCGGCGCGGAGCTTGGGCACATGCTCGTCGCCCCCGGCGGCGAACTGTGCAACTGCGGCCAGCGCGGCTGCCTGGAGCGGTACTCATCGGCGACGTTCCTCTCGCTGCGGGCGCAGCGAATGGTCGAGGAGGGTAAGCCCAGCCGGCTCAAGGAGGTCCTGCGGAAGAAGGGCAAGCTCGACTCGAAGGACATCAACGAGACCCGCAAAGCCGGCGACGAACTGGCGGCGAAGGTGTGGGACGAGGCGGCCTACTACCTGGGTGTGGCGTGCGTAAACATCTCGCGGATACTGGACCCCGACGAGATCGTCCTGGGCGGCGGGCTGGCCAACGCGGGCGACGACATACTGCTGCCGGTCCGCAAGCACTTCGCGGCCATGCACTGGAAGATCACCGAGCCGCTGGGCCGCGTGGAGCTCGCGCGCCTGGGCAACGACGCCGGGTTCATCGGCGCGGCCGGCGTGGCGTGGCTGGCCTTCGGAAATAAATAGGGAGAGTCCGTGCTTATCACGCCGGCCGGTAGAGGCGCGTCCGCTCGAATCGCATGATGCACATCCAGACGCACAGGCCGATGTGGCCGGCCGTGTACGGCCGCTCGTCGGCGTAGTCGTAGACGCGCACATCGTCGAAGTACATGCGGACACGCCCGGCGACCAGCGCGAAGGCGAATCGATGCGACTGGCCGTAGGCGAGCGGGGGAATGATGCCCTTTGCTTCCTTCACCATGACGTATCCGGGGCCGCGGCGGAGGCGGACCCAGTCATCATCAGCCTTGCGGACGACCGTGGTGTAGAGCGACCGCCAGTAGTCATCGCCCATGCCGTTCCAGCCGGTGCCGAGCTTCGATGGATAGGCTGCCAGGAAGTCGCCGCCGTCGGGCGTCGCGGCCCTGAGCCAGAAGTTGAAGTTGTAGGTGATGGCGGGGTCCGCCCCGCGCCCGTGCGGCGATGCGGCGAAACGGCGGATGAAGTCATCATCCGGCCCGAGGCGCGCGGCGTGGATCGTCCAGACGTAGTCGCCTTCGATCGGCTCGCGGAGGAAGAGCGACGGGCTGCGCTCGATCCACTCGGCGCGGAGGCCGTCGCGGCCGGGGGTCCACCGGCCGTAACGCTCGGGCGCGTGCCATCGGTCGAGCGTGCTGAAGTCCTCGTCGAGGACCTCCTCGACGCGGTAGGAGTCGCCGGCGAGATTGATCATCTCAGTAGCCGTGGGCGGTTCCCCCGCGGCCCTTGCGCTTGGGCCGGCCGGCGCCTGACCCGTTGGCGGAGCCGAGGCGCATGACGTTCTCGGGCGAGGTCAGTTCGTCGAACTCGGCGGCCGTGACCACGCCGCGGGCTATTGCCGTCTCGCGGACGGTCTTGCCGGAGGCGTGCGCTTCGCGTGCAATCTCGGTTGCCCGTTCGTAGCCGATCTTTTCGACCAGTGCCGTGATGACGGCCGTCGACGCGTGGACGTGGCGGCGGCAGCGGGCCACATCCGCCTCGATGCCCTCGACGCACAGGCGGCGGAAGATCGAGCAAGCGTTGGTCAGCAGGTCCAGGCTGCCGAGCAGGCAATCGGCCACGAGCGGCATGAATGCGTTGAGCTCCAGGCTGCCCATGGCGACGGCCTGGGCGATGGCCTGGTCGTTGGCCATGACGATCATCGCGGCTTGGCTCACCGCCTCGGGAATGACCGGGTTGACCTTGCCGGGCATGATTGATGAGCCGGCCTGGCGGTCGGGCAGGCGGATCTCGCCAAGTCCGCCGTCGGGCCCGCTGGACAGCAGCCGCAGGTCGCCGGCGACCTTCAGCAGGCTGGCGGCCAGGGCCTTGAGGATGCCGCTGACCTCGACGAAGACGTCGTTGTTCTGCGTGGCCTCGACGAGATTCTCCGCGCGGGCAAGGCCCAGGCCGGTTATGTCGCGGAGGTGCTCAACGGCGCGGAAGATGAACTGCCGCGGCGCGCCCAGGCCGGTGCCGACGGCCGTGCCGCCAAGGTTCACCACGCGCAGGCGCTCCTCGCACTTGTAGATCCGCCAGCGGTCGCGCCCGAACGCCTCGGCGTAGGCGGACATCTCGCGGCCGAGAGTCGTCAGCACGGCGTCCTGGAACTGCGTGCGCCCGAGCTTGACCACGTGGGCGAATGCCTTCTCCTTCCGCTGGAATGCCTCCATGAGGCCGACGACTTCGCGCTCCAAGCCGCGAAGGAGGCGGATCGCGGCGATCCGCAGCGCGGTGGGGTAGGTGTCGTTGGTGGACTGGTGGAGGTTGATGTCGTCGATGGGGTCGATGGTCGCGTAGTCGCCCAGCGGCCGGCCGAGGACCTGAAGGGCGCGGTTGGCCAGAACCTCGTTTACGTTCATGTTGGTCGAAGTGCCGGCCCCGCCCTGGAGGGCGTCGACGACGATGTGCCTGTCGAGCTGGCCCTCGATCATCTCGGCGCAGGCGAGCTCGATAGCCTGGAAGACCGGTTGTGAATTGTGGATTGTGGATTGTGGATTCCCAGCGACGGCGTTGGCCGGCGCGCCGTTCCACCATCCCAATTCGTGGTTTGTCCTGGCGCAGGCGAGCTTGACCGCGCCGTAGGCGTGTACAAGCGCCGGGTTGACGGGCCGGCGGGTCAGGGGGAAGTTCTCGATGGCCCGCTCCGTGTAGACGCCGTGGAGCGCATCGGCCGGCACATCCCGCGGGCCGAGGAGATCGTGTTCAGTGCGATGAGTGGTCATTCGGTTCCATAAGTGAGGTCACCGTGGGAAGCAGGAAATCGACGAAACCATCTACATCAAGTGGAACTCGTACACTATTCGGAATCTCAAACTCCCTTCTGGGGTCCGACAGGAGCGCGTATGCCAGCGAATCCCACCAGTCTATCAGCCCGAAAGTGCCTCCGTGGTCTTGCAGGAGGCGAAGACACGCTTGCCTGACGGACCGAGAGGTAGTCAGTATCTGGCTAGCGTCATGGGTACACCCGGCTAACTCGAGGATGGCATACCTGTTGCCTGCCTTCACGATGAAGTCAACGCCGGCTATGTCCGCCGTGGCTGAAGGCTCGAATTCGAGGGGAACAGGTGTGGAATCACTTCTGAGGACACGGCCTATCTCGTGGTCCATGGGAACGCGAATGGTGACTGATGCATCGAAGACAAGTCCGTACGGATCATGGTCGTTGGTCCTGCCGGAGACCGGAAACGACAGCAATCCCGCTCCGGGAAGGTTGACGGAGGTTTGTTCGCCCTCGTCTGCAACGATCAGCTTGATGGCGTCCTTCACCAAGCCGCTGAGTCTTCCGATCGGGAACACCAAGATGATGGCATCGCATCTGATGGTTGCTGTCCTGTCTGAGTCCGTGGCTCTCTTCTCAGAAGTACAGATCCCTGTCCTGCGTCTTCTTGATCCGCTCAAGCCGGCTGATGAGTTCCTGCTTCTGCGGCCCATCCTCGATCTTCGCCAGTTCCTGCTCGATGAGCTTCATGCCGGCCGCGCGAGTCTCGGGCGAAGCGTAATCGACCAGGTACTCCATCATGGTCGAAAGTGCGTTTGGCGTGCAGAACCGCTTGATGAAGCCGGGGATGGCGAACTCCATGAAGTGCTCGCCGGTCCGCCCGACGCGGTAGCAGGCCGTACACCACGAGGGGATGTACTGGGCCTCGATCAGCTCGCGGACGATCGTGTCCAGCGGGCGGATGTCGCCGAGCTCGAACTGCTCGCGGTCCATCTGCTGGGCGTCGCCGGCCTCGGTGTAGCCGCCGATCTCGACCCGGCTGCCCGCGTCGATCTGCGAGACGCCGAAGCCCATGACCTCGCGCCTCACGGCCGCCGGCTCGCGGGCCGTGCATATCAGGCCCGTGTACGGCACCGCCAGGCGCAGGATCGCGATGAGCCGCTTGAAGTCGCGGTCGCTGACCATGTGCGGCCAGTCGCCCGCCACGCCGCTTGCCGGGCGGAGGCGCGGGAAGCTGATCGTGTGCGGCCCGCACCCGCATCGTTCCTGGAGATGCAGCGCGTGGCTGACAAGGCCCAGCACCTCGAACCGCCAGGGGGCCAGGCCGAAGAGCGCGCCGATGCCGACGTCGTCGATGCCGGCCGCCATCGCGCGGTCGAACGCATCCAGCCTCCAGAAGTAGTCGGCTTTCCGCGTGCCGGCCGGGTGAAGCGAGGCGTAGGCCGCGTGGCTGTAGGTCTCCTGGAAGATCTGGTACGTGCCGATCTGAGCGGCCTTGACCGTGCGGAAGCCCTCTTCATCCAGCGGGGCGGCGTTGACGTTCACGCGGCGCATGTTGCCGTGGCCGACCTTGACGGTGTAGACCAGCCGCACGCACTTGGCGATGAAGTTCGCGTCGTACATCGGGTGCTCGCCGAAGACGATGATCGTCCGCTTGTGGCCGCGCGAGACCATCGCGGCGATCTGCTTTGTGATCTCGGCGGCGTCGAGCGTCCGGCGGACGGCCTGCGGGTTGGACCGGCGGAAGCCGCAGTACTGGCAGTCGTTGACGCAGCAGTTCCCGATGTACAGCGGCGCGAACAGGACGATGCGGTTGCCGTAGACCTTGCGCTTCAGTTGGCGGGCAGCCTCGAAGACCTCCTCGACAAGCTCCGGCTGGTCGGCCCGCAGCAGCACGGCTGTCTCCTGGACGCTCAGGGCCTGCTTGGCCAGGCTCTTGGCGATGATCTCGCGGACCTGCTTGGCATCCGGCGTACGGGCGGGCGATATCAAACTCTCCAGATACGCGTCGTCGATGAAATCGACGGCGTTCCTGCTCAACGTCATTTCGGCTAACGGACACATGGACTTCGCACCTCTTGCTTCCACGGCATGGATTACGCCAAACGAACTATTCTACACCTATCTTCCCGCTCCGCGCTCTCCGCGCCCTCTGCATTGAGATTCTCCTGGGCGAGTCGCCCCGGCCGGTGCCGACGCGTCGAGCCATGGCGGCGATCCGCCCGGCCAGGCGGTCGTGGCACTCGCCAGCCGATTCGAATGTGCATGCCTTGGCCGGGTATATCTCGTACATCGCGCGATATTGCGGCGGGGTCAGGTTGGGCATGACGACGTTCGCGCCGCGGGCCAGGCCCAGTTCGCGGCCATCGGCGCGATTGAGCGTCGCAAGGGCCGTCGTGCTGGGTATGTTCGCGTCGGGGCAGATTAGCCGGGCGAGCGCCACAACCTTGTACGTTGTCAGTTCGTCGTTGGGAACCTGCGGAGATTGCGGATTGTGGATTGCGAATTGCGAATTCCCCCTTGTAGGACCATTGGTGGCTCCTTCAATTCGCACTTCGCAATTCGCACTTCGCAATTCTCCCAGAGGCGTCCGCGGATGCGGCAGGAAAGGCCCTACGCCGATCATCTCCAGGTCCAGTTCCGCGAACGCCTCGATGTCCCTTGCCAGGTCCTCGTAGGTCTGGCCGGGGATGCCGATCATCACGCCGCTGCCGATCTCGTAGCCAAGTTCGCGGAGGCGGCGGAGGATCGCGAAACGCGGGTGCTCCAATTGCGAATTGTGAAATCCGAATTGCGGATCGTCTGGTGTTTGACGTCGCCCCTGGTTGCCAGGCAATTCGCAATTCGCATTTCGCAATTCGCAATCTGCCGTCGCAGGATGAATCCGCTCGTAGAGTCCTAGATTGCTCGTCTCAAACCTCAGCAGGTACCTGTCCGCGCCGGCCTGGCGCCACAGGGCAAGCTCATCATCCGCGCGTTCGCCCAGGCTCAGCGTGACGGCCAGCGGCGTCTGCGCCTTGATGGCGCGGATGATGCCGGCCATCCAGCCGGCCTCCAGCCCCGCGTCCTCGCCGGCCTGAAGGACGACCGTGCCGTAGTCGAACTCGACCGCCTGGCGGGCGCAGTCCAGTATCTCGCCGGCCGTCATGCGGTACCGCGCCAGGCGCGTGTTGCCCGCCCGCAGGCCGCAGTAGTGGCACTGGCGGCGGCAGTGGTTGGATATCTCAACCAGGCCGCGGAGGTGGACCTCGTCGCCGACGTGCTCGCGGCGGATGCGGTCCGCCCGCCGCCAGAGCCGCTCCAGGGCGGCGGCATCATCCTGCACCAGCCATTCGATGATCTCACTGCGGTTCATCGCGCGCATCTACTCCGGCAAGACGCCTTGTATACCGCTGGTCAGCGTGACCGTGAACGTGCTGCCGACGTCCGGCTCGCTGGCCACGGCCACGTCGCCGCCGTACAAAGCGGCGAGCTTCTTGACGATGGACAGCCCCAGCCCGCTGCCCATGATGTTGCGGGTCTTCTCCGTCTTGATCCGGGCAAAATCATTGAACAGCCGCTGGCGCTCCTCCTGGCTCATGCCAATGCCCGTGTCGGCGACGCTGATCGTGACCGTCCGGCCCGCGCGGGAGATCTCGGCCGTCACCTTGCCGCCGTCGCGGTTGTACTTGACCGCGTTGGACAGGAGGTTGTTGAGGATGATCTCGATCTCGCCGCGGTCGGCCTCCATCACGACGGGGCCGTCGGCGCGGAGCGCGACCGTGATCTTCCTTGCCGCCGCCTCCGTCGCGACGCCCTCGATCGCGGCCTTCGCCAGCTCGCGGACGTCGACCTGCGCAAGCTCGCGCTTCTTCTGGCCCGACTCGATCCGCGTCAGGTCCAGCAGGTCGACGATGAGCTTTCGCATTCCCTCCAGGCGGACGAGGCTGCGGGCGAGCATGTGGTCGTAGACGGCCTGGTCGTTGCCCGCGGAGCGGTCCTTCAGGATTCGCAGGTAGCCCTCGATGGCCGACAGCGGCGCCTTCAGCTCGTGCGCGAGCACGCTGATGAATTGGAAGCGGACCTGCCGTTTTTCCTGGGCGAGCTTGCGGGCCTGGCGGGCGAGGATGAGGCTCTCGGCCGCCTTGCGGACGGTGTTCTTGAGCTCCTGCGGGGTGAACGGCTTGGCCAGGAAGTCGTACGCGCCGCGCTTGATCGCGCTGACGGCCGTCTCAAGAGAAGCGTAGGCCGTGATCATCACCGTCGCCATGTTGTCGAGCTTGCCGGTGATGCGGTCGAGCACGTCCAGGCCGGTCATGCCCGGCAGCTTGTGGTCCAGCAGCAGGATGTCGACGTGGGCGGCGGCGTCAGCGGGCGGCGCGCCGCCGGGCAGGAGCATGTCCAGTGCCTCCTCGCCGGTCGCCGCCTGGTCGACCACGAAGCCGCACTCTCCGTTGACGTGCTTGGCGGCCACGGTGAAGTCCCGCAGCGCCCTGGCCACGCCGGTCCTCATGCCGGGCTCATCGTCCACTACCAGTATTCGCAATGTCTCACTCATGGCTTTCCTCCGTATTTCGCGCAGGGCGCCTCGGCCAGTAGCTTCTGCGCCTGCGCCCTGAGGCGCCCGGCGCGCAGGGGCTTGGCCAGGAACGCATCGGCCATCACCCACGCCCTTTCCTCTTCCGTCGCGGCATCGAACCCGATGCCCGTCTCGCTCGTCACCGCCGACACGATGATGACCGGTACGGACGGGTCGGCCTTCTTTATGTGGTAGCACAGGGCAAAGCCGCCGTCGGGGCGCTCCAGCATCAGGTCCACGACGGCCAGGTCCGGGCGCGACTTCGCCAGCGCTTCCTCGGCGGCGGCCTGGCTGGATGCGGCGACGACAGCGAACCCGGCCGCCTCAAGCTGGAGCCTCTGCTGCGACAGGAAGTCCTCGTCGTCGTCCACCAGCAGAACGGTCTTTCGTCCTGCGTCGGTCGTCGCCATGATGCCGTCTCGCGCTATGTTGGCTGCTGCCGGGGCAAAGTCACCTTGAACGTCGAGCCGGTCGGCCCGTTCTCCGGCAGGGCATTGGATTGAACGCTGATGTCGCCGCGGTGCATCTTGACTATGCCGTACGTCACGGCCAGGCCCAGCCCGGTCCCCTTGCCGATGGGCTTGGTGGTGAAGAACGGCTCGAAGATCTTCTTGATGTTCTCTGGCGGGATGCCAACGCCGGTGTCGGCGACCTCGAGCACTGCCGTCCGCTCGTCCCCGCCGGCGCGGATGGTCAGAACGCCGCCGCTTGGCATCGCGGCGATGGCGTTGCTGATGAGGTTGGTGAGCACCTGCACGACCTGGTCCCGGTCCAGCTCGGCGGTGTACGGCCGGTCGCCAGTGCCGTCGCCGCGGATGTCTTCCACGCGCACCTCGACGCCGGCCGGGGCGGGCACGGCCTTGAGCGCCTGGTCAACCAGGTCGCGGAGGGCGACTTCCTGTACGTTCACCTTGTTCTGCCGGGCGAAGTCCAAGAGGCCGGCGACGATCTTCTTGCACCGGTCGGCCTCGCGGGCGATGGTCCCCAGGTCGTCGCGAAGCTTGGGGTCGCCCGTCTCCTCCTGGAGCAGGTGCGAGTACATGAGGACCACGCCAAGCGGGTTGTTCACCTCGTGCGCGATGCCGGCTGCGAGCTGGCCCATGCTCGCCAGCTTCTCCGACTGCATCAGCGCCTCCTGCGCGGTGGCGAGCTGCTCGTTGGAGGCGGCAAGCTCCTTGACCGTCTTCTTGAGCTGCTCGATGGTGTACGGCAGGCACATCTCGCTCTCGGCCAGGCCCTTGAAAATGGCCACCGCGTGCTCCTGGCAACTGTCGTACCCGCACGCGCCGCAGTTGAGCTCATCCTCGGGCGTGAACTTGCCCATGCGGGCCATGATCTGGGCGATCTCGTCGCGGAATGGAACGGTCATCCGCTGGTCGTCGGGCTTGAACGTCCGCGATAGGTCCAGGTCGGCGAAGGCCTCCATGTCGCGCCGCCACTGGACCATGTCCAGGCGCGTGAGGCGCTTGCGGACGTGCTGGCTGACCAGGTTGCGCCGGAAGAACAGCGGCGAGTCGGTGCTCATTCCCGCGCCCATGATGCAGCCCTCGCAGCAGAGGACCTCCAGCAGGCTGGCGCTCAGGTCGCCGGCTGCGAACTCGCGGAGGGCCTCGACGAAGTTCCGCCGGCCGTCGGTGGCGACGATCCGTCCGGCAAGCAGGTCCTCGCGAATGTCGGCGGCCTGGAAGAGCCCGCGGCTTATCGGGAACAGCGCGCCCACGCCGCCGTGCGGCGGGTCGAACTCGCTGGCGCCGGCCGTGTCGGGCGCGATGCCCTTGTCCTTGAGTATCTCGCGAAGCTCGACGAAGGTCAGCGCGGCGTCCATCTCGCCGCGGAGCGCGTCGCTGGCGACCTCGCCCTTCTTGGCGATGCACGGGCCGATGAAGACGACCTTCAGGTCACGCCCATATCTGTGGTGCAGGGCGCGGGCCGTGGCGATCATCGGCGAGACGATCGGCGCGAGGCACGCCGACACGTCGGGGTGATACCGCTCGACGTAGGCGACGATTGCCGGGCACGTCGTCGCGATGTAGCGATTGCCGTTGGCGTTGGCGGCCAGCAGCCTGCGGTAGCGGTCGGCGGTCAGGTCGGCGCCGAACGCAACCTCGTTGACGTAGGTGAAGCCGAGCTTCCGCAACATGCCCACCAGCCGCAGGTCGTCGCACTCGAAGAACTCGGCCGGAAAGCTGGGCGCCAGGCAGGCGGCCACGGGCCCCTTGCCGGCCAACAGTTGCTCGACCTGATGGCGGGAGCCGAGGACCTCCTTCGCCTGCTGGCTGCACACGCGGACGCAGTTGCCGCACCCGATGCACCGCTCCGGGATGACCTCCGCCTGGGCGGCGGCGATGCGGATGGCCTTGGCCGGGCACTCGCGGACGCAGGTGTAGCAGACGCGGCACCGCTCCTTGATCGTCTTGACCAGCGGGATGTTGGGCGTGTACCTCATTCAACACCTTGGCATAGGTACGGGGGATTAGGGAATAGGGACGAGGGACTAGGGACTAGGAATGCAGGGATAGGGACTAGGAACGAGCGACTAGGGACTAGTGCAGCGTCAACGCCCACTCCATGGGTCCTCTCCCTGGCAGGGCGCGCCAGGAAATGCCGGAAATTGGTGACTGTCCCGAATTTTAGAAATTCGGGACAGTCACCAATTTCCGCGCGTTGCAGGTTCTCAGACAGGTCGCTTCCCCGGCGGCCTGGCGCGCGAGTGCAGAAATTCAGGGCAGGAACCCATGAGCCGAAGGACGGATTCGCGGCCAGACACGAACGGTTATCCCCGGATGGATCTGGCTCGATCCTAGTCGCTGGTCCCTCATCCCTAGTCCCTATCCTCATTGGGTTCCCTCCATCCGCCGACTGTCCGTGTGAAGCAGTCGCCGGCTGACCTCGCCCAGGGGCTTGCCAAGGAATCCCGCGTAGAGCCTTTGGACGGCCTTGCTCGCGTGCGACGGCTGCGCCGGCTCTTCGCGGTCGATGCGGAACAGGGCGGCCGCGCGAGAGCGGGCGCCGTTTCCATCGCCGTTGCCGCCGTGCGGACGGACGGCTGTGGCGATGCAGCCGCCCGGGCAGGCCAATACCTCAATGAACTGAAGCTTTCCGAAGAGCTGCCGTCCGGGCCGGATTTCCTCCAGCAGTGCGCGTGCGTTGCCAAGGCCGCTGACGGCCGCCGCGCCGATTTCCCGCCGCCCGGTCCACGCGCGGGCGTGCCTGACGCCCTTGAGGCCGCGAAGGTCCTTGACCTCGATGCGACTCAGCTCGCGGCCGGCCATCATATAGTGTGCGGTCTTCAGGACGGCCTCCATCATTCCGCCCCAAGCGCCGAGGAACCTGCCGGCCGTGCGGGGCGCCGGCGCTGCTGGCTCGCCGAACGGTGTGTCGGGTCCATCCGGCGCCAGGGCGGTCACGTCCAGGCCCTTCATGCGGATGATCCTGGCAAGTTCGCGCGCGGTCAGAACAGCGTCCACATCGCCTACCCCGCCGTCGAGCAACTCGATGCGCTGGACCTCGGGCTTCTTCGCGGCGCACGGCGCGACGGCCACGCTGAACACCCGGCCGGGATCGACGCCCTCGCGGGCGGCGCAGAAATCCTTGGCGATCGCGCCCATCATCTGCTGCGGGCTCTTGGACGACGAGAGACAGCCAGCAAGATCGGGACAAGACTGCTCGACGAGCATCGTGCATGACGGCGAGCAGCCGGCTATCACCGGCAGGCGCTCGCCGCGTTCCAGCCTGCCCGCAAGTTCGGCGGCCGTCTCCATCACGGCCAAGTCGGCGGCCAGGGCGGTGTCGAACACGCGGTCAAAGCCGAGCTTACGCAGGACGGCGACGATCGTGCCGGCCAATGGATCCCCACACGCGGCGTAGCGGCCCTGCGGCCCCCTCTCCGCGCCGGCCTTGAGACCAAGCTCCGCCGCCAGTGCCGCGACTGCCGGCGGCGAGTACTGGACGACGGTGAAGACGTTCGGATCGGCGATGGCGTTGATCACTTCCTTGATGTGGCTTTGCTCCCGCAGTGCGCCGGTCGGGCAGACCATCGCGCACTGGCCGCAGTTGACGCAGGAGGAGCCATTCGCGCCAACGCGGACATCCGGCCCGCGGCCGATGAAGTCGATCGCCCCCACGCCCTGCACCTCCCGGCACACCCGCACGCACCGGCCGCACAGGACGCACTTGTTGGCGTCGCGGACGACGGCCGGGCTGGATGAGTCGATAGGGTGCTCGCCGCTAGCCCCCCCGTAGAGCCGCTCGCGGATGTCCATCTGCTCGGCCAGGCCGCCAAGCTCGCATCGCCCGTTGCGGACGCAGTAGAGGCAGTCGGCGGCGTGGCCGGCCAGCAGCAGCTCCACTATGGTCTTCCGGCTGCGGAGCACTCGCGGCGTGCTCGACCGCACCTTCATGCCATCCTGGACCGGCGTGGCGCAGGATGGGACCAGCTCCGGCCGGCCCTCGACCTCGACGACGCACAGGCGGCACGCGCCGGCCGGCTGCACGTCGCGAACGTGGCAGAGCGTCGGCACGTGGACGCCGGCGCGCCTCAGCACGTCCAGGAGCATCTCGCCCCTGTGCGCCTGCGTCGTCTTGCCGTCTATCTCGATCTCGATCACTGGAGCGACCTCTTGTCACTGGCCCGCGCCGCGCTGGGCGGACATCGCGAGCTCCTCTTGTGCGTCGAACTCGCAAACGCCCGCGGGGCAACGCCGCTCGAAGACGTGCGCCTCGTACTCGTCCCGGAACCACCGGAGCGTGCTGAGCACGGCCTGTGGCGCGCCGCGGCCGAGGGCGCACGTACACGTGTCGCGGATGACCTCGGCCAGCCTCTTGAGGTACATCACGCCCTTGAACCGCTCCAGCGCCTCGACGCCCTTCTCGGCGGCCCGCGAGCGGGTGATCCGCCGGAGTATCTCAAGCATCCGCCGCGTGCCCTCGCGGCATGGGATGCACCTGCCGCAGCTCCGGCGGGCGGCCAGATCGGTCAAGTGCAGGACCAGGTCCACCATGCACGTGTCCCTGTCGATGACGACCAAGCCGCCGGTGCCCATCGCCGCGCCCAGGGCGGCGAGGGATTCGTGGTCGATGAGAACGTCGATCTCGCTGGCCGGGATGCACCCGCCGGAGACGCCGCCGACCTGGACGGCCTTCAGTTCGCCGCCGCTCGTCTTCGATGAGATCCCGCCGCCGATGTCGAGGACGACCTGGCGCAGGGGCGTTCCTATCGGCGCCTCGACCAGTCCGGCGCGGGCGACCTTGCCCGAAAGATGGAGGATCCTCGTGCCCTTGCCGACGGCGGTCCCCACGGCCGAGTATGCATCCGCGCCGCGTGCGACGGCCACCTGCACGTTGGCGAGCGTCTCGACGGTGTGGACCACAGTGGGCTTGCCCCACAGACCGCGCACGGCCGTGGCGGGCGCGTTGGCGCGCGGCGTGCCCGGCTTGCCCTCGATGCTCCGGATCAGCGCGGCCTGATCGCCGCAGATCTCCTGGCCGACGCCGATCTCCACGTCCAGGTTGAAGCCGCTGCCGAGGATATTCCGCCCCACGAGGCCCAGCGCCCCGGCCTGCTCGACAGCCAGGCGGAACGTCGCTATCGCCGCCTCGTGCCGCGCGGGGATGTGCGCGATGGCCTTGCTGGCGCCGATCGCGTAAGCGGCGATGGCCATGCCTTCCAGGACGCGGTGGGGGTCGCCTTCCACGAGCGCCCTGGCGACGACGGCGGACTCATCGCCCTCGTCGGCGTTGCATATGAGGTACTTCTGGTCCGTCGGCGCGGCCATCGCGGTCCGCCATTTGCCGGCGGTCGGCGAGGCGCTGAGCCGCCCGCGAAGGCCGCTGCGCTCGACCAGGCCGCAAAGCTCCGCGGGCGTCATCTTCCCGACGGCGCCGGCCAGCGCCCTGTATCCGCCGCGCGCGATGTATTCCTCGATGCGGCCGGGGTCGATGACGCCGCAGTTGGCCAGCACCCACCGAGTCTGCGGGGCGAGGAACGGATGCTCGTCGATGTAAGGAAGGCCGTCCCACGCTCTTTGGCCGGCGGCCGGGCGGTACTGTCCTAACAGAGCCTCGGACACCACGCGCCCGGCCAGGACGGCGTCGAGCAGTTGGGCGACCTTCTCGGCCGTCGTGGATGCGAATGACAGTCGCGCGAGGCCGGGCAGTTGGACATCCACTATCGGCTCGGCCGTGCAAAGGCCGATGCAGCCGACCGCGACGACATCGGCGTCCAACTTGTGCTCGGACAGATACGTTCTGAGGGCGGCGAGAGTCTCGTCCGCTCCGGCGCTCCGGCTACACGTGCCCGTGCCAACGAATAACGCCGGCCGGGCGACCTCATCGCGGCGCGCGGCCGCAACTGCACCGCGCTTGCGCGCGCGGCAAGATTCGTCGGAATGGCAGAGCGGACCTTCTGTCATGCACGCGACGAGGTCCGGGCATGGTTTCTCGGCGTCGTGCCAGCAGAGCGGACAGCACTTGCCCACAAGATCGACCATGTCGAGGCCCGGGCGGATCACGTGCGGGCTTCCTTCTGCGGCGCGCCCTTGCGGGCGAAGAACGCGACCTTCTCCAGCGACACGGTCATGTCGATGTCCTCGACGTACGTGGGCGGCGGTACGCGAAGCCGCGTGGGGGCGAAGTTCACGATGCCGCGCACGCCGGCGGCCACGAGCGCGTCGGCCACGTGCTGCGCCGCGCCGGCCGGCACGGTGATGATCGCCACGCGGATGTCCTGCTCCTTGATGATGCGGGGCAGCTCGTCCATGCTGTAGCAATGGCAACCGTGGATGACGCGGTTGAACTTGTACGGGTCGGTGTCGAAGGCGGCCTCTATGGCCAGGTTCGGCCGGCGCCCCGCGAAGTAGGACAGTATCGCCCTGCCCAGGTTGCCCACGCCGACCAGCGCCACGCCCTGCCCGTGGGCGACATCCAGGAACTGGCCGATGCTGGTGGCCAGCTCGGGCACTTCGTACCCGCGCTTGGTCGTGCCGGAGTAGCCGATGGCCATCAGGTCGCGCCGGACCTGCGCGGGCGTCACGCCCGCAAGGTGAGCCAGTTGGTGCGAGAAGGTGTTGGCGACGCCCTCGGCCTGCAAGTTGTGGAGCAGGCGGCGATACAGGCTCAGGCGCCCGATGGTCCTGTCCGATGTCGTTGCCATGTATCCGTTACCAGCCTTGTATCAGGTTATTGTGAGAATCGTAACACTGTGAACGGATTCACAAAAGTAGATTCTACGCTGAGCGGATGGACCGTGTCAAAGAATTTGTGGCGGCCAGAAAGGCGTGCGGGGTGATGTCCTGGGCGCGGAGGCCAGGGTCGATTCTCGCATCTCTAAGTGCCGCGGTCAAAGAATCTTGTGCGAAGGGCAAGCCCTTGCGGTGAGTCAACGAGCCGATCTGCTTTCGCCTCTGTGCGAAGGCCGCCGAAAGGAATTGGCCAAGCACGTCCACATCCGCCAGCGCGCGGGCGGCTACGGGGTCGAAGTCGATGCGGACGATCCGGCTGGCGACATTGGGCCTCGGCCAGAACGCCGTCGGCGGCACCGGCGGTCCCAGCACGGCCTTGCCAAGCAGGGCCACGATAATGCTCACCGGCCCGTACGCCCCGCTGCCAGGTTCGGCCTTCAGGCGGTCGGCAACCTCACGCTGCACGGTGAAGGTCAGGCGGTTGAAGCGGCATAATCCGATTACAGGGGAGGGGGAACACGGATTGCACGGATTATCGGGATTGTGGGAAGAGGGCTGAGAACCGGTGTCTTGCCGGCCCATCCTGGACTCGCCCTCGTCTGAATCCTCTGAATCCGTGTAATCCGTGTTCCCACTTCCTGCTTTCGAGCGCCACGAATCAATCAGGCACTCGACCACCAGCGGCGTGGCGATGTTGTACGGCAGATTCGAGACCAGGTTGGCCTGGGCCCCAAGTTCCTTGATGACGGCTGGCGCGATTGTGCGCTTGCTGGCCAGCACGTCGCCCTGCACCAGGCGGAAGTTGCTGTACGCGGCGAATCGACCCGCCAGCAGCCCGGCTAGCCCGCGATCGATCTCGACGGCCACAACCTTTCGGCAGCGGGCCAGCAGCTCCTCCGTCAGCGACCCGGTGCCGGGGCCCACCTCCAGGACGGTCTGGTCGCCCGTCAGCTCCGCAAGCTCCAACAACTTGCCCATCAGGTTCTGATCGATGAGGAAGCTCTGGCCGAAGGCCTTGTTCGGCGTCAGACCGGCCTTTGACAGCAGCTCGCGGATTTGCGTCAGCGTCTGCACATTCAAGCCTCTCATGGAGTGCGGCGGCACAGTCCCGAAGGGACACGACGCCGCTCTTGCCTTGCCCCGGCAACGAAAAGACCTGGCGCGGCGGCCAATCCAAAGCGGCGTCGCATCGCTTCGCGATTTTGCCGCCGCATTCCATACGGACCAGCCTAGGTCGGGAAAGTCAGCCGCACGCTCGCGATGCCGTGCGCCGGGAGTTCCACGGAGAAACCATCCTTAGTGCATGTCGCGGTCGAGTCCGCGACCGGCCGCTCCAGCAGGTCCACCTCGACGGCCTGGGCGGGCGAGCCAAGCAGGTCCTTGTCGAGCGTGACGCCGGCCGTGCAGGCGTTGCCCTCGGTCTCGAACATGCGGATGATGATCCCGTCGCCGTCGAGCGCCTTCTTGACGGAGGAGATGACGACGTTGGCCGGCTCGACCGACAGGCCCGCGGCCGTCGGCGGCAGCTTGCCCCCGTGGACATCCGTCGCGATGACCTGTAGCGGGTGATTGAAGGCGGCGGCCATGCGGATCAGGTCGGCGGCGGCTGGCTCCTCGCCGTGCGGGAACAGGGCCATCTTCATGTTGAACTGCCCAACCTCCGGCAGCGGGTCAGGGTCGCTGCTTGACCGCAGCAGCGTCAGCCGCAGCACCGAGCCGTCAAGCGAATGGCCGTACTTGCAGTCGTTCAGGAGGGCGCACCCGCCCGGCTCACCGCCCTTCATGAGCCGGCCAGTTACGTCTGCCCATCGCAGGGCGGGGACTTCTTGTCCGGCGTTCTGATTGCGCTCGATGGCGCCGAAGGGAATCTCGTACCGCGCCGACGCCTCCTCCAGCGGCAGCGGGAAGGCCATGCGAAGGTTCGGCGTGCCCGTCTCGCGGCTGCCTCGCTCCAGCCAGTTGACCGTCAGCGCGATCTCCAGGCATTGCGAGCCCGCCTTGAGCGTGTAGACCACGGCGGCCGTCGAATCGCCAAGCTTCATCTTCACCTCGACGCTGGCCAGGTGCGGACCCTTGGCGGTCATCTCGACGGATGTGACGGTGACAGGGCGGAGATGGCCGTCGAGGTCGCTGATGACCCAGGCGGTCATGCCGCGCGGCCGCTCGACGACGTACTCCAGCACTGCCATCGGCGCCCGCGGGCAGGCGAGGTCGCGCCCCGTGGCCTTGTCCACCAGCCTCTTCACGCCGCCTGAGGCGATGTCGATCTCGACGGCCAGGTGCTCGTTCTGGATCGTCGTCGGGCCTACGCGAATCCGTTCGCCCCAGCTACCATGCACTGACTCGACGGCCTTCAGCGGGCTTTCGTAGTCCGGCGCCGCGCCCTCCTCGATGGTGCAGGCCGCGTAGCCGAGCGGGCCGACGTCGGCCGGCAGAGCCAGGTCCACGAAGTCGTGGCCCCAGTAGTGCCCCTTGCCGACGCGCTGGGCGGGAACGGCCTTGCCATCGGGCGTGCGGATGATGAATGACTTCTTCTCCAGTTCGCCGGAGTTGACGCCGGTGCCGGCGTCCCAGACGGTGGCCGTCACCACGTCGCGGCGGGCGTGTGCGAGCGGATTGAAGACCACGAATGCCCGCGGCCCGTCCACTACGTGCCCCGCGTCGGACATGCCGCTCTCGCCCGCGTCGCACCCCACGCCCGCGCCAAGCGCGATGCTCTCCAGCGTCGGCGCGAGCCTGACGGCCGGGGGCTTGCCGGCGAACGATGTGTCGATGGCGGCCGCCAGCGACCGCAACGACCGCGTTTTGACCATGCCCGTGATGGCGGCCGTCTTCTGGAAGAGGCCCAGCATGTACTCTCGCGTGGCCCGCACGCCGGAGCCGGGCAGGATGTCGTGGAAATGGCCGAAGAGCGTGTTGATCCACGCCTCGCGGATCTCCGCGTCGGGGTATGGCCTGCCGAGCGCCCGGGCGGCCAGGACGGCCGCGGCCTCCGCCTCGACGCAGTAGTTCTCGCCGAACCGGTTGGCCCGCTTGATCGCGCTCTGCGACGTGTAGCAGCCGGTGAACTCGAAGTTCAGCTCGCCGTCGATCACGGGCCACTTGTCGCCGGCCGCCTCCAGGATCTCGTAGTACGGCCCCGTCGTGGCGAAGCGGAAGTTAGGCCAGATCGGCCAGTTGTTGAAGTCGCGCCCGCGGATGATGTCGCGCCGCGTCGGCCCGCCGCCGTGGTCGCCCACGCCGTAGACCAGCATCCAGTCCTTCAGCCCTGTCGCCTTGCAGAATCGCAGCATGGCGGAGGCGGCCTGGGGACCGATGGGGTTGAGGTACCACGTCGTCTCGCGGTTGACCAGGACGCGCCGGCCGTCGGGCCCCTGCCACCAGAACACCGGCGGCAACGGTCCTTGCCCGCCGCGGCAGAGGTAGTACCGCGTCACGCCGGCACGCGAGATGATCGACGGGACCGTGTGCGCGTGGCCGAACGTGTCCGGCTCCCAGTCGATGGGGATGTCCGCCGGCGCCAGGCCGAACTGCTCAGCCATGTACGCCCGCGTGTAGAGCAGGTGCCGCGCGATGGCCTCGCCGGATGCGAGGTTCTTGTCGCCCTCGACCCAGTGCACGGCCGTGACCTCCCACCGGCCCTCCGCGACGCGCTTCCTGATCCGCTCCAGCAGCGCCGGGTTGTACACGCGCATGATCTCGTAGACCGACGCCTGCGACTGCGAGAAGCGGAACTCCTCGAACTCATCCATCAGCGCCAGCACGGTGGTGAACGTGTCGTTGGTGACGGCCACCGTCTCGGGCCAGGACCACATCCAGTTCATATCGATGTGCGCGTGGCCGACGCAGTGGACCGTGTACCTTTTGGCGGCCTTGCCGATGGGGGCCATCACGCCCTCGGCCTCCTTTGCCGCCGCCTCCAGTCGCGCCGCCTTCGTGCCGGCGAGCGCCGCCTTCACGGCCTGCTCGGCCTTGTCCGCCAGCTTGCGCCAGGCGGGCTTGCCCTCAAGCTCCGCAAGGCCGCGGGCGAACTCGATCTCCGACTCGATCCGCTCGGCCAGGTACTTCTGCCCGGCCATGATGTTGCTGAGCGCCTGCGTCCACTTCATGTCGCTGTCGGCCACGGTGTAGCGTCTCCTTCGAGGGTCGCGGGTCTGCGCTGCGATAAGGCCGGTAGTATCGTCAAGACCGCCCGGCCGTGCAACCACAACGCCTAAGATGGCTTGACAAGGAGAACCGACATGACTCACTCAATGATCCTCTTGCTGATCGCGGCCGGGCTGGTCGCGATGGTTTCCTCATCCGCCGGGGCCGCGATCAAGTCGCAGCTCCTCGCGTACAAGGACGGCGACGTGCAGTTGGAGGGCTACCTCGTCTGCGACGACGCGGCCACAGGCAAGCGCCCGGCCGTGCTGGTCGTCCACGAGTGGTGGGGACTGAACGACTACGCGAAAAAGCGTGCCGACCAGCTCGCGGGCATGGGCTACGTCGCGCTGGCCGTCGATATGTACGGCAAGGGCGTCCTGGCGAAGACCGCCAAGGAGGCCGGCGAACTGGCCGGCAAGCTCCGGTCCGACCGCCCCGCGATGCGCAAGCGGATACTGGCGGCGCTGGATGCCCTGAAGAAGGATGAGCGCGTCGACCCCGCGCGGATCGCGGCCGTCGGCTACTGCTTCGGCGGGACAGTCGTGCTGGAGCTTGCCCGCAGCGGGGCGGAGATCGCCGGCGTGGTCAGCTTCCACGGCGGCCTCGACAGCCCCGATCCCGACAGCGGCAAGAACATCAAGTGCAAGGTGCTGGTCGAGACCGGCGCGGATGACAAGTCGGCGCCGATGACGGCGATATCGGCCTTCGAGGATGAGATGCGCAAGGGCGGCGTGGACTACCAGATCGACATCCACGGCTCGGCCGTCCACGGCTTCACCAACGACGCCAACGGCAGCGACCCGTCCAAGAACGTGGCGTACAACGAGAAGGCCGACAAGCGCTCCTGGCAGGCGATGAAGGACTTTTTCGCGGAGATATTCAAGGAGGGGGAGAAGAGGTAACCTTCCCAACCGAATTCATCCCTCATCTTCAAAGCGAAGCTGCGCCTGGGCGGCTCGCCGCCCCTTGTGCTTCTGGGGCTTGGGGAGGGTGTGCTGGCTAGTCCCAAAACAAGCGTATGTCCGCCGGCCCGATGCAGGAGCGAAGGCGTCTCG
>JBHGBE010000008.1:0-95989 GCA_041946855.1 Phycisphaerae bacterium | reverse complement strand
TCTCCGCCAAGGAGGCGGCCAACGGCGTTCGCGTCCGCGTGACCGACCCATCCGGCGGGGCGAGGTTCGTTTTCCTGACGCCTTCCAAGTAACGTCTGACAAGACTCGTACGATTCAGGCTGGACCGGCCCCCGGCCGGTCCCTCTATGCGCGTCGGCAATGGCCTTGTGCATTTCCGCCGGCGGGCTTATCATTCCGCCTCCCCGCGCCGCGAGCGCGGAGGACATCAAAGTCATCAAAGGAGAAACTAGATGCCACGTATCGCGTTCATCGGGGCCGGCAGCCTGGGATTCACCCGCGGCCTGGTCAGGGACATGCTCACGTTCGAGCTGCTGAAGGACTCCGCGCTCGTGCTGATGGACATCGACCGCGAGCGGCTGGACTTCGCCCGCCGCGCGGTGCAGACCATCGTCGACCGCGGCAACTACCCCGCCAAGGTCGTCGCCACGATGGACCGCAAGGAGGCCCTCAAGGGCGCCGACGCGGTGCTCTGCACCATCCTCGCCGGCGGCGTGGACGTCTGGCAGCACGACATCCTCATCCCCAAGAAATACGGCGTGGACACCAACATCGGCGACACGCGGTCCGTCAGCGGCATCTTCCGCGCGCTGCGGACGATCCCCGTGATGGTCTCCATCGTCAAGGACATGGAGCGGCTCTGCCCCGACGCCATCCTGCTGAACTACACCAACCCCATGGCCATGCTCTGCCGCGCCATGCAGCGGACGAGCTCCATCAAGCTCACCGGCCTGTGCCACAGCGTGCAGGGCACGGCTATGATGCTCGCCAAGTGGGCCGGCGTGAAGTACGAGGACGTGGACTACGTCTGCGCGGGCCTCAACCACCAGTCGTGGTACACCGAGTTCAAGTGCAAGGGCAAGGACCTCTATCCGGCCATTCGCAAGGCCGTCGCGACGGACAAAAAGATCTACAACGAGGAGGTCGTCCGCAACGAGATGTTCCTGAACCTGGGCTACTACGTCACCGAGTCCAGCGGCCACAACAGCGAGTACAACTGGTGGTTCCGCAAGCGGCAGGACCTCATCAAAAAGTACTGCACTCACGGCACCGGCTGGAACCCCGGCGTTTACGGCTACGTGCTTGACCACTACCGCCGCGCGGCCCGCACGTGGAAGAAGCAGATCGAGGAGTGGTTCGCCAAGGGCGCCCCGATGAGCCTGGAGCGCGGGCACGAGTACGCGGCCAGCATCATCAACGCCCGGATGGGCGGGCCGATGTTCAAGTTCAACGGCAACGTGCCAAACACGAACATCATCACCAACCTGCCGGCGGGCGCGTGCGTCGAGGTGCCGGTGGTGGCGACAAGGCGCGGCTTCGAGTCCATCCACGTCGGCGCGCTGCCGCCGCAGTGCGCGGCGCTGAACAACGTCAGCGTCGCCGTCGAGGAGATGGCCGTCGAGGCGTGCCTGACCGGCGACCCGACGATGGTCTTCCACGCCGTGGCCTACGACCCGCTGTCGGCCGCGGTCCTCTCGCTGGCCGAGATCAGGAAGATGGTCAACGAGATGCTCAAGAAGAACAAGCCGCACCTGCCGACATTCAAGAAGTTCGAGGCTTAAGGCCTTCAACACAAAGGCACGAAGGCACAAAGATACCTTGGTGTCTTTGTGCCTTTGTGTTAGGGAACCCGAATGACCAATCGTGAGCGCATATACCGCCTCGTCCGCGGCAAGCCCATCGACCGCGTGCCGTTCGCGCAGTACCGCAACGCGGCCGCGCCCGACGAGGAGATATGGTCCGTCATCGGCCGGGCGAACATGGGCATCATCCCCTGGTGTCCCGTCCACAAGCTGACGTTCTCGCGCTGCACGTTCGGCGAGGAGACCTTCGAGCGCAACGGCCGGCAGGGGCTGCGCTACTTCGTCCACACGCCCGAAGGCACGATGGTCGAGGAGCGTCTCGTCGAGCCGGCCTACGGCTCAAGCCGGGCCGTGAAGCACTACGTCGCCGAGGTAGCCGACTACCGCATTCTGCTGGCCTACCTGCGCGACATTACCGTCGTCCGCAACCCCGAGGACCCGCTGGCCAAGTGCCTGCGCGAGCTTGGCGACGACGGCGCGCCGATGGTCTCGCTCTTGCGGACGCCGTACCAGCAGCTCTGGGTGCAGTGGGTGTGCCTGGAGGACCTGTGCCTGCACCTGGTCGATGAGCCGGGGCTGACGGAGGAGGTCGTCGCGGAGCTGGCCCGCGTGCTGCGGGACGTGATGAAGGTGGCCGTCGAGGTCGCCGCCGAGTCCGACGTGCCGTACTTCAACTTCCCCGACAACATCACAGCGCCGGTCATCGGCGAGAAGTACTTCCGCAAGTACTGCCTGCCTTACTACGTCGAGATGGCCGGCATGCTGGCCGAGCGCGGCCTGGACGTGCCCATCGCTGTCCACATGGACGGCCACCTCAAGCCGCTCTGGAAGGCGATCAGCGAGTCCCCCGTCCGCGTGATAGATTCGCTCTCGCCGCCGCCCGACAACGACACCTCCGTGGCCGACGCCCTTCGCCTGCGCGGAGATGTCCGCCTGGGCGTGAATTTCCCTTCGTCGGTCCACCTGGCCTCGCCCGAGACTATCTACGGGAAGGCGATGGAGATGCTCCAGCAGGGCGGCCGCACGGGACGGCTGATGATCCAGGTCTCCGAGAACGTCCCCAAGGACGTCTGGCGGACGAGCTATCCGCAGATCGTCAAGGCGATCGGCGACTTCGGCGAGCTGTAGGCCGGCCGTCCTGGACTACCCCCACTGCACGACCATGTAGGTCGCGTTTGCGATTATCCCTATCGCCCCGAAGATGATGCCAGCCCTTGCAATGCCAACGCCCTTGTAGCGGCCGGGGTCTCTTGCGATGGCCCTCCTGCCCAAACATCCGAGGAAGATCGCGATGGCCCCGAGTCCCACGCCGTACGCCGGCATGAAGAAGCACACCATGCCCATCAGCCCGAGTATGAAGGACGCAATGGCGGTCCCTTCCGCGTGAGGCCGCCCGTCCGCCTCGTTGTAGTACGGATACTGTTGCGGCGGGGGGAAGAACTGGCTCGGCGAGGATTCAGCGGGGCTGGCCGCCCCGGCGTTGCCGCCGCTTGATCCTGGCGCCTGCGCGTCCGGCACGGCCGTCTCGTGCCCGCAGTCGGGGCAGCGGACAATCCCGCCGGCCGGCTGGTCGGCCGCCTCGATATTGGCCCCGCACAGAGCGCACTTGAAACGGATCATGTCTCAAACAGCCCCAAGGCGCGCCTGGCCCCTGTGAGCTTGGACCAGAGATGGGTCTGCGCGTCGTAGGTCCACCCGCGCTGGCGCAGACGGCTGGCGAACTCCCTGCGGTCCAGCGCCAGGCAACCCAGCGCGCGGCGCCGCCAAAGCCCGATCACAAGGCGGTTGAATATCGCCTCGCTCGTAAGGCTTGTCTGGCCGTTGTTGAGGCAGTCGTCGAACACCTCGGTCAGCACGGCGGCGGGGTCGCTTGCCTGGGCTGGCTCGGTCAGCTTGTCGTGCCGGGCGGCCCTGGCGGGCTTATAGAAGGTGATGATCATCTCGCCGGCCAGCACACTTTGGGAGTTCTTCTTCTTGTGCATCGACCATATCACGTCGCCAGTCTGGGTGATGGCCGCCTTCAGCTCGGCCCCGCACTGGTCGGCCGTCTCAAGGATCGTGGCGAAGTAGCTCAAGTCCCAGTGCTGGAAGACGATTGACAGCCACCTGTCGGGCCGCGGCAGCCGAAAGCAGACCCGGATGCTGTCGGCAAGGCTCTTCTTGTAGTGGTCCTCCGACAAAGACCGCTGGCCGCCGACGATCGTCTCGGCGTCGCGGGCCTGGTCCGTCACCGGAAATCCGAGCCAGTGGCTCCACAGGATCGAAAGATCCAGGTAGCTTATGAAAGCGCCGTAAGGGGGATCGGTCAAGATATAGTCGATGCTGCCCGGCTAGATCGTGCGGTCGAGCACGGCCGCGTCGAGGGCCATCACCTTGAAGTCGCGCCTGCTGTCCACTTCCCTGGCGCCGTTGGGCCTGACCCTCAGATACTGACAGGCCCGCAGGACCTCCTCCTTCGCCGCCAGGACGTTCGCGAACCGGGCCTGGAAAGTCTCCCAGATCGGCAGTTCCACGCACTGCGAGGCGAGCTTGTAGCGGTAGATGCTGAATATGCTCGACCCGCCGCGGCTGGGCGCACGGCCCTTTGCCGAGAGGAACGTCTTGTTCAGCTTGGCGACCGAGGCGGACCACGCAAGAAGAAGCAGGCCGCGCACCGCGCCTTGGGACTCGTTGTCGATGGCCTGCTTGATGAGTGCGAGGCCGGCGAGTTGCCGGGGCGTGAACATGTCATGGAATCGCTCGGCGTCCGACGTGCGCGGCAGGCGGATGTTCTGGGGCAACGGAAGGCGCTTGAGCCACCGTCCGGCCGCTTCATCGCCATGTTCAATCTCAGCCAATGGCCCGGCGCAGGCCTCTCTTATGCGCCCGAACGCCTCGCAAAGCGGTAGTGTCGATGGCAGCGACGTGTCGGCGATGTTGCGGGCGATGAAGTTGGCGAACGGGTTGAGGTCGTTGTGGATTGCCCGGCGGCCGAGGAGCATCGCCTCGACGGCCGTTACACCGGTGCCGCCGAACGGGTCCAGCACGACATCGCCTTCGCGGGAGTATCGCTCGATGTAGGCGCGCACCACGTTTGCCGGCCGGCGGGTGAAGTACGGATGGACCCCGTAGTGCCGGGCGTCCTGTTGGCGCTCGGCTGGAATGGCTTCAAGGATCGGCTCTATCACTTGGCGTTTCATCAATTGGCCGGACTACTGCTATTCTTCATATCCTCATCACTCGAAAAGGCGAAGGGGACGATGCAAAAGACGGTACTTCCTCTTGCCCCAAGTACGATCCGTCAGGACTTGCTGGAGCTTTCTTGAGGAGGCCACTTCATCCTTCAGCAAGTCCAGGAGTTCCTGCCATTCTCTCGGCGTGCCCGCATCTGATCCCCAGACCATCATGAAGTCAAAATGGGCTCCATGCCGGACAAGCCTGGCTGGCAAAGCGTCTCCGAAATTGCCGACGAGGATTCCGTATCTCAAGTATGGGTGAACGTTCTTGTGAGTAGCTGCCTTGTTACTGTATGTCAAGGCGTCGTGCGTTGTGACACCCCATGTCTTGCATTCGACAACGACCCTTGGAATCCACGAACCGTTACTCATCACGTCCGAAACGAGGATATCTGTTTCATATCCGGTCGATCTTGTTGACTCTCTGCCGTCGGCGGAATAGGCCAGGATCTCGTGGAGATAGCTCAGGCGATAGCCCGACTCCACCCGAACCGTGCCGCCCTCTTGCGAGATGTCTTGCATGCCAGCACGTAGCCGGTCCAGAAGGGAGAGCACCCATTCCTTCTCAGAGCTCACTATGACCCACTCCTCCCCGGCTCTCCGGGCCCAGCCACAGACGACGGGGATTCAATACCGTACAGAGTCTGCAAGACTACAGGGCACGCGCCGCGCTTGCGGAGGAACTCCTTCACCGGCTCCGGCACGTCGTGGAAGTAGTACTGCGGGCCGCCGGTGGCCAGGCTGCCAACCTTGGTCTGCTGTAAGTGCATGGCCTCAATCCTCGTGCCTGAGCATCCGTGATGGTGCGTCATGCTAAGCGATGCCTCCGCTCGCGCCAATACCATAGGAGACGCCGTCTCGGCGGCCCCAGCGCCGGCCCCAACCATCGCCCCCGCCGCGTGTCCAACAAGCGGGCCATAAGGCGGCTTGAAACAGGAGCGTCATCCGCTACAATACTGACTGGTCAGTATCGCCGGCCAACCGCGAGATACGCCGATGCCCAGCCCCGACAAGAGACAGTTGATAATGCAGGCGGCCGAGAAGCTCTTTGCCGCCAGGCGGTTCCATGAGATCACCACCGACGACATCGCGCACGTCGCCCGCGTCGGCAAGGGCACCATCTACCGGTACTTCCGCGACAAGGACGACCTGTTCTTCCAGACGGCCATGTCCGGCTTCGACGAGCTCTGCGAGCTTGTCGGCCGCAAGCCCGACGGCGACGGCGGCTTCACGAAGGAGCTGCTGCGCGCCTGCCGGCAGATAAGCAGGTTCTTCGAGCGGCGCAGGCAGCTCCTGCGGATGATGCAGGGCGAGGATGGGCTGGCGCTATGGGGCCGGCCGGACATCCGCCAGCGCTGGCGGGCCCATCGAGGCAGGCTGGTCGGCGCTGTCGCGGCCATCCTGGCTCACGGCGCGGCGGGCGGGCACGTCCGCAAGGCCGTCCCCCCCGAAACCCTCGCCCACCTGCTGCTGGGGATGCTCAGGACGCGGGCCCGCGACATGGCCGACCTGCCCGAGCGGGCCAGGTCGCTGGAGACCATCGTCGATGTGTTCTGCACCGGCGCGATGTCGCCGGACGGCTCGGCCCGGCGGCGGCATGAATTGACAGGAGTAGAGACGTGAAGAAGCTGATTATCATCGTGGTCGCGCTTGCCCTTGCCGGCGGAGCGGCGTACTGGGTCTGGACGCGCATCGCATCGGCCGCCGCGCCCGTTGCGCCACAGGCCACCGGCAAGGCCGAGAAGGGCTCCATCCGCCAGAGCGTGGCGTGCAACGGCAAGGTCGCCAGCTACCTTGACGTCGACATCAAGTGCAAGGCCTCCGGCGAGATCATCAAGCTGCCGTTCGACATCAGCGACGAGGTCAAGGAAGGCGACCTGCTCATGCAGCTTGACCCGATCTACATGGAGCGGGACGTCAGGCGGGCGGAGGTGGCCGTGAACATGTCGCAGGCCAGGCTCAAGATCGCCGAGCAGAACCTCGACGTCGCCACGCGGACACTGAAGACCGACACCGAAAAGGCGCAGGTCACCCTCACGTCCTGCAAGGCCAAGGCCCAGGACGCCCTGTCCAAGGCCGAACGCCTGAAGGAGCTCTACGATAAGAAGCTCGCGGCCCAGGAAGAGTATGAGACCGCCCAGACGGCCGCCGTCCAGGCCGCCAGCGACCGCGACGCCGCCCAGGTCAAGCTCGAGGAACTCAAGACCCAGGAGCTGTCGCTTGAGCAGCTTCGCCAGCAGGTCACGCAGGCCAAGGAGCAGGTTGAGTCGGACAAGATCTCCCTGGACGTCGCCCAGCAGGCCCTGAAGGACACCAAGGTCTTCGCCCCCAAGAGCGAGGACGGCCACGCCCCGCGATGGATCGTCTCGGCCCGCAACGTGCAGATCGGCGTGATCGTCTCCAGCGGCATCAGCAACATCGGCGGCGGCACGACGATCATGACGCTGTCCGACATGTACAAGACATACGTGCTGGCGACGGTGGATGAGAGCGACATCGGCAAGGTGAAGCTCGGGCAGTCGGCCATAACCACCGTCGACGCCTATCCCGGCAAGAAGTTCCGGGGCAAGGTCGTCCGCATCGCCACCAAGGGCGTCAACATCTCCAACGTCGTGACGTTCGAGGTGAAGATCGAGATCCTCCCCGGCCGGGCCAACGGATGGAACGACGAGGGCGGCGACGCGCCGGAGCGCGGCCCCAGGGGCGGCGCGGGCGGCGGCCCGGGCGTCGCCATGGCCTCGTTCGACGGGCCGCCCCGCGGCGGGGAGGCCTCCGGCCCCGCGACTCGCCGACGCCCGTCCGATGGCGGAGCATCATCGCGCCCGGCCGCCGGCGAGGCCGATGACAAGGACCTCCTCAAGCCCGAGATGACCACCAACACCGAGATCATCGCGGCTCAGAGGAAGGACGTCCTGACCGTCCCGGCCGAGTGCGTCATCCGCAAGGCCGGCAAGAACTACTGCACGCTGGCCGCCACTAACGAGGACCGCGAGGTCCAGACCGGCATCAGCGACGGGACAAGGACCGAGATCGTCTCGGGCCTGTCCGAGGGCGACACGCTGGTCCTCTACAAGGGCCAGGACAGCAAGTGGAAGGCCGATCGCCCGTTCAACCCCGGCAGGGTGATGAGAGGGCGATAAGTGATCCGCGCCGTTGACCTGAAGAAGACCTACGTGCTGGGCGGCGACACGATCCACGCCCTGGACGGCGTGAGCTTCGAGGTCGCCGCCGGCGAGATGGTCGCCATCACCGGCCCCTCCGGCAGCGGCAAGAGCACGCTCATGCACATCCTGGGTTGCCTGGACCGCCCAGACAGCGGGCAGTACTTCCTGGCAGGCGAGGACGTCTCGCGGATGGGCCGCAACCGCCTGGCCGAGGTCCGCAACAGGCGGATAGGCTTCGTGTTCCAGACATTCAACCTGCTGCCGAAGCTGAATGCGCTTGAGAACGTCGAGCTTCCCCTGCTCTACGCCGGGAAGTCCGAGGCCAAGCGCCAGGCCCGCGAGACCCTCGACAGGCTGGGTATGGGCGACCGCACCAAGCACAGCCCCAACCAGCTATCCGGCGGGCAGCGCCAGCGGGTGGCCGTCGCGAGGGCGCTGGTGACCGACCCGGCCATACTGCTGGCCGATGAGCCCACAGGCAACCTCGACAGCCGCACCGGGCAGGAGATCCTCGCCCTCTTCAGGTCGCTCAACGCGGATGGGCGGACGATCATCATCGTCACCCACGACCCGGTGGTCGCCAACTTCTGCCCCCGGCAGATAAGGCTCAAGGACGGGAAGATCGTGAACGGGGCGCCGGCTCCGACATCTGCCGGAGTCACGGTCCTGCCGCCGGCGAAGGAAGCTGGGCAGAACCAATGACTAATGTCAAATGTCTAATGTCCAGGGACCGCGCGCAAGCCGACGCCGGCTGGCCAGACAATCGGCTCGCGCTCATTAGACATTGTGCATTAGACACTAGACATTCCTCTTCGGCCGGTTTACGACGGAGGGCCATCCCATGATGCTATGGACCATCTTCAAGGTCGGCATCAAGAGCCTGATGGGCAACGCGATGCGGTCCATACTGGCCATGCTTGGCATCATCATCGGCGTGGCGGCCGTCATCGCCATGCTCGCCCTGGCCAGCGGCTTCGAGAAGAAGATGCGGGAGGGCTTCGCGACGATGGGGACCAACCTTCTGGTGGTCGTGCCCACGCTCCGCCAGGGCGGCGGCGTAAAGTCCGCCTCGCAGCAGACGCTCGTGCTGGAGGATGCGACGGCCATCATCAAGGAAATCGAGGGCGTCGAGCAGGTCGCCCCGGTTGTCCGCAGCTCGGCCCAGCTCAAGTACGCCAGCGAGAACACCCGCACATCCGTCACCGGCAGTTCGGCGACGTACTTCGACATCCGCAACTTCCCATGCGACCGCGGCAAGCCGTTCACCGAGGCCGACGTCGCCGCCAACGCCCGCGTCGTTGTGCTCGGCCCGGCCACCGTCGAGAACCTGTTCGGCAAGAACGACCCCATCGGCGAGACGATCAAGCTCAAGGGCATCAACTTCAAGGTCGTCGGCGTCACCAAGTCCAAGGGCAGCCAGGGCTGGTTCAACCAGGACGACCTGGCCATCGTGCCCTACACGACGGCCATGAAGCAGCTCTTCGGCCTGACCTACCTCAACGAGATCGACATCCAGGCCAAGGCCGACGCCGACAACAAGAAGGTGCAGGACGACGTCCTGGCCCTGCTGCGGAAGCGCCACCGCGTGCAGGAGGGCCTGCCCAACGACACCGACATCCGCAACCAGGCCGACATGATCCAGATGGCCACCGACCAGCTCCAGATGTTCCGCATCCTGCTGGCGAGCATCGCGGCCATCTCGCTCCTGGTCGGCGGCATCGGCATCATGAACATCATGCTCGTCTCGGTGACGGAGCGCACGCGGGAGATCGGCGTCCGCAAGGCCATCGGCGCCAAGGAGCGGAGCATCCTGACGCAGTTCCTCATCGAGTCGATCATCATCAGTGGGCTGGGCGGGCTGATGGGCGTGCTTCTTGGCTTCGTCGCCTCATGGGTCATCCCGCGGGCGACGAACAACCAGTTGCCCAGCAGGATCGAGCCTTACAGCGTGCTGCTGGCGCTTTCATTCTCCGCGTTCGTCGGTATATTTTTCGGCTTCTATCCCGCCTGGCGGGCGTCCAGCCTGGACCCCGTCGAGGCGCTTCGATACGAGTAAGAAGGGACTAGCGACCAGGGATTAGGGACTAGGAGCCTCGATGTTCGGCCGGCAAGGGAAGGCAGCAGACCCTCGAGACTCCTAGTCCCTAGTCGCTAGTCCCTAGGCCCTGCGAGAAAAGGATGGACAAATGTCGATACGCGCAAGGTTGAAAGGTCTGGCCGCGGCCGGGGCGGTGCTGGGGAGCATGCTCCTGGCCTCCTGCGACGCCGGCGGCGGGCGGTTCATGGACTACATCGGCCCGACCGACCCGGACAAGGGGCCGACCGCCACTATCTCCCCGGCCCAGTCGCCAGGGCCTGACTACGGCCCCGGCCCCGCGCCCACCACCGGCCCGGCCACCACCTCCGCGCCGACCACGATCTCGGCCCCCTCCGGCACCGAGCTGAAGATCTCCATCGCCGAGGCCATCCTCATGGCCCTGGAGAACAACAAGTCCCTCATCGTTGACCGCTTCAACACGCCCATCACGCGCACCACCGAGGAAGTCGCCCGCGCCGCCTTCGACCCCCTGGTCACCGGCCAGGCGTCCTGGAAATACCAGCGCGTGCCCTCGGGCCCCAGGGCGAGCTTCGCGAATGTGCAGACGACGGCGTCGCAACTGGGCGTCAGCGAGTTCCTCCCCATCGGCATGACGATCGCCCTCCAGTGGAACACTTTCGGCACCGATCCCTCCAGCGCGGTCAGCGACACCAACAACTTCGAGCTTTCCGTGACCCAGTCGCTCCTTCGCGGCGCGGGCCTGGACGTGAACCTCGCCACGCTCCGCCAGGCGCGGCTGGACACCCTCTCCTCGCAGTACGAACTGAGGGGCCTCGCCGAGTCCATCGTCGCCAAGACTGAGGAGGCCTACTGGGCCTACGCCCTGGCGGCGCGCCAGGTCACAATCTTCGAGGCGGCCGAGCAGCTCGCCCAGCAGCAGCTCGACGAGACGCTCCAGCGGATCAAGGTCGGCAAGCTGGCCGACACCGAGGCCGCCGCGGCGCGGGCGCAGCTCGCCCTGAGCCACCAGAGCACCATCACCGCCCGCAACGCCATGCTGGTCGCCAGGATCGCCGTCCTGCGGCTGGTCAGCCCCCCGGGCTCCGACATCTGGCAGAGGCAGGTGGTGCTGACCGACGCCCCGGAGGCCCCGGGCATCTTCCTGGAGGACGTCGAGCGGCACGTCCAGGTGGCGCTGCGCCTCAGGACCGACCTCAACCAGGCCCGCCTGCTCGTCCAGCGCGGCGAGCTGGAGATCGTCAAGACCTCCAACGGCCTGCTGCCGCGCCTTGACCTCTTCATCAACCTCGGCAAGACCGGCTACGCCGACAGCTTCGGCCGGTCATTCGAGGAGCTCGACGGCCAGGGATACATGGCGCAGGTCGGAGTGTCGGGAGACTGGTCGCCCATCAACCGCTCGGCCAGGGCCCTCGACACCCGCGCGCACCTGACGCGCGACCAGTCGATGGCCTCCGTCGACAACCTGGCGCAGCTCGTGCAGGTCGACGTCCGGGCCGCGTACGTCGTCGTCATCAACGCCCGCGAGCAGATCGACGCCACGGCCCAGACCGTCAAGTACCAGCAGGTGACCTACGACGCGGAGGTCGAGAAGTACCGCCAGGGCAAGTCAACCAGCCTGCTGGTGGCAACCGCCCAGCAGAACCTGACCTCGGCCCAGATCAGCCACATACAGGCCATCGTCGCCTACCTCAACGGACTAGTGGAGCTCTACCGGCTCGACGGCTCGCTCCTCATCCGCCGCGGGATCACGGCGCCGGGCGCAAAGCCGGTGGTATTGAAGGGCGACACGTCCTACTAACACAAAGGCACAGAGACACTATTCGTGCCTCTGTGTTGCGACCCTCCTGATGGCCGCCACCAGAGCCTCCGACGGCCCGGTCTTAGTGACGTAGTCGCACGCCCCCGCCTTGCGCATCGCACGGGCCTGGTGCTTCTCGTCGAACATCGAAAGCCCTATCACGCGGATGGCGGGGCACTCCTCCGCTATCGCCCGCGTGGCCTCGACGCCGTTCATCACCGGCATGTCCACGTCCATCATCACCACATCCGGCAAGAGCCGCCGCGCCAAATCGACGGCCGTCCGCCCGTCGGAGGCCTCGCCGACGATCTCGATGTCGCCCTCCTCCTTCAGCAGCCGCGCGAGGCCCTGCCGCACCACGATGTGGTCGTCCACCAGCAGGACGCGGATCCTCTTGTCCAATGCGCACGACGGCCCGTTGGCTTGGCCGCCCGACACCTTGGTGATCGTCGCCCTGGGCGCGGGCGCGGCAGGCAGCGCTGGGCCGCCGGCGGCCACCGGCGCCCAGAGCCTGAACGTGCTGCCCTTGCCCGGAGCGCTTGCGATCTCCATCCGCCCGCCAAGCAGGTCCAGCCGCTCGCGTATGCTGAACAGCCCGAAGCCGCCCCCGCTGCCCCCGCCCGTCCGAAGCTGAGAGGGGTCGAACCCCGCCCCCTGGTCCGACACCACGACGCTTATGTGCCCGTCGGTCCGCCTGACCTCCACACGCGCGGACTTGACCTTGGCGTGCTTGGCCGCGTTGAAAAGAAGCTCCCGTATCGACTGAAACAGCAGCACCTTCATCTCTTCGCTGGACGGGGTGGCATTGTCGTCGGCGGCCAGGTCCACCGTCATCGCGTGCTTCTGCTGCATCCAGACGGCCAGCCACTCCAGCGCCGGCACCAGGCCGCCCTCGTGCAGGATGGGCGGGCTGAGCTCGCCCGTCAGCGTCCGCGAGACCTCGATGGATTGCGCCAGCAGGTCGCCGACCTCGTGCGCGGCGGCCGCCACGTCCCTGTCCTCGGCCTTGTGCAGGAAGCCCATCCTGTACCTGGCCCCCACCAGGAGCTGCTGGAGGTGGTCGTGCAGCACCTGGGCCATCCGCTTGCGCTCCCGCTGCTCGGCCATCGTCAGCTCCGCCGCCAGCGCACGAAGCTGAGCGGTGCGCTGCTCAAGCTCGGCCGTCCGCTCCTTGACGCGGGCCTCCAGCTCTTCGTTCAGGCTGCGAAGGGCCGCCTCCGCCTGTTTCTGCTCCGTGATGTCGTGGGAGATGCCGACGATCCCGATGATGTTGCCCTGCGCATCCCGCCGCGGGGCCTTGACGGACAGGAATGTCCGCCTGCCATCCGGCGTGTCGGCCACCTCCTCGAACGCCTGGGGCCTACCTTCCTCCAGGACGCGGCGGTCGTTGGCGATGATCGCCCGGCCGACCTCCGGGTCGGCGCAAAGCTCCAGGTCGGTCTTGCCAAGCGCCTGCCAGGCCGACTTGCCGACGGCCCGCAGGACGGCCGGGTTGGCCATAAGCCACCGGCTTTGGCGGTCCTTGACGTAGACGGCGTCCGGGGAGTTATCCGTCACCGCCCGCAGCAGTTCCTCGTTCTGGCGCAGCGCTTCCTCGGCCTGCTTGCGGGCCGTAGCGTCGATGCCGACACAGAGGAATCCCTCCAGCCGGCCGTCCGCGCCGTACAGCCCCGAGTTGGTCCATTCCATCCACACCCGCTGGCCGCCCTTGCGCATGTTCTCGTTCGCGTTGAAGCTGAAGCGGTCCGGGTCGGCGGCGATCTCATCGACCATCTTCGCCAGGTCCCGCCCGGTGGTCTCCACGGGCGGCACGATCGTGCCGACGGCGGGCTTGCCTATCAGTTCCTCTTCCGGGTAGCCGAAGAACGCGAGTGCCCGGCCGTTGGCGTAGGTGATGATCCCGCCGGAGGAAACGCGAAGTATGATGGCGCTTGTGTTCTCGACCACCCCGCGATACCGCTGTTCGCTCTGGCGCAGAGCCTCCTCGGCCTGCCTGCGCACGGTGATGTCGCTGAAGATCACGGCGAACTGCCCCGGCGCGGGGCGGTACGCGAAGACGCCGTACCAGCGGCCAAGCGCGGCGGCGTAGTTCTCGAAGGTCGCCGGCTCGCCGGTCAGCGCGACCCGCCCGAAGGTCTCGATCCAGTAGGGCTCCGTGCCGGGCATCACCTCCAGCACCCGACGGCCGAGCAGGTCCTCGCGCTTCAGCCCGGTCAGGCGCTCGAAAGCCGGGTTGACCTCAAGGAACGTATAATCGACCGGCCGTCCCTGGCCGTCGACGACGATCTGGTGAAGGGCGAAGCCCTCGGTCATGTTATGGAAGAGCGATCTATAGCGCCCCTCGCTCTCGCGCATGGCCCGCTGGGCCTGGACGAGTTCCGTGATGTCCGATGTGACCCCGCCGGCGCCGACGATCGCGCCGCTCTCATCCCGGATCGGCGTGTGGCGGGTGCTGTACCAGCGGCGGCGCCGGCCGGGATCGCCGAACTCAACCGTTTCGACGACCGTCTCGCCCTTCAGGGCCCTCCGCCACAGGGCCAGCGCCTTGTCCCGCTCATTGGGCATGCCGGCCAGCACTTCCTTCAGGCTCATGCCGATGCGGATGTCCTTGCCCGTGAGGCGCTTGAGCTCGTCGTGGTGCTCCTGGTTGAAGAACGTGTAGCGGAAGGCCTTGTCGACCGTGGCGATCAGCACCTTGGTCCCCACCGTCACCGCCTCCAGCAGCTCGCGGGCGCGGCGAAGTTGCCCTTCGCTCTGGCGCAGCGCCTCCTCGACCTTTATGCGCGCGGTGATGTCCGTGGAGATTCCGCAGACCTCCACTGGCGTTCCCGACTTGTCTGACAGGGGGAATTTCACGGAGATGTTGACGTAAGGTCTGCCGTCGCGGTCGGTCCCTGTCTCCTCGAACTCCGCCCGCTGGCCTTCGAGCACCTTCCGATCATTCGCGCGCCAGCGATCCGCATCCTCCCTCGGAGCGATATCGTAATCGGTCATTCCGAGGAGGCGTTCGAGGGGTCGCCCCGTGTACCGCTCCAGCGTGCGGTTGCCGAACACGAACCGCCCGTCGCGGTCCTTGACGTAGATCGCTATCGGCGCGTTGTCGACGATAGTCTGGAAGCGCGCCGTAGCCGCCCGCAGCGCATCCTCGGCCTGCTTGCGGGCGGTGACGTCGCGGAACAACCATCGCAGGCCGGTGACTTTGCCCTTCTCATCGCACGAGGCGGACGCGGTTATGGACGCCCAGAACGCCGGTCCTCCCAGCGGCCATATCTCGACCTCCCAGCGCCGGATGGGCTTGCCCGAATCGCGCAGACGCGATAGCAGCTTGTCGAATTCCGCCCTGGCCTTTTCGGGGAAGACGTGCGCCAGCGCGGTCCCCTTGAGGCTGGCCGTGCCGCGGGTGAGCAGCGTCGAGGCCGCCTTGTTTGCCTCCTGGATTGTCCCGTGCCGGTCGGTCACCACGTAGCCGTAAGGCGCCGTGTCGAAGAGGTCCTGATATCGCGCCTTGGCCTCTTCCAGTTGCGCCCGCGAGGCGGCGAGCTGCTCGTTCTGCGCGCGAAGCTCCTCCTCGGCGGCGGAAAGCGCCTCAATGGCGGCCTCAAGCTCCTCCTTCTGTTGTCGGGCCTCGCGCTCCTGGGTGGTCTCCTTAACCACATCCTTTGCGGCGGGCGTTGCTCCCTTGGCCTCGCGGATGGCGCGGGCCGCCTCATGCGCCCGCGAGAGCCGCCGCATGCGCTGCTCATCCTCGCCGGCCGAATGGGCGGCATCGCCAGGGGGTCCGGGCCCGGAGGCGCTTGGCGCCGTGGGCGATTTCTTCCGTCGGGCCACGTTCGCTCCTTTCCGCCCTCGGACGGCAGTATCACCAGTTGCCCGCCAACTGCCGGAACCAGAATACAAGTAGACCGCCATCGAGATGCGACGGCTAGATTATACGCTGACGAGGCCTCCCAGGACCTTTAAGAATCGTCCTGATTTGCCCCTAGAACAACCCCTGGAGGAGGGACTAGGGATGAGGGACGAGCGACCAGGAGTCTCGATGGCTGGCAGGGATACCAGTTTCGTCCGGTCTCCGAGGCCCCTAGTCCCTAGTCGCTCGTCCCTGGTCCCTCCTTAGAGCGCCTTGACCCGTTCCACCTTGAACACGGCCGGCCAGAGGCCCGTGACCTTCTCGCGCGGGTAGGTCTGCGAGGGAAACTTGCTGTTGAGCGGCTGGAGGCGGATGGTGTTCTCGTCGTCCTGGTAGTATCGCTTGAACGTTGTGCCCTCGCCGCCTTCGAGGCGGACGAAGCAGTCGTCGCCGCTGGCGGGCGGGGTATTGGGGGAGAAGATCACGATGTCGCCCTCGCGGTAGGCCGGCTGCATCGAGTCGCCGATGACGCGGGCCGCGAACGCCTGCGGGTCGTGGACGTCCGGGCAGCGGATGTACTCATCGGCCACGCCGCGGGGGTAGTCCAGGTCGGTGAAGTCCTGCGGATAGCCTGCCGTCACGCGGTTGATGATCGGCACCAGCGCCCCGGCCGTCAGGACGTTCGCATCGCCCGGCGGCTGGAGATACTTCGCGATGTCGCCGGGCGCGGGCTTTTCCGCGCCCGCGCCGGCCATGAACTGCTTGAGGATCGCGCGGAGCTTCTCGTTCTCGGCCTTGAGCTTCTCGTGCTCCTGGATTATCCCTCCCGGCGTGCGGAGCGAATCGGCGAAGGCCTTCAGCTCGCCCTTGCCGAACCGCAGCGTCCGCTCCAGCGCCGCGATTACCTCGTCCGAAGGAGGGTTCCTCGTGCGCGAGGTCTCGATGTTCGACAGGTAAGGCTTGGAGATGTGCGCCTTGAACGCCACCTCATCCTGCGTCATGTCCAGCTCATCGCGCCGCTTGCGAATGATCTCGCCGAGGCTCATCGCTCGTCTCCTCTTGTGAAAGGGACCAGGGATGAGGTGCTGGGGACCAGGAGCGTCGAGGCTTGCCTGTCTCCGCGTGTCGCGCAAGGCATCGAGACTCCTAGTCGCTAGTCCCTGGTCGCTAATCCCTTTCCTCCAATATGTTATCGTGTTCGTATGTCGGATGACAACAAAATTCTAAAAGTTTTTGCAAAATCGACATATTTTTCCCTTGTCGTTAGGTAGATGTATGGGTATAATACGGGCGTTGCGTTGACAACCGAACAGGATTCCGACAAAGGGTGGACAAATGCCTCTGCCATTGCGTGAGCACCTCACCAGCCAGCGCCGCCTGATTGGCCTTCGCGATCTGCCGCCGCACCGCACCGCATTTCTCCCGCGCCGGGACAGGATGATCATGGATGCCTACCTTCAGGGCGGCATGTCTGTCGCTCGCCTGGCCGGCCTGTGCCGCATGAAGCCCTGGGCCATGGGCAGGCGGATTCGGGCGCTCCTGCGGCGTATGACGGGCAAGCCATTCATCCGCGCTATCCGGGCCATGCCGTACATGAGCACCCGCCACGCGCTGCTGGCCAGGCGGTACTACTGCCACGGCGACCCAATCAGCAAGCTCTGCCGGCGAAGGGGCCTGACGCGCCACAGCGTCCGCATGCGCTTGATAGAGCTTTCCGCCCGGATCGAGCAGATTCTCAGGCTAAGGAGCGAACAGTCCGGCCGCGGCCCGCGGACCGGCCAGGCGGGGCGCGGCCCATTCGACGGCCGTGCTGCCGGGCAGTTCGCCAAGCGCGGCCTTGCCTCGCCGGTTCCTCGCACGGCGCGAAGCGACGCGGCCGTGTTCCTCCAACGCGCCTGTCCCATCCCCGCCCGCGACATATAAGGAGGCGATTCATGGTCTGCCGCACGTGGAAGCACCAGTGGTCCGCTCGCATAACATCGTCGCACGCCCACGCCGCCGAGCGTTGCCCCGAGGCCGCACAACTGGCGGACATGTTCGGCCTGGACCGGCCCGCATCTGGCAACGGAGGCTCGCCCGCATCCGCCGATGGGGGCCGCGCCGCATCTCCCGGCCGCCCTGGTTCACCCATCTGGGAGGACTTCCCCCTCACGCTCCGCGCCGGCGAGATCACGGCCGTCGTCGGGCCGTCCGGGGCCGGCAAGTCGCTCTTCCTGCGGCTTGCGATCCGTCAGTTGACAGTGTGGCGTAGGGAGTGGGGAGTAGGGTGTGAAGAAGCCAAGTCGTTTGCCGATCCCACGCCCCACTCCCCACGCCCTACTCCCTACTCTCCACTGTCCACTCCCTACGTTCTGTGTCTGGACCCATCCCGCTTCCGGCGCCGTCCGCTCGCGGGCAGGCCGCCGATCGCGCTGCTCAAGGGCGGCTCGCTCGACCGGCGGCTTGAGGTGCTCTCGCGATGCGGCCTTGCGGATGCGGCCGTGCTCGTGACGCCGGCGAAGTTCCTCTCCGGCGGGGAGCTTTTTCGCCTGGCGATGGCGGAGGCGCTGCACCGCGCGCGGCGGGCCGGCCGCGCCGTCATCATCGTGGTGGACGAATTCTGTTCATCGCTGGATTCGCTGACGGCCGCCAACCTCTGCCGCCAACTTCGAAGGCTCGTCAGCGCCTGGCGCCTGAAGCCCCCGACCGCGATCATTCGCGATTGGGGACCCCTGCCGACCGGCTCGCCGGGCCTGGCGATGCTCCTGGCAACGCCGCGAGTCGAACTGCTGGACGCCCTCGCGCCGGACCAGGTAATCGTCAAGCCGCTGGGCGGACCGCCGAAGATTGTGGATTGCGGAATGCGGATTGCGGATTCCCAGGCGTCGATGACAAGCGGCAAGACCGGGGCACGTGGAAATCCGCAATCCCGAAGGAACCTTCGGTCCGCAATCCACAATCCGCAATCTCCTCCAGGACGCCCCAAGCCCGTAGGTACGTGGTTCGTCGAAGAAGGCCGTATCTCCGACTATGGCTGCCTCTCCCGCTTCCACTACATCGCCGGCCCGCCCGCAGCGCACAAGCGCGTGTACGTGATCCGTCCTCCAATCCTCCTCTCCTCCGGTCCTCCCTTCTCCCCCTCCTCCCATCTCCCCGTCCTCCCCTCTCTGCTCACTCCGCGCATCGCGGCCGTCCTGGTCGTCTCTCCGCCCCTGATGTGCGTCCGCGGGCGGAACATCGCGACGGCCGGGCGCTACGTCCGCCCCGACGGCCGGCCGGACATGCCGCTGCTCAACGCCGAGATGGAGCTCATCTCGCGTGTGATCGTCCACCCGGCGTATCGCGGCCTCGGGATGGCCGTCGCGCTGGTCCGCCACGCGCTGGCCACCGCACGCACGCCCTGGATGGAGGCGCTGGCGACCATGGGCCGAGTCAACCCGTTCTTCGAGCGGGCCGGCATGACCGCATGGCACGCGCCCCCGCACGGCCGGCCCATGAAGTACGTCTACTACCTCGCAAGAACCGGAAGATTCGCGCTGCTTTCGGGCAGCAACCCGTCGCAATCGGGCAGAAACGGGCAGCTTTGGGCAGGTTCTGGCAGCGCCCGGCAGGCCGCAAAACGTAAGTCATTTGATGAAAAAATGTTGCGATCTTGCTCGCCAAGACCAAACAGTGGGCGGCAAAGCCCCAGGGCGGGGCAATCCACGATCCGCACTCCGCAATCCACAATCCTCTAAGGGCCGACCATGAGCACCAGACGCCCCAAGCCGCCTCCGATGAACATTCCCAGCCGATCTTTGGAGGCGATGATGGAATGGTTCACCCAGCGCACCGGCGTGCACCTGCCGACCCGGCCGGTCTGCCCCGGCCACAGGGCGCCGGCCGAGTACCTGCACTACGCCCTCTTCGGGACCGGCGACGCGGTGGTGTGGGCCAACCGCGGCGGCGGCAAGACGCTCCTGGCGGCTCTGGCGTCCGTGGCGGAGCAGTTGATTCGCCCCGGCACTCGCACGGCCGTCATCGGCGGCAGCCACGCGCAGTCGCAGCGGCTCATCGACTCGGCCAGGATGCTCATAGACCACCTGGATGTCCACGACCGCGTCGAGCGGATTTCCGCCTCGGAGATCCGCTTCGCCGGGGGCGGGCGGCTGACGGCCGTGCCGCAGTCGCAGAAGGCCGTCCGCGGCCTGCACGTGCCGCGAATCCGCGCCGACGAGGTCGAACTGTTCGACAAGGGCGTCTGGAACGCGCTGGCCTTTGTGCCCAGCGCGTCGCGCCTCGTCTGGCGGCCGGCGCCCGGCCGCCACACGATTGACGGCAGGGCCAGAGACCGCGAGGACTGGACAAGGCCGGCGCGCCAGGACGCCAGGCCCGGACACGGCGACCGGTGGAAGAGCGATCCGCCCGTGGCCCGAGCCCCTTGCCCCGAAATTCACATGTCCCTGTCCGAAATCGTGATCTCCCGGGGCAGCCCGGCCCGCGTGGACTACCTGTCAACCGCCCACGTGCTCGACGGCCGGATGAGCCAGCTTGTCGCGACGGCCGACGCCGACTGGAGCGGACCAGCGCACGGCTCATCGCGGCCGGCCTCATCCCCGCGCCCGCGCCTGTTCAAGTGGTGCCTGTGGGACGTGATCGAGCGCTGCCCGCCGGATCGCGAGTGCGGCCCGTGTCCCCTGGCCGCCGACTGCCGCGGCCTGGCCAAGCGAGCAGAGGGCTTCTACTCGATAGAGGACGCAATCCTGAACCAGGCCCGCTCCAGCCGCCCGACCTGGGAGGCCGAGATGCTCTGCATGGGACCGCGGATGGATGCGGTCGTGTTCCCCGAGTTCAACCTCGACCGCAACGTCGTCCGCTGCCGGCCGGATGCCCGCCTGCCGATGTACCGCGCGATGGATTTCGGCTTCTCGGGCCTGTACGTCTGCCTGTGGTTCCAGGTCGAGCCGATGGGGGCAGTGCGGGTCGTCCGCGAGTACGCCCGCCAGCGGCTCGCACTCGGCCTGCACGCGCAGCGCGTGCTTGCGGCGGACAAGGAGCTGCTGCCCGACGGGCCGCCCGTGAGGGCGACGTTCGCCGATCCATCGGGCGCGGCCGCGACCATCGCCTCGGGCGCCAGCGTGTTCTCCCAGCTTGCCGGCCTGGGCATCCACTGCACGTCGCGGCAGTCGCGCATCAACGACGGGCTGGAGCTGGTGCGGTCGAGGCTCGCGCCGGCCGGCGGCGGCACGATGCTCTTCATCGACCCATCGTGCGCGGGGCTGATCCGGGCGTTCCAGACGTACCAGTGGGACGGCGCGGGCGCCGGCCGCACGCCGCTGAAGAACGGCGCCGACCACTACATCGACGCGCTGCGCTACGGACTGGTCAACCTGTGGGGGGCGGGGGTGGAGCGGAGGGAGTACTGACCAACGGCAACGGAACGGAATATTCAATTTTCAACACTCAATGAGCGATTCTCAAGCAGGGGCAATTGAGCATTGAGCATTGCTCATTGAATATTGATTATTCCCTTTGGGGTGACTCAGGGGAGCTTGCCACGGCAGGCCATCGCATCGCATTCTGGCGGCCCCTATGCGGCCGCGACCACGGCCTGCCCCGTTCCGCACCAGGCGCCCACCGACAGCGTCTCGAACTCCAGCCCCACCACGAACGCCGAGCGGACCTGCTGGCAGCGGACGACGCGGGCGTAGACGTTCTTGCGGCCCATGCCCTGCGACAGCGGCAGGTATAGCACGACCCTCTGGCCGGGGTAGAACGCGCGGTCGGTGACGGCCCCCAGGCCGCACCGCGAGATGTCGCGCATGTGGATGCAGTCGACCACGTCGCCGCAGTCGGGATCCAGGCGGATGCTGCGGAGCGTCATCGCCAGATGTGTTCGCGCGTGGCGGCGTCGCTCGACCGGATAGGCTATCGTGCGTGTCATGTCTGCTGCTCCCGGGCCTTTGTCCTAGGTGAAAGTCCCGATGCTGATATCAGGCGAATCGGACGGAATGGACGGCTCCTTTAGTAAAGGCGGAGTTTTTTACCCAGCTTGCCCCGGCGGACCAGACGCAAAAGCGAAGAGACAAGAGAGAGGAAGAGGCCTGGCCGATGGCATCTCATCCCTCTTTCCTCTTCTCTCTTCGCTCCTCCGTCTTCGCCGTTGGTGTGGCGGCCAATCGCCGGCGTGAATACAATCCATGTATGGGCGAATCATCTCCGACAAAGGGCCTGGCGGTCCTCGTGGGCGCGGGGCCGGGGGACAAGTCGCTGGCGACGGCCGCCGCGCTGGAATGGCTGGCCAGGGCCGACTGCGTCATCTACGACCGCCTCGCGAACCCCGCGCTGCTGGCCTGCTGCCGCGATGATGCGGAGCTGATCTACGTCGGCAAGGGCGCGGAGCACGAGTGGCATGGGCATCCTGCCCATGAGTCGCAGGGGCCTCTGGCCCCTGCAATCAGCCGCCACGGGCAGGATGCCCGTGGAACGCATGGGCAAGATGCCCATGCCACCTCAGAGACGTCGCAGGACCAGATCAACTCGCTGCTTGTGGCAAAGTGCCGCGAGCACAGGCTCGTCGTGCGGCTCAAGGGCGGCGATCCGTTCATCTTCGGCCGCGGCGGCGAGGAGTGTGACGCGCTGGCGGAGGCGGGGATCGACTTCCGCGTCGTGCCGGGCGTGACGGCCGGCGTCGCCGCGGGGGCATTCGCAGGCATACCGCTGACCGACAGGCGGTGCGGCCCGACGCTCGCCTTCGTCGCCGGCCACGAGGACCCCGCGCGCGGGCAGTCCGCCATCGACTGGGCGGCGCTGGCGAGGATCGACACCGTCGTCTTCTACATGGGCGTTGCGAACCTGGCGACCATCGCGATGAAGCTGATGGCCGCGGGCCGCGCCGCCGACACGCCGGCGGCCGTCATCGAACGCGCCGCCACGCCGCGGCAGCGGACCATCGAGGGCACGCTGGGGACCATCGCCGACACGGCCGCCCGAGCCGCGGTCCGTCCGCCGGCCGTCATCATCGTCGGCAACGTCGTCGCCATGCGGAAGCGACTGGCCTGGTTCGACCGCCTGCCGCTGGCCGGCAAGACGGTCCTCGTGACGCGCGCGCGTGCCGGCGCATCCGAACTTGCCGCTCGCCTCGCTGAGCTCGGCGCCGACGTGATGGATGCCCCGACAATCGAGATCAGCTTTGGCGTGCCACCCTCAAGTACTCTTGGGGGTGCTGCCCTCGACTCCGCCCTCCGCCGCGCGGCCGCGGGCGAGTTCGACTGGCTCGCACTCACATCACCAAACGGCGTGGAGGCCGTCTTCCGCCGCCTGAGCGCGATGGGCCTCGACGCCAGGGCGCTGGCCCGCGTGAAGATCGCGGCCGTCGGCCCCGGCACCGCCGCCGCGCTGGCCGCCCGGTCCATCATGGCCGACCTTGTCCCCGCTCAGTACACCACGGAAGCGCTGGCCACGGCGATCATCGAAGCCATCGGCAAGACCTCCCCTCCTCGCATTCTCCTGGCCCGCGCCGACATTGCCACGCCGGCCCTTCCTGATGCGTTGCGAAAGGCCGGCGCGGCCGTCGAGGAGGTGACGGCCTACCGCACTCTCCGCCCATCATCCCTCCCGCCGCGAGCGATCGAGGCCCTGAGGGAAAAACGCGTGGACTGGATCACGTTCACTTCATCATCGACCGTCGAGAACTTCCTCTCGCTGCTCGCAGATTCGGTGACGGAAGAGGACTTCCTCCCCTCCTCCCCTCCTGCCCTCTCCCCCTCTTCCGGCGCTGCGCTGCTCGCCACCGTCAAGCTCGCCGCCATCGGCCCCGTGACGGCCGACACGCTCAAGGCCCACGGCCTCGTGCCAACCGTCGTCGCCGACCCCCACACCATCGCCGCGCTCGTCGATGCGATGGCCGCATACGAGAAAGGGGCCGCCAATGCAAAGTAAGCACCCCTATGGAGTGCGGCGGCAGAATCGCGAAGCGATGCGACGCCGCTTTTCCTCGCCGACGGGCAACTCGCGTTCAAAACGCGCAGGACCGGCTCTTGCGCCGACGAGCCAAAGCGGGATCGCGTCCCGTTGGGACTTTGCCCCCGCACTCCACATGGTCTCTGCCGGGATGGCGGGAATCCGCATTCCGCAATCCGCAATGTCCACAACTGGGGACAGGCCCGAACGGCGGGACTGTCCCCGATTGCTGTCCCCGACGCATCACTTGGCCGCGAAGACTCGCTTGGCCTGCTTGGCAAACCTGTCCACCAGCCCGTCGATGGTGAACTTCCGCCGGCCGATCAGGTACGAGTGGACCGTGTTGTTGAATGAGCGGGTCCACTGTCTTGGCACGCCGCGGCGGCCGACGACGGCCCCGACGATGGATCCGGCCGTCGCCGCCGTGCAGTCGTTGTCCATGCCCATCGCGACGGTCTGGCCGATCACCTTCGTCACGTCCCGCCCGCCGATCGCAAGCCCGAAGATCGTCAGGCACGCGTTGTTGATCGTGTGAACGTGGCTCATGCCGGCGAACTTCTCATCGACGGCCGCACGCGCCTGCCTGTAGCCGCGGACCTTCGGCGCCAGCTTCAGCGCCCACCTGACCGCGCCGGCCAGCGAGCAGTCGCGCGGAATCTCGCTCAGGCCGATCTCGACGGCCGCCATCGGGTCATCCACCGCGAACGCGGCCGCGATCGCCGCGGAGAAGAACATCTCGCCGTAGATGCCGTTGCGCCGGTGGCTGATGAACGCGTCGCGCCACGCCATGCCGGCGGCCAGCTCCGGCCGGCCCGGCGCCATGTAGCCCCACGGGTCCGAGCGGATGTCCGCCCCGATCCACTGGCAGTACGGATTGTCGATCTCGCCCGCCTTCTCGGCAGGCACGCCCTTCTTGAGGTTCGCCAGCGCGACGTCCTCGGCTGTGCAGGCCATCGGCAGGTACTTCAGCCACGCCCGGCCGACATCGGCGACGGTGAAGCCGGGGCCGAAGTCCTCCACGATCAAGAGGCCCAGCAGCGTGTACGCGATGTCGTCATCGACCGGCACGCCGTCCATCCCGCCCCGCGTGTACTCGCCGCGGAGGCTGACGCCGTAGCGCTTCTCCAGCGGCCGCGGCACGCGCGACCAGTAGTCCTCCGGCGGGAAGGCCTCGCCAAGCTCCCTGGCCAGGTCCTCCATCTCGGAGACCTTCCAGCCCTCGACCGGCGCGCCGAGCGTGCAGCCGGCGAAGCGCGCGAGCATCGCCCCCTCGACACGGTCGCGGTAGACGGCCGGGTCGAACTTCTTCCACAACGTCCTCGGCCCCTCCGGCCGGTGCCAGCGGATTTCCGACAGCGTGTCGGGCTCGTTGGCCGCCAGCACGCGGTCGATGGGCAGGGCGCGAATCCGGCCGATCAACTTCGCGAGGTTGTTGGCGGTCAGGAAGATCTTCCTGCCGGCCTGGCGGGCGCCGTACTCGAACTGGAGCTGGGTGTAAAGCTCGACCTTCGAGCACAACTCGCGGAGACGCCTGCAATCGGGATATTCCATCGCGTCACTCCTTGTTCGCGGCAGGCAGTCTAGACTGCACACGGTCCTGGGACAAGCCCCACTCGGAAACGGCGTTGCTTCGTTACCTCGTTACTTCGTTACATCGTTGCTTCGTTGCCTCGTCTCTCCGCGAACCTTCGGCCTCGCGCCATGACCTGTCCGCAGCAACGCCACGAAGTAACGAGGTAACGGATTAACGAATTAACGAATCAACGCCGCTGGGCCTCGCGGCAAGCCTTGAACTCGTGCGCCGCCCCGGCGACAATGCCCGCATGATAAACGAATGGGACATTACAGCCACGAACCTCAGCCGCACGTCGAAGCGCAAGTACGAAGTGGCCGTGCTGCCGGCGGCCGCCGTCGAGGCGCACAACCGCCACCTGCCCGAGGGCCAGGACTTCCTGCACACCACATACATCGCGCGGCACAGTTGCGAGCTGGCATGGCCGCGATGCCAGTCGATTGTCTGCCTGCCGGCGCTGCCCTTCGGCGTGGACTGCAACCAGCTCTCCTTCCCGCTGGCGATACATGTCTCGCAGGCGACGCTCGACGCGATGGTCCGCGAGATAATCGCCTCGCTGCGCCACCACGGCATCCGCAAGGTGCTCATCATCAACGGCCACGGCGGCAACGACTTCGTGCCGCTGGTGCGGCAGATTCAGTGCGACATGGACGTGTTCGTGTTCCTCGCCAACTGGTGGCTGGTCGGGCAGGACAAGTACAAGGACATCTTCGACCGGCCCGACGACCACGCGGGGCAGTTCGAGACATCGGTCGCGATGGAGCTCTACCCGGACCTGATCGAGAAGGGCGTCGAGGGCGACGGCGCGGCGCGCCCGTTCCTCTTCGAGGCACTCAACAAGGGCTGGGTGCGGACAAGCCGCGACTTTTCGCGCCTCAACGACCACTGCGCTGCCGGCGACCCGCGCGGGGCCACCGCCGCCCGCGGCCGCGCGTACCTGGACCTCGTCTGCCAGCGACTGAGCGACTTCATCGTGGAACTTGCCCAGACTCCAATCGCAGGCAACTTCCCACACGTCGGAAAATAGGGACGCACCCTATTTTCGGGGCGATAAATGAAATAAATAGGGTGCGTCCCTATTTATCTGAGAGGCAACAGAAGATGAGCAAAGTGAGAATCGGTTTCGTCGGCGTCGGCGGGATGGGCCAGATGGCCCACCTCCGCAACTACGTCAACATCCCCGACTGCGAGGTCGTCGCCCTGGCCGAGATACGGCCGGAGCTTGGCAGGAAGGTCGCGACGCGCTACGGCATCCCCAAGGTCTACGGCGACCACAAGGCCATGTTCGCGGCCGAGAAGCTCGACGGCGTCGTCTCCGCGCAGCCCTTCGACCGCCACCTGTACCTGCTGCCGGAGCTATACGCCGCGACGAAGTTCCTCTTTACCGAGAAGCCCATCGCGGTCGCGGTGGCCTCCGGCGAGAAGCTCGCCAAGGCGGCCGCCAAGGCCGGCTGCACGCACATGGTCGGCTACCACAAGCGGTCCGACCCGGCCACGATCCACGCCAAGGCCGTCATCGCCGACTGGCAGAAGTCGGGCAAGCTGGGGAAGCTTCGCTACGTCCGCATCCTCATGCCGGCCGGCGACTGGATCGCCGAGGGCTTCGTCGGCCTGATAAGGAGCGACGAGAAGTGGCCGCCCGTCGAGCGCGAGGCGGGCGACAGCCCGTGGAACGCCCCGGTCATCAAGGGCATGGCGCCCGACGCCGCCAAGCAGTACTTCAGCTTCGTCAACTACTACATCCACCAGGTCAACCTGATGCGCCACCTGCTGGGCGAGCCGTACAAGGTGACGTACGCGGAGAAGTCCGGCGTGCTGCTGGCGGTCGAGAGCTCCTCCGGCGTGGCGGGTACGATTGAGATGACGCCCTACCGCACGACGATCGACTGGGAGGAGTCGGCCCTGGTCGCGTTCGAGAAGGGCTACATCAAGCTCGCGCTGCCCTCGCCGCTGGCGTCCAACCGCGCGGGGACGGTCGAGGTCTTCGCCGATCCCGGCGACGGCGCGACGCCGACGCGGACCATCCCGACGCTGCCGTGGGTCCACGCGATGCGCCAGCAGGCGATCAACTTCGTCAAGGTCTGCCAGGGAAAGATGGCCCCGCCGTGCGACGCGGCAGAGGCGGTGGAGGACCTCCGCGTGGCGAGGCAGTACATCAGGCTGAGGTTCGGGAAATAGGACAGGGCAAAGCCCAGGAAGGAAAACCATGCCCCCACTGCGATTTCAGAAAACGCTCATCTCTGATGAACGGTACGAAAGCTGCGGCGTCTTCGATGTCAACAACGACGGCGTCCTGGACATCGTCTCCGGCGCCTACTGGTATCCCGGCCCGAGATTCGACCGCAAGCACCTCATCGGCGAGATCAAGGCCGCCGGCGAGTGGTACGACGACTTCTCAACCATCCCCATGGACGTCAACGGCGACGGCTGGATGGACTACGTCACCGGCGGCTGGTGGGGCAACAACATCCGCTGGCGCGAGAACCCCAAGGGCGACCCGGAAAAGCCCTGGCCCGAGCACGTCGCGGCCGCCAATACCGGCAACGTCGAGACCACCCGCGCCTGGGACGTCGACGGCGACGGGCAGCTTGAGATCGTCCCCAACACCCCGCCGGCGTCGCAGAAGTTCTACAAGCTCGTCACCGACAAGCAGGGCCGCGGCACGGGCCAGTTCAAGGAGTTCGTCGTCTACGACTCCAAGAGCGGCCACGGCCTGGGATTCGGCGACATCAACGGCGATGGCCGGGGAGACATCATCCTCGCCAAGGGCTGGCTCGAGGCCCCGCCCGACCCGCTGGGCGGCAAGTGGACCTTCCACGAGGAGTTCGACCTGGGCTCGGCGTCGATACCGATCATCGTGGCCGATGTGAACGGCGACGGGGTGAACGACCTCATCGTCGGCCAGTCGCACGCCTACGGCCTGGACTGGTGGGAGCAGCGCGTCGAGAAGGGCGGCAAGCGCAAGTGGATCAAGCACCCCATCGACCCCTTCAACAGCCAGTACCACGACCTCTGGTGGATCGACATCGACGGCGACGGCAAGCCCGAACTGGTCACGGGCAAGCGCTACCGCGCCCACAACGGCCATGACCCCGGCGAGTACGACCCGTACGGCCTGTACTACTTCAAGTGGACCGGCGAGGCGTTCGTCAAGATACCGATCGAGTACGGCCCCATCCGGCAGACAAAGGGCGTGGGCATCAGCTTCCAGGTCATCGACATCGATGGCGACGGCAAGCTGGAGATCGTCGCCCCCGGCAAGGACGGGCTGGCGCTGTACAAGAACATCGGGTTCGCGGAGAACATGGAAAAGCCGTGGTAAGGGCGGATAGACGTGGCGACACCGCCCTGTATTCGCACTATAATGGGCATTGGAAACCCTATCGGAGTTCAAAGGCATGCGCAGCATCCTCTGGGACAAGGTGGACCGCTCTGCCATAGGGCGGCGCGGCCTGTTCGAACAGGATGATGACGCGGACTTCTGGCTTCATCGTCCCGTTTACGAGCGCATAGCGGGCATTGAGCACCTTCGGCGGCGAACCCATGGCGATGCCGAGATTGACGCCCGAGTTCAGAGAGTTCTTGAGGTTGCTCAACTCGGCGAACGTTGAATATCTCCTGATTGGCGGCTACGCCGTCGGATGCCACGGCTACGTGCGCTACACCGACGACATTGACTTTTGGGTGGCAGTGACTGCGGGGAACCTCCAAAGCGTGCGCGATGTGCTCGTGAAGTTCGGGTTTCCTGCCGCCGCTGTCCCGGATCCGCTTTTTACGCAATCCATCCAGATCCTGCGGATTGGGCGTCCCCCCAACAAACTGGAGTTGTTCTCCATGATTCCTGGCGTTGACTTCGACTCCTGCTATCAGCGCCGGGATATTGTCACCCTTGAGGATGGGCTGGTGGTCAATGTCCTTTCCTATAGCGACCTCATTGCCTCGAAACTCGCCGGGGCCAGGCCCAAGGACCTTGCCGACGTGGACGAACTGGAGAAAATCCACCGGCGGAAAACAAAGCCGCGATAGCGCTGACAGGTCGCCTCGAAGGGGCCCTGCTGCGTACAGACGGCGAAGGCGTCGAAGAAGCCTATGAAGGACGGACGAACGACAAAGAACAGGTATCCGAAAGGTTGGGACAAGGCCAGGGCCCAACGGGTCATCGCCCACTACGAGGGCCAGTCCGACGGTGATGCTGACCGTATTGGGGCCTTGCGGCTCAGGCTACTGGAGCTCGGAGTCGGCACGCCTCAGCCCGCGTGGTCAAGTTGGGTGCTTGAACGTCTCGTAGATGCGGCTACCAAGGCCCCTGACGGGCGGGCGGGCGACGTGTTGTTAGCGCTGAATTCGGTGCTCGCTGAGTCCAAGTGTCCCTTGACCGATGTGTTGGGCAACCTGATTCTGGATCTCGTCAGAACGTGTTTCCTCCGGTCCGGAAGAGACAAGCGCGGGGCTGAGAACCTGGCCGCCGTGATCGCATCGCCGGGCTATGAACTCACTCCGGCACAAGCCTATCTCGCACTCTTGGCGCTACCCCAGGAAATGACCACGGCAGAACTTGCAGAACGTATTCTGCAAGGTCTGAAGAACACGAAGTTCCACAGTGAGGCCGTGGCATCGTTGACTACGCAGTAGAAGTGCAGAGCGTCGTTTGATCCGTTCCCCTCTGGGCCGGCCTAGAACAGCTGCGCCACCTTGACCGCGAATCCCGGGCAGACCTCTTCGCCGCTCAGCGTGTCATTCTCGCGAAGAATTCGGGGGTCGCGGCCGGCGCGATGGACCGTCACGCCAGAATTCCTTGTGCCGCTCGCGGCCCGCGCCGCTAAACTCCCCTCATGTCCGCAAGCGCGAACAAGGCGACCTCGCTGTGGGTGCTCAGGCGGCTGCGGGCCGCGGGGCACAAGGCGCTCTTCGCCGGCGGGTGCGTGCGGGACATGCTCCTGGGCCGCGCGCCCGGCGACTACGACATCGCCACCGACGCCACGCCCGACCAGGTGCGGCGGCTGTTCCCGCACGTGCTGCTGGTGGGGGCGAAGTTCGGCGTGGCGATGGTCATTCACAACCGCCGCCGCGTGGAGGTCACGACGTTCCGCAGCGACCTGTCCTACAGCGACGGCCGGCGGCCCGAGGGCGTCGTCTTCAGCTCGCCGCGGGAGGATGCCCTCCGCCGCGACTTCACCATCAACGGCATGTTCTTCGACCCCATCGCCGGCGAGGTGATCGACTACGTCGGCGGGCGCGAGGACCTCGCTCGCCGCGTCATCCGCACCATCGGCTCGGCGCACGACCGCCTGGGCGAGGACTACCTGCGGATGGTCCGCGCGGTGCGGTTCGCCGTGCGGCTGGGCTTCGCCCTCGACGCGGACACGGCCGGCGCTATCAGGGAGCTTGCCCCGAAGATCACCTCCATCAGCGGCGAGCGGATATTCGACGAGCTTTCCAAGATGCTCTCGATCGCGTCGGCCGGCGCGGCGCTGGCGATGCTGGATGAGCTTGGCCTGGCCCGCGCGATATTGCCGGAGCTTTTCGAGAAGAAAGAGCTGTGGCCGGCGGCCGTCGCGCGTGTCCGGCACGTGGCGGAAGAGGCAGACCTCACACTGGTCCTCGCCGCGCTATTGTGCGAGCTGCCGCCGAAGGTCATTCGCGGGATCATCCGCCGCTGGGGCGCATCGAACGAACTGCTCGAAGCCCTGTGCTGGATGGCGAAGCACCTGGACGGCTGGCGCACGGCCGCCGATGCGCCGCCGCACGAATTCAAGCCCATCGCGGCCGGGCGGCACTTTGACCGCTTGCGGCGGCTGTGGCGGGCCCGCGAGGAGGCAGTCAGCGGCGGCCAGGCCCAGTCGCGGCGTATCGCCCGGCGGCTTGGCGCGATCCCGCCCGGCCAGCTTGCCCCGCCGCCGCTTGTCACCGGCAGCGACCTGGCGCGGATGGGCCTGCCCGAAGGGCCGCGGGTCGGGCGAGTCCTGAAGGAACTCTACAACGCCCAGCTCGACGACGAGAAAATGACCCGCCGCGACGCCCTCGCGATGGCGCATCGGCTGGTCGACAAATCCGAATCTCGAAGCACGAAATCCGAAACAGGATTCCAATGAAGGAAATCCCAATGCTCCAAAGGTCCTTTGTAATGTCGCCAGCACGCCGATCCGTCCGAGGCATTGGGACATTGGGATTTTGGACTTGTTTAGGGTTTCAGATTCCGTGTTTAGGATTTGCAGTCATGGCGGCCCTGGCGATTGCGGGCGGGGGGTGCGACAAGAGCGGTTCATCCGGCGCGAGCTCAAGCCAGCCCGCCGAGCCGACGATCACCTGGCAGCGCTCGGACCTGATAGTCAACAAGACCAAGCACGTGCTTGAGTACGGCCGTTACGACCGGCCGGTGCCCCTGAAGGTCGTTCCGCTGGCCCAGGCCCGCCGCGACACGCCGCTGGCCGCGTGGACCTCCTGGCAGTCGCACATGATGCAGGGCAAGACCGACGCCGACCTGGCCCCGTACTTCGACCACTTCACCGACGGCGCGGAAGGACTGGCGCGAATCAGGGAGAGCATCAGGCAGAAGAAAGCCACCGCAGAGGGCTTCTTCAAGGACGCCAGCCACGTGGACGACCGCCCGGCCGTCATCGGCATGGTGAAGTACGCCGGCTTCACCATCGTCGTCTACTCCAACGGCGGCCGCGGCCCGTGGCGCGGCGCGTGCATGGTCCTGCGCGGCGGCAAGTGGACCATCGACGAAACCTCCAAGCTCACCGACCCGGTCCTACAGAAGCTCGTCGGGACCAACTTCGAGGCGTTCAGGCAAGCCACAAGCCGGCCTCGTTAGGACTGGACGGCTTGTTGGCCGATTGCGCCATGCCGGTAAAGTGAGACCAGGCGCGAAGCGAATGCAAAATCAGGAATTCCTAAATGCCGAAGGAATGCAAAATGCCAAATGTCTAAATGTCCGGGCCGAAGTTCCGGGCGGGTATTGCGGGCGTGGGGATGCTTAGCGGAGCAAGGAACCCCTCCCAAAGCAAACGATTACGCAGCGCAATTTGGCATTTTGCCTTTGGCATTCTTTCGTCATTCCTAATTCCTAATTCCGCATTCATCCCGCCTCGCACCCCACTCCCCACACCCCACACCCCACTCCCTACTTCCTTTCTCCCGCGCCGTTCCCATCGGCGCGCGGGAACCCATTGGCCGCGCCCGGCGTCTGCACGGGCTCGCCGGCCTCCTCTGGCGGCAGGCTCGCGCCGGCCAGAGCGACGTCGGGGATAAGCCCCTTGCGGATGTAGATGGGGTGCGTCATCCGGCGGAGCAAGGGCAGTTGCGTGGCAAAGACGCCGGCGGCCAGCAGGCAGGCCACGCCGCCGATGGCGGTGGTCCAGACCGGGCCGATGTGCGGCGCGACGGCCGATGTGTAGAAGCTGCCCAGCGGCACCATGCCCGCGAAGGACATCGTCCAGAAGCTCATCACCCGTCCGCGCTTGTCGTCATCGACTATCGTCTGGATGAAGGTGTTGCTGGCCGACATCATCACTATGAAGCCAAAGCCCGCCACGGCGAGCATCATCATCGACAGCCAGAGGCTCCCGCGGGCCGCCGCGGCCGAGAAGGCCAGCAGACCGCTGCCGAACACGGCCGTCGCGATGGCGATCATGTTCTTGATGCCGCGGACGCTGCCCCGCGAGGCCAGGAACGCCGCCCCGCATATCGCCCCGACGCCCACGGACGACAGCAGCATCCCCAGCCCGCGAGAGTCGCTGTGAAGGTACTGCTTGGCGATGACGGGCATCAGCGTGCCGTACGACACGCCCATGAAGCTGACCGTCGCGATCAGCATCAGTACGGTCCTGATGGGCCGCGAGCCGGTCGCGTAGCGGAAGCCTTCCTTGATGTTGTGCAGAACGTGGCCGGCCGGCGGCGGCGTCTCGCGCGGGCGGACCTTCATCGCCACCAGCGCCGCCAGCACCGCCATGTAGCTCAGTGAGTTGACGAAGAAGCAGCTTGCCTCGCCGATGGCGGCTATGAGCACCCCGCCGATGGCCGGGCCGAAGATGCGGGCGGAATTGACCAGCGTCGAGTTCAGCGCGATCGCGTTGCCAAGGTCCGCGCGGTCCTCCACCATCTCCACGGTGAACGACTGGCGCGTAGGGATGTCGAAGGAGTTGACCAGGCCGATGAAGATCGCCAGGGCCAGCACCTGCGGTATCGAGACGACCTCGGTGAACGTCAGGCACGCCAGTATCAGCGCCTGCACGGCCGCAAGCGACTGCGTGATAAGGAGTATGCGGCGGCGGCTGTACCTGTCGGCCAGGGCGCCCGCGAACATCGGCAGGAGAAACGTCGGCAACTGTCCCACGGCCGGGATGAACGCGCACCAGAACGAGGCGGCCCTCTCGCTGCCGGCCAATTCGGAGATCAGGTAGCCCAGGGCCGTGCCCTGCATCCACGTGCCGATGAGCGAGACGCCCTGCCCGCCGAAGAAGAGGCGGTAGTTCCTGTGCCTCAGGGCGCGGAAGAGGAACCTGAATCCCCCCATCGCGCTGGCGGCTCCCTCTGCCGCGCCGGCGCCGTTGGCCGAAGCCGAACGCGACGCGTTACCCTTGAGGTCTCCCGCCGCGCCGGCTATGCCGGCCGCCCCGCCCGTCCCATCATTCACTTCATCCGAAGACACTCATCACCTGGACACACACGTCGCCCGTGGGTTTGGCTGCGTGCTGAAGAACTACCCGGCGCGGGGGCCACGGCCGCTCCTTCCGCGACATTATACGCCAAGCTGACCCCCCCAGTCTCGCCCCTGCCACGACTTCCTGAAGCCCGGCCGAACCGCAGGCCTGAACGCGGACGGGGTTTCAATGCTCGTGTGCCTGGAATGACAAGAACTGCCATTTCATGCAGACGCGCTCTTGTTAGAATCCCCGCTGGTCGCGAAGTCCGGGAGGCAAACATGATCGCAGCCGAAGCTGACATGGCCAAGACCGTTCTCATCCCCGCGGGCGGCGTGGCGCTGGGACTGCTGCTGTTGTGGCTGGCGCTCCGCGCGGGCAGCCGGAAGCGCCTCATCGACAACACGCCCACCTGCAAGACCGCCGGCGTCTACATCGGCATGGTGGAGCTCAAGGGCACGGCCGAGTCGGAGCGGCCGCTGCGGAGCTTCCTGGCCGAGATGCCGTGCGTGTGGTACTCCTGGATGGTCGAGGAGCACTGGTCAAAGACCGTCACCGAGACCTACCGCGACAACAAGGGCAACACCCAGACCCGCACGCGCCACGAGAGCGGCTGGAAGACCGTCGCCGACGGCGGCGAGCAGTCCGTCTTCTTCCTCCAGGACGACATGGGCGTCATCCGCGTCGACCCCGACGGCGCGAAGGTCGAAAGCGAAAGTGTCTTCCACCTGGAGTGCCGGCCGGGCGATCCGCTCTATTACGGCAAAGGCCCCGCCATGTCCGTGGCCGACTCGGACCATCGGCGGCTCTTCACCGAGCGGGCAGTGCCGCTGCACGCGCCGCTGTACGTCCTGGGCCAGTCGCGCCTGCGCGAGGACGTGGTCGCGCCCGAGATCGCCAAGGACCGCTCCGCGCCGATGTTCCTCATCTCCACGCGGAGCGAGGAGCAGATCAGCCGGGGCATGGCCGTGCAGTTCTGGCTGCTGGGCGTCATCGCGGTCGTCTTCGCCGTCGCCGGGTGGGTCGTCTCCGACGCGGCGCAGGACCGCGACCCGAGGCTATTGATCGCCCGATACGTCCCGATTGCCATCGCGGCCGTCGCCGCGTGGGTCCTAGGCTGGGTCTGGATGGTGTACAACAGCATGGCCGGCCTGCGCCAGCGGGTGGATCAGGGCTGGGCGAACATCGACGTGCAGCTCAAGCGCCGGGCCGACCTCATCCCGAACCTGGTCGCCGCGGTCAAGGGCTATCGCGACCACGAGCAGGCCGTGCAACAGCACGTGGCGCTCATGCGGGCGCAGGCGGCGGCGACACGGCCGGGCGTCGCAGGGCCCGACCCACAGGCCTGCGGGAAGGCGATCCTGGCGATTCAGGAGGCCTACCCGCAGCTCAAGGCCGACCAGGCGTTCCTAAAGCTCCAGACCGCGCTGGCCGACACGGAGCAGCGGATCGCCCTGGCCAGGGAGTTCTTCAACTCGATCGCGGCCTTCTACAACGCGCGGCTACAGATCATCCCTGACCGCTTCGTCTGCGCTCTGGCGGGCCTGAGGCCCCAGGCGCTGCTCGCGGCGGCCGACTTCGAGCGTGCCCCCGTCCAGGTGAACCTGTCCAGGTAACCTGTCCAGGTGAACCTGTCCAAGCAGCCCACGGCGTGGATGCGCCGCCGTGGAACGCGTCTTGAAACAGATCATGGCGGCATCAGGCGACATCCGGGTCTGTTGAACCCGAGTTCCGGAAATTCGACTTGCCGCCCCCATCTTGCCCGAGATCATCGAGGCGCGGGCGTGCCCCGCCCCCGCAATTTCACCGCACGTCCCGTCGTGCCGATAAGGAGCATGGAGCCGAAAAGCGAATTGCTCACCAGGAGGCAGTGACGGCATGTTCGGCCGCAGGCGCAACACCGGATCATCCGACAGCTACGCGACGGGGATCAGCCTTTACCGACAGGGGCGGTACGACCAGGCCGTCGCGCGCCTGCGCGAGGCATCGGCCGGCGACGACCTGTGCGGGCGGATCGCGAAGTTCTACCAGGGGCTGGCTCACCGGCAGCTCGGGCTGGCGGCCATGCGCCTGGGCGAGTTCGACGCGGCCGCGCGGCACTTCCACGCGGCGATGTCCGGCGCCGGCCGGCACGCGGAACTGGCCGGCTACCTCGCGGCCGTCTACGCCCGCACCGGCCAGTACGCCCAATGCGTCGAGCAGCTTGAGACGGCCGCCGATGCCCGCGAGGACTCGCCCGCCGCGCGGCGGCTGATGGCGATGGCCCAGTGGCAGGCGGGCCGGCGCGAGCAGGCGATGATGACGCTGACCGCCGCCATGCGAAAGTACCCCGGCCAGGCGGAACTGCATTTGCAGAAGGGCCTCTTCCACGCGGCGCAGGAGAAGTTCTCCGCCGCCATCGAGGAGCTCGCCGCCGCCGTCGAGGCCGACTGCACCAGCCCCGACGCGCACTACTACCTGGGCCTGTCCTACGCGGCCGAGGGCGACTCGCGGAACGCCGTCCGCTCGCTTGGCCGGGCGATGCAGCTTCGGCCCGACGACCTGCTGTTGGCCTGGCAGCTTGCCCTGGCCGCACGCAGCGCCGCAGACGCGGGTGAGAAGGTCGTGCTGGCACTGCCGGAGCCGACCACCGTTTCGCTCCGCGGCGCGAGCGAACGGCAGTTGGCGCAATACCTGACGGCCCAGAGCGATATCGTCGACGCGTGTTTCGGCCTGCCGCCCAGCGAGATCGACGCGGAAATCTTCGGCCTGCTCGATGATGTGCTGGCGATTGCCGTCGCGGACCATTCAGGCTACGCCGACCTGCACTTCCATCGCGGGCGGGTGCTGGCCCGGCTGGGGCGGACCGGCGAGGCAATCGACTCGCTCCGGCGGGCCGTGGCAATCAACGGACGATACATGCGGGCGCTTGCGGAGCTGGGCGGCCTGCTGGCGGCCACCGGCGCGGATGATGCGGCCCTGGAGTGCTTCGAGCACGCCATCGCGGCCGGCGCCGACTGGCCCGACCTGCACTGCCGGGCCGGCGAGCTTATGGCAAAGGCCGGCCGGGCGGCGCAGGCCAGGGGCCACCTGGCCAGGGCGCTTCAACTGAACGCGAATTACGGCCGTGCGGCCGACGCCATGCGGTCGCTGGCAGCTTGAGGCGGGATTGACGAATGAGCAGCCTTCTGGAAATCCTGGGGCGCGGCCTGGAGGGCAGCATCGGCGAGGTGCTGTCGCGCTTCTACTGGGCGCCGTCGACGCGGACGATGGAGCAGTTGAAGGCCGACTGCGCGGCGCACGGCGACTGGCCAGACGTCCACCTTCAGCTCGGCCTGGCGCAGCTCCGCGAGATGCAGGTCGACGACGCCATCGCCAGCATCTCCGCCGCCTGCCGCCGCAAGCCCGACTACGTCGCCGCGCGGATCGCACTGGCCTCCGCCTGGGCCGACAAGGGCGACGCCGCCCGCGCGATGGACCAGCTCAAGATCGCCAACCAGACCCACCCCGGCGCGGCCGAGGTGCTCTTCGCGCTGGGCTTCTGCTGCGAGAAACTGCTGCGTCCCTACGACGCCGCCGAGTATTACCGCGACGCCCTGTCGGCCAGGGACAGCTTCGCCCCGGCCCGCGAGCGCCTGGCGGCCGTCGCGCTGGCGATTGGCCGGCTCGACGAGGCCATCGGCCAGTACCAGGCCCTCATCGAGCAAGAGCCCCAAGAGACGCACCTGCACACCGCGCTGGCGCACCTGTACTTCCGCAACAAGCAGTACTCGGAGGCCGTCCGTGAATTCGAGACGGCCATCGCGATGGAGCCCGCCAACTGGTCGCTGGTGGATGATGCGGTCGAGGCCCTCGTGCGCGATGGGCAGGTCCGCGAGGCCATCGAGCGGCTGCGGACACTGCTGGATGAGCAGAACACGTTCGCCGACCTGCACGTCCGCATCGCGGACCTGTACAGCCAGGCGGGCGACGACGACCTTGCCAGCCGCCACTACGCCCAGGCGCTGGACATCCAGCCCAACTACCTGGAGGCGGCCGTCAAGCTCGGCACGCACCACCTGGTCTACGGGCGGTGGGAGGAGGCGGCGGAGTCGTTCGGCCAGGCCGCGGAGCTCAACGACGGTCTGCTGGTCAACTACGTCGGCATGGGCGTCGCGCGGACGCGCCAGGGCCAGAAGTCCGAGGCGGCCAAGTGCTTCGAGCTGGCCTCGGCCATCGAGCCCAACAGCACGATGCTGCTGGCGGAGATGGCGCGGCTCCAGCTAAAGGCGGCCGTCGCCGATGAGTGTACGCGGGCGTTCGTGGCCGGCTCGCGGATGCCCGCGGCGCAGGTGGAATTGGACAACGACCACCTGCTCGGCCGGCAGGTGCAGCGCCACGCCGAGGAGGTCGCCGCCCATCCGCAATTCGCCGACCTCCGCTACCGCTACGGCGTGCTGCTCCGCGCGGAGGGCAGGCTGGGCGAGGCGATGGAGCAGTTCGCCAGGGCGGTCCAGCTCAGCCCGGCGTACGTGCAGGCGATCATCAAGCTGGGGATCACGCAGCAGGAGCTTGGGATGAGCGAGCAGGCGGTGGCGACCTTCCAGCAGGCGCTGGAGATCAAGCCGCAGTACGTGGACCTGCACTACCGCCTGGGCCTGCTATACACCGACCGGCGGGAGTTCGAAGCGGCCGCGAAAGAGATGGAAAAGGCCGCGGCGGCGCAGGAGGCCCAGAAGGCGGCGTCGGGCGATGTCGAGCGGACCGCAGCCGGCGCGCCCGGCAACGGCCAGGTCCGCGCCGGACTGGCGCTGGCGCTCCAGAACATGGGGCTCATGGACCGCGCCGCGGCCGCGTGGCACGAATTGTGGCGCATGCAGCACACGCGCGAGGCGGAGACGAAGCACAACTCATAGGTCCGCGCCGGTCTGTCCGGGCCAGCGTGAAGACGAATATCGAATATCGAACGGGAAATTGTACTGGTTCAGCCTGAATTGGGCGCGTGCCCAGTTCGGCTAAGCAACTAATCCGTCGGACCGCCGGACGGCTTTTCGTATTCCAAGGGTGGATTTTCTGAGGCATGGGGGAGCTTCTCCAGCACGTCGCAAGCGGGCTGGGAATCCAGCGGTTTTGAGGCCGAAGGATTCCCGATTCGACCTGCTGTCGAAGTCCCGGCCGGCTATCCCTGGCAGGTTGCGTCCCCGCAGAGCCTGCGTCTGTTTCACCGGCTGGTCGTATTGTCCTATTCATGTCGATCATCGTCAATCGGATTCCATTGTCGTTCAAGCCTGGATTCTTTCCTGCTGCCGTTTGGCCCTGCGTGCCTCTCGTGCGGCGGCGAGCTTGGCGTCCCGGCCCGCCAGGATCGCCTCGGCGCGTCCGGCGAGCTTGTCGGCCGGCGTGATGTACTGAATCGCGCTGTGCAGGCGGACGGTGTTGTATTCCAGAACGAACGTCTCGACGATCCGTCGGGCGTCGTCCAGCGACAGTGGCGTGCCGGGGCGAATGCAGTCCACCTTGATGGTGCGGTGATACCGTTCCAGCTTGCCGTTGGACTGGGGATAGTACGGGCTGGTTCGCACATGGGTCATGCCGGCCAGGCGGATGAACTCCTTGAAGTCCCGGGCGATGAACTGCGGGCCGTTGTCGGAGATGATCCGGGGCCGGGCGTCGGGGAACAGTTCCCGGGCCCGCTGAAGGACGATCTCCACATCCGCTTCCGTCATGGCCTGGCGGATCTCCCAGTGGACGATGTAGCGGCTGAACCCGTCCAGGATGGAGCACAGGTAGTAGAACGTGCCGCAGATATTGAGGTGGGACACGTCGATGTGCCAGTGCTCGTGCGGACCGATGGGCTGCTGGAAGCCCGTACCCTTGGACGAGGGTTTGGCGTTCCACTTGCCCAGCAGACCGGCGGCCTTGAGCACCCGATAGGTGCTGGCGGGGCTGACGGCGACGACATTGGCGTCCATCATCATGTACGTCAGCAGGCGATAGCCGTCCAGGGGATGCTGATGGTGGTAGGCCACGATGGCCTGCTTCTCCCAGTCTTCTGCCAGCGGTAGAAGACCGTGGGGTTGAGGCCGTGCTTGTCGCAGACCGCCGACACCGGCACCTTCTCAACCAGATGCTCCCGCAAAACCGCCACCTTCTCCTGAGCCGTAAACCGCCGCCGAACACCTTCCTGCTCGTCGCTCATGAACCTCTCCTTCCGGGTTGGGCTTTACACTACCCGAACCAGGCGAGATGTCCAATTCCGACTGAACCTTTACACCGGCAGATGCAGGGCCAAGTCTACGAATTCCATGAAGTAGCCCGAATACGTAGTCCAGTCAATCGCCTCGGGCTGTTCGGCGTAACACAGCTTCATCGCACGCTTGATAACCCATTTCGGTGCTGGGAGAATGGAGTCCGGTTTCCAGCAGCTATACCGCTCGTTATTGTCGGGCCACTGGTCACAGTAGCCGTCCCAGATGGCTCTCAACACCCGCGGAGATGAGTAGTCAGGCTGGCTGGATGCCCACCTCAGCAAACGACTGAAGAGACCTGGCTTGCCAGCGTGGACGCGGCTGTGGCCCGGAGGGTAAGAGTCTGTCATCTCGATACTCCTTCGCCGTGCCAATAGACTACGGCGGGCAGCGGCGGTGTCAACAGCCGACCGAACGACCGTGAATGCTAGCTACTAGCAGGACAACTCTACCGTGAGGTTCTGAACCGCCCGGCGGAAGGACAGCTGGCCGTCCAGGACGGATGACTTGACGACCTTGTCGATCACTTCGTCGGGGGCGGCCGTGCCCTTCTCCGCCTGCCAGATCGCCCGGAGCATCGCCCTGATGGGGATGTCCAAGCCCGCCCGCGAATTCCCAAGGGCTTGGCCGCGGGGCCGGAAGCCTGATCCCGCCGGCATGGTGAACGGCCGGACTCAATCTCTCTTTCGCCGCCGAGGCCCTCTATATTTCGCTTTGAACGCCACGTTGAAAGCCACGACGCCGGGCGATGAGCGGCAGAGGAAGGCAAGAGCACTATGGCGGTGACGGCCAGACCTCGTTAGAATGGCCTCGGGAAGGCCGGCAATCCGCCGGCCGAAGGCCCCAGGCGTCGTGCCGAGCGTCCACCTTGCGGCAGGCGTTGGGGGCCGGCCCACGGAAGGTGGTACATGCAGCGCACAGACAAGCTCCAGGCGGCGAGGAAGTCCCAGGCCATGAGGCGAGGCATGAGGCGGGCCGACGCCGCGAGGCGCGCCGAGGCCGTGAGGGACGCCCGGGCCGCGACGGAGGCCGCCGACAGGCTTCACGACCTGGTCCATTCGAAATTGACCTTGCGGTTCCTGGCGGATGAGTTCGGCATTCACGCGAAGATCATCAGGGCAAAGGCGCGGAGCCTGGCCTACCGGCTGCACGATCCGCGGCTTGCCGGCGAGTATGGCGCCTGGCGGGGGTGGACGGATTCCTGGCGGAAGATCGCGGCGCAGAGGTTCCCGCTCTGCCCGGCCCTGCCAGCCCTGCCGGAACTGCCCGGCGCCGCCTCCTTCGCCGGCATGATGGACTATTCCGCGGGAATGATGGACCTTGCCGACTACTGCGAGGGGGCCGCAAGGGCCCTCATGACCAAGGCGCGCCGACGCTGAAATCCAAGCCGAGCTTGTTGGGCGTGGCGCAACGCGCTTCGCCAGGTTGCACCGCCTACGGCCTAGTGATCCGCTCTGAACGCCTCGTGGAAAGCTACCGCGCCTTGCGGGATGCGGCCGTCGAAGGACAGGGCGAAAAAGACCTCCGGCGGCACTCCCTCGTGTACAAGTCCAAGGAAGTTCCTGAACCCGAGTTTCCTGTAGTAGTCCGGATGGCCCACGAGACAGCATCCGCCGGCCTTCAAGGCCCTCAAGCGAGAAAGGCCCTCGCGCACCAGGGCCTTGCCGATGCCCTGCCGCTGCCAGGCCGGCAATACCGACAAGGGCCCCAGGCCGTACCAGCCGCGCGAGCCATCGGAGATGCTGACGGGGGAGAAGGCTATGTGGCCCACGACCCGGCCGGCGGCCTCGGCCACGAGCGATATCGCCAGGGCGTCGGCGGCCCGCAGCGCCGCGATGATGTACTGCTCAGTATGTCTGCTGATCGCCATGGTCTCGAACGCGGCGGCCGTCACTTCCGCTATGGCGCCGATATCCGCCTGGGTCTCGGCTCTGATGATGAAATTGGGCCTCATCTGGGTCTCCGAATTGGCCGAGTCGCTCATTCTTAACAATTTTTCCGCATGTTAGACATACTTTTGTCACTTGTAGATTACTTTAATCACTTGTAAATACTTTTATCATCTTGGTAAGGGGCCTTTCGACCCGCCTGAATGGGCAGAATTACGAAACGAAGCCGGACTTATACGCGACCAGGTAATATAGATAATCTGTGCGCAAAGAAAAAAGGCGACAGTGAGGACTATTGGTGATGCCGCTAGCCTGGCCGGTGGCGTGGCTTGCGGAGCGAATCGCAACAACCGCGCCCTTCGCCGCCCGCCCGCGAGCCGGCAATGTCTTGACCTCGCCGCCGGTTGGGCCTAGTCTACTCGACATGGAGTCACGGCCGGAAAGCTCGTGCCCGCAGTCCCGACGCTCGGTCTCAGTTCTTGTCCCCACGCTCAATGAGGCCGACAACATCGACTCGTTGGTGCCGCGAATCCAGTCGGCGCTGGCCGGGGCCGGCCTTGACGGCGAGATCGTCGTGGTGGACGGCGGATCGACGGACGGCACCCAGGCCCGCGTACAGTCCTGGTCCGCCAAAGGCGCGGTCACGCTGATCCAGTCAGACGGCGCTGGGGGACTTTCCGGCGACATCCTCCGCGCCGCCGGCTCGGCCAGGCACGACGTTGTGGTCGTCATGGACGCCGATCTGAGCCACCCGCCGGAGACGGTCCCGCTACTGGCTGCGCCCGTCCTGGAAGGCTCCAGCGACGTGTGCGTCGGCAGCCGCTACGTCAAGGGCGGCGGCACGCCGGACTGGCCCGGCTCGCGGCGGCTGGCTTCCCGGCTGGCAACTTACCTGGCGCGGCCGCTGGTGAATGTCAACGACCCGATGTCCGGCTTCTTCGCGGTGCGCCGGGACGAGCTGCTCCGGTTCGGCCGCCAGGCGGTAGGGTTCAAGATCGGCCTGGAAATACTGGCCCGCGGCGGGGACTCTTTGCGAGTGCTTGAGGTGCCGATCGTCTTCCACGACCGCAAGGCCGGCAGCTCAAAGTTCGGCCCCAGGCAGGCGGCCACCTATCTTAGGCAGCTGGTCGCCCTGACCGGCGGCGCGGCATCGGTCGGGACCGGGCTGCGGTTCCTGGCCTCGGGCGCCATCGGGATGGTGCTGGACCTGGCGCTGTTCAACCTGCTTCTGCTGGCCGGCTGTGGCGTGACGATATCTCAGGTCGCCAGCTTCGTCGCGGCGACCGTCTCCAACTATATCTTTAACTCTCGGTGGGCCTTTGCAGCCACGGCCGGGCGCGAGGCGGGACTCGGCCGATACCTGCGGTATCTTGTCGTGTGCGTGCTGGCGCTGTTCCTGCGAGGCGCGGTCCTGAGCGCGCTGGTGGAATCGGCCGGCTGGGACCCGCGTGTCGCCATCCTGCTGGGGATCGCCGCCGCCACAGCCGTCAACTTCGTGGGCGCGGCGTTCTTCATCTTCCCACGGGCGGGCGCGGCGACGGCGCCGGCCGTCCGGTGGCGCGTGGCGGCGATCTGCCTCGTCGGCTACATCCTGGTCCTGCGGCTGGCGTACGTCGGGGTCATGGACCTGATCCCCGAAGAGGCGTACTACTGGCTGTACGCGCAGCATCTGGACATCGGCTACCTGGACCATCCGCCGATGGTGGCCTGGCTGATCGGGCTGGGGACCTTGATCGCCGGCAACACGGAACTGGGCGTCCGATTGCCCGCATACATCTGCTGGATTGTCGCCGCCGTGTTCATGTACCACCTGGCCAGGAACATGTTTGGCAAGACGTCGGCGTTCCGCACGGTTCTTCTACTGGCCATTCTGCCGATCTTCTCCAGCACCGGCCTCGTGATGACACCCGATGCGCCGCTGTACGCCTGCTGGGCCGGCAGCCTGTACTTCCTGGAGCGGGCCCTTCTTGCCGGCCGGGGAAAGGCGTGGCTCGGATTTGGCCTGTGTCTGGGATTGGGGCTGCTCTCGAAGTACACCATCGCCCTGCTGGTCCCGGCCGCATTCGTGTTCCTGATCGCCGACAGGCCATCGCGAAGATGGTTTGGCCGCCCCGAGCCATACCTGGCGGCCGTGATCGCCTTGGCGGCCTTTTCGCCCGTGATTGTCTGGAACGCGACGCACGAGTGGGCGTCGTTCCTCTTCCAGGGGCCGCGTCGCTGGTCGGAGAGCCCCGCGTTCTCGCTCCATCTCCTGGTCCTGGCAGCGCTGGTCCTCCTGACACCCGTCGGGCTGATGGCGGTCTTCCACGCCCTGTTCTCGTCGCCGCGGGGCGCGGAGGGCGGGCGCGTGCCGCCGGCCGTCCGAGGCCGTGCGGCATTCGCAAGGGTGTTCGTGCTGGTGCCGCTGGCCGCATTCGTCGCGTTTAGCCTGTGGCATGCCCCGAAGCTCAACTGGACCGGGCCCGCGTGGCTGGCGGCGATTCCCGCGGTGGCCTTCCGCATGGATGCCGCGGCGGGCGAGGTATCCACCAGGTTCGTCCGGTGGGGCCGGAAGTGGTGGATGCCCACCGCCGTTACACTGCTTCTGCTCTACGGAGGCGGCCTGTATTACCTGATCCTGGGCCTGCCCGGGCTGCCCGCGCTATCGGGGATGGACGCAATCCCGGTGGTGTGGCAGGAGACCGGTGACCGCATCGGGAGTATTGAACGGCAGGTCGAGGCCGATACAGGCGCCGAGCCGGTCATCGTCGGCATGGACAGGTATGCCACGTCGAGCGAACTGGCGTTCTACACGCGCGCATACAGGGATGATCCGACCGAGATATCGGGCTGTCACCTGTTTGGCAGCCAGAGCCTGATGTGGCAGGAGTGGGCCGGCAAGTCCGATGCGATCGGAAGGAACATCATCCTCTGCGACTTCGCTCGAGGGGGGCTGACGAAGCCCGGCCTGAACGAACACTTCGCCAGGCTGGGGCCGATCACGGCGGAACCGCTCGTCAAGAACGGCAAGACGGTTACTTATCTCTACTGGCGTGTCGGGTACGGCTACCGCCCTTCCTCCTCGTCGGCCGAGGGCCTCCTGCCCTTGACCGCGCCGGGCGAGGGGCCTAATCTCGTCGGTATGGTGTATGGCCGGACCCAATCTCCCGCTTGCGGGCGAGGCCCGCTGTGATTCGGCGTGCCGAGCCGGTCGGGCTGATCGCCGGCAGCGGCCGGGTGCCGTTCCTGGTGGCCGGCGGCATCCACAAGGCCGGGCGGCGCGTGGCGGTCGTCGCCATGCGCGGCGTGGCCTCCTCGCGCCTGCGGGACGTGTCGGACGACTTCGCCTGGGTCGGCATCACGCGGATCGGGAGCTGGCTTGCGGCCCTGCGCCGGTTCGGCGTACACGAGGCCGTGATGATCGGCGGTGTCAAGAAGAAGGAAATCTATTCCCCACTGCGGATCCTGCGGTATATTCCCGATATCCGCACGGCCAGGGTCTGGTACCTCAAGCTGCGCAAGGACAAGCGCGACAACGCGGTGCTGCTGGCCGTGGCGGATGAGCTGCGGACCGAAGGGATCGAACTGGTGTCCAGCGTAAAGTTCTGCACGGAGCACCTTGCGGACGTGGGTCAGATGACCCGGGGGTCGCTGCCGCGCGGGCTGTCGGACGACGTCGAGTTCGCCTGGCGGATCGCGCGGGCAAGCGCGGACCTGGACATCGGCCAGTCCATCGCGGTCAAGGAGCGGGACATCATCGCGGTGGAGGCGATGGAGGGCACCGACGCGATGATCCGCCGCGCCGGGCGGGTCTGCCGCGTCGGCGGCTGGACGATGGTGAAGGTCGCCCGGCCCAAGCAGGACATGCGCTTCGACGTGCCGACGGTCGGCCCGGACACCATCCGCAACCTCAAGGACGCCAAGTGCGTGTGCCTCGTGCTGGAGGCGGGGCGGACGCTCATCGTGGACAAGCCGGCGACGCTGGCGCTGGCGGAAAAGATGGGGATCGCGGTGATCGGGAAGAAGGCGTAGCGCTCAATGGGCGTGGTCGTGCAGGCTGGCGGCCAGGACGATGTGCTTGAGTCGCTCGATGCTCAGGGAGGCGAGGTAGTCGTCGGTGAAGTCCATCGGGAATTCGCAGCGCATCCGCCGCAGCGTTTCGATGAGCCCCTCGCGGTCCATCGCGCTTATCCTATCGACCAGTTGTTCCGCCCGCCGGCACGCCGCGTGATCGTCAAGTATCTGAACCATTTTTCCCATCGTCCTCTTTATCGTCATACTATGAGGGCGTCTTTCACACTGCGGCGTGATTGGACGCGAAATCGCGGCGATCTCCGCGTATTCAGTGCCGCCGGCGCCTGTTGATAAGTTGCGGACAACCTGTGGATTATCTGAGGGTTATGAAGGCAATGCTCTGCCATGGTTAGACTTGCGCTAAGGTTTTGGCGGTAGCCCAAGACGGCCGTGTTTCCCGGCCGGGAGCGACGGTAGGTGAACGCCCGGATGGACAATCAGGCTAGGCTGGACGATGTTTCCCTAGTGGGTTCCTACGATTACGCTCTTGACGAGTCGCTGATCGCGCAACGACCGCTGGAGGGGCGGGACCAGTCGCGGCTGATGGTGCTGCGGCGCGGGACGGGGACGGTGGAGCACCACATCTTCCGCGAGTTGCCATCGCTTTTGCGCGGGGGCGACCTGCTGGTGCTGAACGACACGCGCGTGATACCTGCGCGGTTCTTCTGCCGGCGGCGCAGCGGCGGGCGGATCGAGGGCTTGTTTCTTCGCCAGGAGTTCGCCGGGCGGTGGGAGGTCATGCTCAAGGGCGCGGGGCGGTGCGCGGTGGGCGAAGTGTTGTCGATGGATGGCGCGCCGGAGATTACCGTCACGCTGGCCTCCGGCGAGGGCGGCGGGCTGTGGCTTGTGGACATCGCCCCGCCGGAGGATGCGCAGGACGTGCTGGCCAGGGCGGGCGTCACTCCCCTGCCGCCTTACATCCGCCGCCGTGTCGGGCGGGACCTGGCCGCTGATGGCGCCGACCGCGAGCGATACCAGACCGTCTATGCCGATCGCGGCGGCGCGGTGGCCGCTCCGACGGCCGGGCTGCACTTCACACAGGAACTCCTGGCGGCCCTTGAGGCGGCGGGCATCGGGACGGCGCGGGTGACGCTGCACGTGGGAATGGGGACGTTCCTGCCGATCAAGTCCGCTTCGGTGACAGGCCACAGGATGCACCGCGAGTGGTACGACCTGCCATCGGCGACGGCCGATGCCCTCAACGCCGCGCGGCGGGAGGGCCGCAGGATCGTCGCGGTGGGCACGACCACCATTCGCGTGCTGGAGACGGCCGCCGCGGCTGAGGGATTCGCCGGGCAGTTCACACCGGTGACCGGCTGGACTGACATGTTCATCCGCCCGCCGTACGAGTTCCGCGCGGCCGATGCGCTCATCACCAACTTCCACCTGCCCCGAAGCACGCTGCTCATGCTCGTGGCGGCGTTCGCGTCGCCGGGAAGGACCGACGGCCTGAAGGTGATCCTGGCGGCGTACGAAGAGGCGCGGCGGCTACGATACCGATTCTACTCCTACGGGGATGCGATGCTGATCGAGTGAGCTACCACTTGTCGGCGACCATGGCCGCGATCATCGCCAGGAGCATGGCCGTCTCGAACTTCGCGGTACGTGCGTCGATGTCGCTGAGGCGGCGGTCGCGGAGCACGGCCGTCAGCGGCTTGGCCGCCAGCACAAGCAGCACGGGCGCGCCCACAAGCACGCGTGGCATCAGCCCGAAGGCCGCCATGCCGGCAAGGCCCAGAACCGACGACACAACAAGCGCCACGTAGACCGCCCGCAGACGGCCGTGACCGATCACCTGCGACAGTGTCACGATGCCGGATGACCGGTCCTCCTCCTTGTCGCGAATATTGTTCCCGACGAGGATGGCCGTCGTCGCCAGGCCCACGGGCGCCGACGCCAGCAGCGCCGCCAGCTCCAGCCGGCCGGTCTGCGCGTACGCCGCCCCCACCAGCAGCAGCGGCCCGAACGTGACGAAGATCAGCAGCTCCCCCATCGCGTGATACTTCAACGCCAGCGGCGGGCCGGTATAGATGTAGAGCGACACCGCCCCGGCCAGCGCGAACCACAGCAGGTTGACACCCCACGGCCGGCAGGCCCACACGATGTACGCGGCCAGGACGCCCACCGCAACCATGCAGAACCCGCCCTCGGCGGCGACCTGACGCGGCGTCATCAGCTTCCTGACGAGCACCAGTCCCGGCCTGTCGTCGTTGCCCTCCAGGCTGCGATCCACCCCGTTGCGGAAGTCGAAGTAGTCGTTGAACAGGTTGCCCGCGCAGTGCAGCAGGCCCGCCGCGAGCATGGCGGCGATGAGCACGGGCCAGTTCCATTGCGACACGGGCAAAACGGCCGCCGTCGCCACCGCCACCGGCAACACCGACACCGGCAGCGAGAACGCCCTGACGGCCCTGAACCTGATCGCCAGCCAGCCCGCCATCGAGGAATCGCCTGGCAACATCGCTTTATCCACGGAGACTCCTTTTCCCATATCATAGCCGGATGGGTTAAACAATCATGGGCTGGCATACGATCGTGCCGGCCGGCGAATGGGAAAGGACTGAGCTTGTGGGACTTGCCAAGCGGACATTGCTGGCGGCCATTGCGGCGGCGGGACTTTGGTGGCTGCCCTGTGCGGAGGCGGTGACGGCCGATGGTCTACTCGTATGGAACGGCAACGTCGCCGGGCCGCACCTGGACATCATCGGCGACGAGGCGGGCGGCGACCTGAAGCCCATCCGCATCATGGCGGCCCGCAACGGCGTCTTCTCCGGCAAGCTCGTCCTGTGCTCGACTGCGCCGATCAAGGGCGCATCGGCCAAGATCGGCGACCTTGTGACCGCCGACGGCAAGGCGAAGATCCCCGCGGCGCAGGTGCAGGTCCGCCTGGCGACCGGTTACATCAAGAGCGGCTGGCTGGTGCAGTCCAGGGCTGGCAGCACGTTCGACGTGCTCAATGAGGGCATGGTTGATGAGACCAAGCCCCTGCCGCCGATCCGCGATTACGACAAGAAGTACCACCCGTGGGCCAAGACCGGGCGGAGCTATCTGCCCGTGTGGGTGACGGTCCACGTGCCGCCGGCCGCGGCCGAGGGCGAGTACACCGGCAAGCTTACCGTGACGGCCGACGGCAAGACCATCGAGGCGCCGGTGGCCCTGACGGTTATCCCCTACGCCCTGCCCAACCCCGCGGAGTTCAGGACGTGGATAGAGACCATCCAGTCGCCCGACACGCTGGCGGCCGAGTACAAGGTCCCGCTATGGTCCGAGCGGCACTGGCAGCTCATCGAGAAGTCGCTCGACTACGGCGCGATGGTCGGCAACAAGACAGTTTACATCCCGCTCATCGCCGAGACCAACCTCGGCAACGCCCAGTCGATGGTGCGGTGGTTCAAGGACGGCCAGCGGTACAAGTTCGACACGAGCATCGCCGAGAAGTACCTGGACCTACAGATCAAGGTGCAGGGCAAGCCGGCCGTCGTCTGCTTCGTGCTCTGGGATGCATACCTGGAGGGGCCGCGAATGGGCGACGACTCGGCCGAGGTCATCGCGGCCCGCAAGGCGCTGGAGGGCAAGGGGCCGGAGGTCACGACCATCGGCGAAGACGGCAAGACGCCGGAGAAGCTCCCCCTGCCGCCGCGGACAGAGCAGGCCGGCAGGGACCTGTGGCCGCCGCTGCTGCTCCAGCTCCGCGACATGCTCAAGAAGAGGGGCCTGGAAAAGTGCATGTTTTTCGGCATCGCCTGCGACACCGCCCCGCCGGAGGCGGTAACTAAGATGGTGAACGAGGCCCTGCCGGGCAGCCCGTGGGTCATCCACGCCCACAGCTTCTACGGCGGCAAGGACAAACAGGCCAACTTCCAGTACGCCGCGTTCGTCTGGGGCGTTGACGGCTTCTGCGACGGCCGGAAGGGCTGGCTCAAGCCCTTCATCCTGACGCAGTTCCTCCGCAACATGACGGACAACTGGCCGATCACGACGTACCGCATCGCGCCGGAGGTGAATATCACCGGCGGGCAGCGTGGGCTTGGGCGGATGGGCCTGGATTACTGGAGCGTGCTCCGCAACTCCCGGGGCGAGCGGGCCGGGCAGGTCTGGCAGCGCTACCCGAAGGCCTACTGGCGGAACCTGAACATCACGCTGTCGCTGCTGGCGCCGGGGCCGGACGGGCCGATCGCCACCGCCCGCTTCGAGATGCTCCGCGAGGGAGTGCAGGAGTGCGAGGCGAGGATATTCATCCAGACGGCCATCGACGGCGGCAAGCTGCCCGCGGACCTGGCCGATGCGTGCAAGAAGGTGCTGGCCGAACGGGATGAGTTCCTCAGGAAGGTCGCCATCGTGAAGCCCCAGGGCCGGCCGTGGTTCGACGCGATGAATCCCAGCGACGAGGCGTATAACCTGTACGCGACGGGCTGGCAGGAGCAGGCGGAGAAGCTCTACAAGGCGGCGGCCATGATCTCCAGGGCGCAGGCGCAATAGGTGCGACGAAGGAAGGGAGGACTGGAGGAAGGGAGGAGGGGAAGACCGGCAGCCGAGCGAAAAAGGCGGGCTAGCCGGCGTGATTGTTGCTAACGCCGCGGTCGCCGGCGCGACTGGCGTTGATGGCCATGGCGGCCGTCGTGACGATTATCATCGCCAGCACGGCCGTCGTCATCACGGCGAACCTCAACGCTTCCAGAAACGCCTTCATGTCTTCTCCTGCGGCCCGCACCAGGCGGGCTTGAATCATTCTAGCCCTGTTGCCACTGGATTCGGCGGGCCGCGGGGAATATCGTAACCGCATCACCGCCGCTGTCACAAGGGAAAAATCATGGCCAGGATCGACCGCGCCGTCAGCAGGAAGCTCTTCGCCGCACTGGACAACTTCAGGATCGAGCTGCCGAGCTGGGGATTCGCCGACAGCGGCACGCGCTTCGGCAAGTTCATCCAGCCATCCGCCGCCGAGACCATCGAGGAGAAGATCGCCGACGCGGCGATGTGCCACAGGCTCACCGGGGCGTGCCCGTCGCTGGCGGTGCATTACTCGTGGGACTTCCGGCCGGAGCAGGACCCGCGCGAGGTCGCCCGCCTGGCGCGGCGGCAGGGAATCCGCATCGGGGCGATCAACCCGACGCTCTTCCAGGACGAGCAGTACAAGTACGGCTCGCTCGCCAGCCCGGATGGCAAGGCCCGCGCGGCGGCGCTGGCGCAGATGATCGACTGCATCCGCATCGCCAAGGCCGTCGGCTCCAAGCTGCTGAGCCTGTGGTTCGCCGACGGCACCAGCTACCCCGGCCAGGACGACCTCGTCCGCCGCAAGCACGCGATGGCGGATGGGCTGCGGAAGCTGCACGCCGCCATGCCGCGCGACATGATGATGCTGGTCGAGTACAAGCCGTTCGAGCCGACCTTCTACCACACCGACATCGCCGACTGGGGCATGAGCTACGTGCTCTGCCGCCAGGCCGGTCCGCGGGCCAGGGTGCTGGTCGATACCGGCCATCACCTGCCCGGCTGCAACATCGAGCACATCGTCGCCTTCCTGCTGGATGAGGGGATGCTCGGCGGCTTCCACTTCAACGACCGCAAGTACGCGGATGACGACCTGACGCTTGGCTCCATCGACCCGTACGCGATGTTCCGCATCTTCAACGTCATCGCCCAGCACGAATACGCAACCGGGCGGCGGGCGGCAATCGCCTACATGATCGATCAGAGCCACAACGAGAAGCCCAAGATCGAGGCGATGCTCCAGACGGTGGACCGCACGCAGACCTTGTTCCTGAAGGCCCAACTTGTCGACCGCCGCGCCCTCGCGGCCGCGCAGAAGAAGCAGGACATCGTGGCGGCCGAGCAGTGCCTGGTGGACGCCTACGAGACGGACGTCCGGCCGGTCCTGGCCGCCTGGCGACGCTCCCACGGCCTGCCTGTCGATGCCATCGCCGCGCTTCGTAAGAGTGGATACGTCGAGAAGTCGACCGGCGAGCGCCAGTGGAGGCACGGCGGGGAGGATGATATTCCGTTCTGACAACAGAATCTTGACACCGGGCAGGCTGAGGTCATAATGTGAAGCCATAGAGAACTTGCGATGCAACACATGGATATGACCATTGCCGCGCCATCGCTTCCGGGGCACATCTCAGAGGAATCTGGAATCGCGCCCGCGTTTTCCAGGCCATCGTATGGAATCTGGCTGTACAATGCCAATTGCCTCGAGGTTCTGGATGCGATCTGGCGGAAGCATCCTGACGGGTGCTTCGACATGATCTTCGCTGATCCCCCGTACTTTCTCTCTAACGGCGGCATTACTTGTCAAGCCGGTAAGATGGTCAGCGTCGACAAGGGCGATTGGGACAAGTCGCGCGGCGTTGAGAAGAACCATGAGTTCAACACTGAGTGGCTGGTGCGCAGCCAGCGCGTCCTTAAGCGGGACGGCACGATCTGGGTGACAGGAACTCAGCACGTAATCTTCTCGGTTGGTTTTGCGATGCAGCAGTTGGGATTCAAGATCCTCAACAGCATTTCATGGGAGAAGCCCAACCCGCCGCCGAACTTGGCATGCAGGTATTTCACGCACTCGACTGAAACGATTATCTGGGCTGCCAAGACCAATACAAGCCGCCATTACTTCAATTATCAAGCGATGCGAAAGATGGCTGGCGGAAAGCAGATGAAGACCGTTTGGCGAATTTACCCGCCGCAAAGCGGCGAGAAGGCGTACGGAAAACATCCGGCGCAGAAGCCCGTTGAACTGATCGAAAGGTGCCTGATTGCCGCCACGCGGGAAGGAGATCTTGTTCTAGACCCCTTCCTCGGGAGCGGTACGTCCGCCTTGGCTTGCGTTCGACAGAAGAGACGCTTTGTTGGCGTGGAACTTGACGCCGCTTGGATAAGTGTTGCCGAGAAACGATTATCCGAAGTCCTGGACAAGGGGCTCACGTGAGGAGGCACAATGCCTGGCAAGGGCCAAGCCGTCGAGAATGGTGACCAGCTTGTGAAGGCAGTGCTGCAAATGGCCCTGAGATTGGGCCTTCAAGCCAAGGAACAAGTCGGGGTCGCGAGGCGCATTTGGGGCGCCAGGAGGAAGATCGACGTTGTCCTGACACATCCGGAGACGCACAAGACTTTGGGCGTCGAGTGCAAATTCCAATCCACCGGCGGGACGGCCGAAGAGAAAATTCCTTCTACAATTCAAGACATAACTGCTTGGCCTATTCCGGGGCTGGTCGTTTTCGCGGGGGAAGGTTTCACCGAGAATATGAAATCATTCCTTGTTTCAACCGGTAAGGCTGTCGAGCTTTGTGACCTGGAACCATGGTTAAGGCTGTTCTTCGGCATACCTGACTAGCCCTTCCGATGAAGAAGGCCTACCTAGCGTTCGATCTCGGCGCGGAGTCCGGCCGGGCGATGCTCGGTGTGCTGGACGGCGGGAAGCTGGAGTTTCACGAGCTTCACCGCTTCGCCAATATCCCGCGCCGGCTGCCAAGCGGCCTGCACTGGAACCTGCTGGACCTGTGGGGCAATCTGCTTGAGGGCCTTCGCAAGGCGGCCTCGCACTGCCGCGACAACGGACTGGAACTGGCTTCCCTCGGCGTTGACACATGGGGTGTCGATTACGGCCTGCTGGGCAAGTCCGGCGAACTGCTGGCCCTGCCGCACGCGTATCGCGACGAGAGGAACATCGCCGCAAGCGAGAAGGCCATCGCGAAACTCGGCCGTGAGAGGATTTACCGCGAGACGGGCATACAGTTCATGGCCTTCAATACGCTCTTTCAGCTTGCGGCTGCCAACGAGGCCGAGCCGGGCCTCTTGGAGCGGGCGAAGCGCCTGGCGATGGTGCCGGACCTCCTGCACTACTTCCTGTCGGGCGAGGCGATCTGCGAGGCGACCGATGCCTCCACCACGCAGATGATCGACCCGCGCGGCGGGCCGACCGGGGCGTGGGCCCGCGGACTGCTGGCGGACCTGGGCCTGCCGGATGGGATGCTCGGCGAGATCACGCCGGCCGGCACGTGCATAGGCAGGCTGCGCGAGGCCGTCGCCCAGGAGACGGGCGCGGGCGGCGTCAAGGTGATCGCCCCCGCCTCGCACGACACGGCCAGCGCCATTGCGGCCGTCCCGGCCGATGACAGGACAAGCTGGTGTTATCTCTCCAGCGGAACTTGGTCGCTCATGGGCGTGGAGCTGCCCGGCCCGCTCATCAACGACGCGGCCATGGCGGCGAACTTCACCAACGAGCGCGGCCTGGCCGGCACGGTCCGCTTCCTCCGCAACATTCCAGGCCTGTGGATGGTGCAGCAGGTGCGGCAGGACCTTTCGCAAAGGGCCGGGGGCGGCACTAACCTCGACTATGCCTCACTGGCCGCCGCCGCGGCCAAGGCCGCGCCTTTCCGCACGCTGGTCGATCCCAACCACGCGCCCTTCGGTCAGCCCGGCGGCATGATCGGCAAGATCGCCGCCTTCGCCGCCGCGACAGGCCAGGTGCGCCCCGGCGATGTGGGGGCGCTCGTGCGGTGCTGCCTGGAGAGCTTGGCGCTGGAATACCGCCGAACTCTGGACGCCCTCGAAGCGGTCGTCGGCCGGCGGATCGACGTGATACACATCGTCGGCGGCGGCGGGCGCAACGAACTGCTCAACCAGATGACGGCCGACGCCACCGGCCGCACCGTCATCGCCGGCCCGCACGAGGCGACGGCCGCCGGCAACGCCCTCGTCCAGGCGATGGGCGACGGCCTGGTCGCGTCGCCGGTCGAGATCCGCCGCGTCGTCAGGCAGTCATTCAGCCCCAGGACCTTCCAGCCATCCGACACGGCCGCATGGGACAAGGCGTGGGACAGATACGCCGGCTTGATATTGACTCCGCCCCGCCGCGGGCTAGACTGATACCCGACATGTCGCCCAACGGCCCCGAAAGCGTTAGGTTCGCCGTGCCTGAAGGATACGCGGCCGTGCCGCTGTCGGCCGGAGCACCGTCGCTGGCGATCTGCATCCTCGCGCGCAAGAAGCCGGACCCCGCCGGCGGCCACACCGTCATCCTCCGCTCGACCATCGACGCGGATGTGCTGCTGGGCTGCGTGACCGACAGCGCGGGGCGGGTCCAGCGATGGGTCGAAATCTGGATTCAGAGCCTGGAGGGCCTTGCCTCCGGCGTCCCCGCGGCACGCGAGGCCCTGTCCAACAAGGTGCTCGACGAGCGGTGGAAACGCTACGCCGATGCGCTCGCCAGGCTCGACGCCCAGGACACCATCGTCACCGGCGCTCAGTCGGAGCACCCAGCGCCGGCGTTTCTGGACGTGGGCAAGTTGGAGATCGTCCGCCCCGCCGACTCCAAGGCCGGCTGCGGCTGGGAGCTTTGCCAGGATGATGCGCTGCTGGCCGCCAAGGGCCTGCCGCCGTACAGCACGTCGCTGTGCCGCTACCTGTGCCTGCCCGCGCTGAAGGATACCTCGCCGTTTGTGCCCGTCACCACGAATGCCCCGACCAACGAGGCCACAAAGCCGCTCGCGCAGGTCCTCGGCGACGCGGGCAGCCTGGTGCCGGTCAACCCGGCCGGCGGCCTCATGCTCGTGCGGGCATGGCACCCGGCCGGCTACGAAGAGTTCGTCAACGTCCTTGGCGGCGCGCCCTACGCTGGCCTGCTGCACGGGCGCTCGCCGCTGGAGCTGACCGATCAGGAGCAGGTCCTCAAGACCGACGCCGCGCAGGCGCTGGACCAGGGCAGGCTGCTGGTGGCCCCGCAGGGCAGGCACGGCCAGCTCGTCGAGACGCTCCACCTCAAGCTTCGCCTGCTGGCGGACGCCGTGGGGAACGTAAGGTCGCTGATCCAGTCGCAGCAGCGGCCGCTGCTCAACCTGACGGCCGGGAGCTTCCGCGTCAGCTTCGCGCCCATCGGCGCGGGCCTGCCGGTGCTGTGGACGGCGCGGGCCGTGCTGGTGGACGCCGGCGACGCCGTTACGCTGCCCATCCAATCCAGCGACGCGCAGTACTTCCTCCGCGCGGCGGCCGCTCCGGCGACGGTCTACGCGCCGGCGGCCATCGGCTTGTCCATCCGCAGCCAGGGCGTCGTCCGCATCCGCAAGGTGCTGCCCGAGGCGTCCGGCGCGACGATCATCGAGGGCACGCTCGCGACGCAGGAGCGGATCGCCCCCGCCCGCAACGACCTGGCCTGGCTCCGCGTGCGGGTGTCGTCGGGCCACGTGGACCTGTACGCACGCCTGGAGTCGGAGCCCGCGCTGGCCGCGGGCGAGTGGCGGTTCCGCACGATCGGCCAGCGGCTGTCGAAGCAGGCGGCCGCGGACCTCAAGGCGGCCGAGGGTGTGCCGATGGGCAATACGCCGTTCGAAGTGGTGCCGCTCTTGACCAGCCCGTGCGACCTGTACTCGCTGGGCGTCTTGGCCGTGCGGACGCTGCTGGTCAACCCCGCCACGACGCTGGCCATTGCGCTTGATGAGGTGCTGAGCCTTGCCCGCCAGGTGGCCGCCGCCCACAAGCCCGACGTCCACCTGCCGGAGCGGATCAAGGCAGTCTTCGAGCAGGACAAACGGTGGCTGGAATCGCTCGGCCCCCACCGGCTGACGCAGGATGAGCTGCCCCCTGAGGAGGCGTTCGAGCTGGTCCCGTCGGTGCTGTGGTTCGAGACGCTGGCCATGATCGTGCGGATGCTGCCCGGCATCGGGCCAGACAGCCTCTGCCGCGACCTGGGCGACGCGCCGGGCGGGGCATATCACCAGGTCTTCGACCGCACGATAGCGGACTTGGACACGCTGCTGCTGCGGACGCGGAGCCTTGTGGTCGTCGATTGGAAGGCCAATCGCGAGATTCACGCTGTTATTCGCAAGTACTTGATAGGCATAAGCTAAAGGCAAAATGCAGAATGCGGAATGCGGAATGCAAGAGTGAAGACCATCTCGGGCGCCTCTGGACCTGATCCTTTTGCATTCTGCATTTTGCATTTTACATTTCCTTACTCACGGGCCACGGACCCGTGCCAATGAAAGGAGATCCAGACATGAGAACGGCACACGGCATTCTGATGATGACGCTTCTGGCTGTCCTGCCGGCTTTGTGCGGCTGCGGCGTGGGGCCATTCGACGTGACGGTCACCTTCGACCCCAGCTTCCGCGACAGCGCCGGGCAGGTTCCATCGGTGGAGGTCCACATCTTCGCCGCCAACGACACCGAGAAGGAGGTCTGGAACACCATGTCCATGACCAACTACTGGAAGCCCGGCAGCAAGGAGCGCGAGAGCGCCAAGGACTCGGTGTATGTCATGAAGTTCGGCCAGGGCCTGCCCGCCGAGCAGGTGCTGAAGGAAGAGGACCCGCAGTGGGACAGGTGGCTGGCCAAGGGGCCGCGGACCCTGTTCGTGATGGCGTACCTGCCAGGCGTGCTCGACGACCGGCCCGGCAGCGCCGACCCGCGGAGGCTGGTCCTGCCGATGGAGAAGCTCAAGTGGAAGGACTACATCTGGGGCCGCAAGTACCAGCAGATCAAGGTGCTGGTCAAGCCGGGCGGCCTCGTCTGCCTGACGCCGCCCGAGCGGAAGTGACCGCCCGCCCCGGCGGGAAATCCGAGTCCCGAATATCGAAATCCGAAACAGGAACCGAATTTCAACTTCCCCAATGACCGGAAGACAGGGCCGTGCCCGCCGACTTTGAGGGCTACGAGATCGTCCACGAGTTCTACCGGGTCGGGCCGGTCGCCGCCGCCACCGCGCGCAAGGCCGGGCCGGACACGGCCGAAAAGTACGTCATAAAGACGTTCCAGCCTATCGTCTCCATCGCGGGCGACCAGACGCCAGATCAGGACATCGAGTGCTTCCTGGATTCCGCCCGCCTCCAGCAGAAGCTTGCCGCCTCCGGGCTGCGGCACTGGGCGCCGGTCCACGCCTGCGGCTCCGTGCCCGGCAAGGCGTACTGCATAACCGACTACTACACACGCTCGGTCAAGCACCTCATCCTGGCTTGCGTGAAAATGAACGCGCAGAGCCTGTACATGATCGTCAACTCGGTCGTCGAGGGCCTCAAGGAGCTCAAGGCGTCCGCGGGCAGGCCGCACGGGAACATCAAGCCCACCAACGTCTTCATCACGGGCAAGAGCGACGCCGACCGGCAGGCGCTGCTTGCCGAGCCCAAGTGCTCTCGCACGCTCGACGCCGCGGCCGACTACGTTCGCGACCTGTCGGCGCTGGGCGATCTGATCTATCAGCTCGTCATGTACCGCGCCGGGCGCGACACCGCTGGCACGGCCGTGCCGCCTTCGGCCAACTGGGCGCACCTGGGCCCGAAGGAAGAGGCCTGGCGAACGCTCTGTGGGCAATTGCTGGACAGCGACCTGGGAAAGAAGGGCGTCACGCTGGAATCGGTCGCCGAGCAGGTGGCCAGGCTCAAGGCGGGCGCGGGCGGAGCGGCCAAGCCGGGGCGGCTCATCATCGCCGGCGCCGTGGTGCTGGTGGCGCTGGCGGCCGGGGCGTGCTTCCTCATCCCGCAGGTCCGCAACACGATCACATCGTGGTTCGGTCCCTCCGGGCCAAGCCCTGGGGAGTTCGACGCGGCAAAGTGGAAGCGGCTGTGCAATATCTACAACGACTGGCTGGGCCTGTTCCTCAAGGACCTGACGGCGGAGCGGCAGGCCCGGTATCGCAAGGACGCCAAGCTCGCGGCCGTGCTGGACGGCCTGGAAAAGGCCCGCGCGGCCGGTGCTGAGTTCGACCCGCGCGTGATCGCGGGCCAGCCGGACACGCCGCTTTCCGCGCTTGCCGCGGCGCCGCCCGATTCGGCGAAGACGCCGGAGGCGGTCAGGAAGACCAGGGCGGCGCTTGACGCGGCGGATGCTGCCGAGAGGGCACTGTCTCCTTCCCAGTGGCCGGACCTTGCCGCGATGGAGGCGCTGGCGGGCGTGTGCGACAAGCAGGCCTGGCCCAAGGCGGCGGCGCTGCTTCACTCGACGGTCGACGCAGTCAAGCCCGGGCCGGATGAGCCGCTTTCTGAGGGAATTGACCAGTTCCTGGCCGTCAAAGGCCCGGCCGGCGAGCTCGCAGCAAAGTGGCGCGGGCTCGAATCATCCGGCGTGGACCTGAAGAAGGCGGCCGAGATGGCCGCGCCGGCTGATGGCGATACGCCCGAGGCCCTGGCTGCCATGTGCAAAAGGCTCCCCGAGGCGAAGCCGACGGTGACGCCCACCCCTACTCCCACGCCTTCACCGACGCCGACACCAACGCCAACCCCGACACCGACGCCGTCGCCCACACCTACTCCGACGCCAACGCCGACGCCTACACCCACTCCGACGCCGACTCCATCGCCAACCCCATCGCCTACGCCCACCGTTGCGCCAACGCCAACGGCTACGCCGACCCCGACGGCGACGCCATCGCCCACACCATCACCTTCGCCAACTCCGACTCCATCATCGTCACCGACTCCGACGCCGACTCCAACGCCATCTCCTACGCCTACCGTCGCGCCCACTCCGACGGCCACGCCGTCCCCCACGCCCACCGCGACGCCGACGCCCTCCCCTACCCCGACTCCAGCGCCGCTGCCTGACCCGCAGACCTGGCTCGAGGGCAAGAAGAAGCTCTTCAGCATCGCAGTCAGCGAGACCATCAATCAGGAATGGCGCACTCGCCGGGACAAACTGCTGGACGGCGTGACGGCCGAGGCCCTCAAGAGCGACGCGGCCAAGTACCGTGCGCTTCACGACACGACGGAGGAGCTCCAGCTCGACCTGACCATGATCGACATCGGCCTCCGCAAGCTCCGCGACCTGGAGAAGGCGGCGGCGCGGGTCAAGGAGCTCGGCCTGGACACGTCCAAGCTCGGGGCCAACGACCAGTTCAACCTGGTGCTTGCCGTCCTGAAGGCCGACGCCGCGAAGGCCGCCGATGACGCCGCCCGCAAGGCCGCCATCGACACGGCCGTCGCCGCCATCGGCAAGCTGCCCAAGGAGGTCCAGGTCCGCAACGAGGTCGACACGCTGGTAAAGGACCTGAAGGCGGCCAAGGACTCCGCCGGCCTGGCCGACGCCCTCAAGAAGGTGCTCGACGGGACGAAGTACCTGCAATCGGATACGAATTAGAAGGGGACATTCCACTTTTTCGCTCCCGCAATACGTACTTGTCCTTCACCAGGGAGAGACTTCCGCGAACTGGGGGCACTTTGTCACGTGGCGGCGAAAAAGTTGAATGTCCCCTTTCGCCGCCCGCGAATCGAACGCGCTCTGGAATTCCCGCCGCCCGCGCTGTATAAAGTCAAAGTTTACGCCCGCAGTCGGAGCCAACGATATGCCAGCAAAGAAAGACACGGCCGCGCCGCAGGTGACAGTAATAGGCGGCGGGATGATCACGCGGATCCAGCTCCTGCCGACGATCTACCACCTCCAGCGCGAGGGAGTCGTGGGCGAGATTCACGTCAACGCCCTCAACTCGCCGCCGCTGGTGGAGCTTCAGAAGGACGCGATGCTGGTCAAGGCCTTCCCTGGCCAATCGTTCGTCCCGCACCCAGACCCGGCGAAGGTCAAGCCGACGGACATGTTCCCCAACCTCTACAAGGAGGTGCTGGCGGCCGCGCCCAAGGGCTCCATCGCGGTGGTGGCCGTGCCGGACCAGTTCCACTACCCGGCAGTGACGGCCGCGCTGGACGCCGGGCTGCACGTCTGCGTCGTCAAGCCGCTGGTCCTCGCCCACGCCCAGGCCGAGGAGATCGGCCGAAAGGCCTTCGAGAAGGGCCTCATGGTCGGCGTCGAGTACCACAAGCGGTTCGACGTCCGCAGCCTGATGGCACGCAAGGCCTACCGCGCCGGGCGGTTCGGCGAGTTCCGACTCGGCCAGGCCCACCTGCACGAGTGCTGGTACTACCGCCACTCGAACTTCCAGAACTGGATGACCTGCGAGAACTCCGACACGTTCACGTACATCGGCTGCCACTACGTGGACCTGGTGGCGTTCATCACGGGCCTGCGGCCGGTGGCGGTCAGCGTGACCGGCGTGAAGGACAAGTACCCCAACGGCAAGGAAGGCTTCCTGTGGACCGACGGCCGGGTCATCTGGGAGAACGGCGCGATCCTCAGCGTCGCCAACGCCCTGGGCTACCCTGATGCCGGCGCGGGCGGCAACACCCAGGGCATGACGATGTGGTGCGCCGGCGCGAAGGACGGCTGCCTGATCTCGCACTCGGACCAGTTCCGCGGCGTGAAGCACAGCTACACGGCCGCCAGCGGCGAAAGCGGCGACACGGTCTACGCCGAGCCCAACCCCGACTACTTCCAGATGCTCGACCTGGGCGGCAAGGGGCTTGTCCCCTCCGGCTACGGCCATCGCAGCGCGGAGTACATCATCAAGGCGTGCATCGCCGCGCAGCAGGCGGGGAGCCTCGCGGCCAGGCAGAAGGTCATCAAGCAGTACGACGCCGAGGGCATCATGGCCACCCCGCTCAACAGCAGCTACAACGAACTGGTCATCGAGGCCGGGCGGAAGAGCATCCTGGCCTGCGGGCGGGAGGTCGTGATCGACTACGGCGCAGGAAAAGTGGATTTCCGCGAGTATTGACAAAGGATTCACCACGAAGGGCACAAAGAGCACCAAGGAATGTCGCGGCAGAAGGTTGAGCCATCTTGGTGACCTTCGTGACCTTTGTGGTGAGAAAACAGGAAAGGCGTAAGAACTGTCATGGCAACGAAAGAGTTTCCGCTTGTTCCCCAGACGGTCGAGAAGGTCAACACCAAGTACCGCAAGATCGTGACGAAGATTCCCGCGCCGGGGTCGATCAAGCTGCTGACGAAGCTGCGCGACATCGAGCCGCGGTCGATGGGCGGCCAGCCGCCGATCATCTGGCATCGCGGCAAGGGCGTCACGATCAGCGACCCGTACGGCAACCGCTGGCTGGACTTCTCCAGCGGCGTGCTGGTGACCGCAAGCGGCCACGGCCGGCCGGAGATCGTCAAGGCCATCAAGGACCAGGCCGCGCAGCTCTACCACGCCTACTGCTTCCCGACGGAGGTCCGCTACAACCTCGTCGCGGAATTGTCGACGATCCTTCCGCCGCCGCTGAAGCGCGTGTTCCTCCTGACCACGGGCTCCGAGGCGTGCGAGTGCTGCATAAAGCTCGCCCGCACCAAGGGCCTCGCGGTCGGCGGCAAGAAGAAGAGCGTGTTCGTTTCGTTCGACGGAGGCTTTCACGGCCGGACAATGGGCTCGCAGCTTGCCGGCGGGTCGGCGGCACTGAAGGAGTGGATTGGCGACCTCGACCCGCGGTTCGTCCAGGTTCCGTTCCCGGATGGCTTCCGGCAGAAGGAAACCAGCTTTGCCGTCTTCGAGAAGGCGCTGGCGGACAAGGGCGTGAATCCCGACGACGTCTGCGGCGTGATGGGCGAGACGTACCAGGGCGGCAACGCGACGCTCTTCCCGGCCGAGTACGCCCAGGCCCTCCGCAAGTGGTGCGACGCACACAAGGCCGTGCTGATCTTCGACGAGATCCAGGCGGGCTTCGGGCGGTGCGGCAAGTGGTTCGGCTTCCAGCACCTCGGCGTTGTGCCGGACCTGGTGGCCTGCGGCAAGGGCATCTCCGGCGGGCTGCCGCTGGCGGCCGTGCTGGGGACTGAGGATCTGATGAACGCCTACGGCCCCGGCGAGATGACCAGCACCCACGGCGCGAGCGCGCTCTGCGCGGCCGCGTCGCTGGCCAACCTGAAGGTCATCAAGAAGGCCAGGCTCGTCCAGAACGCGGCCAAGCTGGCCGGGGTGCTGGCCGATGGCGCAGCCCGCATCCAGGCTGCGAGCGGCGGGAAGATCGGCCACTGGGCCTCGACGGGGCTGGTGGCGGCGCTCCAGTTCACCAAGAACGGGACAACGGTGCCTGACCCCGAGCCGGCGTGGGAGTTCGTCCGCCGCGCGGTCCAGAAGGGCATAATGCTGTTCGCCCCGGTCGGCATGGGCGGCTGCGCGGTCAAGCTCAACCCGCCGCTGGTGATCACGAAGGACGCCCTGCTGGAAGGGCTGGGCGTACTGGAGGGCGTGGCCGCGGAAGTGGCCAAGCTGCCAGCCGAGGGCGGGATGATCGACAACTGATTGGCCAGGTCTCCGCGATCAAGCCGTTGCGGACAGGCTGCCTTCCAGTTTCTCTGCCTGCTCAGTGCGCTTGCCACATTCAGTCTGGTCAACTATTATTGAGTGTGTCGGGCCAGGAGCAATGCATGGTAACCATCGAGAAGACAGCCCACGTCAGTTCCGACGGGATACTGCGCGTCGAGGTCCCTGTCCCGGAGAGGGACAAGGACATCCGGTTCGTGCTGGTCGTGGACACACAGGTGGCCGCGCCCGTCGCCACGGAAGCAGAGGACCATTGGAAAGAACTCCGCGAGAAGCTGGCTCGCAACCCAGGGGCCGCCGTTGGGATCACCTTGCCGCCCCCCGGGCCCTGGCGGTACGAGCCTTTCGATCCCATCGACCTTCCCGGACCGACGGCCTCTGAAATCCTGATTCGCGACAGGCGATGAGCATATTCTACCTCGACACGAGCGCGTGGGTGAAGCGGTACGAGAAAGAAGCCGGCACCGCCTGGATAGAACAATTCTGGAGGGGCGGACCGCGGATAGGCGTTTCGCCGCTGGGCCTTGTCGAGGTAGCCGCCGCCATCGCCAGGCGGCACGCGGGGCAGAAGGTGCCGGCGGATGTGACAAATCGGGTCTTGGCCTCTGTAAGGCAGGACTACGCCATGTTCACACGGGTTGATTTCGTCGCCCCCGTTGAGGAGGTGGGCGTGGAGTTGGCCAGGAGACATCGACTCAGGGGCGCTGACGCTGTTCACCTGGCCTCGGCCCTGCACCTGCGGCAGACCGCCGATGGGGACGTAGTCATGGTGGCATCCGACGCCGAACTCCTCGCAGCCGCAAGAGCGGAGGGACTGAGAGTGCTCGATCCGCAGTCCGATCCTCCGCTGCCTCTAACGTCCTGACTCGCGGGCATCCGCCAGCGCCAACATGGTCGATCGAGAGAAACGCAGGCAACTCGCCGAACTCCTCGAACGATTCATCTCGGGAGAACTCACCAACGACGAATTTGTCGATCGTGATTGCGAAATACGGGCAAAGGACCCTCTTCCCTGGCGGCTTCGGGACCGCGCACTGACAGCAGTAAGCTCAATGTCGTGGTATCTCTACGACGACCTGACAATGCATCGACTTGTTGGCAAGTGGGCGCTTCGCCCAGATACCCAGGACAGCGTTCGCCGCTGGATTCTGTTCCTCCGAAACGATCTTGAGTACGAATGGCCTACTGATAATTTCGTCAGCCCTGGCGGGTGCCTGGCCAACCTGCTGACGCTCGGCACTTGGGGCCTCATTTGCCGCCCCCGGTTCAATCGGGAGAGGAAGGAGTGTTGGTAATCCAAAGTCTGGCCTTTCATGCGGGACTGTGACTATCGACAGGCCTTGGCCCAACAGGCTTCGATGAAGGGCGGGGCACCAACCGGCTCCTCCTGACCTACGCCGGGAACCGTCCGCCGTGCTTGCTTTTTGACGGGCTTTCGGCTAAATGAATCGCCCATGAAATTCCATCTTGTTGACAAGGTCGTCTCGATAGAGCCCGGCAAGCGGATCGTCACCATCAAGGCCCTGAGCCTGGCGGAAGAGTACCTGGCGGACCACTTTCCGGCCTTTCCCGTGCTGCCGGGAGTGATGATGCTGGAGGCCCTGACGCAATCGGCCGCGTGGCTGGTGCGAGTGAAGCAGGACTTCGCCAAGAGCATCGTCGTGCTGGCCGCCGCGAGGAACATCCGCTACGCCAACTTCGTGGCCCCCGGCAACATCATGCGGTGCGAGGTGGAGGCGATGGAGATCGGCGAGGCTTCGGCCAGGTTCAAGGGCACGGCCTTCGTGGGCGACACCACCACCGTCAACGGCCGGCTGGAGCTGCGGTCCTTCAATCTGGCGGACCAGCACCCGTACCTGGCCGACGCCGACAAGGCGATCGTCGAGCAGCTCAAGGGCCGGTGGAAGCTGATCCACGGGCCGGAGGCGCTGGCGGCGGCCGGTGAACAGAAGTAGGGAGTGGGGCGTGTTTTCCCCGAGAAGTTCGGTTGACATTGCCTGGGCGAATCCCTATAGATAGGCGTTCGCGCGCGGAAGCCCGGGCCGGTTGGAGCGGCCGGACGCGGCGAGAGCCGCCATGAGGAGACACTGAACAATGCCGATGACGGAAACGGAAGTCTTCGAGAAGGTCAAGGAAACGCTGGTCGACGCCCTGGGCGTGGACGACGACGAGGTTAAGCCCGGCGCCACTCTGACCGGCGACCTGGGCGCGGAATCCATCGATTTCCTGGACATCGTCTTCCGCCTGGAGAAGGCCTTCAACATCAAGATCCCCCGCGGCGAACTGTTCCCGGACAACATCCTCAACAACCCGGAGTTCGTGCAGAACGGCCGTCTCACGCCCAGCGGGCTGACGCAGCTCAAGCAGCGGATGCCCCACGCCGACTTCAGCACCTTCGAGAAGGACCCCGACATCAACAAGATGGCGGAGCTGTTCAAGGTCCAGACGATCGTCAACTACGTCAAGAGCAAGGTCTCCTAACGACATTGCAGATTGTAGATTGCAGATTGTAGATTGCACGACCGGCCTAGGCGCTCGATCAGGGATCTGCAATCTGCAATCTACAATCTACAATCTACAATCATCATGCGTTGGATCTGGATAGACCGGTTCCTGGAGTTCGAGCCGCTCAAGCGCGCGGTGGCGATCAAGAACGTCTCGCTTGCCGAGGAGCACGTCCACGATCACTGGGAAGCGTTCCCCATCCACCCGCCGTCGCTGATGATCGAGGGCATGGCGCAGACGGCCGGCATACTTGTCGGCCAGGCCCGCGACTTCAAGGAGAAGGTCATCCTCGCCAAGATCGCCAAGGCGGAGTTCGCCGACATCGTCGTGCCGGGCGACCAGGTGACCTACGAGGCGACCATCGAGACCATCGCCCCGGAGGCGGCCTCGACGCGGGGCGTCGTCCGCAAGAACGGCAAGCAGATCGGCGTTGTGGACCTGATGTTCAGCCACATCGACCAGAACCTCTCGGGCGTGAAGTTCCCCGACGAGAACTTCGTCTTCACGGGGCAGTTCATGCGCCTTATCGCGCCGTTCCTGGCGAAGTCCGGGTGCGGCGGTGGCTGAGCCGCGCGTCGCCATCACCGGCCTTGGCGTCGTGACGCCCGCTGGCGTCGGCGCGCCGGCGACGTGGGAATCGCTGATGGCCGGCAAATCGGCCGTCAAGGGTGTGGACCTGTTCGACGCCTCCGCTTTTCCCAGCCGGATCGGTGGGCAACTCGACGGCTTCTCGGCAAACGCCTACGTCCCAAAGACCTATCGCAAGTCGGTCAAGGTCATGGCCCGCGACATCCAGATCGCCGTCGCGGCGGCCGACCTGGCCTTCCGCGACAGCGGGATCGTCACTCGCGGCATCGACCCGGACAGGACCACCATCGACTCGCGCCGCCTGGGCTGCAACATCGGCGCGGGGCTGATATGCAGCGACCTTGACGAGCTCGGCGCGGCCGTCGCCACGGCCCTGGAGGACGGCAAGTTCTCGTTCAGGCTCTGGGGCGCCACGGGCATGAACAACCTGACGCCGCTGTGGCTGCTGAAGTACCTGCCCAACATGCTCTCGTGCCACGTGACGATCATCCACGGGGCCGAGGGCCCGTCCAACTGCATTACCTGCGGCGACGCATCCGGCCAGATGGCCATCGGCGAGGCGGCGCGGTACATCTCGCGCGGCGCGGCCGATGCCGCCATCGCGGGCGGGGCCGAGAGCAAGCTCAATCCGATGGGCCTCCTGCGGCAGGCCCTGCTCAAGCGGCTCTGCACCGGCCGCAACGACGAGCCGGCGGCCGCCTGCCGCCCGTTCGACAAGGGCCACGACGGAACCGTGATCGCCGAGGGCGGCGGGCTGGTTATCGTCGAGGACATGGACCGGGCCAAGTCCCGCGGCGCGAAGCTGTACGCGGAAGTGGTCGGCTTCGGCGGGGCGTGCGACCCCGGCGGCATCGACGTGCTGACCGCCAACGCCGGCGGCCTCGACCTGGCCGTCGCCAAGGCCGTCGCCGATGCTGGCATCGAGCCCTCCGACGTGGGCCTGATCGTCGCGCACGGAACGGGCGTGGCCCAGGAGGACCGGCGCGAGGCCGCCGCGTGGAAGAAGGCCCTGGGCCCATCCGCCGCGAAGATCCCCGCGATGGCCCTGACCGGCGCGACGGGGACGATGTTCGCCGGGCACGGCGGGGTGGCGGTCGCGATGGCGGCGATGGCGATCCGGGAACAGGTGGTTCCGCCCACCGCGAACTTCTCCTCGCCCGACGATGGTTGCGAACTGAACTTCAGCGACAAGCCGCGCCCCTCTGACATCAAGTACGTCGTGTGCGGGAGCTTCACGGTGGGCGGACAGAGCGGCGCGGTAGTGCTGAAGGATTGCAGACTGTAGATTGCAGATTGAAGAACAGAGAATGAAACGTCGCGTCGTCATAACCGGCATGGGCACCGTGAACCCGCTTGCTCACGATGTCGAGGGCACGTGGCGGGCGATGCTCGCCTCGGCCAGCGGCGTCAGCCTGAACGACCTTTTCGACGCCAGCACCTATCCGACGACGTTTTGCGCGACGGTCAAGAACTACGACTTCGCCGCCCAGGTCCCCGACGCCGCCCGGCACGAGCACGCGGGGCGACACTGCCGGTTTGCCCTTGGCGCGGCCGTGCAGGCGTGGAGGCAGTCCGGGCTGGACCGGTTCGAGGGCCTGGACCGCACGCGCCTGGGCATCTACCTGGGCAGCGGCGAGGGCCAGCTCGACTTCGACAACTTCACCGCCTGCCTCGCGGACTCGTGGCGCGACGGCAAGGTCGACACGCGGAAGTGGGCGGAGCTGGCCTTCTCGCGGATGGATCTGCACCGCGAGGTGGAACAGGAATCGAACATGGTCGTCTCGCACCTGGCGGCCGAGTTCCAGGTCCGCGGGCCGGCGTTCAACGTCCTGACCGCCTGCGCCGCCAGCACGCAGGCCATCGGCGAGGCGACTCTCCAGGTGCGCCGCGGCGACGTGGACACGGTCATCACCGGCGGCGCGCACAGCATGATCCACCCCTACGGCGTGACGGGCTTCAACCGCCTGACCGCCCTGTCGCAGCGAAACAGCGAGTACCGGACCGCAAGCCGGCCGTTCGACATGACGCGGGACGGGTTCGTGCTGGGCGAGGGCGCGAGCATCCTGATCCTGGAGACATACGACGCGGCCGTCGCGCGCGGGGCGAAGATACTGGCCGAGATCATCGGCTACGGCGCATCGGCGGATGCGTTCCGCATCACCGACCAGGACCCCGAGGGCGCCGGCGCGGCGGCGTCCATGCGGGCCGCACTGGCCGACGCCGGCCTGGCCCCCTCCGACATCGATTACATCAACGCCCACGGCACCGGCACGAAGCAGAACGACTCCGTCGAGACCAGGGCCGTCAAGGCGGTCTTCGGCGAGCACGCCAGGAAGGTCCCCATCTCCAGCGTCAAGAGCATGTGCGGGCACTTGATCGCGGCCGCCGGCGCGACGGAGCTTATCACCTGCGTCCTTGCCATCCGCGACCAGATCCTGCCGCCAACCACCAACCTCAAGACGCCCGACCCCGAGTGCGACCTGGACTACATCCCCAACGTGGCCCGCAAGGCCAGGGTGCGGATCGCCATGTCCAACAGCTTCGGCTTCGGCGGGCAGAACAACACGCTCATCATCCGATAACGGCGCCCCCGGGAAGATCACATGAGCGTCCTTGATGCCCTTAAGAGATCGGGCGGATGCGTCGGCGGCCGTGCGGTTTACTTTGCCGCCAGGGAATTGTGCTTCATGCGCAATCACCTGCGCCCCCGGATGGCGCTCTGGCCGGACACGATGAGGATCATGGAGTTCTTCCTGCCGAAGCTGGACCTGCGCCGCGTGCGGTTCTGCGAAGGTTGCTCATTGCCGCCCAACTGGTTCACGAAGAGCGGGATGTTTCAGGGGATTACGTTTGGGTACACGATATTCCTCAGTGGTAAGGACTATCAGAGGAGCTGGCTTGGGCTGATGGTCCTGCTGCACGAGCTGGTCCACGTCGACCAGGTGCGCCGGCGGCGCGACAGTGAGTCAAGGTTCGCCTGCGATTACGGAAAGGGCTTCCTGGCGGCGGGGAACTACCGGGACAATCCGATGGAGGTCGAGGCGTTCGACCTGGTGACCCGCAACCCCCTCCCCATCTCACTGCCTGCCAGTCTCCAGGCCCTGCCGATGGCGCCGTAGCACCCCGCCGATCGCAGCCTTCCTGAGCACCGCCGCGCCGGCCGGACGCCGCCGTTGGGATCCACTTTGTACACGCGGGTCATATGGCCTGGCCGCGACGGTGAAAATCGGGAACTGCCTGCTATGGAGTGCGCCGGCTACCTCGTCCCCGCCGTGGCCGGGCTGCGAAGACGCAGGGGGGCGTCAGTAAGGAGCCGGAGCGTGATCTCCGCCTTCCTGGTATCGAGCCTTCTTGCCTTATCTTCCAGGTCCTTGATGGTGACGTTGACCTGCTCAAGCTTCAGCAAACGTTGCTGGAGGTCCCGACACGTGGCCTCCGCGGTGTTGTACTCGGTCCTGACCTTGACGAGTTGGGCATTGACGGTTTTCAACTGGGCCTCTTTGGCGGCCAACTTGGCCTTGTCAACCTTTTCCCCTGCATCCGGTGATGGCGTGTCCGCCTTGGCCTGTAGCGCTCTGAGTTCCTCCTCGGCCGCCGCCTGGGCGATACTCAACTTTGTCATCTCAGGAATCAGGGCTGTGAGCTGTAGCGACAGCATCTCGCGCCGGCCTTGAAGGCTGGGAAGCGTGGCGTCGGATGCCAGCGTGGACGCTTCCTTGCGGGCCAGCTCCAAGCGTTCCCGCACCGCCACCAGTTGATCATCCAAGGTCTTGACCTCCTCGCGAGCGGCGGCGGCTTGGCAGTTCGCCGCATCATCCACAATGGCCTTTGCCAGGGCGTTGGCAATGTCGGCACCATCCGGCATCTGGACGTCCACAATCGACACAGATATCAGGTTCGTGCCGTTGATGGAGGTGATCGACGCGCAACTGCGAAGCGCCTTGAGCGGGTCATCCTTCTTCGCCGCGGCGAACCACGCCTTCTTCGTGATCCGCTCATCCTTGAGCGCCGCCTCGAAGACCGGATCGCGCAGGGCAAGGATCGCCGCCAGTCGCACCCGCCTGTCCATGATCTGCGGCAGGGCGGCCATCGCCGCGCCGTCCACGCGCGGCTCGACCACCTCGATGAGCGCCGCCTTGGCGGGTGGGAGCGACCACGAATCGTATGCGGTGCGGCCATGCTCTGGTTCACGACGGCGTGGTCGTGGGGCTTCTACGCCCTGCTGCTGGGGGACATCCTGATCCGCGCCTGGAAGCGGTCGCTCCAGACGCGCGAGGCGCTCGACGCCGCCCTTGTCTGCCTGGCCACCGGCGCAATGTTCGCCGGAACGCACATGCTTCTGAACGACCGCTATCACGCCTGGATGGGCCTATACACAGGCCTGCTGGCGGCCGGAATCGTCGTGCTGGTTGTGGCGCTGTGGCGCCTGGCCGGGCGGAAGGCGCTCGCCAACACGTTCCTCGTGCTTGGCCTGGTGCTCTTCGCGCTGGCCGTGCCGATACAGTTCGACCACTGGGAGGTCACCGTCGCCTGGACCGCCCAGGGCGCCGCCGCGATGGTCATCGCCAGATTGCTGGGGAACAGGATCCTGCTGCTGGACTCGCCGGTGGTGCTGGGCCTGGCGCTGGTGCAGTTCCTGTTCCACGAGTTGCCGCGGGATGCGCTGGTCGGCCAGACCGCCTTTGCGGCCTTCGGCGCGAGCGTCTCCTACGGCCTGCTGATGGCAGCCATGCTGACGGCCGGCTTCCTCGTCGCCCCCGCCGCGCTGCGCCTGGGCAAGGCGATATTGTCCGAGAAGGACGACCAGGTGCTGGCCTGCTGCCTGGTGCTGACGGGCGTTATCCTCCTGGCCGTTCGGACGGCCATCGAGCTGCCTCGCGTGGGCGCGACGTGGTGGTGGCTGGTCTCCGCGTCGGTGCTGGCCGGCGTGGCGATATGGCGGCAAAGCAAGTGGCTTGCGGCGATCGGCACGACGTTCCTCGCCCTGGCGGCGGCCAAGTGGGTCGCGTGGGACACGCTGGCGAGCTTCCTCGGCGCTGAAAGCGACCCGCGCCGCTGGGTGGCGCTCAACTGGCAGTTCATCGCCGGCGCAGCCCTGGCGGCCGCGCTCCTTCTGGATGAGCGCCTGCTCCGGCGGCGCGAGATGGGCACGCCCCGGACCGTCGGGCTGCCGCTGTTCCTGGCCGCGTCGCTGCTGGTGGCGTGGGGCGGCAGCTTCGAGGTCCACCGCTACTTCCACTCCCCGGCGGCGCCGTCCTGGGTTGATGCCTTCCAGGGCACGCAGATGGGCCTGTCAATCTGGTGGGCGCTGAACGCGGCCGTCCTGATGGCGCTGGGCTTTACCTTCTCGAAGGCGTCGCTGCGGTGGACGGCGCTGGCGATCTTCGCCGCGACGATCGCCAAGGTGCTCATCCTGGACATGGAGCACATAGAGAAATTCTACCGCGTGCTGTCGGTCCTTGGACTGGGCGTGCTGCTTGTCGTCGGCACATTCCTTTACCACCGGCGGTTCCGGCCCAAGGCTTGATTCCCAGGCGAGGCGAGGTTATCTTCCCGCCTGCGAGGTAGGTCAACCAGGCTCGTTTGAGGAGCTGAATTGTACATGGCGGACGGCGAGACTGCGGCCATGCTTGCGTCATGGGCCGGGCGTAACTGGGCGGGCATCGCTATCGCGCTGACGTGCTTCTCGCTGCTCTTGTTCGTCGTGCTGGTGATGGCCAAGTACGTCCGGATCTGCCTGAACATCTTCTGCGACACGCCGCCGCCGCTGTCGATGGCGCCGCTGGACTTCCAGCGCCTGGCGGGCGAGCAGGTGCAGTTCCGCAGTTTCGACGGCACCAGCCTCCGCGGCATGCAACTCAACACGCCCAATCGAGCGGCCTGCAAGGGCGCGATCGTCTTCTGCCACGAGTACGGCTCCGACATGCACAGTTGTGCCCGCTACGCGCGGCCGCTGCTGGAAGCCGGCTTCGACGTGTTCACGTTCGACTTCCGCGGCCACGGCGAAAGCTCCAAGAGCCCCAACTACAAGCCGCTCCAGTGGCCCAGCGACAAGGAGCTTGAGGACGTGCTGGGGGCCTGCGCCTACGTCGAGTCGGCCTTGGCGGCGGAGGGGCGGCCGATGGAGATCGGCCTGTTCGGCATCTCGCGCGGCGCGGGCGCGGGGCTCTTGGCCGCCTCAAGCGACCCGAACATCAAGGCCATAGTCTGCGACGGCGCTTTCTGCACGGACACGACGCTGATATCGCTGATGAAGCGGTGGGCGGCCATCTTCGCCCGCGTCAAGCTGGTATATGAGCGCCACCCGGAGAGCTTCTGGCGGTTCCTGTTGTGGCTGATGATGCTCTTCGCCAAGCCCAAGCTCGGGTGCCGGTTCCCGTCGGTGCGCAAGGCGCTGAAGGAGATGCGGCCGCGGCCCATCCTGTTCATCCACGGGCAGAGGGACAGCTACATCCGCGAGGAGCAGACGCGCCTGCTGTACGCCGAGGCCCCCTCGCCAAAGTACCTGTGGATCGTCGATGGCGCCAAGCACAACCAGTCGGCCATCGTCCAGCCCAGGCAGTACGCCGCCAGGACCATCGCCTTCTTCCGCAAGCACCTGGCGGACGAGGCGGTGGCTGAAGACGAGATCACCAGCCCGGCGGAGGTCGAGGTTGCCTGATCGGCTAATCAACCGGCCTGCGGATGCCCTGGTCGCCTTCCGTCAGCCTGCTATCGTTGAGACCTCACCCCGGAACGCTATACTTGTCAGCCCATGACGCTTGGCAGGCACATACTTAGACCCGTGGCCTGGGCGGCCGGCCGGCACGCGGCGACACAGGTCCGCGCGTTCATGCGCGCGCACGAACAGACGCGGCAATTCCAGGACAGGCTGCTGGCGGAGCTGGTCAGCCGCCATGCCGATACCGCGTTCGGGCGAGACCACGGCCTGGCGCAAGTGCGGACGTTTGAGGACTTCCGCTCGGCCGTGCCGGTGGGCGACTACGAGGCGTTCCGGCCGTACGTGGACCGGGTGTTGGCCGGCGAGACGTCAGCCCTGATCCCGCCCGGCGAGGACCTGCTGATGTTCTCGCTGACCAGCGGGACAACCGGCGAGCCCAAGCACATCCCCGTCACCTCGCGGTTCGCCGCGCAGATGCGGCGCGGGTGGAACATCTTCGGCTACGGCGTGCTAAGAGACCATCCCGACGCGTGGCTGCGGCAGATCCTCCAGATATCCTCGCCCATGCGCGAGAAGCTCAGCCCCAGGGGCCTGCCCTGCGGGGCGATCAGCGGCCTGTTGGCCGCGTCGCAGAAGAAGATCGTGCGATGGATGTACGTCGTGCCGCCGACGGTGCCGTACATCAAGGACCCCGCCGCAAGGTACTACACGACACTCCGCTGCGGCGTTGGGCGCGACGTGGCCATCATCACGACGGCCAACCCGTCCAGCGTGATAAGGCTCATCGAGACCGGCCAGGAACACGTCCAGCGCCTTATTCGCGATGTGGCCGACGGCACGCTGACCCCGCCCGGCGAATCGGAGGCCGACCTGGTCTCGTGGATGAAGTTCAAGCCCAATCCCGCGCTTGCGCGCCGGATGGAGGAAGGAATCCGCCGCGACGGCCGACTCCTGCCGCGCCACTTCTGGAAGGTGGCGTTCCTGGCCAACTGGACGGGCGGGACGCTGGGCCTGTACCTGCCGCGGCTGAGGGAGCTTTTCGACGACGCCCCCATCCGTGACATCGGCCTCTTGGCCAGCGAGGGGCGCTTCTCGCTGCCCATCGCGGATGGCACGGCCGCCGGCATAACCGACATCACCTCCAACTTCCTGGAGTTCATCCCCGCCGAGGAGCGCGAGAGCTCCGCCCCCCGCACGCTGCGGGCGGATGAGGTCGATGTGGGGCAGGAATACTTCCTGGTGCTGTCGAACTGGACCGGCCTGATGCGGTACAACATCGACGACCGAGTCCGCGTCACGGCCTTTCACGGGCAAAGCCCCGTCATCGAGTTCCTTCACCGCGGCACGCGCACCGCCAGCATCACGGGCGAGAAGCTCACCGAGCACCAGGTCGTCGAGGCGATGCGGCGGACATGCGCGGCGGCCGGCGTGAAGATAGACCGATTCATCCTCCAGGGACGGTTCGCGCACACGCCGTTCTACGAACTGCGCATGGAGGCCGCCTGCGGCGTCGCCCCGTCGCGGGTAGCGGAGCTTGTGGATGAGGCGCTGAGCGAGCTGAACATCGAGTACCAGTCCAAGCGGTCCAGCGGCCGGCTGGGGCCGGTGCGGGCGGTCGTCCTGCCCGACGGCGCGATGGAGCGGGCCGAACGCCAGGCCATTCAGGCCCGCAGGGGGCGAATTGAGCAGTACAAGCATCAGTATCTGCTGACCGAAGTGCTCACCGACGTTCGTGTGCCCGTAAGGGCATGAACGACTCATGGCGTCACCACAAGCGCGCGAGCGGGTGATTGACAACCACCAGGGGGCTGCCGAAAATCGGGGAATGGCCGAACTTGAATTTCACGGGGCCGCCCAGGAGGTCACCGGCTCGATGCACCTGCTGCACCTGCCCGACGGGCCGGTCGCGCTCGATTGCGGCCTCTTCCAGGGCAGGCGCGGCGATGCGCGGCAGAAGAACCTCGCCTGGCCGGTGCCGCCCCGGAAGCTCAAGGCCGTGGTGCTCAGCCACGCCCACATGGACCACAGCGGCAACATCCCCGGCCTGGTCCGCAACCGATTCAGCGGGCCGGTCTACGCCACCCCCGCCACGTGCGACCTGTGCGACGTCATGCTGGCCGACTCCGCCAAGATCCAGGAGGAGGATGCGCGGTTCTGGAACGAGCGGCGCGCCCGCGGCCCCGATGAGTTCATCGAGCCGCTGTACACCATCGACGACGCGCGGGCCGCGCACAAGTACTTCCACGGCGAGCAGTACGGCCAGCCCTTCGAGTTCTCGCGCGGGTGCAGGGCCACGTTCGTCGAGGCCGGGCACATCCTCGGCTCGGCCTGCGTCATCATGGAGATCAGCCAGTCCTCCGGCAAGCCCATCCGCCTGCTGTACACGGGCGACCTCGGCCGGTTCAGCCAGCCAATCCTGCGCGACCCCGCCGAGCCGATGCCGAAGGCGGACTACCTCATCACCGAGAGCACCTACGCCGGCCGGCGACACGACGTCGAGGCCGACATGAAGCAGCGCCTCGTCTGGATCATCAACCAGACCCGCGACGCCGGCGGCAAGGTCATCATCCCGGCCTTCTCCGTCGGGCGCACGCAGACCGTCGTGTATCATCTCTCGCAGGCCATCGCCGATGGCTCGCTGAGGCCGCTGCCCGTCTTCGTCGACTCGCCGCTGTCGTTCAACGCCACCGAGGTCTTCAAGCACCACCCGGAGTGCTTCGACGACGAGGCCCGTCGGTTCGCGGCCGAGAAGGGCGACCCGTTCGGCCTGGGGCTGATGACCTACATCAACGACGTGAACGACTCGAAGGCCCTCAATTCCCGCCGCGACTCGTGCGTCATCATCGCATCCAGCGGCATGTGCGAGGCCGGGCGCGTCCTGCACCATCTCAAGAACAACATCGAGAACGAGGCCAACACGGTGATCATCGTCGGCTTCCAGGGCCAGGGCACGCTGGGCAGGCGGATCGTCGAGCGGCGCGAAGAGATCAAGATATTCGGCCGCATGTACAAGCTGCTCTGCCGCGTGGAGGTGCTCAACGGCTTCTCCGCCCACGCGGACGCCGACGACTTCGTCCGCAGCTTCACGCCGCTGGCCAGTGGGCTGAAGGCCGCGTTCGTCGTCCACGGCGAGCAGCAGCAGGAGGCGGCGATGAAGGAACTGCTGACCAAGGCCGGCTGCCCCAGAGTGGAAATCCCGAAGCCGGGAGACAAGTTCGGGCTCTAGACCGACTGAACACGAGGTCATTCTGAACGCAGAGGGCGCGGAGATCGCAGAGAGGCAGTCAGGTTTCACTGGCAACTTGTACTCCCTCTGCGTCCCTTGCGACCTCTGCATTGAATGACCACGGTGCTCATACCAGACTCAGAAGGAGAGACAATGAAGGTCTTCATCGCGGCGGACATGGAAGGCGTGGCCGGGCTGGCGCAGTGGGACGACAGCGAGATAGAGCTTCAGAAGCGGCTGATGACGGAGGAGATCAACGCGGCCGCACGCGGGGCCTTCGCCGGCGGCGCGACCCAGATCGTCGCCGGCCAGAGCCACAGCTCCATGCGATACCTGCTGCCCGAATTGCTGGACGCCCGCGTGAGCATGGTGGCCGGCCAGCCCAAGAAGTCCAACCACATGGGCGGCGTCGATTCATCGTTCGGCCTGGCGATCTTCGTCGGCTACCACGCCAGGGCCGGCACGCTGCGCGGCGTGATGTCGCACACGTTCTCCGGGGTTGTCTTCTCGCTGTCGTTCAACGGCGTCGAGATGGGCGAGGTCGGCGTCGATGCGGCCCTGTGCGGGGAGCATGGCGTGGCGGTCGGCATGGTCGCCGGCGACAAGGCCGCGTGCGATGAGGCCGTCGCCCTGCTGGGGCCGCCGCTGCGGACCGTGGCCGTCAAGGAAGGCCTGAGCCGGCATTGCGCCGTGTGCAAGCCGCTGGCCGTCGCGCGACGCGAGATCGAGGAGACGGCCGCCGACGCCGTTCGCCGGGCGAAGGACTTCAGGCCCTTCATCGTGCAAGGCCCCGTGACGGCCGAGGTCGTCTTCACCGACCCCTCGTTCGCCGACGCCGCGGAACTCCTGCCGGACATCGAGCGGCTCGACGGCCGGACGATCAGATACCGGGCCCCGACGTTCTCCGAGGCGTTCCAGATACACGACGTCACACGCCCGCTGGGGAGCGTTTACAGGTAGGTCCGACAGCCGATTAACCCTCGGCCTTCGGTAGCTTGGGCGGCTTGCGGCTGAAGATGGACAGTCGAGCGTCGCCCACGGAGAGCAACAGCGTCGCGAAGGCCGTGGAGTAGCCGTCGGTCTCCTTGGAGTTCTGCTTGACCCAGTTGGCCTGCTGGAGCTTGAACGCGCCGTCCTTGTCCTGCCATGACAGCACGTCTACCTGCGCGGCCGCGACGTACAGGCCGCACGCCTCCCGGAGCGACTTGATCTCCTCGCCAAGCAGCTTCATGCCCATGCATCCGTAGAAATGGCCGTAGTAGGGGAACCGCTCCTTGCTGACGGCCTGCGGCGTGGTCTTGATGAGGAACTTGTGGGCGTTCATCATCACCTGCTGGTCAAACTTCTTCATCAGGGCCAGCGTGGCGACGTTGGCGGCCGTGCCCTCCTTCATGCTCGTGGTGTCGGGGCTGTTGTCGAGCTGGTAATCGAAGCCGCCGTCGTTGTTCTGGCACTTCTTGAGGTAGGCGAAGCCCTTGTCGAGGCAGTCCTCGTCGATCTCGATGCCGAAGTTGGCGGCCGACACGAGGGCCTGCACGGCCGTCACGGTCGTCGAGCCTTCGTGCTGGCCCTTGGAGCCCTGCGTGTACCACCAGCCGCCGGAGTCGGACTGGTTGTCGGCGATGACCTTGACGGCCTTGGCGATGGCCTCGCGGAGCTTCCTGGCGTCGATGTCCGGCTTGGTCTTGCACAAGAGCGTCCGCCCGTATGCCTCCGAGAGGGCCAGCGTGCCGAAGCCCTGGCCGTGGATCCAGGTGTGGCCCTGGTGCTCGAACTTGCCGTCCTTCTGCTTGGACAGAAGGTACTCCAGGCCGCGGACCAGGGCCTTGCCGCTTTCGCCCGCCTTTTCTGAAAAGGGCTCATCGGCCGAGGCCAGGTACGACAGGCACGCGAATGAAGTGACGGCGATGGTGTACTGGTTGCCCCAGGAGCCGTCCTTGGCCTGGTTCTTCGTAAGCCACGCCAGGCCGGCGTCCCGCGCGGCCGTGATCTTCTCATTCCCGGCCGGGTTGGTGGCCGGGGCCGATACCGCCGGCGCTTGCGCCAGTGCCGATCCAGCCACTGCAAGCACCATGATGACTGCTATTGGCCTTACGATCATTGCCTGTGTCCTTTCCGCGGAGACAATACAGTTCTGAGTTGTGACCCGCATGTTGCAGCATGGGTTATGCCGTCTGCCTTCTGCATTTTGCCTTCTGCCTTCGTATCAGCAAGAAAGTCAAAATGCAGAGCGCAAAAGGCAGAATGCAAAGTTCATCCATAACCCAGAAAACCTAGTCGCTAGTCCCTCATCCCTAGTCGCTATTTGATTCGGTATATCTGCCCGCGCAGGTTGATGACGACTTCCTCCTCCGCCTTCTGCTGGCTGAGGACGAGGTTCTCGGCCTGCGTGTTCGCGCGGACGAGCTCGAAGTACTCCTTGCTGAACCGCTGGACCTCCTGGATCTTCTTGGCGTCCTTCTCCAGGTCCACGTCGGCGGCGTTGGCGGCGAACCAGATATTGCTGCGGCGATAGAGGGCCTGGTTGCCAACCTGCTTGACGCCCTTGACGATGTCGGCCTCGCCCTTCTCGTAGTTCGCGCCACTCATGTTCCCGTACATGACGACCGCATCATCGGCGGGCTTGCCTCCCGCGATGGACGGCGACGTAGCGGGCATAGCCAGGTTATACGCCTCTTTCGCCTGCTGGCGGGCGACGGCGTCCATCTGGCCGGCCTTGCCCTCGCTGCGCCTTCCGCGCGCGTCATCGTTGGCAATGTCCTTCTTGAGCTTGTCGGCCTGCTCCCTCGCATCCGCCAGCTTGGTCCGTTCATCGGCTAGGAAGCTGGTGTACGGCGTCATGATGCCGTACTCCTTGCTCAGGCGTATAAGCTCGTCGATGACCTCCTTGTTCTGGCCGTGAAGTTGTATCTGGTCCATCAGGAAGCCCACGCGGCGGATCGCCCAGAGCTTCTCCGTGAATTCGTACCGCCCTGCCTTGCCCGGCGCCTGGATGGTCACGGGATACTCGAAGGCCCTCTCGTTGCCTTCGTAGACTCCCTTGACCACCAGTTGCGAGTGATAGGCGCCATCTTCCTTCTTGAGGTCCTCGCACTCGTAACGGCCGACGACGACGAGCTGGTCCCCGTCGAAGAGGTCTCCCAGCTTGCGGGGGTACATGTCGCGGAGCTTCATTCCGCTGATGCTGACGGCCAGGTCGGTCATCACCGGATTCTTGATCTTGGAGTAGAGCGACGAAATCTTCGTCTCGATGGGCTCCTTTGGCTTGACGTAATCGCTCTTGCCGCTGTTCTGCTCGACGAGCTTGTCCATGAGGTTGACGTTCACGTCGTAGCCGACGCCGAAGGCGAACAGGCGGGCGTCGCAGGCGTTGGCCTTGTGGACCGATTCGAGTATGTCGGCCGTGTTGACCTTGCCGACGGTCGGCTGGCCGTCGGTCATGAACATGACATAAGACGGCCGGACCTGGCGGCTGATGGTCGCCGCCTTAACCAGAGCATCTTCGCGCTCGCCCTTCTTCGGCCCGCCGCTGAGCATCTGCATGGCAATGTCAAGCGCCTCGGCGATGTTCGTCCCGCCGGATGCCTCGATTCGGTCCACGCGGTCGAGTGCATCCTCGATCTTCTTGTCATAGGCCTCCACTAGGCGGTCGTAGAACGGCTCGACCGAGTCGTTGTACATGACAACGTTGAAGCGGTCGTTGCGGTTGAGGTTCTTCAGGACGTAGCGGATTGCCTCCTTGGCCTGGTCGATCTTCCCGCCGGCCATCGAACCGGAGTGGTCGAACACTATCACGACGTCCTTGGGCACTACGTTCTCCTTCGCCAGCCGCGAGTTCGGGCTGACAAGGAGCATGAAGTACCCGTCCTTCCTGGAATCGGGCTGGTGGGTCATCAACGTCGCGCCGATGGTCTCATCGGCCGCCTTGTAGAAGACCTGGAAGTCGGTCGTCGGCAGCGTGTTCCTGGCCGAGTAGGTCGCGATGACCTGCTTGGCGTCCTTGCGCTCGGTCTTGAGGTCGTGGCTGGGCGAGTAGACCGAGACGATGTCGGCCTCGGTCTTGATATCGACCTTGACCTCGACATCCTCGATGGGCCTGGAGGAGAACTTCTCGGTGTTCAGCGGGTACCACGCCTCGACCAGGTCACGGTCCTTGTGACAGACGCTCTTGTAGGTGACCTGGACCCGCGCGGGCTTGCCTGCCTCCAGCGGGAACGCCTTGGTGCGGTACAGGCCGAAGCCCACGTACTCAAGCAGGGCCGGGTCCTTCTTGGTGCGGACGATCTCCTCGTAAATCCTGCGGGCCTCGTCGGCCTTGTATAGCTGGGCGGCGTACTCCTTGCCGTTGACGACGAGCGTCATGGAGTCGATGGCCGCATCCGGCGGCACGGGGAACATGTACTCCACCTCGATCATGCCGCCGGATGTGTTGATGAACTCCTGGTCCACAGCCACGGAAGCCACCTGGTCGCGGATGGTCATCTTGACGTGGTGGTACTTGACGGCCCACAGCCCGCTGACGCGATGCTCCGGGCGGACGGGCACGATGATGCCGTGAGCCGCGGCCAGGTCCGCCGCCATCGCAATCGCCAAGGCACCGATTATGATCCCTGCCGCGCGTTTCATGGTTGTATCTCCCTTCATCTTTGTGTCTGCGCGATGCTTTAGACGCGCGGAGACCGTGCAGGTTCCCGGAAATAGCGGGCGGCTTTGCGCTCTGTGCTCACCATCGGCTCTCGGAGGGACTAAGCGCTATGATTAGAAGGCTCCGATGCGAAGCTGCATCAATGAGGTGGGACGGCTCGATCGGGATGGAGGCAGCCATGCGCGACTTCATCAACGTGTCCAACCGCTTGCCGGTCACCGTCGGCCAGACGATCGAGCGGTCGTCCGGCGGACTTGTCGCGGCGCTGGAGGCCTTGCAGGAAGGGAGCCGCTTCGCCTGGGTAGGTTGGACGCGATAGACATGTTCCTGGCCTCCAGCCCGGACAAGGACAACATACTCTTCGTCCTGGTGTGCGTGCCGTCGCGCCAGGAAGTGCCGGCGTACCAGGAGCTCCGGGCGGCCGTCGAGAGCCGCGTGGGGCAGATCAACGGGCGGCACGCCACGGTGGAGGCCGCGCCGATCCACTTCCTGTACAAACCGGTCGACTTCACGGAGCTGTGCGCGCTGTACGCGCTGGCGGATGTGGCGATGGTGACGCCGCTGCGGGATGGGATGAACCTGGTGGCCAAGGAGTACGTCGCGTGCCAGGCCGAGGCGCCCGGCGTGCTCGTGCTCAGCGAGTTCGCCGGCGCGGCCGAGGAGCTCTTCAGCGCCCTGCTGGTGAACCCGTACAACCCGCAAGAGGTCGCGCTGCGCCTCCGCCAGGCTTTGGACATGGGCGATTCCGAGCGGAAGGAACGGATGGAACGTATGCGATGGCGCGTCATGCGATACGACGCCCGGTACTGGGCCCAGCGCTTCCTTGCGGACATCGAATCCCGTCCGCCGGCCGAGGCCGCGTGGAAGGGCGAAGCGCCTGATCTCGCGGAAATTCTGGGCCGGCTGGGCGACGGAAGGCTGGCCCTCTTCCTGGATTACGACGGGACCCTCCGCGAGATTGAGCTGGAGCCGGACGCGGCCGCGCCCACGGATGAGATCAACGCACTGCTTGACCGCCTGGGGGCTCAGCCGAGGATCGACACCTTCCTCATCAGCGGGCGCAAGCCGCGGGACATCGATGTGTGGTTCGGCGGCCGGTCCATCACGCTTATCGCCGAGCACGGCTTCAGCTACAAACGCCCGGGCGAGGGCAACTGGCAACTGCTCAACGAGACCGCGGACCTGTCCTGGATGCCGCGCGTGCTGGAGGCCCTGCGACAGTACGAGGGCGCCACGCCCGGCAGTTGGGTGGAGGAGAAACGGGCCTCGCTCGTCTGGCATTACCGCCGGGCGGACCCGCAATTCGGCGCCGCCAAGGCGCGGCAACTGATGAGCGACCTGTCGGAGACGACGTACAACCTGCCGGTCGTCGTCCGTCACGGCCGGAAGATCGTAGAGGTGTGCTCCGTGCAGGCCGACAAGGCGGCCGCGGTGAAGAAGTTCCTCGGCGAGGGCGCCTACCGCGCGGCGATCTGCGCCGGCGACGACCAGACCGACGAAAACATGTTCCGCGTGGAATGGCCGAACCTGTTTACCATCAAGGTGGGGGCGGGCCAGACGGCAGCCCATTGCCGCGTGCTGAACCCGCGATTCCTCCGCCAGTTCCTTGAGCAACTGCTGGATGGCATGGCCGGCCGGAACACACCGCGCCCCACGGTCCTCGAGGCGAAGACGTGAGCTGACGCGGATGAAGCCCCCGCCGCAAGACGGAGGGCTTGTGCCCAGCCCCATGCTCACGCATGGGGCTTTATGGCTTGGCCTTCGCGGGCTGGGCTACCCAGTCGTACGTCGGCAATACGCGGCCGTCGAGCGTCTCCAGCCCCGTCGAGTTGAATGGGCTCTCGCCAATCCTGCTGGCGGCCCGCACAGAGATTAGCTTGATGCCCGCCTTCTCGATTGGCACGACCTCGCCGGGGTCGGATCGGCCGTTGGAGTCGCGGTCGAACCACACGGCCAGGCCGCGAAGCTCGCCGCCTTCGAGTTGGCCGTCGCGGTTGTCGTCCAGGGCGTTCAGGGCCCGGTAGCCGTCCGGCCAGAACATGAAGAACGTCACCGACCCGAAGAGCTGCCGGCCGCTGGTGATCCGGCCCGTGCGATTGGGATCCCAGACGAGGATGCCCGTCGCCGGCCTGACCCAGGTCCACATCTGCGCACGGCCGGTGCCGTCGAGATCGAACGGAACTCTGACCTCCGGCGCTAGCAGTTGGTCCAGCCGCGCCGGCTCGTCAAGCGAGAACACGATGGGCGTGATCCCACCGGGCGGCTTGGATTCCAGCTTCTTGATGTCTTCCTCGACCTTGGCGATCTGGTCCTTCTCGGCGGGCGTCTCGCCGCGGGCCTTGACCAGGCGCAGGTACGACTGCCCGGCCTCGTAGCCGACCAGGCTCTTGAGGCCCTGGAGCGGCTGCCTCTTGATCTCCAGGTCCTTGGCGATGGCGAGCTTGTAGGCCTCCAGGTACTCGGGGATCGCCGCCTCTCGCCAGTAGTCGCCGATGAGCTTACTGACGCGGGCCTTGATCTCGGCATCGGCGTCCTTCGTGTGCTTCAGAAGGATCTGCATGGCCTCCGCGGTCAGGCCGCGAAGCTCCTTGAAGGCCGCGTCGCGATTGGCGAAGTTCGCGTCGCCAAGCTTCTTGACCAGTTCCTCGAACTTTTCATCGCGCTTGCGCGCCTCCGCGGGCGAGAAGTCTTTCCCAATCACCTTCTGGCCGGGAACAAGCCCGATCTTGTCGCCGACATCGGCGCCTTGCTTAAGCGCGCACGCCAGCCCCAGGCGATAGAGGGCGTTCTTGGGGCTCATCTCAATGGCCTTGCGGTAGTTCTCTATGGCGGCCTTGATGTGCTCGACCAACTGCTCCTCGGTGGGCGGCGTCGGCTGCGATTCCACCGGTCCCCTGGGCGGCCGCGCCGGCCCTCGCTGGAAGGAGTCGTCAGGCAGTTGCGGCAGCTTCTTGCCCGCGTCGTCGCCCGGATCGAATGTCTTCACTGAGCCGCTCTTCAGCGTGAACGCCAGCAGGTGTACGCGCCCGAGCGTGTAGTAGCCGTCGGGGTCCTTGGGGTTCTCCTTCGTGTAGGCTGTAATGTTCCTGATGAGCCGCTCCACCGGGGCATCGGATGGCATCGTGAATTCCGCCGCCGCGGGCGAGGCCAGAACCAAAGACACGATGACAATCGCCGTTGTACGCGCCATGGATGTGTCTCCTTCCGTCTGCGTTCGTCGCTTCTACTCAGACGCATCACCCGCGAAACGGTTCCGCCTGAACAACAACGGCGTTACTTCGTTGCCTCGTTACTTCGTGCTTCGCCCTCCCCGGTCGGCTTGCCTCTCCACGAAGTAACGGAGTAACGAATGAACGAGTTACGAGTTACGGATCACGAATTACGACTCCGCCTTGAGCGGCCGTGACATGAGCTGGCCGATGGCGTCGGCCGGGGAGCGGCCCGCGAAAATGACGTCGTGGACCGCCTGCGTGATGGGCATGGACACGCCGGCCTTGCGGGCAAGCTCCACGACGCTGGCCGTCGTCGGCACGCCCTCGACCACGGACTGCGTGGCGGCAAGCGCGTCCTTCACGCTCCGGCCGCGGCCGATGGCCTCGCCGAACGAGCGGTTGCGGCCGATGGGCGAGATGCACGTCGTGACCAGGTCGCCCATGCCCGCCAGCCCCGCGAACGTCTCGGCCCGCGCGCCAAGAGCCACGCCAAGCCGCGTGATCTCGACAAGGCCGCGGGTCAGCAGCGCCGCCTTGGCATTGTCGCCCGCGCCAAGCCCGTCCAGCACGCCGGCCGCGATGGCGATCACATTCTTGGTCGCCCCGGCAAGCTCCACGCCGGTCAGGTCGCTGTTGGTGTAGACGCGGAAGTACGGCCGGCTGATGAGCCGCTGGACCCGCTGCGCCAGGTCCGGCTCGCTCGACGCCACGGCGACGGTCGCCGGCAGTTTTTTTGCTACTTCCGGCGCGATCGACGGCCCCGACAGCGCCGCAACGGCCCGCCCTTCCGCGCCGCCCACGCCCTTGCCGCCCAGCACGTCGAGCAGGATCTGAGTCGGTCGCAGGAGCGTGCGGTTCTCGATGCCCTTGGCCACCGAGCAGATCGCCAGGCCCGCCGGGCAATGCCTCGCAAGCCGCGTCCAGACCGCCCGCATGAACTGCGTCGGCACGGCCGACACTGCAAGTTCCGCCCCAGCCAGGGCGTCCGTGTCGTCCCCGGTGACCTCCACGGACTGCGGCAGCCGGACGCCCGGCAGGAATCGCCTGTTCTCGCGCGATGAGGCCAGTTCCGCCGCCTGGTCCGCGAACGCCGACCACAGGCGGACCTGGTGAACGTTCTCCGCCAGCATGATCGCGCAGACCGTCGCCCATGCGCCGTCGCCGATGATTGCGATTCGCTCGCCCATCGTTCGGGCAGACTAACCCGGGTCGCCCCGGCTGTAAAGCGCGGCCGATATTGCTTTCAACCGGCCGCCGCCGCGCGTACAATTCCCCGTTCGCCTTGCCAGAGGAAACGGAAGGGACATGGCGGCCGAGGAATTCTTCATCAAGGAAATGCCCAACGGCATGACGCTGTTGGGACAGCGGATGCCGCAAGTGACATCGGCGGCGATGACGCTGCTCGCGCCGGCCGGCTCGTCGCACGACGAGGCCCAGGCCGCCGGCTCCGCGTCGGTCATCGCCGAGTGGGTCCTGCGCGGGGCTGGTGACCGCGACACGCGCATGCTCAACGACGAGCTCGACTCGCTGGGCTGCCAGCACTCCGAGCACGTCAACTCCGAGCACATGCAGTTTGCCGCCGCGCAGCTCGGCCGCAACCTCCCGCAGGTTCTGGCGATCTACGCCGACATCGTCCGCCGCCCGCGCCTGGAGGATGCGACGTTCGAGCCGTGCCGCCAGCTCGCTTTGCAGGACCTGGCCGCGCTGGAGGATGAGCCGGCCCAGAAGTGCAACCTCATGCTCCGCGAGCGGTTCTACCCGTACCCGTTGGGCCGCTCGCCCTACGGCACTGCCGAGACGCTGGCCGCCCTTACGCCGGAGGTCGTCCGCCGGCAGGCGCAGGTCCACTTCAACCCGCACGGCGCGATCCTCGCCGTCGCCGGCGCGTTCGACTGGGCGCGGTTGTGCGAGGATGTTGACAAGTACTTCGGCGCGTGGACCCAGCCCGCCGACAAGCCCGTGACGGCAAGCCCGCCCGCGCGCGGCGCGCTGCACGTGCGGAAGGAATCGGCCCAGGTCCACATCGCGATGGCCCACGAGACGGCCGTCGCCGGCGACAAGCGGTACTACGCCGCACGCGTCGCCGAGACGGTCCTCTCCGGCGGGATGAGCGGGCGGCTCTTCACCGAGGTCCGCGAGAAGCGCGGCCTGGTCTACAACGTCGGCTCGCGCTACCACAGCCTCAAGGGCGCCGCGGGCATGTTCACTTACGCCGGCACCACGCCCGAGAAGGCCCAGCAGACGCTGGATGTCACCATCGGCGAGCTACGCCGGCTTGGCAAGGGCGTGACGGCCGACGAGCTTTCCCGCGCCCGCACGCAGCTCAAGAGCGCGCTGGTCCTCCAGGGCGAATCGACCTCCGCCCGCGCCAACGCCCTGGCCGGCGACTGGTATCACCTCCGCCGCCTGCGGAGCCTGGCGGAGATCTCCGCCGCCATCGACCGCACGACGGTTGACGACGTGCTTGCCTGCGTGGCCCAGTATCCCGCAAGGCGCCTGACCGTGCTGACCATCGGCCCCGAGCCGCTCAACCTCGACGCGATAGGCGACTAACCAGGCCAACTACATGGAATTCAGGAACACCAGGCTCGACAACGGACTGACGGTCATCGCCGAGGTCAGCCCGGCGGCCGCCTCGATGGCCGTCGGCTTCTTCGTCCGCACCGGCAGCCGCGACGAGACGCCCGATATAGCCGGCGTCAGCCACTTCCTCGAGCACATGATGTTCAAGGGCACCGCCCGCCGCACCGCCTTCGATGTCAACCGCGAGTTCGACGAGATGGGCGCCCACTACAACGCCGCCACTTCCGAGGAAAACACGATCTACTTCGGCGCGGTCCTGAGCGAGTTCCAGGACCGCCTCGTCGATCTGCTTGGCGACATCCTCCGCCCCGCCCTGCGAGCAGAGGACTTCGAGGTGGAAAAGGGCGTCATCCTGGAAGAGATCGCGATGTACCAGGACATCCCGCGGTTCCGCTTGTACGAACGCCTGATGGCCGAGCACTTCGCGGGCCATCCGCTGGGCCACAGCGTTCTGGGCACACCCGAGTCCATCAAGGCCCTCACGCGAGAGCAGATGCAGGCGTATTTCGACCGCCGCTACTCGCCCGGCAACGTGACGCTGACGGGAGTGGGCAAGCTGGACTTCGATGCCTTCGTCGCCAAGGCAAGCCAGATGTGCTCCTCGTGGCGGCCGTACGACACGCCGCGAGAGCTTCCGCCGGCCCCGGCGCGCCTGACGCGGAAGGTCATACCCGACGCCAAGGTCGCCCGCCAGCACATCGGGCTGATGTCGCCGGCCCCCGCCACGCAGGACGAGGACCGCTACGCCGCGATGATCGCCTCGGCCGTCATCGGCGACACCACCGGCAGCCGCCTGTTCTACGCGCTGGTCGAAAAGGCCCTGGCGGATGAGGCGTCGATGCTCTACGAGCCGCAGGACGGCGCGGGCGTCTTCTCAACCTTCATCTCCACGGACCCCGACAGGGGCACGCAGGTCCTCTCCATCGCCCGCGACGAATTGAAGCGGTTCCTCGACTCCGGCCCCACCGATGCGGAACTGACCGCGGCAAAGAACAAGATCGCATCGTCCGCCACTCTCAAGGGCGAGCTGCCGATGGGCCGCCTGACAGCCGTCGGCTTCGATTGGGTCTATCGCCGCGAGTACGTCCCGCTGGCCGACCAGATCGAGAAGATGCTGGCGGTCACCAGGGACGAAGTCCTGGCTGTCGCGCGAAAGCACGACCTGTCGGCAGTCACCGTCGTGACGCTCGGACCGGCCGAGTCGCTGTAGCCCGGCGCTCTGGAGAGCATCAAGTGAATCACGAACAGGAAATATCGAATGTCGAAGTGATCGATCTCCCCCCGCACTACCTCAACTTCGTCATCCGATATTCGCTGTTCGATATTCTTTGTTTCCTTCGGTCACTCGCGACGATCGCCGCCCGTAAGGATGAGTCCGGTCGTCTTGGCATTTTCGCCATCTTCGGCTAGAATCACGTAATGTCCAGCCGCAGGCGTTGGCGCAAGTTCTTCCTCCTGGCGGCCGCCGTGGTCGCGGCCGGCGTCGCCGCCATTGCGTATGTCTCCTGTAGCACGCCGGAGGGCTGGCGGTCCGCCGATACCCCCGTCCAGCCGCGCGACCTCATGGAAGGCACGTGGGATGGCGAATGGGCCAGCGACGGCAAGGTGCTGCACGGCCGCATGTCGGCTGTCATCGAGCGCCTGCCCGACTCCACCTACCGCGCCAGTTTCGACTCCGAGACGCCTTTCGGGTTCAACGACAAATCGGTCTGCATCTTCCGCATCAGCCAGCGCGGGCCAACGTGGCACTTCGAGGGCGAGGAGAACCTGGGCCTCCTCAAGGGCGGCGTGTACAGGTACAAGGGCACGGTCGGCCCCGATGGCTTCCAGTGCAGATACGAGTCCGGCTTCGACAATGGCGTCTACCGCATGACGCGCCGGACGGCCACAGCCCCGGCCACACGTCTGGCCTCTGCGCACGGGGCCTAAGCCGCAACGGCGTTTCCGCCGGCGCGATATCCGCGATATCCGAAAGTCCGTGGCGCGATGTCTTCCGTTTCATCCCCCCAGCGGCTATATTGCCGAGCCATGGTCCCGCTTGCACTGAAGCCCAGCCACAAGGCCGTCGCGGCCTACTATGAAGCGCTTGCTCTGTTCGGCAGGCTTGGCGTCAAGCATGAGGGGGCGGTTCGCTCCGCATTCCAAGGCCTGCTCGAACACTGCGCGCGACAGCTTGGCCGCGCATTGATCCCGGAGTACCCGCTGAGAACCAAGGGCGGCAAGGTCATTCAACCGGACGGGGCCATCGTGGATGGCATGAGTCAGGTCTTGCGCTACGGGCTTTGGGAGGCCAAGGACACTCAAGACGACCTTGAGAAGGAGGCGAAGGCGAAGCTGAAGGCCGGGTATCCATCCGACAACATCCTGTTCCAGGACCCCAGACGCGCCATCCTCTATCAAGACGGTGAGATGTGTCTGGACGCGGACCTTGCCCACGCGGACCAGCTTGTCCACGTGCTGGACGTTTTCTTCGGGTGGCGGCCACCCGCGTTCGACGAATGGGAGAAGGCCGTAGACGAGTTCAAGACCCGCGTCCAGGAATTGGGGCAGAACCTCGCCCGCCTGATCAGGAGCGAGCGCGAAACTAACAACAGGTATGGGGCCGCGTTTGCCGCGTTCTTCGACCTGTGCCGGGCATCGCTGAACCCCAATCTGTCCGAGAGCGCCGTGGAGGAGATGATCGTCCAGCACCTCCTGACCGAGCGAATCTTCCGCAAGGTATTCGACATCGGCGACTTCATGCAGCGCAACGTCATCGCCCGGGAGATCGAGAAGGTCATCGACGCGCTCACATCGCGCGCCTTCAGCCGCGACCAGTTCGTCAAGGAGCTGGACCATTTCTACGTGGCGATCGAGCAAGCCGCCGCGACCATTTCCGATTTCAGCGAGAAGCAGAAGTTCCTCAACACGGTGTACGAACGGTTCTTTCAGGGCTTCAGCGTCAAGGTCGCGGACACTCACGGCATCGTCTATACGCCCCCGCCTTTGGTCGACTTCATGGTGGCCAGTGTCGAGGAGGTGCTTCGCAGGGATTTTGCGACCTCAATCGCCGACAAGAACGTCCACATCCTCGACCCGTTCACGGGCACAGGCAACTTCATCGTTCACCTGATGCGTCGAATCCCGCCGACGGCCCTGCCCCATAAGTACAGGGACGAACTCTACTGCAACGAGATCATGCTGCTTCCCTACTACGTCGCCTCGATGAATATCGAGCACGCCTATTGGGAGGCGACCGGGACCTATGAGGCATTCGAGGGCATCTGCCTTGTTGATACCTTCGAGACGGCCAAGAACTCGCACCCGAAGTTCGACCTCTTCAATCAGGCCAACACCGCCCGCGTCGAGCGCCAGATCAAAGCCCCAATCAAGGTCATCATTGCCAATCCGCCCTACAATGCCGGCCAGGTCAACGAGAACGACAACAACAAAAACCGCAAGTACGAGGTCATCGACCGGCGGGTCCAGGTGACCTATGCGGCCGATTCCGCCGCAACCCTCGTCCGCAAGCTCAGTGACCCGTACGTCAAGGCCATTCGCTTTGCGGCTGACCGCATCGGCGACGCCGGGGTCGTCTGCTACGTCAACAACGACAGCTTCCTGGGCGAGAAGTCCTTCGACGGCATGCGCAAGCACCTGGTGAAGGACTTCGATCTGATCTACGTCCTGGAGTTGGGCGGGAACGTGCGCAAGAATCCCACACTATCGGGGACCACGCACAACGTCTTCGGGATACAGGTGGGCGTGAGCATCAACGTATTCGTCCGGCTGCCTCTGAAGGAGGGCCAGGAACGCGAGGCGAAGGTCTTCTACCACAAGGTTCCGACGCGCTGGCGACGGGAGCAGAAGTACGAATTCCTCATCAAGGTCGGCTCCATAGCCGGCGTCAGTTGGCGGCAACTCAAGCCCGACGACAAGGGCAACTGGCTCACCAGCAAGAGCGCCGGCGAGTTCGCCGGCTTCATGCCCATGGGAACGAAGGAGGCCAAAGTCCGAGGACAATCTCAGCAGCCTACAATCTTCCGTACTTACTCCTTGGGCGTTTCCACAAATCGAGATTCGGTTGTCTACGGTTTCGACGCTGATCGTCTGCTGAAACGTGTCGAGCAGTTCGCGGACGACTACAACGCCGAACTGGACCGCTGGCGAAAGAAGGCCAAGCCGCCTGAAGACCCGTCAAAACTCGCCCAGTACGTGGACGACTTCGTCCGTTACGACAAGGTGAAATGGAGCCGCGACCTGAAACTCCGATTTGTGCGCGGCCTGGACCTTAAGTTCGATCGAAGGTGCGTGTTCCAGAGCTTGTATCGTCCCTTTACCAAGCAACTCTTGTACGGCGTCAAGGGCTTTGTTGACAGACTGGCCCCGAGGGATGAATGGTTCCCAACCGCAAGGAGCCGGAAGGAGAACCTTCTTCTGTGCGTGAACCTGACGGCCGAACGGCCATTCGCCTGCCTCGTGACGAACTTGATGCCGAACCTGGTCGCAACGGCCGGGTTCGGCTCGGCGACCTACTGTTTTCCCCTCTTCACATACTCCCACGACGGGCGGGAGAGACATGACAACATCTCTATAGCTGCCCTATGGCGCTTCCAGGAACACTACAAGAACAAGAGGATAGGGCGTGAGGAAGTATTCTACTACGCTTACTCCCTGCTTCATCACCCGGACTACCGCAAACGGTACGCGGAGGACCTGCGGCGCCAGTTGCCGCACATTCCGCTATCCGGTACGGTCGATGACTTCCGCGCCTTCGTTCGCGCCGGACGCAGGCTCGTCGAGTTGCACGTCGAATACGAGAAGCAGGTTCCCTATCCGTTGGCCCGCGTTGAGAATAGGGAAGTTCCGCTAGACTGGCGAGTCGACGCGATGAAGCTGAGCAAGGACAAGCGATCGATCCAGTACAACGATTTCCTCACGCTCGACGGCGTGCCGTCCGAGGCATTCGAGTACAGGCTTGGCAATCGTTCGGCGCTGGAATGGGTGATCGACCAGTACCGCGTTGGCCGCGACGAGCAAGGGAACATCACCAGCGACCCGAACCGCCCCGACGACGAGCAGTACGTGGTCCGCCTTCTGGGGCAGGTTATCACCGTTAGCATCGAAACGCAGAAGGTGATAGGTTCCCTCCCGAAGCTCGCCCTCTAGCGGCCCGATTCACCGATCCGCCAGTCAACCGCTTTTTCAGAGAACCGCCGCACTGCACCGGCGTCTAAGCTTGTGTACCAAGAGAAAGAACCGGGAGAACCAACCATGAAGCGATTGACCAGTCTTCTGATCGGCGTTGTTGTGCTTGCGCTTGCCGCCCCCCTGGCGATGGCCGACGGCATGATAATCCCCATCCGGCCGGAGCATCGCGTGGCCGGGCACTGGGCGGTCAAGTACCACCACGTCAAGATGACCGTCCGCGACCAGGTGGCCCAGGTCGAGATCGACCAGGAGTTCGTCAACACCGGCAGCGGGATGATCGAGGTGGAGTACGTCTTCCCCGTGCCGCCGCAGGCCGCCATCGACTCGATGACGCTCGTGGTCGACGGCAAGGAGTACGCCGCCAAGCTGCTTAAGGCGGATGAGGCGCGGAAGATCTACGAGGACATCGTCCGCACCAAGAAAGACCCGGCACTGCTCGAGTACGTCGGCTACGGCATGTACCGGACCAAGGCCTTCCCGCTCCAGCCGGGCAAGCCCGCCCGCGTGCTGGTCACGTACAAGAACATCTGCCACAAGGACCGCGACCTGGTCGAGGTGTGGTACCCGCTCAACACCGAGAAGTTCTCCGCCAAGCCCATAGAGGACGTTGAGGTCAAGGTAGACATCAAGTCCAAGTTCGACATCACCACCGTCTACTCCCCCACACACGACCTCAAGACCGAGCGCAAGGACGCCAAGCAGGTGATCGCCACCTACTCGGCCAGGAACGCCCTGCCGGCGACGGACTTCCAGGTCTTCTACAAGGCGGCCGACGAGGCCATAGGCGCCACGCTCATCACCCACCAGCCCGACCCGAAGAAGGACGGCTACTTCATGATGCTGGCCACGCCGAACATGCGCCTGGCTCGCTCGAGCGTCTCGGCCAAGGACATCGTGCTCGTGCTGGACCACTCCGGCTCGATGGCCGGGGAGAAGATCGACCAGGTCAAGGAGGCCGTCAGGTACGTCCTTAAGAACCTTAACAAGTCCGACCGCGTCAACGTGATCATGTTCAACGATTCCGTCGAGCCGCTGGCTGATTCGCTTCAGGCCGCCACGGAGCGGAATGTGCAAGACATGCTCGACAGGCTTGACCACGTCGACGCCACGGGCGGCACGAACATCGACGAGGCCCTGACCAAGGCGCTGGCCATGGTCAACAGATCCCGCGAGGACAAGGACACGGACCGGCCCGCGTACATCCTCTTCCTGACCGACGGCCTGCCGACTGTCGGCAAGACCGGCGAGAAGGACATTCTGGGCGATGCAAAGAAGGATAACACATGTCATGCCCGCATCTTCGCCTTCGGCGCTGGCTACGACGTGAACGTCCGTCTGCTGGACAAGCTCGTCAACGAGAACGGCGGCAAGAGCGACTACGTCAAGCCCAAGGAGGCCATCGAGAGCAAGGTCAGCTCGCTCTACGCCAAGATCAAGAACCCCGTGATGACCAACGTCAAGATGGAGATCAAGGGCGTCCGCGTCCGCGACACCTACCCGCGCGAGCTTGGCGACCTGTTCGAGGGCGATCAGCTCGTGGTCACCGGCCGGTATTACCGCGAGGACGTCGGCAGGCTCGAGAAGGGCGAGACGGCCGGCTCCTACGCGACGCAGCTCGTCATTACCGGCGTCTACGAGGGCAGGCAGAAGACCTTCGAGTACGGCGTGAACATCGCGCCGGAGACACGCAACGAGTCCTTCTGTTTCGTGGAGAAGCTCTGGGCGATGAGGCGCGTCGGGTGGCTGCTGGACCAGATCCAGCTCAACGGCGAGAACAAGGAGGTGCTCGACGAGCTTGTGGCCCTGAGCAAGGAGTACGGCATCATGACGCCGTACACGAGCTTCCTGGCCGACGAGCGGACGGTGCTTCACGCCAGGCCATCCGAGATGGCGAAAGCCGCTGGTAGGGCCACAGGCGAGCTGGCAACGACCGACGGCGAGGCCGGCCAGCGCGGCGCGATGAACCGCCAGGCGCTGAACGAGGCCACAAGGGCCCCGACCCCGTCGGCCGGCCCAGGCGGCTATTTCGGCGGCACGGGCGTCATCGGGTATAGGGACAAGAAAGGCTACGAGGACCAGAAAAAAGAGGTCCTCGATAGCGTCCGCCAGGTCGGCAACCAGGCAATCTACCGCCGCGGCCAGGTATGGATCGCGTCCAACGCCTCAAACCTCGACCCCGAAAAGGACAAGGACAAGATTCAGACCGTCGAGCGGTACAGCGATGAGTACTTCAAGCTCGTCCGCGCGAACTCGTCCGCCGAGAACCAGGTCCTCAGCCAGCAGAGGGCGGATGAGCAACTGCTCATCACGCTCAGAGGGCAGGCGTACCTGATCAAGTAATCGGGAAAACAGGCGCGGTTGAAGGGCTTGGGTGTGCCCGGCGTCTCACCGCTCGAAAGGCCAGAACGGCACGCCGAAGAAGGCGACCTGGGCGGCAGCGGCCAAAACGAGCGGCGTGAGGAAGCCGGGCACGAAACTTGCCTCGGCCGTCAGAGGGCCGAATTCCGCGCGGCAGCGCCGCCAGCACTGGAGCATCAGGCGGAAGTAGATTGCCGCCGCCAGCCAGGCGAGCAGGATCTGGGGGGCAAAGAAGAGCGTCCACCCGGAGAAGAACGAGAATACCAATGGAGTGTGTATGGCGGCGCACGCCAGGGAGTGCAGCGCTCCCGCAAGGAAGACGCCCGCCATTACTCCCGCGCATCGCGACCATCTCAGCCCTGGACTTGCGCGCACGGTCATCCAGAGGATGACGGCGGCGAGGTCGATAACGGTGATGCAATACGACCAGCCGGCGTAGTGCCAAGGGTACGGGGGCAGATAGTTCGACTGCCAGAACGCCCCCCACCAGCCAATGGAAAGCCCGGCCGGGCCGAGAATCCCGAAGACCAGATCGCAGGCCTGCCCGCGCCAAGAGGCGGGGACGCCCGCAACGTCATCTCGGGCAGGATGGTCTTCCTCTGGCATCATCCCGTGTGGTCCGCGATCGGCATCGCGGTCATGGTATACCCGCGCCGACAGGATTTCGACGGCATCGTCGCGCGTATAGTTGTGCATGGGGATGGGAAAGACGGGGTATTGGGAAGGACCGCCCCGGACGGTTCTGGGCAAAGGCAAAGAGGGACGGGAGGAGATTCAGAGATGCACCTCACACGTTACCTGATCGCACTGGCCTTCAGCGCGGGGATGGTATGCCTGGCGGCGCTGCCCGCGCAGGCGAATGAAGGCAAGCCAGGCGTCGCCAAGAGCGCCGAGGTGGTAAAGAAGAACCTGACCATCGACCAACTGCCGCCCGTCGTCAAGGAGACGCTTAACGAGCAGTTGGGCGCCAACAAGCTGATCTCGCTCGAGCAGGTCACGCACGGCAAGATGACCAAGTACGTCGCAACGTGGAAGTCCGAGGATCGGACGTTCCACCTGGCCATCAACGCCGATGGCAAGATCATCCGCGCCAAGACGCTCCTGAAGGCCGAGCAGTTGCCGGCCGCCGTTAACGCGGCCCTGGCCAAGGAGGCCGGCACGAACAAGATCAGCGAGATCGAGGAGATCCCGCACGGCAAGCTGCCGTTGTACGAGTCGGAATGGAAGGCCGACGGCAAGTGGGTCCAGGCCCGCTTCGACAGCGAGGGCAAGCTCATCCGCAAGCGAATGGAAGTCGCCCTTGACAAGCTGCCCTCCGACGTGAAGAACGTCATCGAGAAGGAAGTCGGCGCGGGCAAGCTGGACCGGATCGTTGAGTTCTCCCATAGCGGCAAGACGCTCTACGTGGCCTGGTACAACGTCGGCGACATTCGGAACGCGGTGCGGGTCGACAACCAGGGCAAGCTCATCGAGAAGGGCACGCTCGTCGCGTTCGACAAGCTGCCCGCGCCCGTGAGGGACACGTTCCTGAAGGAGGCCGGCCAGTACGCGGTGCTCGGCGTCTGCAACGTGACTCGCGGCCAGAAGACGTTCTACCTGGGCTGGTACTACATGAACGGCGACAAGGCCGCCCTTCGTGTTGACATCGACGGGAAGGTCCTGGGCAAGGACGTGGGCATGGGATGGTTCTGAGCCGACAGCGGAACACGGAATGCGGAGAACGGCTCGGGGTTCCGGGATCCGTATTCCGGGTTCCGTTGTTCCATCGCGGGATTGTCCGCCGGGCTGCGCCGGAGTATAATGCCCGGTTTCGCAATCCATGAGCGAGACGACAGGGACATCTCAGGGCGCCGGCGCGGCGGGCCAGGCCGCCTCCGCGGCCCGGCCGCAGGGGCGGCCCGACGAGCGGCAGATCGTCATCCTGGGCGCAAAGGAGCACAACCTCCAGAACATCGACGTGCGGATCCCGCGCGACAAGCTGGTGGTGAT
>JBHGBE010000079.1:0-20942 GCA_041946855.1 Phycisphaerae bacterium | reverse complement strand
GCCGTTGGCCAGCATCGTGCCCAGGATGCGGCAGAAGCGGGTGATGGCCACCATGCGGATGGCCAGGCCCAGCAGCGGCACCTTGAGCTTCCACCTGTCCCACAGCCGCCGCCCCTGTTGGCTGCGGACGGCCATGCGGATGGACAGCACGATCGCCACCGCGGCCATTATGACCAGCCACAGGTAGTTCGACAGCAGGTCGCTTATGCCGAAGAGTATCTGCGTCGGCAGCGGCAGGTCTACCTTGGCGAAGAAGCCCTTGAACCTGGGCACAAGTATCGTCAGCACCCCCGTCATCAGGATGACGCCGATCGTCACCAGCACGGCCGGGTACGTCATCGCGCCGCGAATCTTGCTGCGCAGCTCGTCCTGCCGCTCCAGGAAGCCGGCGAGGTTGGTCAGTACCTCCTCCAGGAAGCCCGCCCGCTCGCCCGCGCGGACCATCGCGCAGTGCAGCGGCGCGAAGGCCTCCTGGCGTGCGTTCATGGCGTCGGCGAGGGTCTTGCCCTCGGCGACGTCGGCCCGCACGGCCGTCACCAGGTCCGCCAGGCGGCGGTTGGTGATCGCGCGCCCGAGCGTTTCCAGCGCCCGCAGCATCGGCACGCCGGCCTTCAGCAGGTCCGAAAGCTGCCCGTAGAACACGCCAAGCTCGCGGGCGCCCACCTTGCGGGCGCCCAACGAGAACGCCTTCCGCGGCGCGGCCTGCGGCGCTACCTTGACGGGAAAGAGCTTCCGCTCGTCCAGCGTGCGGACGACGGCGGTCTCGTTGTCGGCCTGCATGACGCCGGCGACCTCTTCCCCGCCGGCCGTCCGCGCTATGTATTCGAAGTTCGCCATGGGAGTGAACGATGGACGCCCATTCTACAGATATTGCCTGCTGAAAATGATGGGTTTATCGTTCGCCAGAAGCGTCAGCGAAGCAACGAGCTAACGCCATTCTAGACTTTCGTGCTGCGTATCACTTCCTCGGGCGTGGTGATGCCGGCGCGGACCTTCATCCATCCATCTTCGCGGAGGAACCTCAGCCCGTCCGAGCGTGCGGCCTTGATGATGTCGCTGGCCGGGGCGCGGGCCATGATTTTATCTCGCACGGCCGGCGAGGCCAGCATCAGCTCATACAGGCCGGTCCGGCCGTGATAGCCCGTCCCGCGGCACTTGCGGCAGCCCGCCCCGCGGTAGAGAACGTCAACCTTGTCAAGGTTCAGGTCGGCCGGCAGCTTCTCGCGGTCGGGCTTGTACGATTCCTTGCAGTCCGGGCAGATGGTCCGCACCAGCCGCTGGGCCATCGCCGCCTCAAGCGTGCTGGTAACGAGGAACGGCTCGACGCCCATGTCCAGCAGGCGCGTGGCCGCCGAGCAGGCGTCGTTGGTGTGCAGCGTCGAAAAGACGAGGTGGCCCGTCAGGGCGGCCTGGATCGCCGCCTCGGCCGTCTCCAGGTCGCGGATTTCGCCGATCATCACCACGTCGGGGTCGTGCCGCAGTATCGCCCGCAGGCCCCGCGCGAACGTCATCCCGATCTTCGGGGCGACCTGGATCTGATTGACGCCGTCCAAGTGGTACTCGACCGGGTCCTCAACCGTCAGCACCTTGATCTCCGGGCTGACGATGGCCGACAGGGCCGCGTACAGGGTCGTCGTCTTGCCGCTGCCGGTCGGCCCCGTGACGAGCACGATGCCGTGCGGCCGCGTGATGAGATCCTGGAACACGCCGAACGTGTCCTCCGCCATGCCAAGCTGCGGCAGCGTGAACAGCACCGTGGACTTGTCCAGGATGCGCATGACGATCCCCTCGCCAAAGAGCATCGGTATCACGCTGACGCGGACGTCGATCTGGCGGTTGCCCACCTGGAACTTGATGCGCCCATCCTGCGGCAGGCGCTTCTCGGCGATGTTGAGGTTGGCAAGTATCTTTATGCGGCTGATAATGGCGGCCTGGAAGTTGCGTATCTGCGGCGGCACGGAGGCGTCGTGCAGCACGCCGTCGATGCGGTAGCGGATGGCCAGATCCTTCTCGTAGGGCTCGATGTGGATGTCGCTGGCCCGCTCGTTGAGGGCCTCCAGGAATATCTCGTTGACCAGCTTGATGACGCTGGCCTCCTGGGCCATCTCCAGCAAGTCCTCGCCGTCGCCCGCCTTGCCGTCGCCGATGACCTCCAGGTCGTCGGTGGACATCATCTCGTCGATGGTGTCGCCGCCGACGCCGTAATTGGCCTTGATGACCTTGTCGATCTCCTCCTCGATGGCCAGCACCGGCTGGACCTCAAGGCCGGTCAGCAGGCGGATCTCGTCGAAGGCGTACAGGTCGAACGGGTTGGAAGTGGCCACCTTCAGCGTCCCGTTCACGCGGGCGATGGGGACCATGTGCTTGCGGTAGACGAGCTTGGCCGGCAAGGCCCGCAGCGTCTCCACGTCGATGGTGACGTTCTCCAGATCGACCACCGGCATGGCGAGCTGCTCGCCCATCACCTTCAGCAGCACGTCCTCCTTGACGAACCCCAGCTTGACCAGCGCGCGGTCGACGCGGATGCCCTCCTTCTTCCGCAGGTCCATGGCCAGCGTAAGATGGTCGGGCGTGATGATGCCCTTTTCCAGCAATACTTCCGCGATGCTCATGACTCGCCCTGAGAAGCCGACCGAACTGCCAGAGCGGCTTACTGTAATTCTAACCCGGCACGGCGGCCCAAGACCCGCGCTTTTGCCACAAAATGCCTGAAGCTTGCCGCGCCAGGCGTCAAGCGTATATCATAAGGGGCGGAATAGCCCGTGCGTGGTCCCGCGTGTCCCGGCAGCCTCGCGGAGGTCAGCCACATGAAGACAAACGCAACGATCCTGGCCGTGATTGCCCTTTCCGTCGCTGCATCCGCCCTCGCCCAGAGCGGGGCGCTGCCCACCCCTGCCGCAACGCAGGCCGCCACCGCCACCGCGCCGGCCGGCAAGGCGCCGGACCTCCTCAAGGGCGTCATTGACCCCTACGACGCCGCCGAGGAGCGGGCCAGGTTCTTCAAGGCCACCAGCAAGGAGAGCGAGCTCACCGAGGAGCTCTTTAACGCCGACGCCCAGCGCGAAGGCGGCTTCGTCCGCAAGTTCGACTCGTGGAAGGCGATGCTGGCCTTCGACAAGAACCGCAACGGCAAGATCGACTGGTTCGAGGCCGATGCATACCGGCAGGACCTCCGCGCAAAGGTCTTCAAGATGTTCGCCGGCGGGGCGGGCAAGCTCGAAGGCGCCTCCCGCGACGAGGCCAACAGGCTACTAGCCTCCGGCAAGCTGCCGCGCAACGGCGGCGGTACATCCGAGGCCGAGGAGGACAATTCCGAGGAGGACGACGAATCCGTCGAGATTCCGCCCGGCAGGTGGACCGACGAGCAGATCGAGGTCCTCAAGAAGCTTCGCGACATGACGCCGGAAGAGCGCCGGGAGGCGATCAAGGGCTTCTCCGAGGACCAGAGGCGCGAGCTGATCGCCCGTTACGACACCACCGGCACGGGCAATCTCACCGACGAGCAGAAGAAGGCCATGCAGAACGACATGAGGGTCAGGCGCGAAGCGTGGCGGGACGGAATCGTCGCCCTTCAGCGCAAGCTAGTCGACACGGACCAGGACGGCACGCCCACCGACGCCGGCAAGGCCCAGTTCAAGGCGTTCGGCGAAGCACTTGGGAAGATAATGAAGGAGGAGGTCGAGGAGGCCCTCTACCAGAAGGACGAGACAGGTAAGGTCACCGATGAGGAGCGCAAGCGCGTGCAAGGCGAGATGCGGAAGATGTCGTTCAAGATCCTGGCCCTGTCCCTCAAGTACATGGACGCCGACGGCGACGGAAAGGTCACGCTCCAGGAGCGCGAGGCGTTTGAGACCAAGGCCCGCGACGCGGTACTCAAGTGGGCCGAGGACTTCATCGCCAAGTACGAGAAGACCGGCGCGGGCCGTTACACCACCCAGGCCGAGCGCGACGACCTGCTGGCCGGCATACGCGAGGAGATCGCCAAGCGCAAGAAGAAGTACGTGGACGAGGCCGGCCTGCTCACGCCCGAAAACGCCCTCAGAATGGCCGAGGAGTTCGCCAACGACATGGGCATCAAGCCCGCCAAGAGGAAGGCCGACAAGCCCGAAGACAAGCCTCAGGACAAGCCGGCCGGGCAGCCGTCGCCATAGAATGTAGAGGTCGAGGAAGCTCCTGACATGGCCCTGCCTATGCGGTTGGCGGTCCTGATTGCGGCGCTGGTTGCCGCATGCGCGGCGACGGCCGGCGTCGCCATGGCGGCCGGCACGGCCGAGTCGCAGCCAGCCCCAGGCACGGAGAAGTTCTCCGATCAGGCGGTCGGCAGGTCCATCGACAGGGCAGTCGACGTCCTCTGGAGGGTTCAGGAGGATGACGGCAACTGGCCGGTCGGCGCGGGCTCCGACGCCAGCGCCAAGCCCGGCATCACCGCGCTGGTGGTCTACGCCCTGCTCGAAAGCGGCGCCGATCCCCAGGAACCGCGGATGAAGAAGGCCCTCGACTGGCTGGCAAAGCAGAAGACCGACTCGACGTACGTCCTGTCGCTTCGGGCCAACGTCTGGCTGGCGGTGGACAAGACCGGGGCGAAGTACAAGAAGGAGCTGGAGGCGGATGTCCGCGCGCTTCTGACCGGGATCATGCCCAACGGCAGCTACACCTACACGGTGCCGTACAGGCCCCCGCCTGACGGCCGTGGCGGCCTGCCGATCATGGTCAGCCCGACGGCCGAGGGGGACAATTCCAACGCCCAGTACGCGGTACTGGGCGTGTGGGCGGGGGCGCGGGCCAATGTGGAATTCATCCCCAGGGAGTTCTGGGCCAAGGTCCAGCAGCACTGGCTACAGTGCCAGAACACCGACGGCGGCTGGGGATACACCAAGAACTACCGCAACAAGAGCTACCCGGCTATGACGGTGGCGGGGCTGGCGACGTCGTTCGTGTGCATGGACAACCTGTCGTTCGAGCAGTACGTGCAGTGCTCCGCCCCGGCCGAGCCGCGGCACATTAAGGCCGGTCTGGACTGGATGGAGAAGAACTTCGTCGGCTCGCTCAAGGTCAAGCAGAAAGACCCCCGCTCCGACGCGGAGGCCGACGCCGAGGGCGCGACGAACTACTACCTCTTCGGCGTGGAGCGCGTCGGGCTGGCCAGCGGCTACAAGTACTTCGGCGAGCAGGACTGGTACAAGATCATCGCCACGCGCCTGACGGAGCGGCAGCGGGCGGACGGCAGTTGGGCCGGCAGCATGTGGGACGGCGGCGACATCGGCGCTACCGCCTACGCGATGCTGTTCCTGGTCCGCGGGCGGCACGCCGTGCTCTTCAACAAGCTCCAGTACGACGGCGACTGGAACAACCGCCCCCGCAACCTGGCCTTCCTGACAGCCTGGCTCAGCCGCATCTTCGAGAACACGGTCAACTGGCAGATCATCAACCTGAAGGCTCCGGTGCGGGAATGGCACGACGCGCCGATCCTGTTCATCTCTGGCGGGCGGGCGCCGAAGTTCAGCGAGGACGACATCGACAAGCTCCGCACGTTCGTCCAGCAGGGCGGCACGATCTTCAGTTGCGCCGAGTGCAACGGCGACGCCTTCAAGAAGGGCATCCGCCAGGCATACGCGAAGATGTTTCCCAAGTACGAGCTGGCCGCCTGCCCGCTGGAGGACCGCATCTACTCGCTGCACTACCAACTCGGCGGCAAGCCGCAGCTCTACGTGGTGAGCAACGGCGTCCGGCCGCTGGCGATCCACTGCGACGACGACCTGTCGCTCCAGTGGCTCACTCAGAAGGAGGCCACGCAGCGAAAGGCTTACGAGGTCGCGGCGAACATCTACATGGCCGTGACGGACAAGACCTCGCTCCAGCACCGTGGCGTGAACCGCTGGCCGGAGGCCGTCAGGCACGAGGGCGCGCCGACGATCAACGTCGTCCTGCTGGACCACGGCGGCAACAGCAATCCCGAGCCGCTGGCCCTGACGCGCTTCGCCCGCATGATGGCGCAGGAGTACCGCGTGAACGTCGAGACGTGGGGACCCATCGACATCGCCAAGCTGCCCTCCAGCGGCGCGGCCGTAGCCGTGATGACCGGCACTGGCGAGTTCATGCTGAACGACCCTCAGAAGGAGGTCCTCAAGAAGTGGATCGACCGGGGCGGGACGCTCCTCCTGGACTGCGCCGGCGGGTCGAAGAAGTTCTACGGCTCGGCCGAGCAACTCATCACCGACCTGTGCGGCGAAGGCCTGGGCACGCTGGCCAGCACGTCGGACCTGTACCAGCTCAAAGGCCTGGAGATCACGCACGCGAAGTACCGCCGCCTGGCCTTCGAGCGCCTGCGGGGCGAGAAACGGCCGGTCCTGAAGGCGATGGTCGTCAAGGACCGCCCGGCCGTGCTGCTCAGCCGCGAGGACATCACAAGCGGCCTGTTGGGGACGACGGCGTACACCATCGACGGCTACGAGCCGCAGACTGCGTTCGCAATCATGCGGAACATCGTCGTGTACGCGGAGATTCAGCGCCGGGCGGCCACAGGCCAAGCCCCGCTTGTCACCGCGACACACCCCGTCCCGAGCACGCAGGAAACGCCGATATCCATCAAGACAGGCGCCACTCCCCCACCGACGACCGCGCCGGGGGACACGGCGGATTAACATACAGGATCGCGGGATGATCCTCGATCGCGAATCTCCGGTTTTGTTTGCGGCCACATATCTATCCGCGTAGAATCTGGGACCGTTCAGGAAAGGACGCCGCGACCCATGCTAATAAGCTCTGGACTCCCAGCGCAAGGACATTGGATTGAGGAACTTGTTGGCGATAGGTTCCGCCCCTACTATAGCACCGACCTTGGCGCTGCTTTTCAGGTTGACTCGCTGAGGTTCCTATCGGCCTTACCGAGCGCCAGTGTCGACTTGGTCCTGACATCGCCGCCGTATGCACTCGTTCGCAAGAAGGAATACGGCAATGAGCCAGTGGACCGCTACGTGGAGTGGTTCTGGCCATTCTGCCTGCAGATCAAGAGGATTCTCAAGCCTACTGGAAGTTTCGTACTGGACATAGGAGGAACGTGGATTCCTGGCAGTCCCGTCCGCAGCCTATACCAGTTTGAGCTAGCTGTTCGCCTTGCCAAGGAGTTCATCCTTGCGGAAGAGTTCTACTGGTTCAACCCTGCCAAGCTGCCAACGCCCGCGGAATGGGTAACGATACGTCGGATTAGGGTTAAGGACGCAGTGAACATGGTATGGTGGTTCGCCAAGACCGAGCTGCCCAAGGCTGACAATCGAAGAGTTCTCCAGCCATATAGCAACAGCATGAAGTCACTGATAAAGAACGGTTACAAGGCCAAGAAGCGCCCGTCCGGGCACGATATCTCTACGCACTTCCAGAAGGACAACGGTGGCGCAATCCCGCCGAACCTCCTACAGATAGCCAACACGGAATCGAACAGCGTCTACCTGCGCAAATGTAAGGAGCTTGGCATCAAGCCGCACCCCGCTAGGTTCCCTGAGGCCCTGGTCGCTTTCTTCCTGGATTTTCTTACTGACGAAAGCGATATCGTGGTTGATCCGTTCGCAGGGAGCAATGTCACCGGAGCGGCATGTCAATCTCGGCGCAGAAGGTGGATAGGGTGCGAGATCAGTGCAGATTACCTTTCCGGGTCCTTGGCGAGATTTGATCACGGACCGTTATTTGCTCCTCGTGACGAAGGCGAACGGGCGGCTGCTGATGGCCAGCCGTTGGAGAAGGAGAAATCGCGTGCCGGGAATACCGTTTCCGAAGCTACTTGATCGCTTCGTCTTGGCCCTGGAACAGGCCGGGGTCACCGTGCTGGACCTCAGCACTGGCGCAGCCAAACCAGCACGCCTCCTCGTCACTTCTTCAGAAGTCCACACCGAGTGCTTGGTCTTCCTTTGGACCGTCACGCCTGGTGGCGGCCCGCCAGGAGTCAGGCCGGCAAGCGAAAGACGCATTCAAGTGACAAACGCCCAGACGTTTCCGCTGGTACCAGGCGTTAGGACAATCGTTGGCGGATGGAGCGCGGAGTTCGGGGCCTACGCATTCTGGGATCCAACCCGCCACAGCAAGTTCTCGCTTCGGTCACCCAGTCTCCAAGTCAGTGCGATCGCTCTTGAACAGGCTGGCCATGCTGGTGTGGGTGCATACGTCAGAAAGGCAGCGGAGGGATGGGAAGTTGTCGTAACCGTTGCACCAAGCGCCCTGCTTTGGTACTTGCAGGAAGGCCACGCCTTGCACAGCGTTGATGAGGATGCCACTGCTGTGCCGGAAATCACCAAGGGAACTCCCGAAGAGGAACGGCAGTTTATCGACGCCTCGGAGACGGAGGCCCAAGCGTCGCGCAGACATGTACTTGTCGAGTGTATGCGGGCGTTCAGGGACGCAACGTTCCGTCCGGCCGTCATGAGAGCCTACGCCTACCGATGCGCGGTCTGCGGTTGCGCTCTGCGCCTTGTTGACGCGGCACACATAGTCCCGGTGTTTCACCCAAAATCAACCGATGATGTCACCAACGGGCTGGCGTTATGCCGTCAGCACCATGGGGCATACGACAACGGTCTCTTGGGCGTGCGATCGGACTTCCGAATAATCCTGAACAGAACGATGATACAACGCCTCAAGAGGACTCTCTTAGATGCGGGGCTGGAGGTATTCCAATCCCAACTGCCAAGCAGTATCACATTGCCGGCTGAACCAGAAGTCAGGCCAGAACCGTTATACCTTCGTCTTGGCCTGGAAGCGCGTCAATGGCCTCAAAACCTAATCGCTTGACGGTCAAGGGGCAACCGCAGGCAAGCAATTCGGTCAAGCAATCCGATACTTGGCGCAATTGGATTCACACGACCGACCTGTTCTCATCCTCATGCCGGCCGTGCTCGGCCTGGGTACGGCCCTCGTCCTGGCGGCGGATGTTGATCCCCAGCTTGGCCGCGTAGAGGCGGTACACATCCTCCGGCGACAGGCCCAGGAGCTGGCAGAGGCTGATCCAGAAGAACAGCATGTCGATGGCCTCCACGCGGGCGTTCTGGATGTCGCGAAGCTCGTACTGGCGCCCGGCCTTGGCCTCCTTGTACCAGTGCTTCCACGACAGGCATTCCTGGAGCTCGTGGCACTCAGCCGCCAGGGCGTCGAGGTAGTTCTTGATCGCCCGCCCGGCCGTGACGCGATGGCCGCCCTCCGCCGCCAGCGAGCCGTCGGCCAGCGCCTTGGCAAGGGCCGCGCCGATGGCCTGAGTGTCGAAGCCCGCACGCGCATTCAGCGCGGCCTGGAGCGGCCAGATGTCTTCAAGCGAACGGATCGCTTCCGTCATCTTCGTTCTCCTTCGCAACGAGAGAGGAAATATCGAATATCGAACAGGGAATAACGAATTTCGAACAAGGAAGGGACGCGCTTGTACTTCGTCATTCGATATTTCCTCTTGGATATTCGTGATTTCCTCAGATCCGTCGAACCCGTGCTCCAATTCCTCCGCACGCGCCATTCGGGATTCGGCCATTTCAGTCGGAATCTCTGGGTTGGCTTCCCGCCAAGCACTCGGCCCTGGCCCGCAGCGTGTCAATCTCCGCAAGTTCGGCTGGGCTGAGGCGCTCGATGCTGTCGGCCGTCAGCTTGCCATTGAGCCACAGGGCGCGGTCGATCTGCTCCAGGGACGCCCTTGCGTGGCCGTTCCAGCAGAGCATGTTGGCGTAGTTGATGCGCAGCCGGCAGTCGTTAGGGTCCAGCCGCACGGCCCGCGCCATGCACTCCAGGTACGTCGCCGGCTCGCGCGACATCGCGCCCGAATCCCCGGCCGGAAGCGGGCGGAACGTCGGCTTGACCATCCCCGCCGCCTCCCGCCAGGCATTGCGGGCCGGCTCAGTCTGCCCGGCTCGATAGAACGCGTTGCCCAGTTCAATCCGCAGCACGGCCGAATCGGGGGCCTTCTGTACGGCGCGGATCATCAGGTCTGTCGCGGCCTTGAAGTCGCCCTGCGCGTACTCGACGCCCGCCAGGCGCGCCAGCGACGCCGGATCGTCCTTGCCGGCCAGCACCCGCCGGAGCTCCTCGGCCGCCTTGGGAGACTGGGCCTGCCGCGTCGGCCAGGCATAATAGTACGAATCGGGGGAGGCCTCGTACCACCCGGCCTCGGCCGCACGCTGCCAGTAGGAGAAGTTCAGAGGGTCGCGCCGTGCGGCCTGGAGGGCCAGGTCGCAGGCGGCCCGCCATTGGTCGGGCACCAGGTCAGGATGCTGCATCGGCAACGTGGCCGCCTCCGACGGCGGCTGGGGGTCCAGCGGATCGGCCGCTATCGCCTCTCGCGCGGCCAGCCAGGCGCCCTGGTAGTCCCCCTTCCGGTTATCGGCCACCATCCGGCCGAGCAGCGCGGTCTTGGCCACCACCGGGCGCCAGAGGACCATCATGGCGGCGACCGTCACGGCGAGCGCCGCAAGGACCGGCAGATGCCGCACCACGAAAGTGGGGAGTGGGGAGTGGGGTGTGGGGTTTGATCCGTTCGCAGACGGGGCTTCTTCACGCCCCACTTCCCACTCCCCACTCCCTACTCCCCACTCCCTACTCCCTACGTCTTTGCTGGCCAGGGCCGCTCCCGCCGCCAGCCAGAACACGGCCGCCGCGCCCGGCACAAACAGGCCGAACTCGACCATGTTGTGCAGCACGAAGCCCGCCAGGCCGCACGCCAGCGCGATCCGCGAGACATCCAGAGCCGTGTCGCCCGCGTCGAGAAGCCGCCCACCGAACCACGCGGCCAGCGCCAACATCCCCGCCAGCACGATCGTCGGCAGGATGGCGTCGTAGATCAGAAGCGCGGAGTCATCGGCCGAGCCGCCGAAGAGCACCCGGGCCAGCGGCACGGCGGCCGCGATGAGCACGAGCAACCATGGCGACGGTCCGCAAGACGGGAACCTGGCCGAAGATGAATTGCGGATTGCGGATTGCGGATTGCGGATTCCCGCGCTCTGCGCCAAGCCCGGCGGCGATGGCAGTCCGCAATCCGCAATCCGCAATCCGCAATCGTCACCGCGGCGCGGTCGTGCGGACAGCACCAACACGTAGCCAATCATTGCCAGGTAGCACACCCCGCCCGGCAGCCCGTACTCCGCCAGCGCCTGGGCGACGACGTTGTGCGGCATCTTGACGGCCTCCTCCGCCTCCGGACGCCGCACGGCCAGGTACGCCGACGGGAAGTTCGCCGGCCCGACGCCCCAGAGCGGGTGCTCGGCGGCGATCTTCGCGGAGGCCGTCCAGTAGTACCAGCGGAAGGTAAGGCTCTTGCCGGGCAGGCCGTCGTACCTGAGCCCGTAGGCGACCACCGCCATCGCGCCCAGCAGGAACACGCCGCCGACCGCCGCCAGGGCGACTTTCCAGTGCGCCGCAAGGAACCGCCGGCGCCAGTAGACCACGCCAGTCGCCGCGCATGCCAGCAGGCCGGAGGTCGACCCGCCGCGGCTATGCGTCAGCAGGAGGGCCGGCAAGATCAGCAGCGGAATGATGCACGTAACGACGGCCGCCAGTGTCGGCACGTGGACCTCGCCTTTGGCCACCGTCCTCCGCCACGCGGAGAGGGAGCGAAGGGCGGCGACCAGTTTGTCGGCCGCCAGGCCCACGGCCGCCGCCAGCAGCGGGATCAGCGCGGCTGCGAACATGTTGGCCAGGCCAAAAAAGCCCGTCGCCGAGCGGTCGGCGATGCGGTTGGCGAAAGCCGCCGCCTGCGGCGTGTTGGGCGTGATGCCGATCTGGGCAAGCTGCTCGTCGTGATACAGCCGGAACTGCTCGATCCGCTCCGGTATCTCGACGAAGTACTGGACGTACGCCTTGAGCGCCAGCGTCGCGCCCACGCCGGCCATGACTACCAGCAGTAGAACCATCCGCCGCCTGTCCGCGAAGAGCTGCGCCGCGATGAAGGCAGACGCAATGAGCGAGACTTGCTCGATCCACGCATCCAGCGCCATCCGCTTGTCCGATGCCCGCAGGACCGAGACGACCGTGAGGGCCGCGAACGCAGCCAGCATCACGCCCATCGCGCGGAAGCGGATCGGCCCGCAGCCGACCGAAGCACGCCCGGCCAGCCAAGCCGCGCCGGCAAGGAATATCACCAGCGGGAACGTCACGCGGGCGACCTCCTGGCGGTCTACCGAGAGCACCAGCGGCTTGGGCGAGTTGTCCTGCCCGGCGGGAACGTCCATCAGCAGCCCCCGTCCGAGCGTGCGATAGGACATCTCCGCCAGGAACGGCCGGGCTGCCATCCCCGCCAACAGCAGCACGACGGCCAGCGTCTCCAATGCCCGCGCCAGGTGCGTGCGCCGCGCGGATGGATTGGACGCGATAGGCCGGGCCGCTGTCATGGCGCCGATGATAACCCGCCCGCCACCGGCCAACAAGACGGGCCGGCCGTTCAGGACCGGCGGGCGGGGATCGGCGGGCGCGGGCTTCAGGCCGAGTGTTCAGCCTCCAACAGAAGGCCAGCCCGTCCCCCTCGCTTGTGCGGCGCACGGCCGGGAGTTGCGATTTCGCCCGAGGAAGGCGCGAATGGCCGAGTCCCGTCCCAGCGCGATCGTCCTTGCCGGCCCGAACGGGGCGGGCAAGTCCACCGTCGCGCCGGCAGTGCTCAAGGACCTGCTGGACATCCGCCTGTTCGTCAACGCCGACACGATAGCGCAGGGGCTTTCCGGCTTCGACCCGGCCGTGGCGGCAATTGAGGCCAGCGGGATCATGCTTGACCACTTCCGCCGCCTGGCGGCCGCCCGCGCGAGCTTCGCCTTCGAGACCACGCTTGCCAGCCGGTCCTACGCCCCATGGATTCGCCAACTCATCGAGGCCGGCTACAGATTCCGACTGCTGTTCCTTTGGTTGCCCAGCGCGGACCTGGCGGTGGCAAGGGTGGCCGCCCGTGTGAGGCAGGGCGGGCACAGCATCCCGTCGGATGTGATTCGCCGGCGGTACAAGGCGGGGATTCGCAACTTCTTCGAGTTGTACCAGCCACTGGCGTCCGAATGGCGCGTCTACGATAATACCGGCAAGCCTCCGGCCATCATCGCGGACGGTTGTCGCACGGAGGTGCTGAAGGTCATCAACGATGAAGCGTGGAGCAGATTCATCACCCAAGGCACGCGCGAGGAAAAGGCCTGACATCGGGCGGATCTTCCGCGAAGGCAAGCTGATCGACCGCGCCTTGGCCAAGGGCGTCCGCGACGCCCTGATAAGGCACAAGAAACTCGGCGTCCCCATCGCCACCTGGAAGAACGGCAAGGTCGTCTGGGTGCCGCCGGAGAAGATCTAGACTTGACACTGGGCAGGTCGTCGGACGCGAGGTCAGCGCTCGCCTGCGGCTTGCCGCTAGACTTCGGCGAAGTGAGTCAGTGCAGTTGCCAGTTCCTTCTCAGCATCCACTCGGCCGTGAGGATGGCGACGAAGCCAAAGAAGATGAGGCCCAGCGCGGCGGGGTCGTAGCTGGGGAAGTTGTGCGACTGCGGAGACGGCGCGGCGCGGGACTGCTGGCGCTCGATGATGCGGTCGATCAGGTCGGGCAGGGCGCTGAGCTGGGCGAAATTGCCGCCGGAGCGGTCGGCGATGAGCTGGAGCGGGCCGTCGTCGCGGGCCAAGCGGTCCATTTCGGCCTGGTGGCGCTCGACCTTCAGCGGCAGTTCATCCGCGCCGAGCTGGGCCTTGTCGGAACCGCCGACGGCCGTGGCCTTGATAGTGAACCGGCCCTCGGCCTTCGGCCGCCACGTGCCCTCGAAAAGACCGCGTCCCGCGCCGGGCTTCATATCGACCTGCTCGCCCTGGCCGCCGCGGTCGGCGCCGACGACGTTGACCGTCACCTGCGCCGATTCGGGCGCCTGGCCCTTGGTGTCCTGCACGCGGGCGAGCACCTTCACCGCGTCGCCGACCTGCGCGTAGCAGCTCTCGATCCGCAGGACGCACGCGGAGGCGGTCTGGCGGGTCTTGGTATCCACGCCGGCCGTCCAGCGGAGCAACTGGCCCCAGAACCGCTCGTATGGGCTTTCGACGCCGGCGGCCTTCATCGCCAGGTCCCAGTTCCACGTGGTGTCGGCGGTGAACGCGACTGTCCGCCCCGCGCCGAATGGCTGGGCGGCCAGCACGGTCAGCGGGCCGGACTCGTTGCTCCGCGATGGATGGATCGCCAGCACCATCGCGCCGGGCTTGACGGATGGCACGGTCACACAGCCGGTGAGGTTAGGCAGCTTGGGCAGCTTGTCGTCGGGCTTCGCGCCGCCGGGGCCGTGGAAGAAGCCCGACAGTCCCTCAAAGATCGGGTGCGCTTGCCCGACGGCCGTGAGCTGCGGGACGAACTCCGTGGTCTCCTGCGGCGTGGAGCGGTTGCCCATCATGACGGGCATGGCCTTCTCGATGTCGGTGTCGGCGTAGCCGCCGGGGCCGAAGCTGTTGCGCCCGCCGGTCATGATGAGCCCGCCGCCGTCGTTGACGAATTGGCGGACGCGGGCCATCTGGTTGTCGGTCAGGAACGTCCGGTCCACGTCGCCAAGTATGAGCACGTCGAAGAGCTTGAAGTCGTCATCAGTCGCCGGCAGGGTCGCTAGCTGCTTTCCGCCGAGCGAGCCCTGCGCCCAGAACCTGTTGCCGACGGGCGCCGTGCGGACCATGCCCATGAACTCGACGTTGGGGTCCTTTTCAAGGAACCGCTTGAGGAAGCGGTACTCCGGCCGCATCGTGCCCTCGATGTAGAGCACGCGGATCCGCGGGTTGGTCAGCAGGACGTGGACCTCGGTCTCGTTGTCGTCGGCGACGGCCTCGCCGGGTTGCGGGCCGAGCGTGACCTTGAGCTTGCGGACGGCCGCGGATGGTGCGGTGGCCGTGCGCGGCGCGGCGTCGCGCGGCGTCCAGCGGAAGGCGACCGTGTCAGTGAAGACGTTGCCCGTGGCGGTGCGCTGCTCGATGAGCGGCGCGGGCAGGCCCTCCTCGGCCAGGCGCACCTGGTTGGTCGTGTCGGGATATCCTGTGATGCGGATGTTGGCCTTGACCGTGGTGATGTTGTTGACGACGGCCTCAAGGGGCGCCTCGACGCTGACAAGCTGGAGGTTCTTGCGGCCGGCGAACTTCTCGCTGGTCGAGCCGACGGCGACGGTGTGGATCGGCAGGCCGGCCTGGTCGGCGGCCTCGGTGTAGAGGTCGGGGGCGTTGTGGATGCCGTCGGAGATGAGGATCACGCCGGCCACGTCGCCCTTGGGGTACTCCGTGGCGGCCGTGCGGATGGCGGCGGCCAGGTTCGTCCCGCCCGTGCCCTCGCCGCTGGGCGTGAGCCGCGCCATCTCATCCAGCGAATCCGCCGAGTAGGCGGACGCGGCGAAGTGCCGCCAGACGGGGCGGAAGTGCTTCTCGATCCGCGCCCGCTGGCCTGCGAGCATCTGGACGGCCTGGGCGTAGCGGGTCGGGACGTTGGCCTCGTCGATGGTGGCCATCGAACCGGAGCGGTCGACGAGCACTTCGAGGTACGGCTTGTCGGCGCCGGAGGGCGTCATGGTGATGACAGGCTTGAAGAGCACCAGCAGCAGCGCCAGTATGGCGGCGCAGCGGAGGGCCATGAGGGCTGTCATCCGGCCGGTGCCCAGGTGCGCGTAGACGGCCGAGTAGAAGACGCCCACCGCGAGTATGACCTCGATGCCCAGCGCGGCCATCCAGATCGCGCCGGACGTGCGGCTGCCAAGGGCAAGCGCGAGGGCCAGCAGACTTCCTGCGACGAGTGCTAAAGCCGCGGTTAGCGAAGCCTTTGCCCCGCGGCCGTTGCCATCCGCATACTTGCGCACCGTGTCCACCACCAGCGCCCCGACGGCCGTCGCCGGGCCCAGCGCCGCCGCGAGGCACAGCGCCCCGTAACGCCACCGCCTGCCGACAAACTGCACAACCGCCCACGCGGCCAGCAGCATCATCACGGCCGCCAGCACCAGCAGTAGCAGGGAGTTGTCGCCGGTGCCCTGAAATTGGAGGGACAGATTCTCCATCTAACATTTCAATCTAGGGATTCAGGAGGGGTTTCGCAAGGAAGCCTACGTGCCTTGGCCGGTCAGGAAGTGCTTCAGGTGGTCTATCGTCTTGGCCCGCTTCATCGCCGCGGCGGTGAAGATAAGCGGATAGAGTTTCTCAAAGTACCACAGCTTGGCAAAGTAGAAGCCAATCGGCGCGGGATCGAACTCGGTGCCGCCCTTGGTGTGCTCCAGAAGCCAAGCGATACCTCTCCCGGCGGCCATCATCATGTGGATTCTTGTCGACCCGGCTTGCCACTTCACCGATGTTTCCAGTCTACAGAGGGTCTCGACCGCCAGTGCGGTTTCCTCAACTGAGGATGCCGGCTGCGTCCCGCCACCCCAACCACCGTCGTCATTGCGTGAGAATGCAAGATGGAGAACACCCTTGGACATCGCTTCATAGGTACGGCCAAGCTTCCAGGGAGTGGACGATGCGCTACAGACCTGCCCCAGTGCCGACAGCACCCGCGCCGTGCCGTAGGCTGGATTGTCCTCCTCCGGCCGGTGCTGGTTGCCGAACCACAGGGGCAGCCACGAGCCATCCGGCCGTTGCCTGCGGCGAAGGAAGTCCAGGCCGCGCCGGATCGCCTTGCGAGCGCGGGCCTCAGTGGCCGAGTCGAGGTCATCCAGCCACGCCGACATCGCCAGTATCGCGTGGGCGGTCAGGTCGGCAGCGGAGCGATCGAACGGCAACTTGCCCCAGCCGCGGCAGAACGTCGGCATGCCCCCATCCCGGTTCTGGAGGTCGATCAGCCATTTGATCCCCGCAACGGCCGCATCCCTGATCCGCGGAAATTCGGGAAATTCGGGACAGTCACTAGTTTCCACGGGCCGTTCCTCCGTCGGGTCGCCCGAAAACTGGTGACTGTCCCGAGTTTTCGCCAGGTTCCGCAGCGCCAGCACGGCGCCGGCCGTGTCATCCGCGTCCGGAACGCCGCCGGGCAGGTCCGTCCAGGCCCAACCCCCCGGCGCGGCATGGGTGTACGGATGCTCGACGCGATACTGCTGGCCAAGGAGCCATTCGAGGATCGCCTTTCGGCCTGTCTCGCCCAGATGCCGATCGATTCCCCCACCGGCCGCCAGTGCGTTCACGGACAGCGTCGTCACCCACGTCGCCAAGTTGGTGTCGATGGGCCAGCTACCATCCGGCCGGACGTTGGAAACGAGGAAGCCGATACCGCGCTCGATCACTTGGTTAAGGTCCAGTAAATAGGGACAGTCCCTATTCATTGCGCCGGTCACCGGGGGATTCCACGCCCGATTCACCGCACACAGGTTCATCACGACGAAGCTAGTCAGGGGGGCAGCTTCCAGGAACCCACCCCCGGGCGGCTGGATGCTGCCCAGCACTCGGAGCGTGCGGCCAATCGCCATGCGCCGCACCAGGCGCATCACCGGGCACCACGTCGGCTGATTCACATGGCGAGCCAGGCCGATGGCGATGAGTGCCGGCAGTGCGTAGCTGACCACGCTCAGGCGGAGAAACCGAAACCATTTGTGCGGCAGCGCCGCAAGCTCGAACGGCAGTTGCGTCACGTGCCCCCACGCCTTCCGCCCGTCGCCCAGGAGGCCAGCCAGCGCCAGCATCGACAGGATCGGAATGGAGAACGTCCGGTCCTTGCCGTAGCGGGCAGCGATCGCGCTGGCCAGCGACTCCGGCCGTGTATCGCCCGCCCTGGCCGAGAGCCAGCCTTCCGCGCCTGCAACGGCCTTGTCGCATGCCGCGACGCCTTTGCCTGCCGCCCGGAGCGCCGCCCAGCACAGGGCCGTCGTGCTGATGTTGCTGAAGCTCTTGATCGTGTCGCCCCAGCCGCCGTCGGCGTTCTGGTGCTCGACCAGCCACGCGAGGCCGCGTTCGATCAACTTGCGATGCGCGTCGCAGTCGGCCATCCATAGAGCGAACACGGCCGTCGCCGTGGAAAGGGCGCTGCTCGACAGTTCGCCCCCCCAGTGGCCGCTGGCAGCGCGGGCATCGAGTAGCCGCTTGGTGGCGGCCGCAAGCGCCGCGTCGAGTGCGGCCATGTCCGGTGCATTTACGGTTGGCTCAGCCATGAGAGGCATTGTCGGCGGACAGGCGCGGGCGAGCAAGTGTCAGCGAGCCAGGTGGCCCAATGCGATCAGGCCGTAGTAGGTGTACTCGCAGTCGGGCGTCGGGTCGGCCGCGCTGCCGGCAAAGCCGCCGGAATCGGTCAAGAGGCCAAGGACGAAGTCACGCATCCTCGCCGCATCCGCCGGGGGGAGCGCGGAATCCACGGCGCCCGGCGCGCCTGGACTGGCGACTCGCGCCAGCGCGTGCAACGCCGTCGCGGTGGAGAGCAGGTCGGGGATGGGCGCTTCGGGCATCGCCAGGAAACCGCCCTGCGGCGACTGGCGTGCGAAGAGCCAGCCGGCTGCCGATGAAGGCACCGGCCGGCCGAGTTCCACAAGCGCAGTGACGGCTGCGGCCGTCGCGGGCGTGAGGCCTATGGGCAGGTCGCGGTCATTGGCAAAGCCGCCATCGGGCCTCACCAGTGCCTCAAGCGACGCAGCCACGCCGGCCGGATCGGGCAACGCCGCCCCCAGATCCTGATAGGCCGCCAAGGCCAGGAAGCACCCGTATGCCGTGCCGGTCCCGCCGGCCGGTGACTGGCTGTATCCGCCGTCGGCGCAATGGTGCAATTCGATCCGCCGGAGGATCTCACCCGCGTCGGGGCAGTCCTCACCCAGTCCCGCCCACGCCCGGGCAAGGCACGCCAGGTGAACAAAGTCCAGGCCGTCGCCGGCACCGTAAGTGGTCAGATGCCGCCGAAGACTCGCCGAAAAGTCGGGACAGTCACTACTTTCCTCGCCGCTCCTGCCGCCTTGCGCCGGTGAAAAGTAGTGACTGTCCCGACTTTTCAGCGCGGCCAGCGCCTCGACGCCAAACACGGTGTAGTAGAGGTCGCTCTTGCCTGCGCGGTCGGCAAAGCCGCCGTCAGCGGTGTGGCGAGACTGGAGGAATCGAACGGCCGCATCGCGACGCTTGAGGCCAAGGATGTCAACCGACCGCTCCGCCGCAGCCAGCATCGCAGAGCGAATGCTCACGGCCGTGGCCCTGCGCCGTCCCCGTCGCCGTTGCCGCCGGAGCGGTCAGCATCGGCCTTCCGGGCAGCGTCGCCCGGCGCAGCGCCCGCCGCCACGGCACCGTCATTGAATATCTTCCCCAGCACGCGCCGCAGGAGACCCTTGAGGTTCGAATTGTCCAACGCCCGCAGCGACTGGATGGCCTGCTCCTTGTAGCTGTCGAGCACCCCGCGGGCCTGCTGCCGGACCTTCAACTCGCCGAAAACCTGCCGAAGTTGGCCCGCCCGCGAGGCATGGCCGTCCTGCCGCCGCCAGACGGCCTCGAGCAACTCCCGCCCCGCCCCGGTCGCCTTCTCATGCGCCATCGCCAGCAGCAGCGACGGCCGCATGGCCTTCACGTCATCGTCGCCGCCGTTGCCGCCGCGGTGGCCGCTGAAGTCATCCAGGTCGTCGCGAATCTGGTAGGCCACGCCGAGGGCCTGGCTGAACGCCGCCAGCGCCTGCCGCACCTGCTCGCCCGCCCCGGCGCAGATCGCGCCCAGCCGCAGCGCCACCTCAAACGCCGGCGCGGTCTTGTGCCGGAAGATGTCCAGCACCTGCCCCACCGACAGCGGCTGAGGGTCGCGCATCCAAAGCAGTTCCTCGCCCTGGCCGGCGCACAGGCAGCGATGCCCCGCCGCCGCCGCCGCGAGCATCTGCGCCTTCTGCGGCGCGGAGACGGATGTCTCCGCGATCAGGCGATAGCCCTCGCCCAGCAGGAAGTCGCCCACGTTCAGCGCGATGGCCAGGCCGTACTCCTCGTGCAGCGTCTTGAGGCCGTAGCGGTAGGCGTCGTTGTCCTCGATGTCGTCGTGAACCAGCGAGGCCTTGTGGAAGCACTCTACCGCCAGCGCGACCTTGCGGATGTCCTCCGGCGGGTCGGCCTTGGGATTCTCCTGGAGGGCCTGGCACACGCACGCGGCCAGGAACGGCCGCCACCGCTTGCCGGACAGCGCCAGCCACTTCTGAGCGATCCGCTCGGTCTGGTTTGCCGGCCCGCCCAGCACCGCCTGGATCGCCGCGGGCGCGAACCACGACTCCACCTGAGCCCGCAGGGCCTCCATGTTCAGCCGGTGCGCAGGGACATCGTCGGCCAGGTGAATGGCCTCCCAGACCCAGTCGATGTCTACCTGTGTGTCCACGCAGCCGTCCTGTAGCAATGGTATGGCGATGCCCGGCACGGCCGCGGCTTCTATGCAAGGGAAAATTCGCTCCAGCGACGCCAAGCAGCTCACGCCGATGATGGCCTCGATCCGCCCCGTCTCGATCAGCGAGATCACGACGGCCGCGCCCTCCGCCACCAGCGTGACGTAGCCGAGGCGCTCGGCCTCCTTCTTGAAGTCGCGGATGTTGCACCGCCCGCACTCGCGGCAGACCAAACCGAACTCATCGAGCGTGCCGGCGCACTCGGCCGAGTTTCGCAGGCACTTGGGCAACAGCAGCAGCCGCCGGTCGAATGGGATCCCCGCCAGCGAGTCGCGCCAGACCTCGTTGTTCAGGAGGACGGCGACGTAAGGCTGGTACTTCGGCGCCAGCCCCAGCGTATCGAGCACCGCCTGGCAGTGTTCCGAAAGCTCCTGGAAGCACAGCGGCGGCACGAGGTCGCGGCTGCGGACGTAGTCCCTGATGCACGCCAGCAGCCTGGCACGGTCCTCGCGCAGGGCGGGAATGCCCGCCAGCACGGGGCGGGGACGCCCCTGAACGGCCGTCTGCGGTGCGGCGGGGACCAGATCACTCATCCAGGAATCCTTGTGAATCGCGAGTCGGCAATCGCGAGGTCAGCAGCTTAAACCGCCGCGCGGCGGCGCGGGAGCGAAGTTTCCGGTCCTCGGATAACGGCCGGCATGCCGGCCG
>JBHGBE010000078.1:0-21039 GCA_041946855.1 Phycisphaerae bacterium | reverse complement strand
GAAGGAATCCTCGCGGATTGCCGGCCCCGCGCGCGGACCTGAGCGCATCTTGGCGACAAGAAGCGCTCGCCCCGAAACGCTATCCCATGCCAGTGTGCCAGTTGCGCTGCCCTTTGGCCGACCCCAACGGCGCGCGGCCCCGGCGCCCCAACGCGCCCCAGCAAGGGCGAAAGACTCATAGCCCAGCCCGTGAAAGCCGGCGATGGGACGCGCCCGCCGCGACGAGCCCCGGCAGGGGCGAAAGACTTGTAGCCCGGCCCGTCAGGGCCGGGAATACTGGTGTCCAGACAAAGCCACCAAAAAGTCACACAGACGCCGGCGGATGGATTGCCTGATTCCCGCCGCCAAGCCACATTTTCGGGACACGGCCGGGGGCGGAAAGAGCGTCTGTGTGGTCCCCTTTTCCGCGTTGTCTTGTCACGGTGCGGCCGGGATCTCCTTCGCGTCGATCTCCCTGATCTTCAAGTCGCCCATCACGGCCGTGCGCGTCGGCGAGCCGGCGCGGCCCCAGCAGCAGATGACAGCGCCGGCCTCGCCGAGCCTCGCGCCCGCGCCGCGGTATCGCCATTCATTTCCATTGCGGAGCCGGTCGAGGGCCTTCAGGCCCCTCATGCAGGTCCAGTAAGCGTCTTTCGCCGTCTGGTCGGCCTCGCCCATCAGGAAATCGCCCTGCGTGGCCGGGGCCAGCGCGGGGTTGCGCCGCTTCATGTCCGCCACGATCAGCAGGACGACGGTCTGCCTATCCAGTCTGGCCGGGAATGCGCCGTCGGCCATGCCGGCGCACGTCCGCAGGAGCGCGACGAGCATGTCGGGGTCGGGGGCGGGGCGTTCTTCCTCCTTGATGCGGTAGCCCGGCGGCGGGGACAGCGAGAACATCTCGTCGGGGATCGGCCCGTTCCACGTAAAGCCGTCCAGCGTGACGACGAACTCCTTGCCGTCTTCGGTGAGCGAGCGGGTCCGGATGCGGATGGGCAGATCATCCTTCGGATCGACCCAGATCGTGGTGGTCTGGCGGTCGGCGAGGGCCTCATAGACCCAGGTCGGCCGGCCGTCGAGGTCGCGCCTGGCGACGAAGCGGCCCTGGGACTCGTGCAGGCCGCGAACCTGCTCCAGCGGGTCGAAATCGGCACGGCGCTGGCCCTCCAGGTCGAACAGCGAGGCCGTCATCTCGCTGGGGCGGAGGATGAGCTTCTGGCCGGCGGCGAAGTCGAGGATGTTGACCTTGCCGTCGCCGCTCTCCATCCGCAGCCGGCCTGGGCTGGCCATCCAGACCTGTGCGCGACTCTCGGTCCCGCCGGCGACGGCCATCGACAGGCGGTAGGCGGCGGTGCGGGCGGCGCGGACGTTGCCGAGCACTTCGGGCAGGGCCGCCTTCGCCCTGCCCGCATCCGAACCAAGCAGCAGCCAGCAAAGGACCCCAACCGCCAACGCGGCGGCAATAGCCGAGGCGACTTTGAGAGACAGGATCTTCCTCCGCGGACTTGTGTGGATTGGCTTGCCGGGGGCGGCCGCGCTTGCCCGCAGAGCTGCGATGAACCGCTCTCGCAGGGCGTCCTTGCGGCCGGGCGGCAGGCCGGCGTCCGCAGTGGCGGACGCGAAGAGCCTCCGTGCGTCACGGTCAAGTTGTTCGAAGTCAGCCATCATGTTTGCGCCTCCATCTGCCGCTTGAGCCGCCTGATCGCCCGCCAGAGCATCGTGCGGACGGCGCCGGGCTTCTTGCCGACGATCCGGGCGATGGTCGGGATCTCCAGCCCGCCGATGTATCGCAGGACGAGCATGTCCTGGTACTTCAGTTCGAGCCGATGAATGGTCGCGTAGAGGGCCGGCCAGTCGAGCTCGGGGAAGTCGGCCGGGCCGCCGTCCCCGTCGCGCGGCCGCGAGGACTGGCGGGCAATGGCCAGGTCCTTCAGAATCCTCGCCCGGACATCCGCGGTCCTGATCATGTTTGTCACTATTGGCCTGGCCGCGGCGTAGAGCCAGGCCCTCCGGCCGGCGTTGTCGAGCCGCATGGCCGCGGCGCGGTTCTCGATCAGTTTCACGAAGACCGCCGAGGCCGCATCCTCGGCAAGCTCGCGGTTGAACAGCCGTCCCAGGCAGTACGCGTAGATGGCGTCAAAATGCGCATCGTAGGCCTCGACGAGCGCATCATCAGCGGCGGACAGAGATAGACTGTCCGAATCGCGCCCCGGCGGGCCCGATCGCGGTGTACTCATGTTCGCGCTGCCTGCCAGATATATAGGTGCGCCCAAAAGCGGTTTTGTCACAGGGGAGAGAGAAAAAAAGTCGGGACAGTCACTACTTTTGGCCGGCTCTTGCAGGAAGTAGTGACCGTCCCGGCGGTTGGACTATTGGAGAAAGTAGTGCCTGTCCCGACTTTTTATTCGACGTGGAACCCGTCCAGCGGCGTCCAGCGGTCGGCGTAGCGCTCCTTGACGGCGAAACTGACCTTGGCGTGTTTCGTGGCGGGGTCGATGATGCCGGCCGAGACCTCCACGTAGCCGCGCTCGAACTCGTTGGGCAGCGTCAGTCGCTTGTCGAGCCAGGTGTCGCCGGGCAGCCACGTGCGGATGTCCTCATCCTCCAGCGGGATCACGGCCGTGCGCTGGCCCTGGCGGAGCCGGACGGCGAACTGGTAGCGGCGGTAGATCGGGGCTACGCCCATGTTCTCCACCCAGGCCTGGAATCGGAACTGTCCGCCTCGCGGAACGTGCAGGTCGAATATCGCGTATCGCAGGACGAACCGGTAGCCGAGGTTGCGGCAGAACTCCGCCAGGCGGCCCATCCACGCCTCGGGCAGGCGCGTGGACTTGGGCATGAAGTACGTGCCGTGGAACTTGAGGCCCTGCTGGATGATGAAGTCGAGGTTGAAGCCCAGGCGATACCACGACATCGGCACGCCGCAGGTCTCGAAGTGGACCGGCCCGCGCTGCCAGGCGTCCTTCGCGCCGCTCTTGTAGACCTGGCTGGGGTAGGCGTCGAAGTGGTGGTTGAAGGAAAGGTGCTTGGGCACATCCTCGCTGCCCTTTGCGGACAGGTCGCCGAAGCAGTCGCACCGCCAGCCCGAGCCGGTGGCGACGCCCTCGCGCATCTGGTCGCCGCCGATGAGCGCCAGGCGCGGCGTGGTCGGCCAGGCCTCCTTCCACAGGGCGGCGAACTCGCGGCACCGCGAGACGGAGCACGTGCCGGCGCCCTCGCCCCAGGGGCCGATGAAGGCCACGTCGATGGACTCGATCAGCGGGTGCTTGTCGTACCGCCGGCCGGCCTCAAGTATCAGGCCGCCCCACTTGGCGAGGTACTCGTCGGAATTGTGGACGGGGTGCAGCGATTCGCCGTGGCCGACGGTGGGCTTCTCCATCGGATACCTGGCGGAATACCACGCTGGGACCGGCGGCTGGGTCCTGGAGCCGAAGGCCATCAGGCGCACCGCAAGGGTCTGGCCTCGCTGGGCGCAGGTGGCCAGCGACTTGTCAATCATGCTGAAGTCGTACTGGCCCTCCTTCGGCTCCAGGACGCTCCAGAACCAGCGGCAGTAGGCGACGGTGGTCGGCAGATAGCCTTCCGTGACGCGGACACTGGCGGGCATGTCGCCGGCCTGCGGCGAGCGGGCCAGGTTCGGGAACTCCAGCGGGCCTTCCTCGGACCATCGCTCGCCGGCGAACAGCGGATCGCCGTTGAAATGCTGAAACGTGCAGCAGCCCTTGTGCGGGTTGCCGAGGTAATCGTCGGTGGGGGTGGGGCGGACTTTGCGGATGACTTCTGCCATGGCCGGACCTTTCAATGTTGGGCGGCGATGCGCGGCATGCGGCCGCGGGGCGCGCCGCCAGTCCGGTCATTGTCGTGATTGGCCCGTCCAACTCAAGGGTCAGCGTTCTATCGAGCGCGGCCGCAGGGCCCGCCGCCAGTGCTCGTGCTCCATCCGCAGGGCCATCTCGCAGTCGCGCTCCCAGGCGGCCTCGTCGCACGCGTAGTCGGCGGCGAGCAGCTCCTTAATGGCCCTCTCGACGTCGGCGGCGGTCAGATTTCTGCGCGACTTGAGGCGGTTGACCGCGGCCTGGAACTCGATATCCTCCGGGGCCAGGCCTGCCAGTCCGCCGTCGGCGGCCAGCTCGGACCGCGCGGCGCTGAGTTCCTTGGCGTCGAACTTCGTCAGGCCCCATCGCGCCAGCACGTTCCGCTGGGCGCGTCGGGCCTCCTCGAGGGCCGATTCGCGGGACACTTCCGTGCGCATGTCAGTCATAGTGCGTCCTTCATCATGTATGTATAGATCACCTGCCGCACAGGCGCAACCGGTATTATATCTAACCCGCTGGCGGATATAAAGGTCCGCCTGTCGCTGGGGTGCATTTCAGTTTCCGGGAAACGCCGGAGGCCCACGCCACTTCTCGGAAACCGAAATGCACCCCTGTCGCTGGGGGGCCTGGGAATCTTTGGGGCCGGCGGCGCGGGCGCGCGGCGGGCTTCCTTGACAGGCCGCCGAGGGCCATCTACCATCGCGCCGCGTACAATATGGGATGGCGCGAGCGATGAACTCTCATCACAGGACATGGGCGGCACACAAGCTGGCGGCCGCCGTCTGCATCGCGGCGGCGACGGCGGTGCTGGCCGCGAGCGGGTGCTCGTCGAAGAACTCCGCCGCGCCCGCCGGCCCGCATCCGCGGATCGTAAGCTTCTCGCCGGCGCTGACCGACATGCTCTTCGACCTTGGCCTGGGCGACCACGTAGTCGGCGTGACCACGCAGTGCAACCTCCCGGCCGGCGCGACCAAGCCGCGAGTGGGCGACAGGTTCAGCGTGAACGCCGAGTCCATCGCGGCCGTCGAGCCGGACATCGTGCTCATTCAGCAGGACCCCAACGACTTCGCGGCGCTGAGGAAGATCAAGCCGGCCGTCCGCATTGAGCATTTCACCATTGAGACGCTGGCGGACATCGGCTCGGCGGTCGAGCGGATCGGGGCGCTTGCCGGGCGCCAGACGGTCGGCAAGGCGGCCAAGGCGAAATTCCAGGGCGAGCTTGAGGCCGTCAGGAAACGCGTCGCCGGCCTGGCGCGGCCAAAGGTGCTGTTCCTGGTCCTGTACGAGCCGGACAAGCCGGCCACGGGCGGCAAGAGCAGCTTCGTCCACGAGATGATCGAACTGGCCGGCGGGGTCGATACGGCCGCGAAGTACGAGCGGTGGTCGGATCTGAACGCGGAGGCGGTGCTGGCGATGGCGCCGGACGTGCTGGTCTGCTGGACCGACCCGGCGCACCAGAACGCGGCGCAGAACTATTGGCAGAGCCTCAAGGGCCTGCCCGCGGCGCGGAACGGCCGCGTCTTCGTCGTGACAGATCCCAACTGGACGATTCCGTCGATGAAGACGGCTGAACTTGCCGGATACCTGACGTGGATGATCCATCCGGAACTGGCGGGCGAAAAGTCCGCCAGTCAGGGGGCCGGCCGTGACTGAGCAGGCGCCGGACAAGCCCCGCCTGACCGCCCGGACGCTGGGCATCTATGCGGGCGTTGGGGCCGGCGCGGCCGCCTTGGTGTGGATAGTCAGCACCTTCATCGGGCAATATCACATCTCAGGCTTTTTCCTGACCGACGGGGTTTGGCAAAGCCGGGCGCTGCGTGTGCTGGCGGCGGCAGTGGCGGGGGCCGCGCTTGGGACCGCCGGCATGGCGCTCCAGGGCCTGCTCCGCAACCCGCTGGCAGAGCCGTACGTGCTGGGCATCTCCAGCGGCGCGGGCGTGGGCGTGCTGGTCGGGCCGCTTGTGGCTGCGGCGGCCGGGCTGGGCCAATGGGCGACGACGCCCGTCCTGGCGCTGGGCGGGGCGCTGGCGACGTGCCTGGCCGTCTACAGCATCGCGCAGAGGCACGGGCGGCTCGACCCGTACGTGCTGCTGCTTTCGGGCGTGATCATCAGCGTGTTCAATAGCGCTCTGATGATGGGCATACTGCTGTTCTGCGGGCAGAACCAGCGGCTGGGGTTCATCTCGTGGGGGATGGGTAGGATACCCGACAGCCCGGACGGGCTGATGCTCGTCCTGTGCGGGGCGTGCGTAGTGGCGGGCTGGCTGGTGCTGCTGCTCCGCGGCGCGGCGTTCAACACACTTGGTCTCGGCGACGACGTTGCATCCTCCAGCGGCGTGCGCGTCCACTGGCTCAGGACGGAGACGTTCGTGGTGGTGGGCCTGGTGACGGCGGCGGCCGTCGGCATCGCGGGGCCGATAGGTTTCCTGGGACTGATCGTGCCGCACATCTGCCGGATGATATTCGGGGCCGACCACCGGCGGCTCGCCGTGGTCAGCGGCTTTGCCGGCGCGGTGCTGCTCATGATCGCCGACACGCTGGGGCGGACCTGCGGCGGCTGGTTCAACGTCGGCGACATTCCCGTGGGCGTCATCACGGCGATGGCCGGCGGGCCGTTCTTCATCTACCTGCTGCGGCGGCGGTTCAAGGAGATGGGCCGATGACGGGCGCGCCATCCCAACAACCATCCGTTCCCGAGCAGGCCGCGCCGGCCGCCGCGCCTTCCGGCCGCCACGTGCTGAAGGCACAGCAGGTCCAGTTCGCATACCGGCCGGGCTCGCCCGTGCTGCGCGGCGTGGACTTGGTGGCCGAGGAGGGCAAGCTCGTCTGCATCCTCGGCCCCAACGGGTCGGGCAAGACGACGCTCCTGCGGTGCCTGCTGGGCCAACTCAAGCCCACCGCCGGCACGATCATGCTGGATGGGCGCGAGCTTCGGCGGCACTCGGCCCGCGGCCTGGCGCGGCTCATGGCCTACGTGCCGCAGGTCCCGCAGTCGGCCTTCGCGTTCACGACGCGAGAGATCGTGCTCATGGGCCGGTTCGCGCACACGGGCCTGATGGGCCTGGCCAGCCGCCACGACCTGGCCGTCGCCAACCAGGCGATGGCGATGACCGACACGTTGTCATTTGCCGACCGCACGCTGGATGAGCTTTCCGGCGGCGAGGCGCAGCGCGTGATGATCGCACGCGCGCTGGCCCAGCAGCCTTCGGTGCTGCTGCTGGATGAGCCGACGAGCCACCTGGACCTGAAGAACCAGCTCGCGATCCACGGCATGATGCAGCGCGTGGCGCACGACTGGCCGATGGCCGTCGTGTGCGTCAACCACGACATCAACCTGGCCGCGCGGTTCGGCGACGATCTGGTGCTCATGCGTGACGGGCAAGTCGCGGCCGACGGCCCGGCCGCCCAGGTAGTGCGGGCGGAAATCCTGTCGAGCGTTTACGATGTGGCGATAGAGCTTGTATCCGTCAGAGGCCTGTCAGCGCCGCTCGTGCTGGCGCGATGAGGAATCATTCGGGCCTTATGGTCGAGCAATACATCAACGGTCTTGACGCGGTGCCCGCGACGCTCAAGGGCTGCGCGCTGGCGATAGGCAACTTCGACGGCGTTCACCTGGGCCACCAGCGGATCATCCGCACGGCCCGCGCGCTTGCGGCCGTGGACGGCTCGCCCGTCGTGGCGATGACGTTGGAGCCGCCGCCGGAGATGGTGCTCCGTCCGCAGTCGGCGCCGTGCCGCATCCTGCCCCACGAGGTCAAGGCCCGCCTGCTGGTCGAGGCGGGGGCGGATGTCCTCGTGACGGCCGTGGCCGACCGCGAGCTGCTTGGCATGTCCGCCCGCGACTTCGTCGAGCGGATCATCATGGGGCGGTTCGGCGCGCGGCACGTGGTCGAGGGGCGCGACTTCCACTTCGGCTCCAAGCGCGGCGGCGACGTGGGCCTGCTGGGGCTGATGGGCTGCCACTACGGCTTCGCGATGCACGTCCAGGAGTCGGTGATGATCGACACGCCCGGCGGACAGGAGCGGATCTCCAGCTCGCTCGTCCGCCGGCTGGTGGCGGAGGGCAACGTGGAGCTGGCGCGCCAGGCGATGGGCCGGCCGTTCACGCTGTACGGGCCGATCGTCGCCGGACAGGGGCGCGGGCGGCTGATGGAGTATCCCACGGCCAACATCGACGCCGCCCAGCAGATCGCGCCGGCCGACGGCGTCTACGCCGGGCGGGCGGTGGTCGAAGGACGGCCCTTTCCCGCCGCGATCAGCGTCGGCCACAAGCTCACCCTGGGGCCGGAGGAGCAGCTCTTCATCGAGGCGTTCCTGATCGGTGCGGATGAGGACATCTACGGCCGGCGGATGGAGCTTAGCTTCCTCCGGCGGCTGCGGGGGCAGCAGAAGTTCGCCGGCGTCGAGGAGCTGAAAGCGGCCATCGCCCGCGACGTGGCGCAGGTCAGGGAGATCGTCCAAACATGAAACCGTTCGAGGACATCGTCGAACGACTCGGGCGCGCGAAATCGATCCTCGCCGTCACGCACGCCCGGCCGGATGGTGATGGGCTGGGGTCGATTGCGGCGCTGGCGCGGGCTGCGCGTGCGGCCGGCAAGCGTGCGGCCGTGCTCGTGCCGGACAAGGTGCCCCAGCGGTACGCCTTTCTCTTTGGCGACGACGCGCCCGCCCCGGTCGGCCGGTTCACGGCCCTGGCCGACGAGGCGGATGCGGTCGTAATCGTGGACACGTGCTCGCTGTCGCAGTTGGACGACATCGCGCCGCATCTCGAGGCGTTCCGGGCGAAGACCGCCGTGATCGACCACCATGCGACGCGCGACGACATCGGCGCGGCGCGATGGACAGACACGAGCGCGGCCGCCGCGGGCGTCATGGTCCTGGAGCTGCTCCGCACGCTGAAGTGGCCGCTCGACGCGGCTTGCGTCGAGGCCCTGGCCACGGCCGTCACCACCGACACCGGCTGGCTCCGCTTCTCCAACACCGATTCGCGATGCCTTCGCGCGATGGCCGACCTCGTAGACGCCGGCCTGACGCCCGACAAGCTCTACGCACGGATATTCCAGACCGACCGCCCGGAGCGGATCCGCCTGATGCAGCGGATGCTCGCAAGTCTGGAGCTTCACCGCGGCGGGCGCCTGGCGGTGATGGCAATACGCAGAGCCGACTTCGCCGCCAGCGGGGCGTTTCAGGATGAGACGGAGAACCTGGTCAACGAGGCCCTGCGGATCGGCAGCGTCGAGGCCAGCGTGCTGCTGGTGGAGACGGACGGCCCGCTCCGCGCCAGCCTCCGCAGCCGCGAGACGATCGATGTTGCGGCCGTCGCCGCGCAGTTCGGCGGCGGAGGGCATGCGCGTGCCGCTGGCGTCCGCGTCAGCGAGGGTCTCGACGCCTTCAAGGTCCGCCTCATCGCCGCGTTCGAGCGCGAATTCGCCAAGGCGCGATAGGCGAAATAAATAGGGACGCACCCTATTTTTCGGCTTGCTTCGGGATAAATAGGGTGCGTCCCTATTTTCCGGAATTCTGCAAATCTTCACGGCGAATGCTTGACACCCACGTCGAGCGCGCCTAGATTGTCCGGCGTTGCAGGTGCCCGCGAGGGCCGGCCCGTCAGTTCGAGGGCCACAAATAGGGAAGGCCGTGAAAATCGGCCGCGGACGCGCCGCTGTAACCGGTGCTGACCGCCGCAGTAGCCACTGCTCCGATGCGTGATCGAGTGGGAAGGCGCGGCGGATGACCTTGGTGAGGACCAAGGCGAGCCGGAAGCCAGAAGACCTGCCTGCGACCAACCTGGTTTTCCTTCGCGAGTCAATCGGCGACCGGGACTGACGTGACGCACGCCATCATGGCCCCGGCACCTCGACCGCGAGGACCGGGGCTTTTCGCATCATTGCATGGCCGCTCGCGAGCATGGCGGCAGGTGCAGGCCGTCAGCGCCCCCGCGCGGCCCGGTGCGAATCCCCCCGACAGGTTGAGGCGACGCGATTCTGCGCCTGGATCGCGCGCCACGGACTGGACGGCGTCGAACAGGAGACCAGACGAACCGGAAAGCACACCACGGATGGCAGCGAAGTTCGGTGCGGCCGGCGCTTGGCGGGCGCGTCGCCTGCCGGGGCGAATCCTGGCCGCGAGTGCGACGACGGAAAGAACCACGTAAGGCAGAGGTTTGATATGAGAGCATACATCACAGTTGCGTTTGTGGCGGCCCTGGCGGCCGCGCCGGCCATCGGCGCGACCGACTGGTCGCAGTTTCAGCACGATTCGTACAACTCCGGCATCACCGGCGACTCCGGCCCGGCCGGCCTGGGCAGCCTGGGCCAGGCATGGAGCGCGAACGTCTACGACGGCCCCGGCAGCAGCTATGGCCTGAAGTTCCAGCCGGGCACGTCGCCTGTTGTGTCCAACGGCGTCCTGTACGCCTATGCCCTGGGCGACTTCAGCGCCGACTGGACGTGCGCGGCGCGCCTCGTGGCGCTGAACGCCGCCGACGGCTCGGTCAAGTGGGTCTCCGCGGCCCTTCAGGATGAGGGCGGCTACAACAGCCACAACGGCGCGAGCGTCGATCCCGCCAGCGGCGACATCCTGGTGGCGAGCTGGAACACGCTCTACCGCATCTCGGCGGCCGACGGCTCGATCGTCTGGCAGCACGTCAATCCCGGCTCCAACGGCGTCAACGCGGTGGTAAACGGCGCGCCGGCCGTCGGAAACGGCAAGGCGTACTGGATGAGCCAGTCCAACGGCAGCCTGACCGGCGTGGACCTGAACGCCGGGACCGGCGGGGCCGTCGTGCCGGCCTCGCTCAACGTGGCCATGCCAACCGATGTCGGCGGCAACTCGTATGGCACGCCTCTGCTCTTCGCCTCGGGCGGCACGACCTACGCCGTCATGAGCTGGGGGCACGGCTTCTCGGTGCCGCCGCTGCCGATGGGCGGAGGCATACAGGTCGTCAACGCCAACACCGGCAGCGTGCTCTGGAGCATGACGCAGGCCGCCGCCCCTGTCGGCTCCACCACCAACGACCTGGCGGCCTACTCGTTCACCGGCAGCGCGACCTACGCCGACGGCGTCATCTACGCCCGAAGCTTCGATGACCAGCTCGGACACACGTTCAACGCGACCCTCTGGGCGCTCAGCGCCACCACCGGCGAGGTGCTCTGGCGGACCTGGAACATGAGCGCCGCCCCCGGCGCGTTCGACAACGCCGTCAACGGGCAGGGCGCGCCCATCGTCGCCGGCGACAAGGTCTTCATAGGGGGCGGCACGGCCCTCTACGGCGGCGCGGGGCAGAGCGTCATGGCCTTCAGCGCCACCGACGGCCGGCGGCTCTGGTCCGTCGGCGGCGTCGGCGGATGGGGCAACCAGATCGCCTACGCCAACGGCAAGCTGTTCGTCGGTTCCGAGGTGGACCCGTACAGCCCAAGCACTGTCGCCAGGCTCACCGTCCTCAACGCGGACGATGGATCGGTGCTGGGGTCGTACGTCGGCGCGGGGACCAGCCCGATCGTGGTCGGCGGCGTCGTCTACACGGTGGACACAAACGGCCACATGGTCGCCCTGGCCACGCCGGGCGACGCCAACTTCGACGGCATCGTCGACATGAAGGACTACATCACCTGGTTCAACAATTTCGGCTCGACGGCCGGCGTCGGATGGTCCGGCGCGGACTTCAACGCCGACGGCATCGTCGACATGACGGACTACATCGCCTGGTTCGACAACTTCGGCCAGGGCGGCGGTTCGCCCGGCGTGCCGGAGCCGGCCGGCCTCGCGCTGCTGGCCCTCGGCGGCCTGGCGATGCTCGGCAGGAGAAGAAGATAGGAGACTTTCCCGATTGGGCGGGCCCCGGGCCACACTGCCATGCCGGCCCGGGCGTGGGGCCCCCAAACGCGGTAATCCGCGTTTGGGGACCCCTCCCGCTCGATTACGCGAAACGATATCATGGGACGCGCGGCGAAGCAAATTGCGGATTGTCGATTGCCGATTGTCGATTGCACCGCGGTAACGTCCGCCAAGCGGCGTGCGCGCCGTTCAATCGACAATCGTCAATCGAAAATCGCCAATCGTCCCCGGGCCTTCACGCTCATCGAGCTTCTTGTAGTCATCGCGATCATCGCGCTTCTGATCAGCATTCTCGTTCCCAGTCTGGCGGCCTCCAGGGAGATCGCCCGCAGGGCCAGGTGCTCCGCGGGCCTGCACGGCCTGGGCGCATCGATGGGCATGTACCATGCCGACAACGCCGAGTCCTTCTGGCCCTACATCAGCGGGACGGCGTACTTCTGGGGCGCGCCCGGCAACCCGGTGGACGTGAAGGCCAGCCCGTTTATGAAATACTGCGACTGGCGGCTGGAGCGGCTGTGGTGCCCCTCGCTTATTTGGGGCACATACTCCCCGCAGGCGGGGGTCGGCGAGCCGACCACGACCTACGGCTACAATGCCTGGTGCCTCGACCCCGGCCTGACGCGGACCGACGCAACCGGCAAGCCGCTGCCCACACGCAAGTCGGGCGATGTCCGCAATCCGGCCGCCCTGTTCGTCTTCGCCGACTCGGCCATGTACTGGACCGTGATGGGCGCGCCGACGTTCCAGAACAGCACCTGGCTGGCGCCGCTCAAGATGAACGGCGTGCCGCAGCAGCCCACCACGCACTTCCGCCACCTCAACCTGGCCAACGCGCTGTGCGCGGATGGGCACGCCGACAGCTTCGGCCCCGAGGGCGGCGCGGTGAGCTCCAAGACCAGCCTCGGCTTCGTCGGGACCGCCAACAACCCGCACTACGACGACCAGTAGCCACGCCTTGCCCCGCCGACCAGGCCCGCCAGCCGGGCCCAAACGCAGCGTCGGCGGCGGCAGGTGGGAAACGGTAGGGGTGGGATTCGAACCCACGGTGGACTTGCGCCCACACCGGTTTTCAAGACCGGCTCCTTAAGCCGCTCGGACACCCTACCCGGTGCGACTTCCGGCTCTGATTTTCCGCTGTCTTCACTGGAAATGCCAGCGCCTTCAGCGTTTCAGCAACGGTGAGGATTGCGGCCCCGCCCAGCCGGCCGTGAAGTGCCGCGGCCGGGAGTACCTGCGGATCATCTACGGCCCGGAGTACACCGCCAGGGAGCACATGGACCGTCTCCGCAACCGCGGGCTGGGCGTGAAACGCTCGCTCGCCATCCGCGAGTTCGCCCTGGGCGTCGAGGCCCTGGAACGCTTCGTTCGTCGCGAGCCGCTGCGGCGCGTACACGAGTGCGTCTTCGGCGTGCTGGCGATGGAGAGCGAACCGGTTGATCCGAGGCTTTGAGCGCCGACCTCAGATGACAGCGCGCCCACGGCGGCGCTCACCAGATGCACGGCACCCCGTATTGCGAGATGAGCTTGTCCGGCGTGAGTATGGTCAATCCGTGGTGCTTCGCCTGGCAAACAAGCATTCGGTCGAATGGGTCTCTATGGTGTGGCGGCAAGTCAGCTTCGAGCGCGGCCGCTTCGACGAGGACTGGCAGGGCCACAAGGTCCAGTTCCGCCATCGCCCAAGCGATGAAGTCCTTGGGGTGTCTTGGCAAGTCGAGCTTGCCGAGGCGGTGCTTCAGGCAGATCTCCCACATTGATGCGGCGCTCACGTACAAGGCGGCGTTCGCTTCGTTGGACGCCTTCGTGGCCTCAGGTGACAGACGTTCCGGCGCGGTCGAAGCCCACAGAAGGGAGCAGGTATCGAGCAGGAGGTTCATTCCCCTTTGCCCTCGAACGCGTCAAGGATGTCATCGGGCAAAGGGTCGAAGAAGGAAGGATGAACGTTCACCTGCCCGCGAGCGAATCCGAAATTGCGTCTGCGAGGCCGGGAGGCCCTGCGCAAAGACTCGGCGTATTCCACGAGCAGTTCCACCTTCTCCGGGGGCAGTTCATCGACTGCCTTGGCCAGCAACTCCTTGGACTCAGCCGTTGTCATCGCCTTGGGCCTCTGTCAGCATTCTACCTCTGCATCCTCCTGTGGACAATCCACATGCCTGGCGATATCGGGAAACCATCGCCGAAGTGAGAGGCCAGCATTAGTGGGGATGATGGCCATCTCCAGCATAGAAGCCTGATCCCTACCTCTTCGCCGACGCCTTGCGGAACGCCGCCTTCATCCGCTTCATCTCCGGGTTGAGCTTGACCTCGTGCGGCGTGATCTGCGAGCGCGGGTCGTGCAGCCAGCGGCCCATGTTGTTCCGCAGGACGGGCATGCGCCTCTGAACCGGCGGCGGGGCGGCGATCCGGCTCGGCCGGGCGGCGTACCAGTAGGCCACGCTGCTCATCTCGTTGCGGAGGTGGTTGCCATGGCCATGCTCGATGGTGACCTTGATCTCGCGCGTGAACCGCACCGGGTTCTCAAGGTGGAAGATGTAGCTGGTCTGGTATCCGCCGACGTTCCAGGGGGTCATTCGCTGGTCGGGTCGGTGGGGGATCGTGCCGCCCTCGAAGACTGACGAGCCGTTGCGGAGGAAGGCGTTGTCCTGCATGCCCCAGGCCTGGTTGAAGTAATCCTCGCTGCCGGTGCCGTGCAGGTCCGGCGGCCACTTGTACCCATCGACCCAGATCATGTCGTCGCCCTCGCCCCACCAGTCGCCGCGGAAGTTGGTGACGCTGAGGTTGCAGCCGATGTAGTGCCCCCGGCCGGCCGTCTCGAGGATGACATAGTTGTTCTCCCAGGCCATGCGCTCCTTGTTGACGATGTTGGAGAACTGGCTGCCGGGGGCGTTGGATGGAATCTCGTGGCCCCAGCCGCCGAAGGGATTGGCCCGGCGGAACTCCGCGTGGAAGTAGCCCATCTCGTCGGGAACGCTGTCGAGCGTTTCGTAATCGACGTAGAAGTACTGCCTGTGCGGCTGGGCCGACTGGTTGATCAGCTCCACCACGGCCCTCTTGCGGAAGGGCATGGGGGCGTAGCAGTTCAGCGCGCAGCCCTGGTTGAACTGGTAGGGCATCCGGGTGGACGCGCTGAAGAGCGCCGACTGGTACGAGTTGACGATCCCGTGCCCCAGGCCGAAGAAGTCGCCCAGCGGGACCAGGACGCTGGGGCCGCGTGCGTCGTCCCAGGTGATCTTGAGCAGGCACTCGCGGTAGTGGTTGGGCTGCGTCATCCAGATGTGCGTGATGACTCCCGGCCCCTTGATGTCGGCCAGCACCTCCGACTTGCCGGCCGGGATGGTCCAGCAGTCGCGGTTGCGCCCGGTCGTGTCCCAGGAGGAGCACCGGCCGGTCTTGCGGTTGCGTATCACGGGCAGGTCTCGCAGCAATCCGTCGAACATTCCAGGCTCCTTAACTTGTGGGAAATCCCGGACGATTCTCGGCGGTCTCCATCCGATTTGCCAGCGCTTTCGGCATAGGCGCCGGGCGACTCGTGTTATCGCTTCCGTGCGGACGGCCGGGCCGATACCATGCACGGTATGAAGAAGAGGATTTTCCTGGTCTTTGTCCTGGCCCTGTCCATGGCCGTCCGCGCCGGCGGAGCCGATGCGCCCGAGTTCAGGACCAGGTTCGACAGCAAGATATCGCCGGACCGCCTCACGCTTGTCTGCACGAAGGTCGACAGAGGCCCCGTCATCGACGGCGAGGTGGACAAAGACCTCGTCTGGCGGAACTGCGGCAGGACACACAGCGCGTGGTCGCAACTGGCCCGCAACGAGCCATCCGGCCGGCAGACCGTCGTCTATTCCTGTTACGACCGGGAGAACCTCTACTTCGGCTTCGTCTGCGAGGAGCCCGAGCTTCAGCGCGTGCGGATGGACGGCGCGCTGTCGCAGTCCTTCCAGCCGTGCGGTCCGGATGACTGCGTCGAGGCGATCATCGAGGTCGGCGGCGTGCAGGGCGACGGCGAGGTCTACTCGTTCCGGGCCAACTCGCGGGCGCAACTGGCCGGCTGGGGGCTGATGAGCATCCCTGTAGGCCCCGACTACGGCTATCACGTCCCCGTCTGGAAGTCGACGGGCAAGTTTGGCCCCAACCGCTGGATGCTGGAGATGGCGATCCCCTTCGCGACGATCAAGAAGCTCCCGCGGAACAACAGCGTCCTGCCGCCCAAGGGCCCGCCGCGCGGATACGTGATGGGCCTCAAGCTGGTCCGCTGGGGCGCGCAGCAGGAGGACGCCAGGAACCGGATGATCAGCACGTGGAACGCCGACATCGCCGTCGCGACGCCGTACATCGCCGGGTTCAATGGCCTGCTGTACTTCGAGGATGCCAACTCGCTGCGCGACGGCGGATTCGCGATGGTTTCCGGCAAGGAGGGCTCGCCCTGGCAGGCGCAAGGCGATGTCGAGGCCGCCAAGGCCCAGACCCAGCCGGCCGGCGGCGTGGCGCTTGGCAAGGATGCCGCAATCAGGCAGACCGTCCAGGTGCATGGCGGCAGCTTCTACTGGCTGTCCGTCGAGGCCGACGGCCTGCCGCAGAGTCCGCAATCGCTTGAGGTGCTGCTTGACGGCAAGCGGCTGGAGCTGAAGAAGGGCCAGGCCGGCTTCTGGACCGCGCCGGGGCAGGACAAGGCGACGATCGCCATTCGCGCGGCCGCGGCCGTCACGATCCGCCAGGCGCTGCTCCAGTACCAGCCCGGCGAGAAGCCCCCCGGCCCGTACTGCCTGACGAACAACTATCGCCACGCGGACCGCAATCTCCGCGCCATCTCGCCCGCCGCCCCGGAGGGCCGCTACCAGTACGTGATGCTGGACTACAAGGACCAGATCGTGGGCGACGCCAACCCATCCCTCCGTATTGAAGGGGAGTGGAACTGGGCCTACGACTACAACCTCCGCGTGGAGGATGTCGGTGGGGCCAAGGGCTGGATTCCGTTCGGCAAAGGCAGCCTCACCGGCAGGCCCGAGTCGGTCTTCTGGCAGACGGCCAACCCGTCGGACTACGCTTGTTGGGGCCGCCGCCCAAGGGTGGTGGAGGTCGACCTGGGCGGCCAGTACTTCGTGCGCGACCTGGATGTCCTCCTGCCCGGCCCCAACATCCTCAACCTGGAGATATGGGGCAAGCTCAAGGAGGATGACAACTGGACGCTCTTGCACATGGACAACGGCCAGTTCGTCGACCCGGCAAAGCGGAGGCGCGACAGGCGGTCCTATGAGAGCGTGGGCGGCCTGGACTCCGTGGTCCGCTACCTCATGTGGCGCGTGACGCAGCCTGTCGGCACGCGCGACTTCCCGCAGATGGACGGCATCCAGGAGTTCTGGGTCTGGGGCGAGCCAAAGGGCGACCATGCGGGCATCAAGCCCTTCCGGCCGTGGGTGCCCAACGAGAACGCCCCGCCCAAGAAGTGGACCACGACCGCGCCAGATCCGGATGCCTGCCAGATCCTGCCACGGCCGCGGAAGATGACGAAGCAAGACGGCTGGTTTGTGATAGGTCCGCGGACGCGAATCGTCGCCCAGGCGGATGGCGAGGCCAGGCAGATCGCCAAGCAGATACAGGATGAAATCCGCGAACGGTGGCAGATCGACGTGCCAATCGAGGATGAGCCCCAGCCGGGCGCGGCGATGGACGGCGTGATCTACCTGGGCCAGCCCAGGCTCGGCAAGTTGGCGGAGGAGGTCCGCAAGGCCGAGGGCCTGACGATAGCGCAGGACCGGCCGCAGGCGTACGCGATGCGCTTTTCGCGGAAGCGTGTGGTCATCCTCGGCGGCGACGGCGCGGGCCTCTACTGGGGCGTGCAGGGCATGATGCTCGCGATGCGCTGGCACAGTTCCAGCGACGCCGCCCAGAACGGCCTGGGCGTGCGGTGCATGATGGTGGAGGACTGGCCGGTAACGCTGGAGCGGAGCGTGTTCTTCACCGAAGGCTCGTTCTTCGGCGCGATCGAGTCGGAAATCCCGCGGCTGGTCCGCAACGCACATCTCCAGTCGCGATTCAAGCTCAACGCTGTGTACTCGGCCCTGCCGGAGAAAGGTCTTCCATGGCCCGCGGACCAGTTCAGGGAGTTCTGCCGTCAGGTACGCAGGCAGCACCATCTGGAGCTGCGCCCGATGCTGCTGACGCCGCCCGCGATCCACCTGGGCGGTTGGGACAAGATCGTCCAGGCGGCCAAGGACTTCAGCGTGGTCGAGCGCGACCAGGACGAGGCGCCCGAGGAGCTTGGCAGTTCCCTGAATCTATGCCCCGTGAAGGACCGCACGTACTCGATTGCCTTCGGCCAACTGGACGAGCTGCTGGACCTCTACGCCTCGCCGAGCAAGGTGTGGCTTAATGAACTTGTGCTGCACGAGCCCACGACCGGCTCGCGGTGGGCCGTCTGCCGCGAGTGCCGCAGGAGCGGCAAGACCAAGGACGAGCTGTTCGCGTACTTCGCCCAGCGATTCGCCGAGCACCTCCGCTCCAAGGGCGCGACCGGCGTTATCGAGCCCCGCAACGTGGCCTTCGGCGACCGCGGCGATCCGCGATGGCGGCGGGCCATCGTCGCCGCCGATGTGCGGTCGCTGCCCGGCGATTTCACGTACATCCTCCCCGACGGGCTCTCGCCGGCCGACCCCGATTTGCCGCAGGAGGTCAAGGATCGCCTCCGCCCGGCCGTGACGGCGGATGGCCCGCTTGAACATCCATCCGCCGAGCGCCTCTTCCGCGGGCCGATGGGCTCGGACCTGGGCACGATAGGCAAGTTCGGCGAGACGTACCGCCTGGCGGGGATGATCCGCACCGTCGAGGCGATGTGGCACGGCGCGGACAAGCCGCCCGCAAGCGGCATCGACCTCCAGGACCTGCACGCGTGGGCCAACTGCTGGCGGTTCCGGCGCGACCTGCCCTCCTGGCGGGCGGGGGAGCGGCCGAAGTTCTTCCCCATCGACATCCGCGCGTTCGCCAACCACGTGAGCCACCCCACCGGCGCCGAGACATTGGAGGCCGGGCGGGTGCAGGAGATCGACCTGCGGTACGTGCCGGCGGGAAAGCAGGTGCTCTCAGGCGTCGAGTTCGACCTCATCGACCCCGACCAAAACAACGGCAAGGGCGTGCTCATGCTCGGCCGGCCGCTGCCGGGCGTGACGCACCCCAAGGACGCCGCCGGAGTCGCCGAGACGGCCGGCCCCATCCCCGTCGGCCGGAAGACGGCAAGCCTGGTCTTCCTGCGCACGTCGTGGCAGGCCAGCACGCAGGACCTGCTCAGGCATCACCGGTGGCTCTTGCCCTGCTGCCGGGTGATCTACGACGACGACACGTGGCTCGCGGTTGACTCGTTCCGGGTGTGGGACCAGTGCGACTTCTGGAACATGAACGAGTACAACGGGTGCTTCGCCGGCTGCCCGCTGCTGCTGGAGCGCGTCGGCTGGCTGGGCAATTGTCCCGGCGGAAGCAGCGTCCTGCTGAAGGTGGTCGAGTGGGTCAACCCGTATCCCGACAAGACGGTCAAGGCGCTGCGCTTCGTGACGCCCGGCTACGAGGGCGAGCAAGGACAGAAGCGGGCCAACCCGATGTGCGAGGCGATCATCGCCATGACGGGCGTCGAGCCGATAGAGCAGGACCTCAACTACTGGTCCAAGCGGATGGACAAGCCGCCGCTCCTGCCGCCCATGCGTGCGCCGCGATGCCCCGGTGCGGTGATGGAGCGCGCGAGCATGAGCGAGGCCGGCCGAGTCGGTGACAAGCACCTGTTTAACCTCAAGGCGCCGGTCGTCGAGGATGCTGGCGGGCCGTCCAAGGCCGCTTCCACCGTGGCCAGTGCGCCGGCCGTCCCCAAGACGCCGCCGGCGCAGGTGAAATGTGCCGTCGAGCCGACCGCCGGCGCCGGGTTCACCTTGTCGGGCATCTCCCGTGCGGATTGCGGGATGCTGCTCTGCAACACCAGCTACAAGCCCTTCGGAATGGTGCAGACGCTTGAGCCGGCCGTGAAGCTCTGCCGCGTGGACATCCGCGGGCCCAGCTACGGCGTCGATCACGAGTATTCGCCCGGGCGCACGCACAGGATCGACGTTGCGCTCGAGATATCCGAGGACGGCCAGACGTGGCGAAAGGCGGGGGAGCTGAAAGGCATCAGCGGCGACTGCGATTTCCTGAGCATTGAGTTCGAGCCGGCCGTGGTCAAGATGCTCCGCTTCCGCGCGACGGCCGAGCCTTACCACGAGGACTACCCGCCCGGCATGGCCCATCCCATCGCCGGCCCGGACTACCCGCACTTCGTGTGGCGACTGGTGGCCTGCCGGCCTCAAGGCCCCTAAGGCGACGAAGGCACGGAAATTGGTGACTGTCCCGAATTTCTGAAATTCGGGACAGGCACTAATTTCCCGGTGTGCCAATCTCCCGGTGTTCCCTGCATCGGCCCCCAAAAGGTGATTCATGTCAACCGAGAGGGGATGACCGAGGAGCAGGTTCCACGCGAGCAGCACCTTTTCAACGCTGCATCAACTCGGCGATCCAGTCCTCGAAGAACAGGGGATAGACATTCACGGCCAGCGTCTCCTCCGGCAATCTCAGGCCCTCGCGTGAGAGGATCGGCAGTATCCGCTGCTCCTGACCGGGGGCCATCTCCTTGATGCGCTTCTCCAGTACCTGCCGGAGGACCTCGGCCCTCTGGGCCTTCTTGGCCTGGCGCTGGGCGGGCGGCGCGGACTCCGCGCGGAAGTACCGCCGCACCTCCGCCACGCTGATGTCCCGCTTGAACCACTTGGCCAGCCGCCTTGGTATGCCGGCCGGCAGGCCGTGCAGGGCGTCCAGTTGAAGCCCAAGCCGCTCGTCCTGCGGGTAGTGAGTGAAGGGGTCGAAGAAGAACACGGCCGCGTGGTAGTCGAGCCGGAACCGCGCCAACTCGTCGGACATCAAATCGAAGGTGTTCTGCGTGGCGAAGAGGCCCGGCGGCCCGTCGCCGATGAGGACGGTGTGGCATCGCTTGTTGAGGTCCCGGCGGTTGTAGCCGATGACCTTGTTGAACGCGTGCATCAGCCTCGGCAGCGTGAAGCTGCGGACGTCCATGACCAGCACACGCGACCTGACGGTGCCCTTGGCGATGGCCTCCACGTCCTCGACCGTGATCTCCTTGCTGCTTGGCGCGACGCACTCGACCTCCTGCATCCGCGGATCGCCGGCGATGCGCGCGCGGACATCCTCGGCCAGCACTGCGTCGAGCGTCAGCACGTGCAGGCGGTTCTTGCGGTAATGATGTTCCAGCAATGATTCAGGCATCGCCGCTGAGTCTAACAGATCAGGCCGCCGGCCTCACGCCCTCGTGCATCGACCCGCCTCTTTCAGTCTAGACCCTGAACAAGCGTGATTTTCGGAGGCGTAGCGCAAAAAGTACTCGAAATCCC